>DKEW01000007.1 GCA_002452265.1 Pelobacter sp. UBA6812 | reverse complement strand
CAAAAACGCCTTTCATCCCCCACCTCTCGGAAGGGGACTTCCCGGCGGAGATGTTAAAGGAGGCAATTGAAATGGCAACTATTACAGATATAGAGCAACTATCGGCCTCTATTGCTCGCGAGTTCAAGCCTAGCAAAATAGTGCTTTTCGGCTCTCATGCCTGGGGTACACCGACGCCTGATTCCGACGTGGATATGCTGGTGATTCTCCCGTTCGAGGGCAAAGGGTGGCGGATGGCGACAGCAATCAGAGAGAAAATAAAGGTCACCTTCCCGCTTGATCTCATTGTTCGCACTGAGAGCCAGATTGAGGACCGCCTGAATAAGCATGACTCCTTTATTTCCGAAATAGTCGAAAAGGGGAGAGTGCTCCATGAAGCCTGAGACAGCAGAATGGGTTCAGAAGGCCGAAGGGGATATAAACACTGCACAGCGGGAATTCGCCAGGGGAACTCAATGGCCAAAAAACAAGAAGCGTATTATTTCCAGGCGAAGTCAGGCATCGACGTCCTAAAAGCAGCACTGGCTGATGCCCACAGCGAGGCTTATCAAAAGGGCTACAGCGTCGTTGAGATCGCACGTACAAGCGGCTCAAAAACGTGTCGCTACATCCACGCCGCGCTGGTGAAGTCTGCCATGATACCCAGAGCAAAAACCGGCTGTTTGCCAAAGGGGTTGGTACCTAATGGGATGGCGCCGTATTTATCTACGCGAGGGCTGACGTTTGCAAAGTGGGTTGCTGGCAGGGGATTGAAGCCTGAAACAGTGTTGCAGGATGTAATTGCGGGGCATGGCCCTGGGTTGGAGGCCATCCGCATAGATTTTCCCGGTTTATATAAAAAATTGACTGGTGCTGATGCGTGCTTGCCACCTGTTCCTGATCTGCCCCCACTCGAAGCCATCGGAAAAAAAAATCATCATCACATGGGACGACGGGCACGATTGCTACCGCTGCACAGTGGAAGGGCATGATTTCGCCGGCTATGGGAATAAGCCTGCCGATGCGCTGAGTTTAGGCCTTTGGCTTTATAGGGGGTATGAGACCATTCAACGGTTAAGTCATCTGCCGGATATCCGGCTGGAACGCGTTGGCTGGTGAACGGGGAAACACTCAAAAATACTTCAAGGCCGGTTTCCAATCGCCATATATGAAGCGTGTTATTGTAATAGCATAAAATCTTGACTTCTGTTTTATTAGGTGCTGTTATAATAGCATGAAAATCGATCTGCAAATTAGTTTAGATGGTGAGTGGGCTTCTATAGCCACCTGCGAGAGAAGTGCTGTCTCAGGCGGGTGGCTGGAGTACGACCATGCGTACGTGGTCGACCAAAAGGATTCGCCCCATAACAGGGCTGGCCTGTTGTACCCCGTGAACTTTGATATTCACAGCTTCAACACCTTGCCGGCTTTTGTTGTCGATATCCTCCCTGCCGGAGCAGGACGGCGAGTTTGGCTCAAACGTCTTGATAAAAAAGATGGTGAGAGCGTTGAGCTTGATTGGGAACTGTTATCGGTTGGGGCGGGTAACCCGCCAGGGAACCTACGGGTACGCCAGTCTGTCATAGAGCCCCCTGAACCCCCCCATGTTGGTTTCAGCATGGACGATATTGTCGCAAAGAAGTCTGACTTTATTGAATACGCTGAAGAAATGGGTGCTGTGGTCACCGGTGCAACCGACATCCCCGGGGACGCCCCAAAGTTTGCGGTTGTCACAGATGTGAACGGCAAATGGCATCCAGACGGCGCCCTGCGGCCGGAAATGATTGTGAGTAGCTGGATCGTCAAATTTCCACGGGGGAAACAGGCGGCAGACAAGCTGATTCTACGCAACGAAGCCCAATATTATGAGGTTGCACGATGGTTTGGCATCAGGACAGGTGATAAGCTCGCCTATAGAGATAATTGCCTGTTCGTGCCACGTTTCGATCGCGAACGTTCAGGCAATAAACTGTTAAGACATGGGCTTGAAACGCTTTGCTCAGTTGCTAACATATCCGAGTATGGTCGCCGCGGTGACCATCTTACCTTTTGTCACGCTATTGCCACAGTAGCAACGGCCCCAGCTGCTGAAATTATGGAGTATTTGAAACGCGATATCCTTAACGCTGCAATGCGCAATGTTGACAACCATGGCCGAAATACCGCCTTCTTGAAGAGGCGAGGCGGTCCGATTGAGCTGTCGCCATTATATGATTTTGCCCCCATGTCACTTGATCCTGAAGGTATTCCCAGGGCTTCATTGTGGCATGGAATGGAGAGCGCGGGGCGGCCTGATTGGGTTGCAGTCGCGAAGTCCCTGGAGGGGCTTGTTGATGTGACGCATACCATCAAGTTTTTGTCATCTCAGGCATCTAAAGTGGCTCGTATCCCGGCCGTCATGAAACAATTAGGTGTTGAAGGCAGAGTGATTGAAGAAGTGGCAGCCAGGTGCGAAGCCATTGCCGGTGATCTTGAAAAGGCAGGCAACATATGAAGCAAAAACTCTCCCGCGAAGCGGTGCGCGAACGAAAATTGGCGCTATTCGAGAAAGTGCAGGCTGGCCGGATTACTATTGGCCAGGCAACGCGTGAGATGCGCAAGATCGTTGGCATGACTCAAAAGGAGTATGCTGAGAAGGTATTGGGGATATTCCCGCGCGTTCTGCTTGATATTGAGAATGACAAGGGCAATCCGACGCTGGAGACTCTCAAGAAGATAGCCGAACCATTCGGTCTTAAGGTGGGTTTTGTGAGATCGGCAACCATAGGGGCTGATGAGAAAAATAGCGAAATTGTGCAGGCAGAAAAACGGCGGTAGCAGATGACCCACACCCAATAGAGGAAATCAAACCTTAAATACTAATTAATAAATACGATATAATAAATATTTTGCTTGAAAGTCTCGCCGCTCACACTCCAAATCGCTCACACTCCATCTTCGGTTAGAAATTCTTTCCAGCCCAGCACCTGCACCCCGTTTCTCTCATACCTGCCAGTACCGCCTGAAATGAGTTGGGGTATGACGGCTGAGCCGGATATAGCCTGCCACCTTTTTAACGCCTTGAACATATCCGATGCCACGGTCTGGCCGGATTTTATTTCCGTCGGGTAAAGCGTCCCCGCCTCATCACGCAGCAGATCAACCTCATTGCCGCTGCTGTCCCGCCAAAAGTATAAGTTTGATGGTTTACCGTTATTAAAGCAATTGCGCAGATAGTCACCAACAACCAACGTCTCGAACAGGGCGGGGCGGGCAGGGTGAATGGCTAACTGCTGCGGTGTCTGGATGCCTAGAAGAAAGGCTGCCAACCCGGTGTCATGGAAATAGAGCTTAGGGGACTTGACTAGTCGCTTGCCGAAATTGGCAAAATGCGGGGGGAGGCGGAACACGACGTAGCTGGCTTCCAAGATGCTTAGCCAGGCCGTGGCTGTACTCTGGGCAATCCCGCAATCAGTTGCCAGCGATGAAAGATTAAGCAATTGACCTGTGCGGGCAGCGCATAGTTTCAAAAATCGTTGAAAGATGATCAGGTCGCGGACAGCGGTCAGGTCTCTGACATCACGTTCTAGGTAGGTGGTGACATAACTGCCAAACCAGTCCGCAGTATCAACCGTAGTCGAATAGAGGGCAGGGTAGCCACCCGTAAAAAGACAGACGTCAACATCTTCAGGTAACCGCTCTGCTGCAGCCAATTCTTTGCCAGAAAGCGGTAACAACTGAGCTATCCCGGCCCGCCCGGCAAGGCTCTGGCTAATGTGCTGACTTAAGGTGAAGTTCTGTGAACCGGTCAGGATATAGCGCCCAAGCGTACGCTGCTGATCAACCAATCCCTGGATATAAGAAAGCAACTCGGGGGTTCGCTGCACTTCATCGTAGATGGCGCCGTCGGGATGCTGAGCCAGAAACCCCCGGGGATCTTCTATGGCAAACTGACGGGAATCGGGGTTTTCCAGAGATAGGTAGGGCTTATCTGGAAAGACCGACTGTACCAGAGTAGTCTTGCCTGATTGGCGCGGGCCGGTGACCACCACCACAGGAAATCCATTGGCAAGCCGTCGTAGTGTACCTGTCAGCACACGTTGAATCATGGTGACCCCTAAAAGTAATTTCTTGCAATTTAATTATTTAATAATGAATTTGCAAGAAAGTTCGAGGATCCTACCCGCAGGCGGTATTTCAGCCAAGTTGACCATCGGATGCTCGCCAATCGCATCCTC
>DKEW01000031.1:10699-12116 GCA_002452265.1 Pelobacter sp. UBA6812 | reverse complement strand
CACATGGCCGTCCATTCCGACCATGAAGATGTCGAGCTTGTCCCGGCTCCGGGATACAACCGTTACCGGGGCGCCGGGAGCCGTGTGGCCGGTGGCTGCCTGCCACCATCCGCGCCAATGCGTGTCCCCCGGTTCCCAGGCCGCGGTCGCGGCTTTACCGTCGGGGCGTACGATGAACACATCGAGTTTATCGTGCGAGCGGCTGATACCATGCACGGCAGGGGGTCGCGCGACGCTGGCGGTGAAGTTGAGGTTCACCCCGGGGGAAAGTGCGGCCGCAAGACCGACGGACGAATGGTTGAGCGACGATGTGGCCTTCTGGCCGGGAGAACCGCCTGTTGCGGTCGATGCCGCGCCGGCAACCTGCGAGGGTGACGGTGCGCTAAAAGCCACCTCGGCGGCACACGGCAGCATGTCCAAAACCGGAACGTTTGCCCCCACGGCTTTGAGGATTTCACCCTTTTGCGCAAATTCGGTGCATTGCGCCTTCGACGTAATCCAGCCTTGGGAGCGTGCCGCATAAAGAGCACCGGACAGCGCCCAGAAACCGGGATTTTCCATCCAATGAGCACACTTGGCAAAGCGCAGGATGGTCTCCACCACTTCGCCGACGACTTCGGCAAATTGATTGATGCCGTCAACCAACGGACCCAGGCCGGCCTGGCGAGCCAGATCTTCGGCCACGTCATCCAGACCCAGGGTTACGGCACCGGCAATCTTTTCAAAGGAGAGGCCGGATAACTGGTTTTCGATATAGCCCAAGGGGTCTTCGAAAAATTTGCCGCTTTCATCGATCAGATCGGCTCCCGAGTCGTAAATGACTTTGGCCCCGTCGCCCAAAGCATTAACTCCGCTTTTGGCCGCATGTCCGGTACCTTTTACGACATCCTTGGCTGCGTTATACCCCGACTCCAATACTTTTACCGGGTTGAAGCCCATAATGTTCTCCTTTTGTAGAAATCGTATGCAGATAAATGTGGGTGGCCTTCGGCCTATCGGTAGCGCTACACCAATCGGTCATTTTCGGTCTTTCGATACCATCGCGGCCGTAAGCAGCGCATCAGGGGCATGGAAAGACCCCGCTGGCCAAGGCGAGGACGCCTTCACTCGCTGATCCAAGCCCCGGCATCTGGATGCCCCAACCGCCTTCGATCGGCAGAATCGATGGGGAGGTAAAGATAAGCCCGCTGGAATCATGGATCTCGTAAACGCGCAATCGCAGAGTCCCGCCGGTGCTGAAGGGCCCCACCGTCATGCCGGGATCCTGATAGAGAGAAGCTTTCGAGTTGAATTGGTGCAGTTCGGCCGGCCTGCTGGTACGAAACGGGGTCGGCGGCCCAGCTTTGGTCATCGAACCGGGTCCCGGTATTTTGGGTATCGATATGCCCAGTCCGCCGCCCGTATAGAAGAAAAACGC
>DKEW01000031.1:0-10676 GCA_002452265.1 Pelobacter sp. UBA6812 | reverse complement strand
GAGCCTCCGGCAACCACCTTGATTTCAAAACTATTGCCCGATGCCGGAGGGATGACCGGCGGCCTGACAACGGACGGCTTGGAACCGAAGACGATAATTTCGGCGGCCCGCCAATAACCCGAATTATCGGAATCCTTGTCATAATATCCCGGCGCCGTTTCCCCGAATCCGCAATCGATGTTGACCATGCCATCGATATTCCTTCCATGTCTGGCCAGATGTTGGCCAAGAAAATCCTTTACCGCTTCGACCCGCGCCCGGGACAGCGCCAGGTTATCACTTTGGTTCCCCAGTTTGCTGGCATAGCCATACAGATCGATCCATGCATTGGGACGTGCCAGAATGGCCGGCACCACCTTCTCCTGCAACCAGTGTCGGTGGTCCGGCAAGAGTTCGGATTTTTTGGTCTCGAATTCAATCAGTCGCCCGGCGATTACGGAGTGGGTGCCATCAAAAGCCATAAGTTCCGGCATCTCCCATACATGGATCTGTTCAGGCATGGTATTCCTCCTTGATTTGCGTGCGTTGTCTATTCCCTTATACGGTGGCTCCCTGATGGAACGTCGACGGCTCGATATTCCGGGTAGATTTGCGACAAGGGGTTATTCAGGGTCGAGGTGATGGCGAGCAGGTTGTTAGATTGGAATATAATAACAATAAAATAGAAAAAGTAAAAATACTTAATGACTCATGAGATAGGGGTAAAGTATCTGATTTAGCATGAGTTTCTTTGGGTAAACAGAGCCGATACGGTGCATGAATACATGCACTATGCTCATCGGGTACATACGCAAGATGCAAAGGTTCAAGGGGAGGGATTTACATAAAAAGAAGACGTTTGATTTTCTTGGTGGCTCAACGGCTTTGCGTGAGATATGGCAATTGGGTTTTGAAATAGATGAAAGAGCACCCTCCGGGCAGTTTTGTTCGGCGGGTTATTTATGTCGCCAAGTTATGTAGGACTATGCAAAAATCATTAGAATTATTGAAAAATATGGTATGCGGTGGTAATTTCGACGGCGCTATATGTGTAGTAATTTATTGTTTTGATACTGATATGTTTGGAGTTCGCCGTGAAAAACCATGCTGTCGGCTAATATATTGATAAAACCGCTTGCTTCCGGTAAGGTTCAGTCGGTTTTCTATGTGTGTTCTTTCCCGCAAACTCTCTGCATACGTTATCGATTTAAGGTTGTTTATGACTCCCAGTTTTACCCAGACAGCTGCTTTTCTTTGGTCCGTCGCTGATTTGTTGCGCGGCGATTTCAAGCAAAGTCAGTATGGCCGTATTATCCTTCCTTTTACCCTGTTGCGCCGCCTCGAATGCGTGCTCGAAAAGGACAAGGCGGAGGTGCTGAAAAAGCACGCCGAAGTTAGTAAAATGAACCTGCCGGAAGAGGCGTACGAGAAGATGATACTGCGCTCGACGGAGGCCAAATTCTTCAATACTTCGCCGATGGATCTATCCAAACTCGGGGAATCTGGCATTAAGGATAATCTTGAGACTTATATCCAGTCTTTCTCCCGGGATGCGCGGGAGATTTTCGAGTATTTCAAGTTCGCCGAATTCATTGCCCAGCTCAACGACGCCAACCTCCTTTACAAGGTGGTGCAGAAGTTCGCCAACACCGATCTGAGTCCCGGCAAAATCTCCAACTACGAGATGGGGCTGGTATTCGAGGAGCTGATTCGGCGCTTTGCGGAGAGTTCCAATGAGACGGCAGGGGAGCACTTCACGCCGCGCGATATCGTCCGTCTGACCACTTCGCTGGTGTTCATGGAGGACGACGAGGCGCTGACAAGGGAGGGGATCATCCGCACCATTTACGATCCCACGGCGGGGACGGGCGGCTTTCTCTCCAGCGGCATGGAATACGTGCACGAACTCAACCCCGATGCTGTGATGCGCGCCTTCGGCCAGGAACTCAACCCCGAGTCCTATGCCATCTGCAAGGCGGATATGCTGATCAAAGGGCAGGAGGTCGACCGCATCAAGCTCGGCAACACCCTTTCCAACGATCAGCTCTACGCCGACAAGTTCGATTACATGCTTTCCAATCCGCCCTTCGGGGTCGACTGGAAGAAGGTCGAAAAAGAGATTCGGGACGAGCATACCCTCAAAGGGTTCGACGGTCGTTTCGGTCCCGGCCTGCCGCGCGTCTCCGACGGTTCGCTGTTGTTTCTGATGCACCTGATGGACAAAATGCGCGACGCCAAGGACGGCGGCGGGCGCATCGGCATCATCCTCAACGGCTCGCCGCTCTTTACCGGCGGCGCTGGCAGCGGCGAGAGCGAGATCCGTCGCTACATCCTCGAAGCCGACCTGCTGGAGGCGATTGTCGCCCTGCCGACCGATATGTTTTACAACACCGGCATCGCCACCTATGTGTGGGTGCTGTCCAACAAAAAATCGCCCGAACGCAAAGGGAAGGTGCAGCTCATCAACGGCGTCAACCTCTGCTGCAAGATGCGCAAGTCTCTCGGTTCCAAGCGCAACGTGATGTCGGATGAGGATATCCGCACCATCACCCGTACCTTCGGCGCCTTCGACGAGGCCGACACCATCGACCCGACCACCGGACAGCCGATCAGCAAGATCTTCAATACCACCGATTTCGGCTATCGCCGCATCACCGTCGAGCGGCCGTTGCGGCTTTCGGTGCAGTTCAGCGACGAGCGGCTAGCAGAGCTGCGTTTCGCGCCCAAGCCGTTCAAGGCTCCGATGAAGTGGGTCTATGAGCATTTCGGCCAGGAGTGGACCGACGACAACTATGGCGATCTGTCATCGGTCGAGGTGGAGATTCGGGCACACATCAAGGCGAACCATCCGGAGCTGAAAGAGAAGCAGGTCAAGGAACTGCTCGATCCAAGTTTGTGGTGTTATCAAAAGGCGTTGCTTGCAGTCGGAGAGGCTCTGCAACAACAACTCGGTCGACAACTGGGAGCGGCAGCGATTGTCGATGGACCCTGTGATGACTTCAACCGCTTTGAAACCGAGTTGAAAAAAGCCCTCAAGGCCCTGGACGTCAAGCTCGACGCCAAGGAGAATAAGCAGTTTCTCGATGCGGTGAGCTGGAAGAATCCGGATGCCAAGCGGGTGATCAAAAAGGTCCATAAGCAGAAAGCCGAACCGCTTTATGGGATGTTTGACCTGAATGGCCGGACTGTTGAATTCCAGAACGATAGCGACCTGCGGGATTATGAGAATATTCCCCTCGATCCGTCACGCACTGTAACCGAGACCGTGGAGGACTATTGCCGCAAAGAAGTCGCGCCCCATGTGCCCGACGCCTGGATTGATGCTGGCAAGCGGGATGAAAAGGATGGGGAATTGGGGATTGTCGGGTACGAGATTCCCTTTAATCGGCATTTTTACGTTTATACGCCGCCGCGTTCGTTGGTGGAGATTGATCGGGATCTGGATGCGGTGAGTGCGGAGATTATGGGCCTTCTGCGGGAGGTTCATGCATGACGAAATATTTTAAGTATGAAAGTTATAAAGAAACTTCATATTCCCATATTGGTGTTGTGCCTGCACACTGGGATCTTAAACGCACAAAATTTCTGTTCGAACGTCAGAATCGTCCGCCCAGGGAGTGTGACGAAACAGTCACTGCGTTTAGAGATGGACAAGTTACGTTACGCATAAATAGGAGAACTGATGGCTTCACCCAGTCTCTCAAGGAAATCGGTTATCAAGGCGTCAGATGTGGGGACTTGGTAGTACACGCAATGGATGGCTTTGCAGGTGCCATAGGGGTCTCGGACTCAGATGGAAAGTGTTCCCCAGTTTATAGCATTTGTAAACCTATAGAAGGTGTGGCGAATTCAAAATATTACGGGCTTTACCTACGAAACCTTGCACTTAATGGCTATGTTGAGTCTCTTGCAAAAGGGATACGAGAGCGATCAACCGAATTTCGGTATGCCGAGCTTAAAGAGGTTTGGTTGCCTGAGCCGCCTATTGATGAGCAAACCCAAATCGCCAACTTCCTCGACCACGAGATCGCCAAAATCGACACCCTGATCGACAAGCAACAACAACTGATCAAACTGCTGAAAGAAAAGCGTCAGGCGGTCATCAGCCATGCCGTCACCAAAGGGCTCAACCCCGATGCGCCGATGAAAGATTCCGGTGTTGAGTGGTTGGGGGAGGTGCCGGAGCATTGGATTACTCCGGCATTAAAATATGCCTGTTCCTTATTGAAGGATGGTACTCACTTGCCCCCACCGAGAGTTGATGATGGTATCCCCTTGCTGAGTGTAAGAAACATCATTGACGGAAAATTTGATACGAGAGATGACGATAGCATGATCTCGAAGGCGGATTTCGAGAAGTTGAATGAATCCTTCAAAGTTCTTGAGGGTGATGTTCTTTTGGCTGTCGTCGGGGGAACCCTTGGGAAAACCGCCATTGTTGAAAAAATGGATTCATTCCATATTCAACGCAGTGTTGCAGTGTTTAGATGCAGACCAAATTTACTCTTAAATACGTTTTTAAATCTTATTTTTCAGAGCAAACAGTTTGATGAGTTGCTTTGGAGTAATGTTGGATTTTCTGCACAGCCGGGCATTTACCTAGGAACTCTGGCAGGTTTCTGGGTGCCAGTTCCTCCACTTGAGGAGCAAAATCAAATCGTTGATAAAGTCTCTATAAATACGAGAGGTTATGACGAGTTGCTGTCAGTTTCTCAGAGAAAAATTGATCTATTACAAGAACGTCGCACCGCTCTTATCTCCGCCGCCGTTACCGGCAAGATCGACGTCCGCAACTGGAAACCGGCGCCATCGGAACAACCCATGGAGGCCACCGCATGACAGCCGTCAATGCCAGATTGTCCCAGGAGTCTGTCTTCCAAACCGACATCATCAACGAGATGATCGCGAACGGCTGGCAACTGGGATCACCCGCCGGATACAACCGGCAACTGGCATTGTACGAAGAGGACGTACTCGGTTTCGTAAAAGAGACCCAGGACGAGCAGTGGCAAAAATACTGCAAGATCTATCCGCAAAATCCCGAAAAACACTTCCTCGAGCGAGTCGCCCGCCAACTCAACAAGGTTGATCCCAACGCCGCCAACCGTGAGCTGCGCACCTTCGGCACCCTCGGGGTGCTGCGCCACGAACTGCGTGATCGCGGTACCCGTTTCAAGCTCTGTCAGTTCAAACCGGATCACGACCTCAATCCCGATACCCTGGCCCGCTATGCAAAGAACCGCCTGCGCATCGTGCCGGAGCTGGTTTACAGCCCCTACGCCACCGAGGAACATCTTGCTGACACCGGCAAAAAAGCCAAGGCCTGGCGCATTGATCTGGTGCTGTTTGTTAACGGTCTGCCCATCGCCACCCTGGAGTTGAAGTCGGAATTCAAGCAGGCGGTGGAAAACGCCATCAAGCAGTACAAACGGACCCGCCTGCCAAAAGATCCGGTCACCAAAAAGCCGGAACCGCTACTGATCTTCAAGCGCGGGGCGCTGGTCCATTTTGCCGTCAGCCAGTACGAGGTCCACATGGCGACCCGGCTGGAAGGGGATGATACCTTTTTCCTCCCTTTCAACAAGGGCACCAGAGAGGGCGGGGCGGGTAACGATGTGCCGGATAATCCCGGTGAGTATGCCACAGCCTACCTATGGAACGAAGTGCTGCTGCCCGACAACCTGCTCAAGATCCTTGCCCGTTTCGTGCATCTGCAGATCGAGGAGAAAGAGGACTGGCAGGGCAAAAAGTACAAAAAGGAGACCCTGATCTTTCCCCGTTACCACCAGTGGGACGTGGTCAATCGCCTGATCGACTCGGCGCGGACGGAAGGTCCGGGGCATAAGTACCTGATTCAGCACAGTGCCGGGTCGGGCAAGTCGAACTCCATCGCCTGGACCGCGCATCAACTCGCCTCGCTTTACGACGGGCAAGGGGAGAAGCAGTTCCATTCGGTGATCGTGGTGACCGACCGCACGGTGTTGGACGACCAGTTGCAGGACACCATCTATCAGTTCGAACATGCCGACGGCGTGGTAGGGCGGATCAATCGTAAGGAAGGTGACGGTTCCAAGTCGGAGAAGCTGGCCAAGGCCCTCGAAGCGTCGCAGCCGATCATCATCGTCACCATCCAGACCTTTCCCTTTGTCCTCCAGGCCATCGAAAACAGCATCAATCTCAAGGAACGCCGCTATGCCGTGATCGCCGACGAGGCCCATTCGTCCCAGTCCGGCTCAACGGCGCGGCAGTTGAAGGAGGTGCTGCTGGCGGAGAACACCACCGACGATGTTGAGTTCACTTCCGAAGACATCCTCGACGCCACCATCGCCGCCCGGCGCGCCAACGAAAACCTCAGCTACTTCGCTTTCACCGCCACTCCCAAGCCGAAAACTCTGGAATTGTTCGGCCGCCTGCCCGATCCTTCGCTGCCGCCGTCGAAAACCAATCTGCCCGAGGCTTTTCATGTCTATTCCATGCGCCAGGCCATTGAAGAAGGCTTCATCCTCGATGTGCTGAAAAACTACACCAACTACAAGGTGGCTTATCAACTGGCGCAGCGCATCCAGGCCCGGGACGAGGAGGTCGACAGCAAAAAAGCGACGGTGAAAATCAACCAGTGGGTGCGCCTGCACGATTACAATATCGCCCAGAAAGTGAAAGTGATCGTCGAGCATTTCAGGCAAAACGTCATGGGTTTGCTCGGCGGACAGGCCAAGGCCATGGTGGTGACCAGTTCCCGCAAGGAAGTGGTGCGCTACAAAAAGGAGTTCGACAAGTACGTCAAACTCAAGGGGTACGACTCGATTCGCGCCATGGTCGCATTCTCCGGCGAAGTAACCTTTACCGACAGCGACCCGAATTCAGAGGGACTGGTGGGTGACAAGTTCACCGAGCACGGCATGAATCCCGGCCTCAAGGGGCGCGACATGCGTACGGCCTTCAATAGCGGAGACTATCAGGTGATGCTGGTCGCCAATAAGTTCCAGACCGGCTTCGACCAGCCGAAACTGTGCGCCATGTACGTCGACAAAAAGCTCTACGGCGTCGAGTGCGTGCAGACACTATCCCGCCTGAACCGCACCTATCCCGGCAAAGCGGAGAGCGGCACTTTCGTGCTCGACTTTTTTAATGACCCTCAAGACATCCTCGACTCTTTCCAACCGTACTACCAGACCGCCGAGCTGGCCGATGTCTCCAATCCCGATCTGGTTTTCGACCTGTTCGACAAGCTGCGGGCCGAAGGTATTTTCCTCTGGCAGGAGGTCGAGCAGTTTGTCGTGGCGTTTTATGCCAAAAACAAGAGTAACGCCGCGATCAGCAATATCTGCAAACCGGCGGTGGAACGCTGGCAGGGACGTTACAAGATGGCGGTCGATGCTTTCAAACTGGCCAAGGAGATCTTCGAGCGTACCAAGAAGACCGGGGATGCGGTGTTGACAGCCAACGCGGAGAAAAGCTTCAAGGAGTGTAAGCAGGAAAAGGACCGGTTAGAGATCTTCAAAAAGGACCTTGGAAGTTTCACCCGTTTTTACGAATTCATGTCGCAGATCGTCGATTACGATAACAAGGATCTGGAAAAGCTCAGTCTCTACGCCCGACATCTGCGCCCCATGCTGCGGGAAAAAATGGATGAGGATGATGACATCGACCTGAGCAACGTGACGCTCAGCCACTACCGCCTCTCCAAACAGCGGCAACAAGATCTGGTTATGGAGGCCCAAGCTGACTACAAACTGCAACCGGGTAGCGAAGTCGGCACCGCCAAACCGAAGGACAAAAAAGAGGAGTTTCTGTCAGAAATCCTGGCTCGTTTAAACGAACTATTTATCACCGACGGTCTCACCGACAAGGACCTGATCAACTACGCCCATACCATCCGCGACAAGGTCAGCGAAAACCTGAGCGTTATGCATCAGATCCTGAACAATCCCCCGGAACAGGCAATGCTGGGTGATTTTCCCAAGGCTCTCGATGATGCCGTGATGGACAGCAGTGAGGCGCACCAAAAACAGATGATGCAGTATCTTTCCAATCCCGAGGTGGCAAAGGGATTTGCGCGGGTGGTTTTTGATTTGCTGAAGTTTTCGGAGGTCGCGAGGAAGCAGGATATTGAGAGAGTTTAAGTTGCAAATTAACAACTCGACAGCGGTCACTTGAAGAGGGCTTTACTCTTGTTTGTGCGGGGTCGGACCAAGCCAACTAGCTGAAAGTTATAGAAAAAGCTCGGAAAAATGCCCCCAAAAACGGCTTAAAGGTCGATTTTTGAAGGCAAAATTGATCCTCCAAGGGCCTAATATGAGCGAGACTATACTCAATTTTTCGAAGTTAAATATACTGTCCCCGAAATTCCACGGGGGTGCTGGGGTGAAGGGTAAAGCCTTTTTTCTCAATGGGAGTAATTGATATATGGAGCCCTTTAGTACGACATATGCTAAAGCTGTCGATGACTTAGCGGCAAAAATTTTCCTACCTGCTCTTATTTGTTCCCTGTTCGTCGAGTTCGGCCCTTATTTTCATGAAAAAACAGGAGCCGGATTTTTTGGGATTTACTTATTTGTGCTTATTTTGGGTGGATTGCTGGCATTCGGATTTGTATATCTGACTCTACAAATCAGTATTTGGTTTTTTGATGGTCATGACGTCGGGCCGGAGATCGGCGTGGCAATTATGCCTCTCGGGTTTGCCGGCCTCTTCCCGGAGCAATTTGCAGGATTGAATGTGCCCTATAGCCAGGTGACAGGGGTGGCTATTCTTGCCTGGGCCTTTATGTTGGTAAAAGGCAAGCGGTTTTTCCGCGATTTTTTCTGGGAAGATTAAGGGTGTCCACCCATATAAAAATTTTAACAAACATTTTTGTGAAATATGAAAGAGCTATTTGGTAAACATAGGCAGGATTTTGATGAGGTTCGACGCCTCTGTTTGATATGCCATGGGCTAGATCTGACAAGCAATGTTTTGTTCAGTAATTCTACGTACAGGTTAAGTTCAGAGAGCACTGAACGCGTATTTCAAAATTTAGTATCCGGAAGTCTATTAAATTTAGCCGTTTCAATTCGTATTAATATTTATCAGGGAAATGAGTTAGAGATAGAGTCCAGGAGACTCTCCCATTGTGGATTTTATTACTATGATGATGAGTTGGTCGGCAAGGAATTCTCTATTAAAGATGTTTGTGACAAAATTATCCATGCGGATACTGTGAGCAAGGCATGCTTGCCCCCTGAAATGCTTATTAATAACAAGCTTGCAATGCAATTCAAGGGTAAACATAACCGAAAAGCCTGGACTTTAGATCTATCTGTTGAGCTTTTTACTGAGGCTGTATTGAGTCTTCTTGACGGGCTTGAAAACGGGATGAGTGGATCTGAAATGGGCGATGGGTAAGGCTTGAGGTGCGGTCTTGTTGAGAAGTGTCATGCCTTTTAGTGTTGAGATTGTAGTGGTCAACTAATTTCGGACACAACAATAGGGTATTTTTCCGCTACAGCAGGAGCAAGCCCACCATTTCTCTGATGTGGCCTGTACCAGTTGTAGTAATCCATAAAATATTGGCCAATATCCTTTTTGGCCTCACTGAAAGATGCGTAACCGCCTGAGGGCATCCATTCGCTTTTATAACTGCGAAACACACGCTCCATCGGCGCATTGTCCCAGCAGTTGCCTCGCCGACTCATGCTCTGCTTCATACGATAGCGCCATAAGCGTTGGCGGAAAGATTTGCTGGTATATTGGCAACCTTGATCTGAGTGAAACATCACACTCTTAGGTTGCCCGCGTAGCTGATAGGCTTTGTCCAGTGCAGCAATAGACAAATCAGCATCGACTTTTTCAGACAGGCTCCATCCAACGACTCTGCGGCTATAAAGGTCTAAGATCGCGGCGAGATAAATCCATCGCCCTTGTGCCCAGATATACGTGATATCGCCACACCATACCTGGTTGGGCTGCTGAACATCGAACTGACGATCTAAGTGGTTTGGTATGTCTGCCCGCTCTACTTTTGCCACCTTGTAAGCGGCGGGCTTCGGTTGCTTACTGACCAAATTAGCTTCTTTCATCAAACGACGGACCTTGAAGCGTCCGACAATTTGACCCTCTTGACGCAGTTTGGATACAATGCTTCGGCTACCTGCGGACTGGCGGCTTTTGCTAAATATTTCAGTAACTTTAATGCGCAGGCGCATACGTTCGACGTCTATTTTCTTACGTCTTTGTCTATGGTCATAATAGCTCGAAGACGGTATTCCAAATAATGAGCATAACTGTCGGACGTTTTCATGCCCCCTTAATTTGTTGATCAGCGTGAGAGCTTCAAATCGTCCGACATTAAGAGAGCTGTAGCCTTTTTTAGAATCGATTTCTCTCTTTCGAGTCTTTTGACTTGTGCCTCGAGCTCTTGAATGCGTTGTTGCTCTTGAGTCAACGCTTTTGCTCTCGGGGTTGTTCCGCCATATTCGGCTTTAAGCTGCATGACCCAGCGAGACATGGCTGTCGTACCAACACCCATGGCACGGCAAGCTTCGGCAATTGAATAGCCCTGATCAACCACCAGGCCAGCGGCTTCACGTTTGAACTCTTTGGTAAATGTTCGTCTTCCCTTAGTCATGGACACTCCTTTGAGGTGAATCAATATATCACCTTATTTGGTGTCCGGGTTTAGTAGACCACTTCATATATTGGCAACCTTGATCTGAGTG
>DKEW01000038.1 GCA_002452265.1 Pelobacter sp. UBA6812 | reverse complement strand
GTTCGAATCCCACCCCCTCCGCCAGTAAAAACCTAAAGGCCTCAAGGGCTTAGCCGCCCTTGGGGCCTTTGGCTTATCCGGCCCTGAGAAGTGAAATTTTCACCGTTTTTGGCTCCCGAGTGCATCCGTATTGCATCCATATTCCGCCCGTATCCCGCTAGTATTTCACGGCCCACGCCCCCGAGTGCATCCGCACTGCATCCGCGCCATCCGGCGACCCCCACACCCCTGAAAAATGTAATTACACATTACAGGAAATTACAAAAACGACCCCAGCCCCGGACCACCACCACCACCAGACAGGCAGCGGGCAGGCCGTAGGCGGTCCCGCGCCGGGTTCCGCCCGCCACGGCCAGCGCGAAGCGGGCGCCGGGGCGAACAGGCGGGTAGATCGTTCCGATCTAGCACCAGACCGGGAAGCCCAACCAGACCCCAACCCCCCCCTGATTTTTCTTGCCGAGCTTTTCCCGTTTCGCCGCTTTTTGGCGAAACGCCGAAGCGGGCCAATAAGCCCGCCATGCCCACCCGCTAAAATCTCCTTTCCGCACTGCTTGACCATGTTTGGACCATGTTGCTTTGCTTCAAGAGTAAAGCGACACGTTATTGGTCAAAAAATAAAATAATTTGGCTCTGACATGAAACAGTCTCTATTACACTTTGATCAAAAGAGCCATCTCCTGCTGATAGATCAGTTGTTTTGAAAAAATCAATTCTGTTACAGTTGGTAGCGATTAAGATTTTGTTAAATAATTTCGGATATTTTTTATTTGTTTTTGTGAAAGGCGGCTACCTACTATTCATCATCACTGTAATACCAACCATCATCATCTGAACGAGCCCAATTGTCTGAATAGTCTGTCCATAAGTCTTCCTCAGTGCGGCGATGATAAGCACGTTCTTCTTCTGCCTCCATTTCCTCTTCTCTTATCCGGTCTTCTTCGGTAGGAAATTCATCAATTTCGGGATGTTCGAATTCCAAAAAAAGCCATTTTTTATCACGTTTATGTCTATTGTGGCCTTCGCTGTATGAAATGAAATCGTAATCCTCTGGACTTCCGTCACCATGAAAGTCATCATCTGAATTGGCCCACCAACTGGTACAATTATGAAAAAATTCTTCCTTTATCAATGAATCCAGGGGATAGTTTTCGTTGTGGAGATATGGTGATCTAGGAATTCTACTCGATGACAGAGGCTCGGATGTTGATAGAGCTTGATACAAAAAATGAGCGAACGTGTCGACAAGGCGTTCATTGTCTCTGAGTTCGTGTTCGTTCATCATAAAAAATACCCAGTGGACCAGTTCATGTAGAAATGCCTGTTCAGTGGTCTGTATGGGGGTCTTGCTCGGATCAATTATTATTTTTTGTTCGACGTAGATAGCCTGTCCAACGCAATTGTGCTGGTCGATAAATGTGTTATCGAGCACCACGTCGATCTTGAGTCCGCCAAGCCAGAAGGATCTTGGGATGAAATTTGAACGAAATGAAACCTGTTCTATCATTGAATGCCTGGTTAAAATTTCGATTGGCATGATAGTGTTGGACATAAGAAAGACTCCTTTTTAGCGACGTAGGCTGCTCAATTTGTTGTTGCGATAAACTGTTATAATGTTTCCTTCTTGAGAAGAGCATATTATGTGGATCCCCGCACACGGTTCCAAAAACCGTCCATTCTGACGAATTTCATTGCGCCCCACCGCATAGATGATAGCTTTGCGATTGTGGCATCTTCGCCCATAGGCAAGGACCTGCTCAACCTGCCACTCCCTGATAGATCGTGTACTCATTCTGTGACTGGCGTGCTTCGTAACTTGGATTTGGTCTTGCAGAAGTTGTCTGTCCATTGCCGTGCCTCCTTGGTTGATTTGCCTTCTGGCTAGAGTCACGGCGCGGGTTAAGAAAATTTCAAAAAAATGTTGATTTGGTTTCGATGATCCGATGAAATGGGAAAGGCCGTGTTGCTATCAAGGGGGGCACAGTGGCAGAGCGATTTCTTAATTGGCTCAACAGTCCAGAATCGTTCGATTATCTCCGGCATGACTGCGCGAAGTCTGTGATTCGCCGTGCGGAGAAATCGGGGATAGTTCTTGATGATTCTTATCTTCAGGATGGTGAGTTCAAAACCTACCTCGACGCTGTAGCTTCTGGGCTTTGGGCCTTCCTGAAGGATGAAGCCGAAAATCTTTCACGCAAAGCCACTCCATTCCTCGTTTCCGGAGACAAAATAGCTCTTGCCCGCTATATCAGTAGCGCATTCATCGACGCATGCATTGATAAACGCCGAAATGACAGCCCGTTTCAAGCTTACTACCGACACATGGGTGCCGTACTTCGGCAAGCTGATGGCATCAATTTCCACTCTATTCCCCGTAAATGTTCCTACTATGCCTGGTCCCAGGCTCCTGAATTGCCATTATTCGACGAGCGTCTGAATTACGAATCTTGGCAGGCCAGTTCTATCCCCTTCCGTGACATCAACAAAAAAGATTTTATGATTGCCCTTTCCCGGCATTACTGGGAGGAAGCACTTCGCGTCATTCTCGCCGAACATCTATTTTCAATCCAAGGCCTCGTCGCTTTCGTTGCCTCCAAGTACCCGCTGATCATGGATATTCAATACGAGCCTGGCGTAGAGGATACGGAAGTCACCAGTCATCGAAAATTCGGGGAAAGCCTTATTGATCCAGAGGGATTGTTGGCCGATGGGCAATGGGCACGGCAGTTTCCAATCATTCCGGTGCATATTGTAGAGGTCGATCTAGGACGAATTGCACGGGACTGCGCGGCGAAGCTCACCAAGGAGGAGAAGGTCGTCGTTTGCGGGATTGACATCGCAACGGGCGATGAGATCGCCAAGGCGCTTGGCAAGAAGGGTCCGAGTAATGTGGACTACTATAAGAAGCCGGCGTTGAAGAAAGTGCGCGAAGCTTGGAGCCTCTGGGGACAGCCGGATAGCGAATTCTATGCGGTTGAGGTTGAGGAGTGCCGGGTATTCATAAAAAAACTGGTCGGATTTTGTAAAGAGGCCCTGGCCTGCCGTGATAGCGGGAAAGAGGGATCACCATGAGCCGCTACAACGACGAACTTAAATTGAAACTGGCCTGGCAGGTTGCCTATGAGCAGCGCACCTGCCCGCCTGCCGACGTGCTTTTTGCCGAGCATATTGATGAACACCTGCAACAGCATCTGTCCTTCTGCGAGTCCTGCCGGGAGAACCGGGAGATGGATCAGGAGGAAAAAGCTGCCTGGCAGAAAGTGTTCGACAAGATGGAGCAGGCGACTGCGCGAGTGGAAGTCGAGTCAAGGCAAGCCGGGCAGGTCTGGACGTTGAAGAAAGCTCTGGGTGGTTGGCAGGAGGACGGCCGCTATCTCTCGCCGCCGACAGTTCTGTTGCTTAAGCAGAATGGTGCGTCATGGAAGGTCGCCCAGCTTTATGCCGACAAGCGACTGATGGGCGAAGGGGATGTTTGGTTGGGCGACTCGTTCGGCTTTGCCCAAGGGTGGAACTGTTACGCTCTCAAGGATGATCAACTCGATGTGTACATCGGTGCGGCCACGTCGGAGCAGTTGCGGCAGGTGATGGCCCCAGCCTCGGCCAGCCACGAGCCGGCGGCGGAAGGGACCATTCTTTCGTTTTTCCGCGCTTTGGAGATCGAGACCGGGGCATTTGTGGCTGTGCCGGCGGTGAAGGATGTGTTTTCAGCCGTTGCAACATTGCCGCCTGCCGAATCAATTCTGCAAAAGCTTGCGGATTGGTTCCGCCCGCTGTTCTCCCCGGCGCAGTTTGCCACAGCCGTTGCTATTGTTGCGGTCATAGGCATTGCCGTCTTTAACACAGTCAAGGTCAGCGAAGTCAACATCGCGCAGGCCCCCGCAGTTGCACCGCTCCAGCCCCAAATCCTTCTGGCGAGTGTCGATATCGTCATGCTCAGCAATCGCATGTCGATGGACGATGTCTTCGAAGTAACCAGGGGAGGGTATCACCCTGTTGAGACTGAAAAACCGGCCTATAAAACTGGCATAACCTTGATGAATTACATCGCCGCTGACAAGATCGCTGATGCGGCCGCAAAAGATGAGGCCATGCGGCAACTGAATCAGCTCATACCGATGGTGACTGGCGGCCCATCCATAAAACTGCCAGAGCGAGCAGGTAACAAAGACCAGCTTGAAACATTTATCCGGGAAATCGAGAAGGCAGCATCCACATCAGGTCAGCTAGGCGACCTCAGGTTTGGCTCATGGCTGCAATCGGCGCGGCTCGCCGATGACAAGCAACTCTTGCAGGCAGTGACTCCGGCCGTGATAGCGTACTTCAAGGGTGAGTTGGCAAATCAGAATACGGCACCCGCGGCCGTTTTGGTTCTGGCAAACCTGCAGGCGTTGTTGGCTAAGAAAGATTACTCCGTATCAGACATTCGAAATTATCTCGATGACCTGTACGATGCCTATTAAGCTGAGGTTTAGATGCGGGTAATTATTTTTCTGACAATCTGTGTCCTGACGATATTGGCTCTTTGGAAGACCACCTTCAAGGAGCCGGAACAGCTTGTTTCTCAGGCGGATCGCTATTTTCAGTCCGGGAGCTATGACAAGGCGGAGCCGCTCTATAAACTAGCCCTGTCCATTAGGGAGAGGACGCTCGGCCCAGATCATCCCGACACCGCCGCCAGCCTCAACGATCTCGCTGGGCTGTATCGCACAACCGAGCGCTATGACGAGGCGGAGCCGCTCTATAAACGAGCCTTGACCATCAGGGAAAAGGCACTCGGCCTGGATCACCCCGACGCCGCTGCCAGCTTCAACTATCTTGCTGGGCTGTATGACGCAACCGGGCGCTATGACGAGGCGGAGCCGCTTTATAAACGCGCCTTGACCATCAGGGAGAAAGCACTCGGCCCGGATCACCCCGACGCCGCTGCCAGCCTCAACAATCTTGCTGGGCTGTATGACGCAACCGGGCGCTATGACGAGGCGGAGCCACTCTACAAACGAGCTCTAGCCATAACCGAGAAGGCACTCGGTCCGAACCATCCCGATACCGCCACCATCCTCAACAATCTTGCTTTGCTGTATTTCACAACTGGTCGCTATGGGGAGGTGGAGCCTTTATATCAACGAGCCCTTGCCATTAGGGAGAAGGCGCTCGGCCCGGACCACACTGATACCGCCGACAGTCTCAACAATCTTGCTGGATTGTATGACACCATCGGTCGCTATGACGAGGCGGAACCGCTCTATAAACGAGCCCTGGCCATCAAGGAGAAGACACACGGTTCAGATCACTCCGGTACCGCCACTAGCCTCAACAATCTTGCTGGGCTATATGCAGCAACCGGGCGCTATGACGAGGCGGAGCCGCTTTATAAGCGCGCCTTGACCATCAGGGAGAAAGCGCTCGGCCCAGACCATCCCGATTCCGCAGCTAGCCTCAACAATCTTGCTCGGCTGTATGAAACAACCGAGCGCTATGACGAGGCGAAGCCTCTCTATGAACGGGCTCTGGCTATTCGCGAAAACGTACTCGGCCTAAATCATCCCGATACCGCTGCCAGCCTTGATAATCTTGTCAGCGACTGGGGCTTTGGCGAGGGGGAGACGCTCTATAAAGTAGCGCTATCCATTAGGGAGAAGACTCTCGGCCCGGACCATCCCGATACCGCCAAAAGCCTCAATACCCTTGCAGTGCTGTATTTCATAACCGAGCGCTACGACGAGGCGGAGCCGCTTTACCGGAAGGCACTTCGAATTTTAGCCAAGGCAGGTGAACCTCGTTCTTACGCAAAAATTCTTAATGATTATGCTAGCTTTATCTCTGAGCAACATTCTCCCTCTGCCGGGATATTGTTTGCTAAGCAATCGGTGAACACCCTCCAAGGGCTGCGACAAAACGTCTCCGGGATCGGCCAGGCAGCCCTGAATAGCTTCGACAAGAGGATCGGGGGGGCTTACAAGAACCTGGCGAACATGCTGCTCGATCAGGGGCGCCTGGCCGAGGCCCAGCAGGTGCTGACTATGCTGAAAGAGGAGGAGTATTTCGAGTTCATCCGGCGCGATGCCGGGGTCGCCAACCGGCTGACAGCCCGGGCAAGCTATCTTGCTTCGGAAGAGCCATGGATCAAGGAATACGAAGCCATCTCCGCTCGGAACGTGCGGCTTGGCAAGGAGCTTGGCGAACTGCGTACCAAGGCAAAATTCTATCCGCTTGACGCGAATGAGAAGCGTCGGTTGGCGAAACTGACCCAGGAGGATGAGCAGGCCACTGCCGAATTCAACGACTACCTTGACCGCCTGCTGAAGGCGATGAAGGAAGAGTCCAGTGCCAATACCAACCGCATCGAGGATATCGGCGCCAAGCAGCTAAAATCGCTGGAGACTCTGAAGAATCTCGGTGACGGGTCAATCCTTCTGCATTACCTGATCACCGACGAGCGACTGCATATCCTCCTGACAACCCCGGACGTGCAGCTTGCCCGCCGCAGCAACATCAAGGCAAAGGAGCTGAACAGAAAAATCTTCGCGCTGCGTGATGCCCTCACCAATCCCAGGGTTGATCCCCGCCCTGTAGCCAAGGAACTGTACGACCTTCTCCTCGCCCCGGTCGCCAAAGATCTTCGGGCCAGTCAGGCCACGACGCTCATACTCTCTCTCGATGGCGCCCTGCGCTATCTCCCCTTCGGCGCTCTTTATGATGGCAGCTCCTATGTCGCCCAAACCTACCGTACCGCCATGTACGTCGAAGCCGCCAGGGACAAGGTGGCGTTGCCGGCAAAGCGGCAATGGAAAGTGGCCGCCCTCGGCGTCAGCGATAAAGTTCATGCCGATTTCCCGCCTCTGCCTAACGTACAAGCCGAACTTAACGCCATCGTCAAAAACAGCACCGGCGGCATCATCCCCGGCGAGATCCGATTGAATAAAGACTTTACCGAGAATGCCATGACGGAGACTTCCCTCCGTAATTCGGTGGTACATGTCGCTAGTCACTTCCGCTTTGTTCCGGGTACGGATCGCGACTCTTTCCTGCTGTTGGGCGATGGCAGCACCTTGAGTCTTGACCGGCTCAGAAACAGCAGCTTTTTCAAGGAGTCGGAACTCTTGACCCTTTCCGCCTGTGAGACCGCAATGGGGGCAACGGGAAAAGGGGGGGAGATTGAAGGCTTTGGCGCCATTGCCATGAACCAGGGAGCGAAATCGGTCATCGCCACCCTCTGGCCGGTTTCAGACAAAAGTACGGCTCGGCTTATGAAAGAATTCTACCGGTTGAGGGAAGAGAAAAACATGACCAAGGCCGAGGCCCTGCGCCAAGCGCAGCTCACGCTGCTGCAGGGAGAGGTTGCCGAGGAGAAAAATGAACCGGCTGATGAAGAGCGAGGTTCAGAACGGAAACGCTTTGTCAGAGATGCCCAGCGGCCATATTCACATCCGTACTATTGGGCACCATTTATTCTTATGGGGAATTGGAAGTAGTTTTTTGAAACGAGGACCTGTATTAACCATAGACCGATAAGATTTTATAAATATTGTACGGACGCAAACGGAGATAACCCAATGGTTCCAAGTGAAAATCTCGAGCTAATGTGGAATATTGAAGTAGCATGCCGAAGATGCATCCAAGCAGCATACTCATTTGACGTATCATCAAAAAGTTCAAGTAATATTTTGGCATTCACACAAAACTGTTATGGCGCAATGTGCGTAATCCATTGGTGTCAAGTCTTTGGTACTTGTTCGGAGCGAACCCACTTTAGCAGATTATTTAAAGGCGGAACGATTAGCTGCATGACAAAAGCCCATGCAGCAGCACGGATATGGCAAAGCGTGGCAATGAATGAAGAGGAGTATGAAATTTTCTGGGAAGGGGTAGTAAATGCCAGAGATAAATATTTAGTTCATAATGATTTTGATGCGCCTAAACGCCCTATATTTCCTGATCTGAGCATTCTTGTTAATGCATGCTTAGAGATGCGAAGTATTTTGAGAGACATTATTACAGCGAATTATGTCGACAGAGATCATAGTCTCGAAGACATCCCTTTCGCGATCAAATATTACCCTAACGAAATGTTTTTGGTAGACGTTAAGTCAGAGGCAAATTCCTTAGAGAAAGATATTTTTGGAGGGGAAAATGTTAATCTATAGTGAGAGAGGAAGTGAAAATGACAGAAGCTGAATTGAGAGACGAGTTGCAAAGCACGAACGAAAATAGATTACAAAAAACAAACGCTGAAATTGCATTGGTATTCCCAATGGAGGACCCATATGTAAGGGAGAGATTTGTAGCTGACTTTGACATATTAACCCCGTGGACAAGAGAACTAGGGTGGGACGTGAAAAGTATAGATCCTATAGACCAGACACTACAAACTATGCCAGACATATTGTTTTTCAGATAACGGCAAGACATGAACCGCATCGTTATCGTTGCCGGCCCTAACGGCGCAGGCAAAACCACCTTTGCCCGCGAAGACCTCCCCCGCGAAGCCAACTGCCCCGACTTCAGGAAAAATTTAACAAGATGATCGAAACCGCCACAATTGAGACCAAGAAATGAAGCAGGGAGACCGTTACGATACGGCAGGGCTGGTCGAGAGCTAATACGAGCCCTGCTCGAACGGCCTGGTCCTCAAAACCTGTATTGCCGAAATGGAAATAGCGGAAACCCTCGCCCTGCTACAGGCTACCGAGAAAATGCTTGACCGGTTCGACCAGAAACACCGCTTTACTGCTGCCGACATCTGCTCCATGCATCGCGCATGGCCGGGCGACATCTACCCCTGGGCCAGCAAATATCGTCAGGTGATGATGATGAGCAAGAGCGGGTTCCCGTTTGCGGCTCCGGCCTATATCCCGCAACTGATGACGGGCTTTGAAAAAGAGAGCCTGGCGCGCCACACCCCCTGCGCCGGCGACGACTCAACGATTGCCCTATCACTGGCCATCGTCCATATCGAAATGGTGCTGATTCATGCCTTCCGAGAAGGGAATGGCCGCCTTGCGCGGTTGCTGGCCATCCGGATGGGATTACAGGCGGGACTGCCGATGCTGATCTTCGATGGGATGGAAGGCGAACGTCGGGAAGCGTACTTTGCCGCCGTCAGAGCTGGCGCAGGACAAGAACCAGCCGATGGCGGATATTTTCGGAAGGATTATCGCGCAGAGCCGGGAGGATCAGCGGGGATAAAGACTTTGTCTTGCAGCTGCGTCAGTTCCTGCGCCGTCATCCTGATCCCTTCAACTGCCGAAGAAGAAAGAACCGAACGCAGCAACGCCTGACGCCGCTTTTCAGGGTCGCGCAGGAACTTGTTGGTCTGGCTGAGCGATTGCTGTTTCATGCCGTTATTTTTACATTATCCCGCTGCAAATGTACACCGATAGGGGAATGGAGGGCTTCCCGAAAAATATTTTTGAAATCCGCCCGTTCACTGCCGTGTCTCTCATCAGACGCCGGAATCACCGGCAAACTGATTCAGGAGGCACGCCATGTTCCCACAGCACAACCCCGCCCAGCAGACCCTCGATTTTATCTGTAAACTGAGCGGCGCCCGCGAAGCGCATCTCACGACCGCCGCAACCCAGCTGCGCGACCACGTCCGCAAGATCCGGAAGCTCTACAGGCAACCGGTGGGCGGCTCATTCCCTTACCATGACCTCTACTTTCAGTTTGCCTATCTCATTGCCTACTTCCCCTACTACATCGAACCCATCACCCATGTACTCACCGCCGGCACCCTACCCGACGAGCTCTTTGCCGGTGGCACCCTGAAGGCCTCCTTCTTTGGCGGCGGCCCCGGTCCCGAAGTCCTCGGCCTGGCAGCCTACCTGCGGGAGCGCGCCCCCGCTCTGGAACACGTCGACGTTAATGTTTTCGATCGCGAGCCGGCCTGGAAAATCATCCAACAGGTACTCCTCCCAGACATGCTGCCGGGCTACGCCTCCGACCGCACCGGATTCAGCATCACCAGCCGCCAGTGCAATGTGGTAAAGTGTGCTGCCGAGGTCTGCGCCTGCGGAGTGGCTGGAAGCGACCTGGTCATCGCCCAGAACTTTCTCACCGAGGTCTACGGAGATCGTGCCCGGGCCATCAAGACCTTTGAAGGACTGGTCCGCCGCTCCGGCTGCCGCTACTTGGTCTTTGTGGAGAACAATTATCCGCAAACCATGGAGTTGATGAATGCCATCGCATGGCATCTCTACACCCAGGGACTCGCCGTTAGCCCGGTTCAGGCGCGTACCGACTCGATCCGTCCCAACGTCCTGACCCCCGAGGTCTTAAGTCAGCACCTCTATGCTGATGAAGACGGCTTGCGCGCCAGGAAAAATGTTCATTGCCACCACATGGTCATCGAGATCGCGAGGTAAGCCATGATCATCTCTGCCAGTCGACGCACGGACATCCCCGCCTTCTATGCGGATTGGTTCATGAACCGCGTCCGTGAAGGTTTTTTTTACCGGGTGAACCCTTTTAATAGTAAGCAAGTCTCGGGTTTTAGCCTGGCACCTGAAGACGTGGATGCCTTCTGTTTCTGGACCAAGAATCCGAAACCTCTAATGCGGTATCTGGATGAACTGGACGACCGGGGGCTCAACTACTACTTCCAGTTCACCCTCAACCCCTACGACCGCACTTTCGAGCCGCATGTGCCGCCGTTAGCCGAGCGGATTTCCACCTTCAGTGAGTTGGCCGACCGGATTGGGCCAAAGAGGGTAGTGTGGCGCTATGATCCGGTTATCCTCTCCAGTGCCACCCCCGTCCCATGGCACATTGAATATCTTGATCGGCTCGCCGGACAACTTGCCGCATCTGCTCACCGGCTTGTCTTCAGTTTCTACGATTTCTACGGCAAGGGGCAGGGGCGACTGCATGCCTCTCTCAAGGACACCGGCATTTCTCTTGCGGACATTACCGAAGCGAACAAAGCGGAGGAACTCGATGCTTTGGTGCATGGGTTCAAGACTATTGCTGACAAACATGGCCTTCATATTCTCTCGTGCAGTGAGGAAATGGATCTCTCTACTCTTGGCATCGAGCATGGGGCTTGCATTGATGGCAAACTCATTCGTGAACTCTTTGGTGGTAATCCTTCAACAAAGAAAGATAAAAACCAGCGTCAGGCTTGCGGTTGTGTAGAGTCTGTGGATATGGGAAGCTACAACACATGTCAGTTTCGGTGCAGCTACTGCTATGCCAACTTTAACGAGGGTACGATTGACAAGAACTTAGAAAAGCACGAGACGAAAAGCGCTTCTCTGATAGGTCGATACGAAGGATGTGTCGAGATAAGAACAGAAATAAATAAAAAGAAAAGCGTTTCTGAACAGCAAGAACTTTTCTGATCCGCTTGTTAGAAGAAAAACAAAAAAGGAGGGAAATTAATGTCAGTTAATAAAGTTATGCTTTTAGGAAACCTAGGTAAAGACCCTGAACTGAAGGAACTACCTTCAGGCACGAAAATGACGACATTTACAATGGCAACGACAGAGCGATATAAGGACAGGCAGGGCGCACAGCAGGAAAAAACCGAGTGGCACAATATTGTTGCCTGGGGCCCGCTCGCGGATATCTGTGCGAAATATTTGCACAAAGGAAAGCAGGTCTACATTGAAGGGAAAATCCAGACCCGGACTTATGACGACCGTGATGGGAACAAGCGTTATATGACGGAGATAGTCGCCAACGAGATGCAGATGCTTGGGCGTCCGGGTGATCAAGGAGGAAGTGGTCGGGAGTGGGCAACGAATACCGCTGGGGTTGATGCCTTTGGAGGGAGGAAGGATTCGGAAGAGTTTGAAGAACCGCCATTTTGATTCGGGATTTCATAAATAGGCGCCCCTGAAAAACTATAACAATCCGAAATTATTAATTTATATTTTGTTTTATGATTGTTAAAATCACCGGAAATCCTACTTAAGTGCATCGGTCTCAAGGAAATGGAGTTGTTGCTCAGCGAAACTCTGGAAACTACCAAACGTGAAGGACAACTGACCGAACAGCACATGGAGCCGGTCAAAATTGATACCACAGTGCAGGAGAAGACTATTGCCTACCCCACCTATGCCCGGTTGTAACACAATGCCCCAGTACAACTGGTTCGGGCGGCCAACAAACGAGGCATTGCCCTGCGTCAGAGCTACCTTCGATGGTGCAAGCGGGCGCTGATCATGTCCAGCCGGTATGCCCGCTCGGCATGAGGCGGGCCAAGCGTGGGCAAAAGAAACTGAAGAATTTTCTGGGTCAGGTCTATCGCACCATCTTGCGCAACTCTGCCCCGCTCCCGATGCGGAACTGAAAGAGCTCTTGCCTCAGATCCAACGGCTTTTAAGCCAGTAGAGCCACGACAAGAGCAAGCTCTACAGCCTGCCCCCCCCCGAGGTGGAGCGCATCTTCAAGGGCAAGGCGCACAAGAAAAACGAGTTCGGCTGCAAGGTGTCGGTGGCAACCACCTCCCAGGACAACTGGATCGTTGGCGTGGAGGCCTTGCGCAGCAATCCGTTCGATGGCTACACCCTCAAGGGTGCGCTGAAACAGATCAAGCAACTAGTCGGCTGGGAGGCCAAAAACGCCTAGCGACAAAGGCTACCAGGGCAACCCGAAACAGTTTGGCAATATCGTCGCTCCGGCGCAAGGGCAGCATGAAGCCGAAAGAGGGGCGCTGGTTCAAGCGGCACAGCGCCATCGAGCCGGTGATCGTTCACATGAAGCAGGACCACCGGATGGAGCGCAACTTTCTCAAGGGAACCGACGGAACGCCATCCTGGCGGCGTGCGGATTCAACCTGCGGAAGCTCCTGCGGGTTCTTCTTTGGTTTGTTTTCAAAGAGCTGGAACGGCTCAAAGCGATCCAGATGCCGTTCAAAAGGTTCTGTCGGGCCTGCCGCGGGCGGCTATTGCCTCCCGGGTTGCGTTTGGAATTTCATTCGAGTGCCGCCTGAAGGCGTAAACTCGAATTTTTTAGGGACGACTAGATAAGTATCATGTACCCGGAACTCGATGGATGGAATTATGGACAAAGAAAGAATGATTTGTTCACCTCTTGTGATGAGTGTGCTTTCCGATGAAGAACTAAGATACCTAGAGAAAAATTATGAATTTCTATATTCGTTAGCATGTGGGGGCAAAACTCCTAGCACAAACGCACAGCAGCACTTTGTAAATGTTGCAAATGGTCAGGAATTACCAGAAACTGAATATGAAATATTGTGGTATAAATATTCAAAGCTATTAAATGCAGATAAAATTATTGATTCATTAAATAACAAAAACTCAAATTTAATAGTCGAATTAGAAGATACTATGAGGCAGCTTAATAAAGGTAATAATAAAATCATTGAAATAAGAAACAATTTAAAAAAAGAGATATTAAGATTAGAAGAAGAAATTAAATCTGAAAAAATTAAAAATGACAATATTGGTATTATATTTAGCGAACAAGAATTAAATGAAGTGATTAATGTTCTTGGTGATCGCGATATTTATTGTATTGACTTGGCAAAAAAACTTGTTGATAAAATAAGGTCATATCATATGAAGAAAAATTTAACAAAACCATCTTCGTCTGATAATTTAATGAAAGAATATGAGGACCCATGGATCTGTAAGGCATGTGGTAGCAATAGTCCTTATATGTGCCGCTGCAGCGATTAGTCTTTTCATTCAATTCGGTCTGATCAATTCGAGATAGTGGCGACAAAATGTGCCAGAATGACCGCGTAAGTATGAACGATGAAAAAGTCCACTGTCCAATTAAAAAAAGAAAGAGATGCGATCAAGGCTCAAGGAGTCCAGGATACCACAAATTTTTGTGAACAATGGGCCGGTCTTTAATTGCCATTTCAACAGCCGAAACGATGGATATGCTATTTCTTTTGGTTTGGTCTATTTGGAGCTGCAAAATCTCTGGAATCGTCACAAGGCCAACTGCAACCAACGGTTTTCTACCGGTGGCAGAAAGAATTTTTCGAGAACGGCGCGGCCGCTTTCGAGAAGGACCATTCCAGCCAGAAAAAGGCTGAACAAAAACGTATCGAGCAACTCGAAGCCAAACTGCGGGCCAAGAACGAGGTTCTTTCCGAGTTGATGGAAGAACACGTTCAGTTAAAAAAGGAACGTGGGGTTCGCTAAAAGCGTCTTGGGTTCCCCACGATATCCGCGATGCCGTGATCGACTTCATCAAGCGCTGGGCCAGTCGAGCCGGCATCGCTGTGGCGCATTTCATCGCCTGGCTGGGACTTGCTCCCAGCAAGTATTACGATTGGCAGAGCCGCTACGGCAAAGCCAACGAGCATAACGCCCTGGTTCACCGCGACTTCTGGTTGGAAGACTGGGAGAAACAGGCCATTATCGACTTCTATCTGAGGCATCCGCTGGAAGGCTATCGCCGCCTGACCTTCATGATGCTCGATCAGGATGTGGTTGCCGTCAGCCCCAGCAGCGTTTATCGTGTGCTGAGTGCCGCCGAGTTGCTGCGGCGCTGGAACGGCAAGGCCTCCAAGAAGGGGGCGGGGTTCGTGCAGCCGCTACGCCCTCACGAGCACTGGCATATTGACGTCTCCTACGTCAACCTGTGCGGCACCTTTTACTATCTGTGCAGCATCTTGGACGGCTGTAGCCGTTACATCGTCCATTGGGAACTGCGTGAAACGATGACCGAAAAGGACGTGGAAATCATCCTGCAGCGGGCCAGGGAGAAGTTCCCCGAGGCTACCCCCAGGATCATTTCCGACAACGGTCCCCAGTTCATCGCCAAAGATTTCAAGGAGTTCATCCGCCTGGCCGGCATGACCCACGTTCGGACATCGCCCTTTTATCCGCAAAGCAACGGCAAGCTGGAGCGTTATCACAAAACGATCAAGATCGAGTGCATTCGTCCCAAGGTGGCGCTGTCACTCGACGAGGCCAGAACACAGATTGCCGACTACATCCGCTACTACAACGACAAGCGGTTGCACAGCGCCATCGGCTACGTTGCCCCCAAGGCGAAACTGGAAGGCCGGGACAAACAGATTTTCACGGAACGCGACAACAAACTCGAAGCGGCCCGAGAGGCCAGAAAACAAAAACGCCTGGAAGAGAAACGCCGCCCTGTCCACCACCGGATTCCGGAAACCGGGGATACTTTCAACTCGCTAACTCAACAGGGGCAACTCTCCATTTCCAGCTGAGGCAAAACAGTTGCCTCGCATGATTTTCGCAGCAACCGCCACGGGCAAGTGCACAGAACACTGGCTCCGCTTAGCGGAAGATTAGTGCTAATCAGGTTTTTTTATCACTGACAACTCAGGGGTTGCAAATATTTCCTAGCAATACTCTAATCATTGGCACATGCAACCCATAGCCACATGATCATAAAGAATATCTCATAGGCAATACTGCTTTCATTAAAAACTCCATGAACCACAAACGACAAAACAATTAGCGAAATAAACATGCCTATGTTTCTAATTTTTTCGTACAAAAAATTAAACACAACAAACATAAGGGCCAAGATTACAATTCTGAGAAGCCAAAAACCCCAACCAGCAAAAAAATCTATCATACCAGAATCCTTCCCAATCATTCACCGCCCATATATTTAAATGCCACATAGAAGTAAGAGCGCTTACGAAGCATAAATTGCTAAAACTTTGGGATAGCAGACGCCGTCTACAATTATCTGGACGGCCTCGTCCTCCAGTTCACCAATCGTCTGATCCTTGCTGTATTTGCGGAACCACCAGGCATATCCGGCCCGGACCAGTTCCCGGTTCAGACTCCTTCCGTCCGGCAGGAACACTTCCCCGACCAAGCGACCGTAGCGGTCGGTGGTTTCCACCTTGACCGTAACGATCTTCTGGGCAGACAGGCTGCGGTTGTAGCGCGTGGCGGCCTGGCCGAAGGGCTGCTTTTTCCGGGGTGTCGATCCCCGCCAGCCGGATTTTCTCTGCCTTGCCGTTGAGCATAACCTGGATCGTGTCACCGTCAGTAATTTTGACCACCTTTCCGCTGAAGGTGGTGGCGCAGGCCAGTGAAGCCGACAGAAGAAGGCAAATCAACAGCAGGATTAGTCTGGGGAGCATTAGGGCGGTCCCTCCTTTGTCGAGATTGAATCGCATCTGCCGATTTTAACCGGAATCTCCCGCGTATATCTAGCTTTTCCCCGGTCGACGATGTGGGCGTAGGCGGCGGAGGTGGCGATGTTTCCGTGGCCGAGGGTTTCCTGCACCGCCCGGATGTCGCGGGTGGCCTGGTAGAGCAAGGTGCCGCAGGTATGCCGCAGGGCATGGCAGGAAACACCGGGTCGTTTCAGCCCGGCGACGACCAGGTAATGATCGACAACCTTGTTGACGCCGATGCGGCTGAGCCTGCCCAACGTCTTCCCCCCTTTGCGCACCTGGACGAAAAGAGGCTTCCCCTGGCTGTCCCGCTCCGCCGCACCACGCACCACCAGGTAGTTTCGAAGAACCTGGGCGGTATCTTCGCGGGGGTAGATGAAACGCTCCTTCCCCTTGCCGTGGATCAGCAGGCGCAGGCCTTCCTGTTGTGGTTCGATGTCCTCGACGCAGGCGCGAACGATCTCCACCCGTCGCAATCCTTCCAGGGCCATGAGGCCGATCATCGCCCGATCCCGCAGCGCCTTGAGCGAGTCATCGTCCGGCACCGCCCGGAAGAGGAGTTCGGCTTCTCCGGCGGTGAGGTATTTGATCCGTTCCTTCACCGCCCGCCGTTCGCGGGGAGGCCGGACTGTGGCCGCCGGATTGGTGTCGAGAAAGCCCCGGTCCACGGCAGATTGGTAGAAACGACGCACCGTCGTCAGTTTCAGCGCAACGGTGGAGGGCTTGAGACCGCCGCCGATGAGCTCCTGGCGCCAGGTTTTGACCTCCTCGACACTGACACTACTCGGGTGGATGTTCCTTTCCGCGCACCAGGTAAGCCAGCCCTTGAAATGACCCTCGTAGGTTCTCAGGGTGTCGGCGCAGGCATCGCCGTTGGCGACATCGAGGTGGAGCCAGTCGGCGACGAGGTTTTCAATCGTCGCTATTTCGACGGCTGATTGGAGAGCGGGGGCGAATATCAGATTTCCGGAATTTTCCTCCATGGTTCAGATATCCAGTCGCACCCGATAGCGGGTCTTGCCGACGATAGCCTCGGACGGACCTACCCAGCAGGCATCGATCAGGACCCGTTGTCCCTGCTTGTGGGTGAAACGCTCCGACTTCAGCAACCGCCAGTGACGGCGCCGTTCATGGGGCCGCTTGCCGCCGCTGGTATCGGCAGCCGACCGATCAAGGCCCATCACCTTGCGGATGGCTTCCGGTTTCAACGGAATGTAGCGGGGACGGTCGGGGCTGCGGGTGATCCGGCCCGCTTTGGGTTTCCTGGGGTTGGTGGGCGACTTCTCGAAAATGAAATATTCGGGATCGCTGTTGATCAGCATCAGTTCCTCGATGGAGGTGATGGCGTTGCCGATGATGCCCTGGCAGAACTCCTGCGCTCCGGGCATCACCTTCAACTCGTGCATGCCCATGTCGGACTGAATTTCCCCGCGCCCGTTGACGACGATGATGCGATCCACGCAGGCGGAAGCCTGATAGTCGCTCTTCCCTTCGGGGAGTTGCAGGGAAAAGATGCGTCCGAGGGCGATCTGGTGTAGCCCCTCCTGCTTGGCCCACTGCTTCATTTCGGGGTCGAGTGCGGACTGTTTGTCGTTGAATGCGGCGGGGTCGTCACCGCCAGCCAGGGACAGGACATCGATGAAGGCCCTGGGCTGGGATAGCCCCACTTGCTTTTCGGTTCCGTCGAAGAGGAAGGTGCAGGTCGCCTTGTCCTCGATGGCCGTTCGCGGAAAGGGGAGAAAGAAGTGGTCGAGATCGTCCTGGGAAAATTTCCCCGGCGTCACGGCTTCATGGGCACGGAAGGGAAACTCGAAGAGGGCGGTTTGTTCGAGGTCGG
>DKEW01000051.1:5910-7626 GCA_002452265.1 Pelobacter sp. UBA6812 | reverse complement strand
TGATATCGGCTGCTATACCCTGGGCTTTATGCCCCCCCTGAATGCCATGGACACCTGTGTCTGCATGGGGGCCTCCATCAGCATGGGCTCCGGTATGGTGCGGGCGCTGCCCCCGGAAGAGCAGAAGCGGGTAGTGGCGGTGATTGGTGATTCCACCTTCCTGCATACCGGCATCAACAGTTTGATGGAGATGGCCTGGAACAAGGCGCCAGCCACGGTAATCATCCTGGATAACCGGATTACGGCCATGACCGGTCGTCAGGAAAACCCCGGATCCGGGTATACTCTTGCAGGAGAGGAAACCTATCAGATCGACCTTGAAGCCTTGTGTCGCAGTGTCGGCGTCAAGCACCTCACGGTGGTGGATCCGTACGATATTGCACATACCCGGCAGGTTATCAAAACGGAAATGGAACGCCCGGAGGTCTCGGTAGTCATTGCCAGAAGGGCGTGCATGCTGGTTAAACGGGATCCGGTTAAAAGACAGGCCACACTTGTAGTCGATGCGGATAAATGTACCGGATGCAAGGCATGTCTTGCTCTTGGGTGTCCTGCCATTGAATGGCAACCGGATGCCGGCGAGAAAGGGCAAGCCGTTATAAATCCCCTGTTGTGCTGTGGGTGTGGTTTGTGCCCGCAGGTCTGTCATTTTGATGCCATAGGAGGCCGTCATGAAGGATAAAGTGACCAATATTCTTATCTCGGGTGTTGGCGGCCAGGGCATCCTTTTGGCCAGTGAAGTACTTTCAGAGGTTTTGATGCTGGCTGGATACGATGTTAAAAAAAATGAAATTCACGGCATGGCCCAACGAGGCGGGAGCGTTGTATCGCATATTCGTTTCGGTACGAAGGTCTATTCCTCTATCATCCCGGAAGGGGAAGGGGATCTCCTACTTGGATTTGAACTGTTAGAAACGTATCGCTACCTTCCGTTACTTCGCAAAGGCGCAATAGTTGTAGCCAATGATCTTAAAATTCTGCCACCACCGGTAACTCTTGGTAAGGAGAAATATCCTGATAATGTTCAGGATAAAATCAAAACTGCCTTTCCCGATACATTGTTGGTCAATGGGATTGATTTGGCTACCAAAGCCGGAAACCCGCGCACAGTCAACATCGCTCTTTTGGGTTCCATGGTCGGCGCTCTGCCTATTGAAGCAGAGATGTGGCGTGAAACTTTGCGTCGTATGGTGCCTGAGCGTTTCCTTGACATGAATCTCAAAGCGTTTGATCTGGGTCGGCAAGCCGCTTCGGCGCAAAGCTAGGGGAGGGGCACGGGCATGTACTGGAATGAGGAATTTGAAACTCTGCCGCGCGAAGCGATAGAGGCCCTGCAACTTAAGCGATTGCAGCATGCCGTTGAGCGGGTTTATGCCACGGTGCCTTTTTATCGTGAATCGTTCAATAAAGCTGGCGTGACTCCCGATAAGATCAAATCACTGGCGGACCTTCAGCGCTTACCTTTTACGCTAAAGCAGGATATGCGGGATAATTACCCCTACGGGTTATTTGCTGTTCCGATGGAACGTATCGTGCGGATACACGCCTCCTCCGGCACTACCGGCAAGCCTACGGTTGTCGGTTATACCCGCCGCGATATTGAAATCTGGTCGGAGTTAATGGCCCGCTCTTTTGGCGCGGCGGGTGTCGGTCGAGGTGACGTTATTCATAACGCTTATGGCTATGGTCTTTTTACCGGCGGTCTGGGGGCCCATT
>DKEW01000051.1:0-5898 GCA_002452265.1 Pelobacter sp. UBA6812 | reverse complement strand
CAGATCATGATCATGCAGGACTTTGGTTCCACCGTCCTTACCTGCACTCCGTCCTATAGCCTCTATCTTGCCGAAGTTGCAGCGGAGCTGGGCGTTGATATCAAGAGTTTTGCCTTGCGGGTGGGCATCATGGGTGCCGAGCCCTGGAGTGAATCGATCCGGGCTGAGATCGAAGATAAGTTGAACATCAAGGCCATCGATATCTACGGTTTATCTGAAATTCTTGGACCCGGAGTGGCCATCGAGTGTATTGAAGAGCAGCATGGCCTGCATATCTGGGAAGACCATTTTATCGCCGAGATTATCAATCCCGATACGGGTGAAGTCTTGCCGGCAGGGGAACAGGGTGAGTTGGTGATTACCACTATTACCAAAGAAGGTATCCCCATGATTCGCTACCGAACCCGCGACATCACCCGCTTGATCACCGAGCCCTGTCGCTGTGGACGTACCCATCGTCGCCTGGAACGCATGAGTGGTCGCACGGATGATATGCTGATTATTCGCGGGGTGAACGTATTCCCGTCACAAATAGAGAGCGTCTTGATGAAGATTGAGGGCGTTGAGCCTCATTATCAGTTGATCATCGATCGTGAAGAAAACCTTGACTCACTTGAAGTGCAGGTGGAAGTCAACGAAGATACCTTTTCCGACGCTGTGAAAACTCTTCAAGACCTCGCTAGCCGCATTCGCAAGGAAATCAAGGAACTGCTTGGTATTACCTGCAAAGTCCGTCTGGTAGAGCCGAAAACCATTGCCCGGTCGGAAGGCAAAGCCCAGCGCGTAATCGATCAACGTGTCAAGTAATTACGCATACCTGAGATAGGGGAGGTCGCATGAAGGTTCAGCAGATTTCCGTTTTTATTGAAAACATACCCGGGCGTCTTGCCGAGGTAACCAAGGTTCTCGGCAATGCCGGGGTCAATATCCGCGCGCTGTCTTTGGCCGATACTTCGGATTTCGGCGTCTTGCGTTTAATTGTCGATAAAATCGATCGTGCAAAAGAAGTGCTTGCCGAGCATCAATTTACTGTTACCAAGACAGATGTTGTTGCCGTGGAAGTACCCGATCGTCCTTTGGGATTGGCCGGCATTCTCCAACGTCTCGACGCCGCAGGGGTAACGGTGGAGTATCTTTATGCTTTCGTGGAACGCATGGGAGAAAATGCCGTGATTATTTTCCGTTTTGATAATGTGGATGAGGCTGTAAAGGTTTTGCAGGGGGCCGGAATTGAAATTCTTCCGGGGGAAAGAATATATAATTTGTAGCCTTTGCTTTTAAAAACTCTGAAGTCCTTGTTTTTTAATAAAAATAATTACTTGTATGACGCATGATTTTAGCTTGACAATTAGTCGCAGATTTAGCATAATCCGCACGCGTTGATTGACGGGGCGTAGCGCAGCCTGGTAGCGCACCTGCATGGGGTGCAGGGGGTCGGAGGTTCAAATCCTCTCGCCCCGACCAACGCAAAAGAGCCGCAATGAAAATTGCGGCTCTTTTTTTGTCTGCCCAACGAACCGGGTTGGCCTGGCCTGTAAATAACCTAAATAGAAAACCGAGGGAGCACTTCATTTTCCTTCATGGAGATTATTTCTCTGTCTATTTGCTCTGCTCATATCTTACCTGGAAATCTCCAATTCCCTTTTTTTTGTATAGAACAGCCTGACCAATTCATATTCAAAAGGCGACCCCGACTGGTAATATCGGAACGACTGCCGATGTCTGCGATCCACGCTGCTGACGCCTGTAAAGCTGCGTGAGGCGGCATTGTTTTCTACCCACGCTACGGGTCCTACGCCTGCGAAGCTGGCAGCGTCACCGGCAATACCGATGGTATCGCGCAGATTCGATGGTCCCAGGATTGGCAAAATCAGGTACGGTCCCTCACCTGCACCATAATGTCCAAGGGTTTGGCCAAAATCCTCCGGTTGCTGATGCATTCCCCAGCTGGTAGCGGGATCCCAGAGGCCACCGATTCCTACCGTACTATTGATAACCAGCCTGGAAAGAGTGATGCCTGTGCCGTACAATTTCCCCTGCAGGAGGTTGTTAAGCAGGTTGTTGAATTCGAACACATTGTCGACAAAATTCGATATTCGGTCTTCAACGTAGTTTGGTAATACAAAATCGTAGGCACTCACCACCGGCAAAAAGATATATTTGTCAAAGTAATAGTTGAACCTGTAGGTTCCCCGGTTAAGACCCTCCAGGGGGTCATAAATCTCCAGTGGGTGTATTCTTCCGTTATCAACCAGATCTTCGTATTTCCGCAATGGCGGTTCTGTTTCTACGGTTGTGCGGGGCAGGGTGCTGCAGCCCGCTAATAGCAGCCCAGCGCATAGAACCATAGGTATCAGTGTTGTCATCATTATGCGACCAGTCATGTCAGTCTCCCTCGACACTGAAAAAGTGTGTCATAAAGCGCACGACATCCGGATGGTTCATGTTGCCGCAATGTCCCCCCGATGGATAAATCTGTGCACGTGGGCCGAACAACTGGCGGATGTAATCAATGTCGCCCGGGTCCAGAATAATATCGTCCTGATTGTGTAATATGCCGATTTTATCAGCCTTCCCCAAGTAAGGCTCAATGAAGTTGAGACTGAGTCTGGAAATCAGTTGTTCTTCAGTCAGGTCGGGATTGTACTGGCGGGCATAAGGAAACAGGTATTGGTGGAAATAGTCTGAAAAGGTTGTGCGGCAGGCGACCATGGCATAAGGGGTCAGGGAAGTAGCATAGTCCATCTCGGCATTTGTGGGGGTAATGTATCCTCCTCCATTCATAATGTCTGCTGCAAAAATCATGTTTGATGACGACATGCGAAAGGAAAGCCCAATAATGGCGCGAAGAAAAGGTTCGCGTCTTGGATATCGTTCATGCACCTTATAGATATATTCACCGGAAAACTCGAAATAGCCCATTTCCTTGTAAATGTCTGAAAGATTCTGCATAACCTCGTCAAGCCAGGGTTTAAAATTATTAAGCCCGCCAGGAATATTGTCGTCAAGTAAACGATCAAGTATGGAAACCGAACGGTAAAGGCTGACCGGCGGATTGATGAGCAGTACCTTTCGGAATTTGAATTGCTGTTGTTCTTCGTCAAGTTTGGACACGAATGCCGATTGAATGCCGCCAAGGCTGTAGCCCGTAAGGTAATAATTGGTTACGGCAATCTGGGTTGCGATTTGCTTCATGGCAAGGCGCATAACCCGGTACAAATCCTCGGCGTCCTCGGCCAGGTCACCGGGGACCATGCTGGAGGAAGCGTTGATGACAAAGTCCATGTGTGTTGGTGAAGATATGGAAACAACATGGAAACCTGCCTTGTAAAAGACGTGTTGAAGGTCAATCATCTTTGGTGAATCGTATCGCGCACCGGTGCCCGCAATAATAAAGATAAGAGGTGCCTTGTGGTCCTGATAGGTAAGTGAGCAGGGTAGGCCATTTTCATACCAGAAAACTTTGGGGATTTTCCTCTTTGGGAAAACCTTCAAGTTGATAATTCGCTGTGAAATTTTTTGGGAAATATCCGCTTGAAATTCAGGAGGAGCTTCTATGACAGTCGCTTCGTAAGGATTGGTGAAGGGAAACATGTAGGTGCTTTCGGCAAAAGCGTGTTTTCCTGCACCAATAAGCGCTATGAAGGTAGCTAGAATTATGCATAAAGGGCGCATGGCATTCTCCAACGAACCATCCGAGGCGGGGATTCGCAAATATCGAAAAGTGTATAAGGGTTGGATTTTATTCCAGATCCCTATGCGAAATAATGAGGCTCTGAAAAATTTTTAAGGTTTATGGCAGGCCCTCTGCAAAAATTAAAGTTTATAGATTATGTATTAACTGAATTAAATAGGCAACTTTATCAAATGAATTTACCCTTTATCGAAAATGTAACTTATTGAAAATACAATTTTCATGGGCGACAAAGGAAGGGGATGGGAAAGGTTTTTTTAAAATAACGTTTCATAAAACAATTAGCTGGTTGTAAAACAGTTTTTATTTTGTAATATTGCTAGTTGTGAATGGTGGTCTTTTGTTTAGGGGGCAGGTGATGTCAAAAGATCGTTTTGTTTTGCAAAGGCACCAGGAATATGCTCAGAGCCTCAGAGAAATGCATTTTCGGTTGGGGACGATGGCTAACGAGTTGACGGAGATATATGGCAAGCCGTCGGCCTATTATGCCAAAAAAGCTCAGGATGCCATTGAAAGCCTGAGAGAATTGCTTGGTGAGGCTTTCAATGCAGAACATCCTGAGCTCGATCAGGACGAATCAGGTCTTCTTTACATTAATTCTTGAAAATTCTTATTCTTCACTTTTCCATATTTAACCATGCCGCGCCATTGGGACAGCAGAAGTGCATCTTTGTTGATTATATGTCCTGAGAGATGAGTGCTCCCGGGAGTGTCTCCACAAACGCCCGAATTTCATCTCGAACCCGCCTGTAGCAATTCAATAGATCTTCCTCTGTTAGATAATCTTTTGCCATTTTGGGTGGGTCTTCAAAGCCGACATGTACTACTTTGGCCTTGCCAGGAAATACTGGACAGGTTTCATGGGCATGCCCGCAAACGGTGATGACGTAATCGAAAGGGATATCGAGCATGTCCTGAATATTTTGTGATTCATGCCCGGAAATATCAACCCCGGCTTCGGCCATAACCTGTACTGCGCGAGGGTTAAGACCATGAGTTTCAATGCCTGCTGACCAGGTTTCGATTTGGTCGCTTTTCAGGTGTCTTGTCCAACCTTCGGCCATCTGACTACGGCAGGAATTTCCTGTACATAAAAAGAGCAGCTTGATTTTGTTTTGCATACGGTTGCTTCTTTCCCTTCGCTAAATATGCCCATATCAGTTGACATGAATTTTGGGTCCATTCAAAAACGTCCACCTTGTGTATGTCAAGTATAAACCTGTTGCAATCACAAAACTCCCGAATAGCGACTTGGCGACCTGATGTTATGCATAGCGGTGTTGCGGTCATAGCCATAGTTTAAACCACAGTACGATAGTGTGAAAACAAACGACAGTTGCTGTATAAAAAATATCCCTGAAAGATATTTTCTGTATTGGGTATAAACCACCGAAAATACAATAAAACCAGTATGCAAGCAGGATAAATACCACAAAACAGGTGTGGTTTGTTCTATTTTTATTGTTGACTAAGAAGCAAAATAAAAGTATCTTCCAAGCTACGAACCCGATAAAAACTATAGGAAAACTGGTGGAGGTTATCCGTGGATACAACCCGTCGTAGTATTGCAAAAGCCCTGTCCTGGAGGTTTCTTGCTTCTGCGATTACCGGCGTAATTGTTTACCTGGTAACTGGAGAGCTTGAATATGCTGCGGGAATTGGTTTGGCCGATACCGTTATCAAACTGGTGGTATATGTGGGGCACGAACGTCTCTGGAACAACATTACTTATGGGCGCATTGACAAGCAGCCCGAGTATTTCATCTGAAAAGCGAGGGGAGGTCAGAATGTCGCAGGATAACATCATCAAAAAAAATTCGCGGTTACCCGAGGTAGATGGGCTTTCACCTCAGGAAATCATTCTGGCTGGTGTGAAGGCTGCCTCTGGAAGGGTTTCCATGGCCTGTTCCTTTAGTGTCGAAGACGTTGTGGTTGTCGATATGCTGCAAAAAATCGCTCCCCAGGTGCGGGTTTTTGCCCTCGATACCGGCCGACTCAATGAAGAAACCTATCAGGTAGCCGATTCGGTAAGGATCCGTTACGACCTGCATATCGACTGGTATTTCCCTGAGCGTCAGGCGGTGGAAAGTCTTGAAAGGGGTAAAGGGCTTTTCTCTTTTCGCGAAACCCTTGAAAACCGCCATGAATGTTGCCGTATCCGCAAAGTCGAACCTCTCCAGAGGGCGCTAAAAGGTCTCGGCGGG
>DKEW01000075.1 GCA_002452265.1 Pelobacter sp. UBA6812 | reverse complement strand
TCTGGTCGCCGTCAAAGTCGGCATTAAAGGCAGTACAAACCAGCGGATGCAATTGAATGGCTTTGCCTTCAATCAGCACAGGTTCAAATGCCTGAATACCCAAGCGATGCAACGTCGGTGCCCGGTTAAGCATGACGGGATGCTCTTTAATAACCTCCTCAAGAACATCCCAGACCTCGGCTTTCTCCTTTTCCACCATCTTTTTGGCGCTCTTGATAGTGGTGCAGTAACCGCGCTCTTCAAGCTTGTTATAGATGAACGGCTTGAACAGCTCTAACGCCATCTTTTTAGGCAAGCCGCACTGATGCAACTTGAGTTCAGGCCCGACGACGATAACGGAACGACCGGAGTAGTCGACACGCTTACCAAGAAGGTTCTGGCGAAAACGGCCGCCTTTTCCTTTAAGCATGTCGGACAGCGACTTCAGGGGGCGCTTATTCGGACCGGTAATTGCCCGACCCCGGCGACCATTATCAAACAGCGCATCTACGGACTCCTGAAGCATGCGCTTTTCGTTCCGAATGATGACTTCAGGCGCCCGCAATTCCATCAACCGCTTGAGACGATTGTTACGATTGATGACCCGACGGTATAAATCGTTCAGGTCGGATGTCGCAAATCGGCCACCATCCAAGGGCACCAAGGGACGCAACTCAGGCGGCAGCACCGGAATGGTTTCAAGAATCATCCATTCTGGCCGGTTACCGCTGAATTTAAAAGCTTCTACAACTTTAAGCCGCTTGGCAACTTTTTTACGTTTGGCCTCACTCGCTGCCTCGCTCATTTCCTTGCGAAGAGTATCCGATAGCTCCTCGACATCGATACCGACAAGGAATTCACGGATAGCTTCCGCCCCCATAGCGACGACAAACTGACCGGCATACTCGTCCATGGTCTCGGCGTACTTATCCTCAGTCAGCAATTGCCCGCGGACAAGAGGAGTATCCCCAGCATCAAGGACTAAGTAAGCTTCGAAGTAAAGCACACGCTCCACTTCTTTAAGAGTCATGTCAAGCAGCGTAGAAATGCGCGAAGGCAACGATTTTAGAAACCATATGTGCGCAACGGGGCATGCCAGATCGATGTGCCCGAGCCGCTCACGCCGCACCTTGCTGGGAATAACTTCCACCCCGCATTTTTCGCAGACGATACCACGATGCTTCATGCGTTTGTATTTACCGCAATTACATTCGTAGTCTTTGGTCGGCCCGAAAATCTTGGCGCAAAACAAACCGTCACGCTCGGGCTTGAAGGTCCTGTAGTTAATCGTCTCGGGTTTTTTAACCTCCCCGAAAGATCTTTCTCGGATCTTTTCGGGGGATACCAACGAGAGACGAATAGCATTAAAGCTAAGAGGATCCTTCGGCCGCTCAAAAAGGCTGAAAATATCTTCCAAAACACACCCTCCTTAGGGATGGATGTTGGTGTTTAGTCTTTTATTCCTGCTCCTCAAGGAGCTCAACGTCAAGACAGAGAGACTGCAACTCTTTGATAAGAACGTTAAACGACTCAGGCAGACCGGCCTCAAGGGTATGTTTACCCTTAACGATAGCCTCGTACATACGAGTTCTGCCGGTCACGTCGTCGGATTTGACGGTCAAAAATTCCTGGAGAGCATGAGAGGCACCATAAGCCTCCATAGCCCATACTTCCATCTCACCAAGTCTCTGACCACCGAATTGTGCCTTACCTCCCAGCGGTTGCTGGGTAACCAAGCTGTAAGGACCAATACTCCGAGCATGAATTTTATCGTCAACCAGGTGATGCAGTTTGAGCATGTACATGATGCCGACAGTGACTTTTTCTTTAAACGCTTCACCGGTCTTACCGTTGTACAATGTCATCTGTCCGGAAGATGAAAAGCCGGAGAGTTCCATCTGTTTCTTCATCTGCTCTTCGGTAACACCCTCGAATACCGGCGAAGCCATGGGCACCCCGTGAGTCAGCTTACGTGCAAGCTGCATGATCTCGTCATCCGGCAAACTGGCGACAAGTTCAACCACGCGCTGATCCTCATAGACCTCACCGATCTTGGTACGCAATGCATCCGGACTGTAATACCGGTCCATTTGCTCCTGAATCTGGTTACCAAGACCTCTTGCTGCAAGTCCTAGATGCGTTTCAAGGATCTGCCCGACGTTCATACGCGAAGGAACGCCAAGAGGATTAAGGACGATCTCAACCGGAGTGCCGTCCGCCATATAAGGCATATCCTCTTCGGGCAACACACGTGACAAAACACCTTTATTGCCATGACGCCCAGCCATCTTGTCGCCGACCGAAAGTTTACGCTTAATGGCAATATAAACCTTGACCATTTTGATGACGCCCGGGGGAAGATCATCTCCACGCTTGATCTTCTCGATCTTATCAGCGAAAACAGCTTTAATAAGCTCTTCGCGCTGAGTAAGACTCGTCATGACATTGCTCAACTTATCTTCGTTATCGGCAGCATCAAGCAGACTGATTTCACGCCAACGAACAAAAGGTACCTCTTCGAGAACTTCGAGGGTAATTTTCTCCCCCTGCCCCAGAAGCTCCTTGCCTGCAGAATCGAATATGGAGGCTGCCGAAACCTGTCCTACCAACAAAGACTCAAGCTTACCGCGGGTCGATTCCCTGATGATGCGAATCTCATCATGTTGATCCTTAAGAAGCTTTTCAATTTCGGTTTTTTCTATATATTCGGTACGGCTGTCCTTATCGGCGCCCTTACGAGAGAAAACCCGCGCCCCAATGACCACACCCTCGACCCCGGGAGGGAGCCGAAGCGAGGTATCACGAACATCGCCAGCTTTTTCACCGAAGATTGCACGCAGCAATTTCTCCTCAGGAGACAACTGCGTTTCCCCTTTAGGCGTGATCTTGCCGACCAAAATATCACCAGGCTTGACCTCTGCACCAATCCGAACGATGCCACTCTCGTCGAGATCCTTAAGAGCATCCTCGCCGAGATTAGGGATATCGTTAGTGATTTCCTCTTTACCAAGCTTCGTATCCCTCGCAACACATTCAAGCTCTTCTATGTGAATAGAGGTATACCTATCTTCCTTGACAAGTTTTTCGGAAATCAAAATGGAGTCTTCGAAATTGTAACCCTCCCATGGCATAAATGCGACCAACACATTCTGGCCAAGGGCAAGTTCGCCCCACTGGGTCGAAGGGCCGTCGGCAATCATACCGCCGCGGGTAATACGATCTCCCACTTTGACGATGGGCTTTTGGTTAAGACACGTATTCTGATTGGACCGAGCAAACTTGATAAGGTTATAAATATCAACCCCGGTGCCGTCTTCATCAACTTCACCTTCATCGATTTTAACAACGATACGTGAAGCGTCCACGGATTCGACGACCCCGTTATGCCGAGCAACCACGGCAGCCCCGGAGTCATGGGCAACAATACGTTCCATGCCGGTACCCACCAAGGGGGCATCGGAGCGCAACAGGGGTACCGCCTGACGCTGCATGTTGGAGCCCATCAAGGCGCGGTTGGCATCGTCATTTTCCAAGAAGGGTATCAGCGACGCAGCAACCGAAACCAACTGTTTCGGCGATACGTCCATGAGCCCGATCTCCTCGCGCTGCACCAGCACGAACTCGCCATTCTGCCTTGCATTAACCAGATCGTTAATGAAGCGACCATCCTCGTCCAGAAGCGCATTGGCCTGCGCAATTGCATGGCCGCCCTCCTCCAGGGCTGAAAAATACCGAATCTCATCGGTAACCTTACCGCCTTCAACAATCCGATATGGTGTTTCGACAAACCCATGCTCATTAATGCGCGCATAAGTCGACAATGAGGCAATCAGTCCAATATTAGGCCCCTCAGGAGTCTCAATAGGACATACCCGACCATAATGGGTGGGATGAACGTCACGAACCTCGAAACCGGCCCGCTCACGTGTAAGACCACCGGGTCCCAGAGCAGACAAACGCCGCTTGTGGGTAATCTCGGAAAGAGGATTGGTTTGGTCCATAAACTGCGACAACTGCGAAGACCCAAAGAACTCTTTAACAACAGCTGAAACAGGCTTTGAATTTATCAGGTCATGGGGCATCAAACTGTCCACTTCCTGCAAACTCATCCGTTCCTTGATCGCCCGCTCCATACGTACCAGGCCGACACGGTATTGATTTTCGAGCAACTCACCGACCGCGCGAACACGTCTGTTACCAAGATGATCGATATCATCTATGGTTCCGCGACCATCGCGCAGCCCTATCAGGTAACGAACCACCTCAAGGATATCATCCTTGGTAAGAGTGGTCTGATCCTCGGGCATATCAAGACCAAGCTTATAATTCAGCTTGATGCGGCCAACGACAGAAAGATCATATCTTTCAGGATTGAAAAATAGACTTTCGAAAAGAGCATTGGCACTTTTGATGGTCGGAGGGTCGCCGGGACGCAAACGGCGATAAATTTCAATACGGGCATCTTCCGGTGTAGCCATGCGGTCAAGCAACAACGTATCCCGCAGATAGGAACCCACATGAAGATGATCAATAAACAGTATATTGAATTCAACAATGCCACGAGTACGTAATTCCTCGAGCTTACCCGCGGATATTTCTTCGTTGCATTCGACGATTACTTCGCCGGTAGTGACATCCACAATATCGGTCGAGGCAACCTTGCCTAAGACCTCTTCCTCGGATACCGGAATAAATTCTATATTATTTTCTGCAAGTTTACGAATAGCGGCTTTGGTAAACTTGCGATTAGCCTTAACAATGACTTCGCCATCGGGACCGACAACATCGGTCGATGCGCGTTGCCCTGCCAACAGTTCGAGGTTGACCCGTTTTTTATAAGATTCACCATCAAGGACGATCGTTTGAACCTGGTAATAGTAATTCAGTAATTCTTCGGTACTATACCCAAGTGCTTTGAGCAATACGGTTGCAGGCAACTTGCGCCTGCGATCGATACGAACATAAAGAATATCCATATGATCAAAATCAAAATCCAGCCAAGAACCACGGTAGGGGATCACCCGGGCGTTATAAAGGACTTTCCCGCTCGAATGCGTCTTACCTTTATCGTGGTCGAAGAAAACACCGGGAGAACGATGCAACTGACTGACGATAACACGTTCCGTACCATTGATGATAAAGGTACCGTTTTCGGTCATCAATGGGATTTCGCCAAAATAGACTTCCTGCTCTTTTATATCGCGAATCGCCTGAACCCCGGATTCTTTGTCAACATCCCACGACACCAGGCGCACGCATACCTTGACGGGAGCAGCATAAGTCATCCCGCGTTGGTGGCATTCACCGACATCGTATTTGGGTGTCCCCAAAGAGAAGGAAACGTAATCCAGTGAACAGGTCTCGCTGAAATCACGAATAGGGAAAACCGAGCGAAAAACCGCTTCAAGCCCGATATTTTTCCGAGCAGAAGGAGGAAGCCCTGCTTGCAGGAAACGCTTGTACGAATTTTTCTGGATATCGATCAGGTTGGGGATCTCAATAATGCCCTTGATCGTGCTAAAATGTTTCCTAAGAAGCTGGTTATTCGCAACCGAATAAGCCATGATCACTCCTTGGGGAAAGAACGCAGAACAGCCAAGGCCGCAGAGCGACCTTGGCTTAGAGCGGAATTATCGAGCCAGAAACTACTTGAGTTGAACAGAAGCGCCTGCTTCTTCGAGTTGCTTCTTGATGTTCTCTGCCTCTTCCTTGGGAGCGGCTTCCTTAACCGTGCTGGGCGCACCGTCAACCATGTCCTTGGCTTCTTTCAGGCCCAGGCC
>DKEW01000035.1 GCA_002452265.1 Pelobacter sp. UBA6812 | reverse complement strand
TTGAATCCGGAATGTTTCCATGCGGGAAGCATCCTGACCATTTCTTCCGAAATCTTTCTCTTGGAAAGAAACATCCTGAGCACCTTATGTTGGAAGATGGCCTCCAGCTTTTTCAATTCCAGAGGCGGGGCGACGCGGAACATGCCCTTGTCGCCATAGAAACAGCCGTCCGTCAGAAGGATATGGCAGTGTGGATTGAATCCGAGAAAATCGCCGAAGGTCTGGACAGCAATGACGGCGCCGGGGACGGGAACGTTTTCATGAACCGCATCCTGGAGAAAGACCTTCAGGGATTCCCAGGCCGAGCGGCTGAGTCCGGCGAGTAATTTTCGATCATACAGAAAATACCGTCGCAGAATCTTGGGAATACTAAAGACGAAATGCCGATGAGGGATCTTCTTGAGGACATCCAGGCAGAGCCACTCACCGAATTCCACCACCCGCTTCTGATGGCAGGAGGGGCAGAAGTGGCGGCGTTTGCAGGAAAATGCCAGGAGATATTCATGGCCGCAGTCCCACGTCGCCGGCTAAACCGGACAACGGCATCATGGCTATCGCCAACGTGATAAGTAACATTGCAAGCATTTTCTTCAATTTACTTTCCTCCTCAAGTTGGGTTTGAAGTCGGGCCGAAGAGCTGCGATAACTTGCCGGGCTTCGTCGAGGTGATTATGAGGAACCGGTATCCGGGCCTGGTGTATCTGCGGGCCATGCCGCTCAATGGCTGCATAGGAAAATACCAGACACTGCGGTTCGATGGAATTGTCCAGATTACAGTCGACGAGATAGCTCCCGCCGCCCGACCAGGTGTGCAGGGCGCCATTCAGCCAGATGCCGTGGCGCCCGATGCGTGCTTCGCCGGTTGGCGTGAGATTGCGTCGACGCGAAATTCGGGTTGACAGGGCGGCGGCTCCTGCTACGAGGGCGATGATGGTCAAGCCAACGCCAATCATCAAGACGGTAAGCTTCGGATAGAGTACCGCCATCAGGCCGCAATACAGCAAGGCAAACCCTGCGGTAATCAGGACGATCAATTTCTTCACACTTTTCTCAGTGGCAAGTTCGGCGCCGGCAAAGGCGTGCCACTCGTCCTCACTGTAACGCCAGTGGGCCAGCAATTGCTCTTCGTGAAACAGTTCACGATAGACCCTGAGACGATGCCGAAATACAAATGAGGAGAAGAAAGCAGTCACGGCAAAAAAGCCGCCGACCAGCATCATGGCAAAAGCGCCATCGCCCATGGCCTTTTCAACGCCATCGAAGAGGATGGGCAAAAGGACCATGACGATTCCCAGTATCGTCACGGCATAACAGATGATAAAGGCCTTGAGAGGAGATCCGGTGGTGGTGCTGTCAGCAGAGGTTGTTTGCATAGGCATCCTTATGGTGTGAGACAGCATTGCTGTCCCGTGTATGGCTATAAAGTTTAATCCCGCTGTTGCGGGGTCATTGATCACTTCCCGATAGTTCCTGCGGCATCCAGTTTGAGCAGCCACACCGCTACCCCCTTGTCGTCACGTCCGCACACACCATAACCGCCGTCAGCTGCCCGCACAACGGCGTATCCGGTTGACAGACGCTTGTCCGTCATTTCTTTATCCCAAACAACATTTCCCCGGCTGTCGGTTCGCAGGATCCAAAGGATGGCTTTGCCCATGCTTATCCCACCGGTTGCAATAAATCCGTTGTCCTTCGTTTCTGTTACGGCAGATAGTCCGGCGCTTCTCCCCTGCTGGTTTTTGCCAAAGGTTTTGTGCCAGCCGGGAGAGCCGCTAGCGTCATACTTTGCCAGCAATCCGTCTCCATCGCCCACACCAGCAAAAATAACTCCTCCATCGCCTGTTGCCGTCAGTGCCTCCGCACCGCTTTGCTGGTAATGATCAACTTCGCGCCGCCATACAGTAGTACCGGAAGAGTCAAGCTTCAGGACAACGGCATGCGCATTGGGAACGGTAAAAGAGGCATAGAAGTTTCCCTCCGCTGCCTTTGCAACGGAAACCGGAAAGCCACCGCCTCCGTCATCAGCTGATCCCAGAAACTTTTCCCACTGCCGGTTTCCGTTTCCGTCCAGCCTTATCAGCCATGCAGTTACCGTCCCTCCAACACTGCCGAATCCACTCACAAGGAATCCACCATCATCGGTCCGGAGAATAGAGCGTCCTTCACCGGCGGAGGTATTGGCACCCCATTGGCAGCCGTATGATTTCTCCCAGAGGGTCGTGCCGTTTTTGGACAATTTGATTACCCACAATTCGTTCCAGGCAGACCAACCGTGGAGTGCGGATAAGTTTTTGGTGCCGGTTACCAGATAACCGTCAGGCGTTTCAACGGCTGCATAACCGTGATGAGGACTGCTTTTGTGAGGGGAAAATATTTTTTCCCAGATCTTCGCGGCGCGGCTGTCGGTTTTCATGACCCACAGTGAGGACCCGTTGTCCCTGGCGTTTTCTCCCTTTGATCCGGTCATCAGGTAGCCGCCGTCCGAGGTGGCAATAACCGCTGCACGATAATTGTTGAATGTCGTGAAGGTTTTAGTCCATGTTGCTGAGGCGTTATCTGATTTTTGCTGTTTGAGTTTCTTTGATGCGGCATCCGCAAGAGCAAAATATCCTGATCCCATGGTCAACAGTAAAGCGATACAGGTTGCGGTAAGCAAACGGATAAGGACTATCATTTATTTTTCCTTTCAATCGTCTGTCAGTATGTGACAAAAGTCCAGCCTCAGGGATTTAGATAAGTGCCCTTGATCTCGACCATACCGTTGCCCCCTGATCTTGCGTTTTGCGACCATGAGCCGGGGTTGGAGGTTTCAACCAGGTAGGTGCCCGGCTGCAGGACGATGTCCGGTTTGACTTCCCAATAATAAGATGGCTGAGGGGATCCTGATCTTCCCTGTGCCTGCCAGGTGCCTATCGCGGTGCCTGTTGTGCTTGTTATCCGTATATCTCCCGGTATTCCCCTATAGCCATAATGATAGGTAAACATATTGGTGATCCACACCGGGCGGGCAATGGTAAAACGGGGGCTTCTTCCTCCCGATGAAACACCGGCGTCATTGCCATTGTAAAATATAACCAATTCCTTGCCGGGTTTGCTGGTCTTCATTCCGCTGTCATCTGAACCGCTTTGTCCGGCGGGAGCGCTTGCTGTTGTCCCCCCGCACACGATGCGCGAGAATCCGACGCAGAAGCCCTCGTTGCATACCTTGTTATCTCCCATGACCCACGTTGGTCGGCGATTAGCCAGTTCGAACGATATTGCCCCGGAAAAACCATTTTTTCGGCAGAAATAATCTGCTGCGGGTTTTTGGCAATTGCTCCCCCAGTTGAGACAATTATCGACATAGTGTCCGTTGATCATCGGATCCAGATACGTTTTGGAATTCATGGATTCTGTTTTGGGCGCTGCCGCAGGAGCCGGTCCGCGCAGCTTCACGCCGGATACCGTGTCGCTGTTGTGCGTTCCATTGGGAACGCCGTTCTTTAGCCAGCAATGATAGGCAGATTTTACATACGTGTAAGCTGCACACTTGAGATCCGTGGCGCATTGGTTCTGACAGAACTTCACAGAAGATGCATTATCGATTCTTCGATAGTCCGCACCCATGCGATCGGTGTTGGGCTCGCAGGTCACACCAGCCACAATGGCGCAGCTTCCATCCCCGACCGTGCGCTTTTTTACCCCGGATATGGTGTCGTTGTTGGGGGTTGGCCCGGGCACACCATTTTTCAGCCAGCAGTGGTGTGCTGACTTCACATACGTGAAGGCTTCGCAGTTCTTGTCAACAGCGCAGGCGGAATGGCACGCTTCCACCGATGGGCTGCCATCAATGCGTCGATAGTCCGCGCCCATACGATCGGTATTGGCCTCCATGGTTAGTATGTCAGCCCGGGCTGACGTTGAAATCAAGATGATAGCAAAAAAGACGGTCAGTGCCGCTCCAAATGTATAATGCGCTGTTCTGGCAATAAAAGCATACATAATAACCTCCGAATTTTGTGATAACTTCCTTGTTCGCAAAAGTATAGGCCGCGGTCTTGTATGTCAAGAAGATTTAGGCCACAAGATATAGGAGATGGATGAGCTGACCGGAACGGCGCTGCATTACGCACATCATCCTTTTATGATTTTATCCTGTAAAGATGCCGGACAAGACCCTTT
>DKEW01000049.1:17999-18730 GCA_002452265.1 Pelobacter sp. UBA6812 | reverse complement strand
CCGGATCGCACCAGCAGAAGTTATCGAGCCCGGCGACATGCTCGATATTGCCGCCTACAGCAACGTAGTTGCGCAGACCCTCGTCGATGGCACAAGCCATCATGTGATAGGTGTCGATGTCGCTGTAGCTCGGGGTGATGCCATGGGCGACGACAATGCCTTCAAAGGAGTCGGGCAAAGGGCGGACCATGGCTGCATCGGCCGGTCCGTCGTTGGCCACTCCGACCAGCGGCTTGAGTACCGTGCCGGCCTGGACCTCATGGTCATAGCGACGCACAACGCTCTCCTTGGAGCAGATGTCAAGTCGTGCCAGCATGTGACGCAGGGTCGCCTCCATGTCGAGAGGCTGACTGAACTCCGGCTCCTGGTAGTCACGGTCTTCCCAACGGGCCTGCAGTTTGAGCTGCGGTACCCCCTGGTGCAAGAACTCCATGGGCAGATAGGTAACCGTCTTGCCGTTATACAGGCAATGGTAATAACCGGAATCATTGAAAACGCCCAGGTCGGTGGCTTCCACGTCCATCTCTTTGGCCAGGGCGAGGAATTCCTCCACCTTGTCGTCGGGAACCGCCACGGTCATGCGTTCCTGAGCTTCGGAAATAAGTATTTCCCAGGGCTGCAGGCCGGAATACTTCAGCGGCGCGCGATCCAGATGCATCTCGAAACCGCCGGTGTCCTCGGCCATTTCCCCAACGGATGACGACAAGCCGCCGGCGCCGTTGTCGGTGATG
>DKEW01000049.1:0-17986 GCA_002452265.1 Pelobacter sp. UBA6812 | reverse complement strand
TCTGGGTGATCGGGTCGCCGATCTGTACCGCCGTAGCGGGAGAGCCTTCGTGCAATTCTTCGGAGGAAAAGGTTGCGCCGTGGATGCCGTCTTTGCCGATGCGGCCGCCGATCATCATGATGCGGTCGCCAACCTTGGCCAGCTTGACGTGTCCGGGCTGCCCGTGAATTTCTGCCGGCATCAGGGCTGCGGTGCCGCAATAGACCAGCGGCTTGCCGGCAAAGCGGTCATCGAAAACGATCGAACCGTTGACTGTGGGGACGCCGCTCTTGTTGCCGCCATGCTCGACCCCTTCGACCACGCCCTCAAAAATCCGGCGCGGATGCAACAGGCGCGGCGGCAGCGGTTCGTCATAAAAAGGCGAGGCGAAGCAGAAGACATCGGTGTTGAAAATCAGCCGCGCGCCCATGCCGGTCCCGAAGGGATCGCGGTTGACGCCGACGATCCCGGTCAGCGCTCCGCCGTATGGATCCAGAGCGCTGGGGGAATTGTGGGTTTCCACTTTGAAGACCAGACTCCAGTCGTCGTTGAAGCGAATGACCCCGGCGTTGTCCTTGAATACCGACAGGCAGAAATCCTTATCGCCCTTGGCAGCGCGTACATCGCGGGTGACGCCGACAATAAAGGTCTTGAATAGAGAATCGATGGTTTCGGTTTGGCCGGTGCCATCGTCGTAGTTAATTTTGGCCGAGAAGATCTTGTGTTTACAGTGTTCACTCCAGGTCTGGGCCAGAGCTTCGAGTTCCACATCGGTCAGACCGGCGGTCAGACCGACCTTTTTACGCTCTGCCTGGATTTTCGGATCCTTGGCAAAGGCTTGAATAACCTTCATTTCCTCGAGGTTGAGAGCCAGTACGCCATCGCGGCTGATGCGCATCAGTTCCTCGTCGGAAACGTTCAGATCGATTTCCCGAACCTTCGGTTCAGCGGTCGAGACAACCTTGGGGACCGTAACCGGCACACCGGTTTTGCGGTCGAAATCCGCGGCCGGAATAATGGTCCAGCGTTGGATCAGGCCGTTGCCGAGAAACCCTGCGGCAATGCGTTCGGCGGCTTCCTTATCGATCTTGCCGGTCAGCAGGTATTGCACCGACGTGTAAACGCCTTCATCCTTGCCTAACGGGTGGCCGACGATGTACTGGATGGCTTCGCGGGAAGTACGGCCGACGTTATCGGTGACACCAGGGCGGAAGCCGACTTCGATAAGGACATCAAATTGCCCGGCCAGGGGGCGGTTGATGGCGTAATTTTGAATCACTGGGTCCGAAAAGGGGCCCTGGGCGGCTGACTCAACCTCTTGTTGGGTCAGGTCGGCATCGATAGTATAAACATCGATCGTATTTACCTGGTCCAATTCGATTCCAAGGTGTTCGCGGATCTCGCGCTTGACGCGTTCGCCGCGCGCGTCCCGAATACCTTCTTTCAGTCCGACTTCTACTCTCCAGGCCATTATGCTCTCCTAGGCAAGGGTGAACCGGTAAACGTCATACGGCGGCTTGCAAGCCGCCGTGCCGCACGGGATGTTGGAGTGCAACGGCTCCCGCCGGTAATTGTCGTGAATACTATATAGTTTATATGTGCGTGTGATTTCATGAACATGGGTGTTCGAAGATTCCAGGATGCTTGACTCTGGCCTTCGAGCAGCAAAAGTGTGTATGGCTACAATGTTTATTATGCGGTGCTACCAAGTGAAACGGGCGCTGGGAGTATTCTGGCTACCGATAATTAGGTGCGTTGAGTTGTTCCCTTGTTCTTCAAGCACATTGCGCGCGCAGGTTTCTGCCAGTTGTGGCGTATTGTTGGTTTCGCTCAGATGCGCCAGAAAAACCGCTTCAAGCCCGTCCCAGTAAAGATCACGCAGCAGCTCCGCGCATTCGCTGTTGGATAAATGCCCGTGGCGACTGCGGACGCGTTGTTTGAGATGCCATGGATATGGGCCGTCCCGAAGCAGGTCTTCGTCATGGTTCGATTCCAGAACCAGCACGCGACATCCCTTAAAGCGGTCGGCAACCAGTCTGGTGGCAAGGCCAAGGTCCGTAACGACACCGATTTTTCCTCCTGATGTCGACAGGATAAAACCGGTCGGTGCTACCGCGTCATGCGTTATAGGGACGGTCTCAATCTCTATATCCCTCAAGCAGAAAGTGTCGCCGGAATCGAATTCAATCGTGTGGTCCAGTTTGCCCACCTTTGGCAGCGCATCGCGTGTGGCATGATGTACATGCACCGGCAGTTTCCAGCGGCGGGCAACAGGGCCGAGCCCGCGGCAATGATCTCCATGCTCGTGGGTAACTAAAACTGCGTCAAGATTTTCCGGCAACGCTCCAATGACGTTTAGCCGGTAACCGATTTCGCGGGCCGATAGGCCTGCGTCGATCAGCAACCGGCTTTCGGCTGTTTCGACATAAATAGCGTTGCCTTTACTGCCGCTGGCCAGTAAACAGACTTGCACGGGTCCTCCCTGTTTTTAACGCCGCGGCTCCGTTTATATACCGGAAAACGGTCATATTCGCAAGATAAAATGAACTTTGCGACTTTCCAAGGCCCTTCCCGGATAGTGCATACCTTGAGTATTGTTGGCATCAGAAAACGGGAAGTTGGTCCAGATGTAGAGTGTTGCAATGAACCTGTAGTAATGCTTTGAAGGAATAACCGATATAACCGTGTGCCGCTTTCAGTAAAACGGGGTAAGTCCGTGTCTCACGCAGTTTGAAAGATTAAAGGTTTCAAGAAAGAAAAATGTAACGTACAAGGGGCGCAGCGTACAAAGACGAGCTGTTGTTATGCTTGCGATTATATCGGATTTGTTACCGACGTGTCTGAAAAGAGTCAAATATTCAAAGTTTTATGCCGGGCTGTCAATCACGGCCTCTTGATGCAGTCTGTGTTGGGCCAACAGCACTTTGTATTCCTTGGGATAGCTTGGTCAAGTTTCGTTCCCGTGAAAATTTCCCGGATAATGTGTTACGACTAGTTATGTCGGTTGCTATGTAAGACCATGAACGAATACCATATTGGCCTTTAAAGCACAACCGCGCAATGGTTTCCTGCAGGGAAAGCGGTTGACGACTCAGGGGGGATTGGCTATCATCAGGCGCTTGGTTTGTTTTTGGTTTGATATTTACAAGCTATTGTTTTTATAAGAATGTTAGCGTTTTTCTGGTCTGTTTTAGGACCTTTTTCTCGTTCAGGAGCAAGGTGGTAATGGCGGTAAAAGTGGCAATCAACGGCTTCGGTCGCATCGGACGCAGCATCTTTCGTGCGGCTTGGGCCGCTGAAGGCGTCGAAATTGTGGCGATTAATGACCTTAATCCGGCTGAAGTCCTGGCGCATCTGCTGAAGTATGACTCCGTCCGGGGAATATTTTCGCCTCCGGTACAGGTAACTGCCAAAGGTTTGATGGTTGCCGGGCGCCTGATAAGGGTGTGTGAAATGCATGACCCTGCTGAGTTGCCTTGGCGCGAACTCGGCGTTGACATCGTGCTTGAAGCGACGGGGAAGTTTACCGAGCGAGCCCAAGCTGCCAAGCATCTCGATGCAGGGGCAAGTCGGGTTATTATTACCGCACCCGGAAATGGTGAGGATATCACCCTGTGCATGGGGATTAATCACCACAAATTCGATCCTGAGATGCATCGTGTTCTTTCCAATGCTTCCTGTACAACCAACTGTCTGGCACCGGTAGCCAAGGTCCTGATGGAAAACTTTGGCATCGTCAAGGGAATGATGACCACCGTACATGCCTATACCAACGGACAACAGATTCTCGATTACCCGGCAAAGGATCTACGCAGAGCAAGGGCGGCAGCTCTTTCCATGATCCCGACCACGACGGGCGCTGCGCGGGCGGTCGCCAAGGTGCTGCCTGAACTGGCTGGTCGGCTTGACGGTATTGCAGTGCGGGTGCCGACCCCCAACGTCTCCCTCATCTCGCTGGTGGCCGAGACCGAGCGCAACACCACCATTGCGGCCGTTAATCAGGCGATGCAAAATGCTGCGGAGAGTTCCTTGAAGGGGATTCTTGCCTATTGCGAGGAGCCGTTGGTATCCGTAGATTTTAATGGCAACCCGGCTTCATCCGTGGTCGATGCCCTTTCCACCAATGTGCTCGGTGGCAATATGGTCAAAGTGCTTGCCTGGTATGACAACGAATGGGGTTATTCCAACCGGGTGGTCGATTTGGTCCGCCATGTTGCATCCTGCTGATAAAGTTCTAAAGTGTTATGGGCGATGGTGGCGACAGATGTCCCTACCGTTGCCCGGTGATATCATGCCATTTTAATCATTGCGTGCGGGAGGTTTTTATGTTCAGCAAGATGACTGTAAAAGATGTTGATTTTAAAGGTAAACGTGTGTTCTGCCGCGTCGATTTCAATGTGCCTCTTGACAAAAACGGGCAGATTACCGATGACACACGTATCGTTGCAGCGCTGCCAACCATAAAGCATATACTCGCCCAGGGTGGGCGCTTGATTCTCGCTTCGCATCTGGGTCGTCCCAAGGGGGTCCCCAAGCCAGAATTCAGCCTGGCTCCGGCCGCGGCACATCTCGGCAAACTGCTTGGCAAAAAGGTGGTTATGGCGCCGGATTGCGTAGGTGCAGAAGTGGAAAAGCTGGTCGCCGACCTGAGCGAAGGAGCGGTGCTGATGCTGGAAAATGTCCGTTTCCACAAAGGGGAAACCGATAACGACCCTGCGTTTTGTGCACAGCTGGCGGCTCTGGCCGATGTGTATGTCAACGATGCCTTCGGTACAGCGCATCGCGCTCATGCTTCCACCGAAGGTGTGGCACGATTGCTGTCGCCGGCCGTAGCCGGATTCCTCATTGAAAAGGAATTGCGCTACCTGGGGGAGGCGATTGCCGAACCGGTGCGCCCCTTTGTTGCGGTGCTGGGTGGCGCCAAGGTGTCCGACAAACTGCCGGCAATCGAAAGTCTGCTTGGAAAAGTTGATTCTCTGATCATCGGTGGCGGCATGGCTTACACTTTTCTCAAGGCCAAGGGGTTTGACCTGGGCAATTCCCTGATCGAAGAGGAACGTTTGGGCATGGCTACCGAGCTCATGGAAAAAGCTGTCTCTAAGGGGGTTGCCCTGCTGTTGCCCGAGGACCATGTAGCCGCCGCCGAATTTAAAGCCGACGCCGAGCATAAAATTTGCGGAAACGAAGATTTTCCGGCTGGCTGGATGGGGTTGGACATCGGACCGAAGACAATAGCCCGCTTCAGCGAGGTATTGAGCAACGCCGGCACAGTGGTATGGAACGGGCCGATGGGGGTATTCGAGTTCGACGCCTTCGCCGAGGGGACCTTCACCATAGCGCGGGTATTGGCTGAATCGAAGGCTGTCTCCATTATCGGTGGTGGGGATTCCGCCGCCGCCGCCAAGAAGTCCGGGCTGGCGGATAAAATGACCCATATTTCCACAGGGGGCGGTGCCTCGTTGGAGTTCCTCGAAGGTAAGGTCCTGCCCGGTATTGTCGCTTTGACCGATAAGTGACAGGCCTGATCTGACAAATTAGCGTGATTCCTTTTTTTGTCGGTCTCATGGCGCTGTATCGATTTAAAGCTGCATAAAGTGCATGCCAGTCGTGGGGTGCGATGAATGCGCCGAGCATGGCTTTTAAAGTGTTTCGGGATCTGCTCCGCGAGCTTTGCAAACTTTGTGGTGAACGAGACTTCTGTTTTTTACTAAATTCATTTTGTAAGCATTTGTGTTTTTTTGCGCCGGTTTGGCGTGGGCTATTTTTACTGCATTGTCCGGAGGGAAAAGATGCGCAGACCCTTTATTGCCGGAAACTGGAAACTCCATAAAACAAGGTCGGAATCTGTCGCGTTGGTCGAGATACTCAAGGCCGGCCTTACCGATATCGCGGATCGCGATATAGTCGTTGCACCTGTATTCACGTCGCTGACTTCCGTGGCAGCTGTTTTGTCCGATAGCAATTTATCCCTGGCTGCCCAGAACTGTTATCCGGAAACTCAGGGGGCATTTACCGGCGAAGTATCACCGGCTCTGCTGAAGGATGCTGGTTGTCGCTACGTGATTGTCGGGCATTCAGAGCGGCGCCAGCTTTTTGGTGAAACAGATCCATTTATTAATCGCAAGATCAAAGCGGTGGTCGATGCCGGCCTTTCCGCGATTTTCTGTATCGGTGAAACACTGGAAGAGCGGGAAGGGGATAAAACCCTTGAAGTGCTTAAGCGGCAGGTTGTTGCCGGTCTTGAAGGCCTTACCCCTGATACCATGAGCCGGATCGTGTTGGCGTATGAGCCTGTGTGGGCTATCGGTACCGGTAAAACGGCCAGTGACGATCAGGCGCAACAGGCGCATAACTTCATTCGTCTCCTGGTTGCCGATTTATTCGATCACAGTGTAGCTCAGCAGCTGCGGATTGTTTATGGTGGTAGCGTCAAGCCTGATAATGTAGATGGTCTTTTGCAGCAACCCGATATTGACGGTGCTCTGGTTGGCGGTGCCAGCCTGAAAGCCGAAGACTTTATTCGCATCGTACGGTTTCAAGCCGGTTAAGGAAAGTGCTTTATATTTTTCGCAAAAGCTCTTTTATTCCTACGGCTATCGTATTGGTTCTTTTCATTTGCGACGATGTGTGTTAGCTTTTCCGCTTCAAAGAATCGAGTTCACTTTAGGAGTTGATGAAAATGCTTACTTTCCTGATTATTCTGCATGTGCTAGTCTGTGTGGCCCTCATTGTCATCGTGTTGCTTCAGGGCGGCAAGGGTGCAGAAGTCGGCGCGGCTTTTGGCGGCGGCGGCAGCCAGACGGTTTTTGGCGCCAGCGGCGGTGCAAGTTTCATGAGTAAACTTACCACCAGCGCAGCGATTATCTTCATGCTGACCAGCCTGATACTGGCTTATTTTTATAAAATTCCCGGTAGCGATAGTGTTATGCCGGAAACAATGGCAGCACCGTCCGCGCAGGAAGAGACGATGCAACCGGTTGAAGTCCCTGTTGCTCCGGCCCCTGCACAAGAAACGGCCGCTCCGGCCAACTAAAAATGTATTTTGCTGAATTTCATGTTGACAGCAGCGAAACAAAACATGTATAAAGTTTTTCGCTTCAAGCCGAAGTGGTGGAACTGGTAGANNAGTTCGAGTCTCGCCTTCGGCACCATAAAAACTTAAAAGAGCCCGTAATCGCAAAGATTACGGGCTCTTTTTTTATTTATTCAAGCATTACAGCAATGCGTTGCAAGTACATCAATAGGCGCCACCCAGATAGGTAGGTCCATTGCATTTGAGTTCCGAGTTGATAGTCATGTGATAGTCCCTTATTCTCCGAATATTATCTATTACATTGAATTTCCCCATTGTTGAGTATATTCCAATATACTGTTCCCGGGATATCCTTGCTAGTATAATATACCAAATCTGTAAGTTTTATTAAATATCTTGTTATTGTACTTGCTATTTGTTATATCAATCCAATTCAAATTTTAATGTAACTATTGTTTTTACCTTTTATTTTCTATAATTAAAAAACAAACTGTTCTAGATGTTAACAGTAGCTAAATCCAACTTTGGTGTACCTGATTGTTGTAGTTGAAAGAACGGTTCTGTTGGAGACTTCTTTTAAACAGGCCATCTATTGCTACAATAATTTTGTCCATGGTCCTTTTAGTTAAAGTTAAATCTTTAGCGTGTGCCTCTTCAGCTTTCATTTTTTCAATTCCATAGTATATGTAACTTTGACAATCGTTATAAAATTTTATATAGAACGGTTNNAATAATAAATATGAACATAGTTTATATGCTTTTTTTATAATGGTAAAAGTTTTATTTATATTGAATTTCAGTAAATGATTAGTTTTACCAACTGTTTGAATGTCCTTTGAGGGGGTGGAGAACGTTTTATGAGAATTCAGGGCAAAATTACTGCTGTTGGAGTCGTGCTTATAGCCCTTACTGCTATAAGTATCGTTTGTGTAGCCGGTTACCAAAAAGTCATTCTGGAAAATCAAATAGATAAAGAAATTGAGCTTCTCGCCGAACAAGAGGGTTCAAAAGTTGCCGAAAACATTTACTTGATGTCTCAGGCCATGGCTGAGTCAGTCACCAATCAGGTAGAGGCAAATTTGAAGGTAGCACAAGAAGTACTCGATAGTTCCGGAGGGATCGCTCTTTCAAATGAAATGGTAAGCTGGTCGGCAGTCAATCAATTCACCAAGGAACAGACGTCGGTTTCCCTTCCTAAAATGGTTNNTTGGCGGCACATGGTTGGGTCAAAATACTGAAGCTGGTGTGACAACCCCTTTGGTCGATAAGGTGTTTGAGCTGGTGGGCGGCACCACGACGGTTTTTCAGCGCATGAACGAAGAAGGCGATATGCTGCGGGTTGCTACCAATGTACTTAAAACCGACGGCAAGCGGGCTATTGGTACCTTTATCCCCCATAGTAATACTGATGGCCAACCGAACCCGGTTATCAATGCTGTGCTCAAGGGGGAGACTTTTGTCGGCAGAGCCTTTGTAGTAAACGATTGGTATATTACAACGTACAAACCTCTCTTTGATAAAACCGGGAATCGTGTTGTCGGGGTGTTATATTTTGGCGAAAAGCAGGAGAATGTCCAGAGCCTTCGAAAAGGTATCCTGGATATGATTGTCGGCAAGTCGGGTCATGTTTATGTCGTTGGAGGTACGAAGGACCAGAAAGGCAAAATCCTTCTTTCAAAAGACAAAGAAGTGGAGGGTGAAAACCTGTTGACGGCTACCGATATGAATGGTTCCCCTTACATTGAGAATATTGTGACGAAAGCTGTCGCTATGGAAAGCAGTTCCGGGAAAATCGGGACATTCGTAGAGAAATATGTTCTGAATGATGCCCAGACGGGTAAGTCTTCAACAAAGATGGGGGTGGTTTCATATTACCAGCCGTGGGACTGGGTTATAGTGGCTGAATATGACGCCAGGGATCTGGAGGCCTTAATTTCCAGCATTAATGGCAATCTCAATACCATGATGAAGTGGATCGCAGTCATTGCGGTCCTAGCTGGAGGTTTTACCATCGTTGGCGCTGCTATGGGTGGTCGCACCATCAGTAAGCCCTTGGGGCAAGCCGTTAATATGCTGCAGGCGCTGGAAGCAGGCAAGCTTGACCAGCGTCTTGATATCCGGAGCAATGATGAAATCGGCGAGCTGGCTGACACTATGAACAAGTTCGCCGATAATTTAAGCAATGAAATTCTGGCGGCCTTTCAACGATTATCCGAAGGCGATTTTACCTTCGAAGCTACCGGCTTGATCAAAGAGCCTTTGGCCAATACCAACCGTGCCCTCAATGAACTGATCATACAGATTCAGCAGGCCAGCAATCAGATTACCTCGGGTTCTATCCAAGTTGCCGATAGCAGCCAGGCTCTCTCTCAGGGGGCGGCAGAATCTGCAAGTTCGTTGGAACAGATTTCCAGTTCCATGCTTGAGCTTGGAACTAAAACCAAGAATAATGCTGAAATTGCGACACAGGTCAATGCTTTAGCTGTGAATACCCGTAGCGTGGCTGAAAAAGGTAAAACCCAGATGGAAGATATGGTGGTTGCCATGCAAGACATCAATGCTTCCAGTGCGAATATCTCGAAAATCATTAAAGTCATTGACGAAATCGCCTTCCAGACCAACTNNNNAGCATGGCAAAGGTTTTGCCGTGGTCGCCGAAGAAGTCCGCAGTCTGGCGGCGCGCAGTGCTGTGGCAGCTAAAGAAACAGCCGAACTGATCGAAGGATCAGTGAGCAAAACCGAAAATGGTACCAGCATCGCTGGTAACGCTGCGTCTGCCCTTGATCAAATTGTGCTGGAAATCACGCGAGTGACTGATTTGATCAGTGATATCGCTGTTTCCTCCCAGGAGCAGGCTCAGGGCATCATTGAGATTAATCAAGGTCTGGCTCAGATCGACTCGGTTACCCAGCAAAATACTACTTCTTCTGAAGAAAATGCCGCCGTGGCGGAGGAACTTTCCGGCCAAGCCAGTTCCCTGCAGGATCTTATTTCCCGCTTTAAACTTAAATCGGAAAAAATTATAAATAATCTTTTGATTGGATAGACAAAGGCGCCTCTTCGGAGGCGCTTTTTTTATATCAGCGCGGCAAATGATGGATTTGTTCTGCCAATTCACTCCAGTTGCGACGACTGTACAGAGCGGGTATGCCAAGTTGTTTGGCTTGGGACTTCAGTTTGCGTGCAGCTGTATGGTGCAGAAAATCTGTGAAAAATAATATCGCGTCGACATGCCCCGGAATGATATTCTTGGCGACCTTGCTGTTGCGGGCCGGCCAGTGGGTAATGCGGGTGGCTCCAATTTCTTCGAGGTGAGGAATGATTGCACTGATACGGTCGGCACCGATGATGAGAATGGACATGGCGACTTATCCCTTTTGAATATGGAGTCGTTGATAATTACCTCAGGTTTTGACCATACCAGAAAATGAAAACCGTTTTCAAGTAAATTGTACAAAAAGGCTGTGGCGAGTGTTCGGCGTATTCAACGGTTATAGAAGGGGATTGGTAAACGACTGATGCAGGGGGCCTGGGCCCCCTGCATTGTTTGGATCTTATTTAAGGTAGGAACAGCAGTAATCGGCAACTTCCTTGACCTTGAGAGAAAACTTGGAATTGGCCGGTACTTCGAAGCTTTGACCTTCACTGAAGGTCTGCCATGCCTCAGCCCCGGGCAAAAGTACTTCCATGGAGCCGCCGAGCATTTCCATGATTTCGGCAGCTGCGGTATCGAATTCGTATTCGCCCGGCATCATGATGCCCAGGGTTTTTTTAGTGCCGTCGGCGAACAGGACAGTGCGACTGGTGACTTTCCCGTCGAAGTAAACATTGGCTTTTTTGATGATGGTAACATTTTTGAAGTCTGACATGGTTTGTACTCCTTACATGATATGAATGAAATAGCCCGTCCAAAAAGAGGGGGGATGTTTTTTTTAAAAGGGGCTAAACGAACGCCTGAATCATGGTTTGACTGATCACGAAAGTCAAATGAAACCTTAACGCTTGCAACAATTGTCCAGAGAAAGGCAGGCCACAGTTTTTTGCACTCGCGGCAGATGGCAGAACTCTCTTGGTGGCATTGCCCAAATATCTGACTCCTCATTACTCAGGAGTCACGCGCCTTATACCAGGAGCTGTCGGTTGGTCCGTCCCGTTGATGACTTTTTTTGAGAATATCATTTTTATCTAACTCATTTAGCAGACTTTCTTCCCTCATCAATTTGAAGCATGTCCAGGAAGGATTGCAGAAGCCTGGTTCGGCAGGTAACGTTTCGCAGCAGGATGGTAAGAGACCTTTTAAGGTTAAGCGATGTTTTAATTTCAACCAGCCATCCATTTTCTAGTTCTCGTTGAACGGCGAGGCGCGACAGGCAACTGATCCCCAGTCCGGCTTCAACTGCCTTTTTGATAGCCTCTGTATGCCCTAGTTCCAAACTGATATGGATACTATGAACCCTTCCTGAAAGAGCGGCTTCGAAAACTTCTCTGGTTCCTGATCCCGGTTCGCGCATGATCCAGGCAGCATTTGCAAGCATGTCAGCGGATACGGATTTCTCTTTGCTCATAGGATGCCTATTGCCTGCGATGACCACCAGTTCATCATCCTGCCATGGCATCGTAGTTAGAAGGGCAGCATGAGAGGGACCTTCAATCAACCCCAAATCGATGGTGCCTTGTTCTAGAGCATGTTCGATCTGTTGCGTATTCCCCACCTGAAGAGAAGCCTTGGCACTGGGATAAAGTTCGGAAAAGTCCGCGATCAGCGAAGGCAGTAGATAATTGCCGATAGTTGTGCTGGCACCGATCCGCAAAAGCCCTCTTGGTTCCCTATCGGATTCTTCCAGGAGATTTTCGAAGTTGGCGACGTTTCGTAAAATTTCCTGCGCCGGTTCCAACAACAATCGACCACGATCATTGAGCAGAAGCCGGCGACCTTGTCTCAGGAAAAGCGGCCCGCCCGCACTCGCCTCCAACTCCGCAAGAGCCATACTGACTGCAGGCTGACTCATGTATAGAACTTCCCCCGCTTTTGTTACTTGCCCGGTTTCTGCGACTTTGGCAAAAACGGACAGCTTGCGTAATGTTATACCCATATCTATAAATAATCCTTATGATATATGTAAAAATTATTTAGTTTTATTATAGATATGATTTGCTATTTTAACAATAATGAATCTGAAGGGAGAAAAATACATGAATGGACTGTTGGCGAAAAAAATCTTTTTTCTGTTTCTGTTAGGCTTGTGTACTTTTCCATTTATTACAACGGCGGAGGCTTTAACGGCCGGTATTTTTTTCAGTTTATTTCTTGGTAATCCATGGCCCGTTGAATCCTCGATCTGGAGCAAAAAATTGCTTCAGATATCTGTGGTGGGACTCGGATTTGGATTGGGGATCGGAGAAGTCTGGACTGTTGGCAAGGACTCGGTTGTCTATACCATGCTTGGCATAGCCTCAACTTTGGCTTTAGGGAAACTACTGCAGAAGTTTATTCCGGCCGATAAAAAAACCGCTGCCCTCATCGCTTTCGGTACAGCCATCTGCGGTGGCAGTGCCATTGCTGCCATGGCACCTGTCTTGAAATCGAAGGATGACGAAACTGCAGTAGCTCTGGCCACAGTCTTTACCCTGAACTCCGTCGCCTTACTCCTTTTTCCAATCCTTGGTCACTTCTTTAATTTAAGCCAGTATCAGTTTGGTGAATGGGCGGCTCTAGCGATCCATGATACCAGCAGTGTTGTTGGAGCGGCGGCGGTTTATGGTCCCGTAGCGCTGACCGTTGGTACCACGGTTAAACTGACCCGAGCCATTTGGATTGCACCGATTGCGCTTGGCACAGCTTTGTTCCTCAAATCGGATAGACGGGCCAGAATTCCGCTTTTTATCATCGGTTTCGTGGCAGCAGCCCTGATCCATACGCTTCTTCCACAATTCGCTTCCACTTATGGGCTGCTCGCTGGCGCTGCCAAACAATGCCTCGTAGTTACACTGTTTCTGATCGGTGCCGGCTTGAGCAAATCATTGCTGAAAAAAGTCGGATTTTCACCAATGGCTTTGGGTATTAGCCTCTGGGTTCTGGTCGGAAGTCTGACACTGGGAGCTATTCTAATGGGGTGGATCAACTGATACAAAATCTTAATACTCCGCTTTGCATCGCACCAATCACCGCATCTCAGGTATGAAATCTCTCGACATGGAGGAATGGGGGGAGGTATTTTGCGTGAAAGTCTTTCCACCCATCGGTTTGCCTAAAAAAACGGCAAAAAGGTACTTCCTTCATAAAATCAACGCGTAAGGGCCGCTGAATAAAGACCAGAAGGATTTTTTCCACAGTTGCTGTGGATAGAACTGCTGCATAGCAACGGTACTCTCTCAAATCAAGAGACCCTGGGCTCTCTTATTTATCCTGGGCATTATGATTCCCTGTTACTTCCTGTCCGGTGTCGGCTTGTTCAAGTGCATGAACGGCAAATCTCAGCTCGGACCATGTTCCGGATCGCCAGAGTCGGTTTTCGGGCTGTTTACACCAAGATTCGATGCCGGCTTAAAAACTTTCTAACGGGTCGGCAATGCCCATATCTCGGCTGTGGATTCTCCCCCATTTTGCACCAGCGCAAAAACGATCTAAAAAAAGATCGAGATCTATTGCGCGGGTAAAGCCTGCAGCATCGACACCGAGGTCAAACACGGTATGGGGCAGAAAACCCGCGGTTGGCCCCATCATGACCACAAAGGCGGCGTCAGCGCAGTGAGGCATGACCTCCGGCAATGAGTCGTTCAAGACGGTTGTGGCCGTAATGAGAACCTTGTCGCATCCGCGCTGTGCTTCAGGGTTGTCGGTCATGGTAAATGGATACGATCCTTCCAGTAGTTCTCCGGATAGCTCGACAACGATCACTTCTCCAGCTTTTTCAAACAGTTTATCCATCATTGGGCGGAAAAACCCGACTACGCCGACGCGGCTCGATTTATCCAACCGCATGAGGTCAAAGAGATCCGACTAAATATAATTTTCGATTGTCTCCGGTTGTCGGTGGTTTTTTATTCCTATGTGATGTCAATTTAGATATCGACGTTTACCCCGGGGATCGATCTCAGTCCGATCAATTGCAAGTCGATCTTAATCATTGACCATACTGGTTGTAGCACCTATAGTTTGACATTGAAACAATCTCATAAAGCTGGAGGGTTCTATGCAGAAAGGTGAGGCTCAGCGGCGCGTTGATCGGATTCGTGCTTTTAGAGAAGAATTGGAGACCCTGGAACAGGAAGATGTTTTAGAGCTGGATCCACAGCAGAAGCTGCACCTTACGGAGCATCACCAGGCACTTCTCTCGCAGTTTTCCTCTTTATACGATGTCGATATCAGCGGTGCGGACAAACAGTTGAGTTGGAGCATGCGCATCGTTTCTTTTCTCGGTGCCCTGGCGTTATCGGCGGCCATTTTCTTTTTCTTTTATCGTTTTTGGGGATTGCTCGGAACTTCGGCGCAGGTTGGTATTCTGGTCAGTGCACCTATGGTCGCAGTTGTCGGGGTAGATTTTGCAGCCAAGCGTGAAAAAACACTTTATTTCGCTTCACTTCTGAGTCTAATCGCGTTCACTTCGTTTGTGCTCAACCTTTCCGTGCTTGGTACTATTTTTAACATCACCCCAAGTCAAAATGCGTTTCTAATCTGGGGAGTTTTCGCGCTGCTCCTGGCTTATGCTCTTGGCCTTCGGTTGATGCTGGTCGCCGGCATGACCTGTCTTTTGGGCTACTTGGCGGCTACTGTCGGAACCTGGAGCGGCTGTTATTGGCTTTCCTTCGGAGAGCGACCGGAAAATTTTCTGGTCGCCGGTGCTTTGTTGGCAGCGGTCGGGTCTTTGCCGCATCGCCGCCATGGCGATTTCCCCAACCTCTACCGGGGCTATGGCCTGCTGACGATCTTTATCGCCATCCTTATACTGTCCAATTGGGGGCGNNGGGAGTTATCTTCCATGGTCGTCCAGTGTCATTGAAGCGAGCTACCAGGTGTTTGGTTTTCTGTTGTCCGGCGGCGTTATCGCGTTGGGGATCCGCCGGCACTGGCCCGGGCTTACCAACCTGGGCAGTACCTTTTTTGTCCTCTATCTGCATACCAAGTTTTTCGACTGGTGGTGGGACTGGATGCCCAAGTATCTGTTCTTTTTNNGTCCTCGGCTTGTGTGCGATTCTTTTACTGTTGGTGCTCAAGCGGTTACGGGCTGCCGCCCGGGGAGGGATAGCATGAACCGTCGATATATGTTTATCGCCCTTGGCTTGGTGTTATTGGTCAACGCCGTGGTACTTATTGGCGTAGCCCGCAACCGCAGTGGCGTTCCGGACGCGAACCTGGTACTCAGTGAACGGGAGCTGCCTCTGTCCTGGGATTTTCGCGACAAGGAAAACACCGGCGTATCTTTGCAGCTCAATGTTAATTTTAATAACGAGGAACTGCTTTGGTTCGACGAAAGTAAACTTGCGGAACTTGGTTTTAATGTCCGCCGTTACAGCGAATCGAACCACGCACGAACCTGGCAGGTTCTACCCAAAAAAGCCTACGTCGTTCTGGAGTATGAAGGGGAGGCCTGGCAGCGCTATCGCCAGCGTCAGCTCGATGAGATTGCGACATTGCCTGAGAAAATCGATCTGGGCAAATTGGAGCCCGAATACGCCCAAAACCAGATCCAGGAAAAGCGTTTCCAACTGACGATAGCTTCGCGCCTTTTCTGCATAGATGCCGGACTTGACCCGGGGAAATTACGTCTTCGCTATTCCGACGGAGGGCGATATATCATTGTGCCGGCGGTGGTGCGCATGCAAACTGACTGGGAGCCCAAATCCTCGGATCAAAAAGGTGTGAGGAAGCTTTTCGGACGCGTGCAGCAGGTTTTGGTAAATCAGCTATACGTGCCGCGCAAGCTGCATAGTCAGTTGCAGGCGTTGCCGTCCAGTGTGCGTATACAGCCAGGTTATACCTACTTCAATCGTCAAAATCCGGCGCGCGTTCGCTACCAGGTGCAGGTAGCTTTTGGGCAACGACTGGAACCATGGATATTGGGGATCAAACTGTTTAATGCACAAGAGTTGGAAAATGCGGCTTCGCAAGAAAAATGATACTGTTCAGGCAGGTTTGCCTGATTGCAAACGGGGCTGATTGCATTAGCAACCAGCCCCGTTTTGTAGCCTCCCTGCCAGGCTATTTGGCAGGCTCTTTCGTATCCGTTACTTGGTGCGCGCGGGGATAACGCCTGCTTCATCGGAAATTATGATTTCGACTCGGCGGTTCATCTGGCGCCCGGCTGCTGTGGCGTTGGTTGCTACGGGGAATTCTTCTCCGTAACCGCGCAGATCGACACGGGTAGATTCGATGCCTTTGTCGAGAAGGGCTTTACGTACCGCAAGCGCACGACGTTCGGACAATCCCTGGTTGTACTCGGCCGAGCCGGTGCTGTCGGTGAACCCTTCAATCATCACCCGGCGGGTGGGGTATTCCGCCAAAAAGGCCGCCAGTTTTTCAACGGTGACAAGGCCGCCCGGTTTTAAATCAGCTTTATTTACATCAAATACGACATCTCCGAGGGTCATGACCAGGCCACGGTCTGCTTTCACCGCTTGCAGTTCAGAAATCTCCTGTTGGAGTTTGGCGGTCGTTTCCTGGGCGGCAGTGGCTTCAGCCATAGCCTTTTCAGCGGCCATGCGCTGTTCAGCAGCTTCCATTGAGGCCTTTTCTGCAGCGGCTNNTCTGGGCTTGAGCTTCTTCCATAGCTTTTATGGCTGCTGCCTTTTCAGCGGCGGCTTGCTTCTGGGCAAGGGTCGCCTCGGTAGCGCGGGCTTCCAAGAGAACTTTGTTGCGTTCGGCGCTGGCCTGCTCTACTGCGGCTTCTGCCATTTTCTGGTTGCCGATTTCCTGCGCAATAGCCGAGTGTTGCTTGGAGAGGTAAGCTTGATGTTCTACAACAGCCAAGTCACCTTTTTGCTGAAATGTTTCTTCAGCTTTGGTCAGCGCCATTTCGGCTTTTTTAAGTTCCAGAGGAGCACTGCGCATAACTGTTGGGTTAGCCTGGGCGGCTTGGTAAGCTGCCTTTGCTTCATCCACGGCAGGATTGGTCATGACTTTTTGGGCACAGCCCGAGAGTGCCAATGCTGCTATCATGATGCCGGCAATTCCGGCAAAAGTTTTGAACCTGCGATTGTTTATGGACATGGTTGCCTCCTGATTATTGTTTAATGGCAGTTATTGGGGAAGCTTACGTTGGATTTCTTCGCGCAGCAGGTCGATGCCTTGTTGCAGCGAATCCACGGCTTTCTGAGACTTTGTGGTGCTGGATTTTGCTTCCGCAAGCTGTGCATCGATTTCGGCCTGCTCCAAAAGACGCTCTGCTTTTACATAGTCTTTTGCATTCATGGCGGTTTTGGCCTGTTCAACCTTGTCCTGCGCCATTTTCAGTTCCAGGGGGGCATATTCATAAGCACCGGCGGCTGTTGCTTTGTCTACCGCTGATTGGGCGAGGGCCATCTGGCTTGTGGGCGGTTGCATGGATGGAGCGCAGCCTGTGAGAGCCAGAAGGCCCAAGCTGAGAATAATGGTTTTTTTGTTGGCACGTGCCTTCATGTTTTCCTCCATCAAAGTAGGTTGGTTGAACTCGCGCGCCGGATACGTTATTAATTTTATAACCTCCCCGGAGCGAATAAAGTCTTGATTTGACTGAATGGAAACCCTTTTTTTGCAGTACAAAAGTAGGTAGTCGGCAATGAACGAACGTTGCATTAACACTAACACCTGCAAAGACTTTTTCAAGCGATGTAAAGATCTACGCTGTTTCATCAATGCATTTAAAATATTTGCGATAGTTGCCTGTAAGAAAAGCTTACCAAAATGGTAATGGTTTTTTTAAATAGCACCGTGTGTAAAACTTTTTAAGGAGTATAATTTTTCATCATTCATTATCACTACTGTCCGGTTAATAACTG
>DKEW01000010.1:88330-90103 GCA_002452265.1 Pelobacter sp. UBA6812 | reverse complement strand
ACCGCGCCTGTACGCCGCTGTTGGAGGTTGTTTCCGAGCCGGACATGCGTTCCTCCGACGAAGCCATAGCCTACCTGAAAAAACTGCACCAGATCGTGGTCTATCTCGGGGTCTGCGACGGCAACCTGGAGGAAGGATCGTTCCGCTGCGACGCTAACGTGTCGATCCGCCCCTGGGGACAGAAGGAATTCGGTACCCGTGCCGAGCTGAAAAACATCAACTCCTTCCGTTTTATCAAGCAGGCCATTGAATACGAGATCGAGCGGCAAGCCGACATTCTCGATGACGGTGGCCGGGTGATCCAGGAAACCCGCCTGTTCGATACCGCCAGCGGCACCTCCCGCTCCATGCGTGGCAAAGAAGAGGCCCATGACTACCGGTACTTCCCGGATCCCGATCTGGTCCCCCTGATCGTATCGGATGACTGGATCGAACAGTTGCGCCGCGAATTGCCCGAACTTCCGGAAGCCAAGATCGCCCGCTTTGTCAACGAATTGGGCATCACCCAATACGACGCCGAAGTGCTGGCCGCCGACCGCGCCATGGCCGAGTATTACGACAGTCTGGTAGCCCTGCATGGCAACGCCAAGCTTTGCGCCAACTGGGTCATGGGCGAACTGCAGCGCGCGCTCAACGACAGCGGCGTGGCCATTGCTGACTGTCCGGTAACTCCGCCGATGCTGGGCGCCCTGCTCAAACGCATTGACGATAATACAATCTCCAACAAGATCGCCAAGACGGTGTTCGACGCCATGTGGCAAAGCGGAAAAGACGCCGACACCATTATCGAGGAGCAAGGTCTCAAGCAGGTCACCGATACCGGCGCTATCGAAGCGGCTATCGACGAAGTGATGGCTGCCAACCCCGGTCAGGTTGAAGAATACCGGGGCGGCAAGGACAAGCTGATGGGCTTTTTCGTCGGGCAGGTCATGCGTGCCACCAAGGGCAAAGCCAACCCCCAGACCCTCAATGATCTGTTGAAGAAAAAACTGGCGGGGGAATAGCCTGAGTTCAACAATTATTTTTGGACTAACATGCCCTACATGTCCCAGGGGACATATGATAGCATTTAGTGCATATAAACTTTTCGAAACAAATTTACGATAGCCGGAGAAGTTAAGCATGTCCATAAAGCCTATCGAATACCATGACGGCATGGTTCGCATGATCGACCAGCGTCTTTTGCCCAGCCAGGAATTGTGGCTCGAATACCGCGACTACCGAACCGTTGCCGAGGCGATACAGACCATGGTCATACGCGGAGCGCCCGCCATCGGCGTGGCCGCGGCCTTCGGTACGGCCTTCGGTGCGCGCGATATCGATGCCGATACCTTCGAAGCCTTCTATACCGAACTGGAGCAGGTCTGCGCCACCCTCGCCGCAACCCGCCCCACAGCGGTTAACCTGTTCTGGGCGCTTGACCGCATGAAAGCCAAAGCCCGCGAACTGTCGGGGCACCCCCTGGCCGAGATCAAATCCGCCTTGCTGAACGAGGCCCAGACCATCGCCGATGATGACATCACCATCAACCGCACCATGGGGCGCCATGGGGCGCAACTGATCGCCGACGGCGCACGGGTGTTGACCCACTGCAATGCCGGCGCTCTGGCCACCGGTGGCTACGGCACCGCGCTGGGAGTGATCCGGGCGGCGGTAGAAAGCGGTAAAACCATTAGCGTGCTGGCCGACGAAACCCGCCCATTTTTGCAAGGTTCCCGCCTGACCGCCTGGGAACTGCACAAGGATGGCATCCCCGTCACCCTGATCTGCGAC
>DKEW01000010.1:52015-88269 GCA_002452265.1 Pelobacter sp. UBA6812 | reverse complement strand
GCCAACAAGATCGGCACCTACAGCGTGGCGGTGCTGGCCAGGGAACACGGACTGCCCTTTTATGTTGCCGCCCCTCTGTCGACCATCGACCTGAAGATACCGGACGGTGACCATATCCCCATCGAGGAACGGGATGCCGGCGAAGTCACCCATTGCGGCCCGACCAGACTGGCTCCGGAAGGCATCAAAGTACGCAACCCGGCTTTCGATGTCACCCCGGCACGACTGGTGTCGGCCATCATTACCGAGCGCGGCGTGGTCAACGGGGATTACATTTCCGGGCTGGCCAACCTCTTCAAGGAAAGCTGAGCCATGCCCGAGCAGAACCTGACGGCCCAACTGGAGAACCTGTGCAAGCAAGGTGACGAGAAAGCCCTGGCCCATCTTGCCGCCGAACTGGGATTTGCCCAGAGTTCCAAAAGCGCCGCCAACCTTCTGCTCCTCTACCCCTGGGCCGGCAGTGCCACCAACCTGGCGTATCTCGCGCAACAGGCTCTGGGCACTGCCGACCCCGATCAGGCCCTCAACGGACTGGAACGTCTGGCGGGGATACTGTCTCCCGATGATCGACAGGCTTTGTTTCTGTCGACGGAAGGCTGCCGATCGCTGCTTATCGTGTTGGGGGCCTCAACCTTCCTGACCAACATCCTGTGCCGCCGCCCTGCCCTGTGCCGTCCGCTGTTCGTCGATGGCGGACTGCTGCGAAACAAACATACCGACTGCATGCTTGACGACCTGCATCGGCTGCCTGTCACTCCAAAAAACTTCCCCGACCTGCAAAAAGAATTGCGCCTCTACAAGCAACAGGAAATTCTGCGCATCGCCGGACGTGACCTCAGTGGCCTGGCCTCGTTGGAGGAAGTCACCGCCGAACTGTCCGACCTGGCTGCTGCCTGCCTGCAGCGGGCCTTTGAAATCAGCAGTACCCTGTTGCAGGCCGATCATGGTCTGCCACTCGCTACGAACAAAGAGGGACACCCGGGGAGCATGGCGGAGTTCGTGGTACTGGCCATGGGAAAATTCGGCGGCCGGGAACTTAACTTTTCCTCCGATATCGACCTGATTTACTGCTACTCCAGCGATGAAGGACAGACCTCCGGAATTCCCGATGGCAACGGTGGCGTAAAAAACCGCCTGTTGCTCCATCAGTATTTTGTCAAATTAGCCGAACTGGTGACGCGGGCTATGGGACAGCGTACCGAGGAGGGAGTGGTTTTCCGGGTCGATCTCAACCTGCGTCCAGAAGGCAAAAGTGGCGAAGTGATCAACTCCCTGCGCAGCACCGAGGCCTATTACGAGCACTGGGGGCAGAGCTGGGAACGCTGCGCCATGCTCAAAGCACGGCCGGTGGCCGGCTGTCTGGAGCTTGGCAAGGAACTCCTGGACTACCTTGAGCCGTTCATTTATCGCCGGTTCCTCGATTACACCATGATCGAGGATCTCAAGCTGATGAAACAAAAGATCGATCGCAATCTGACCCGCGAGCGGGAGGGGGAACTCAACCTTAAACTCGGACGCGGCGGCATTCGCGAAATTGAGTTTTTCATCCAGGCCTTGCAGCTGATCCATTCCGGCAAGCAGCCGGAACTACGCGAAAAGAATTCCCTTAAAGCCCTGGCACTGCTGCGCCGTGACGGACTGGTTGATGAAGAAACTTATCACGTTTTATCAGCAGCTTACATATTTTTGAGGACCACCGAACATCGCATCCAGGTTGAACAGGAACGCCAGACACACAATCTGCCGCGCAACCCTGACGAACTGCTTCGGCTCGGGCGCAGCTGTGGATTCAGCGACAAAGAGTCTTTCCTGGCCGTTCTCGAAGAACACCGACAGGGGGTGGAATCTGTCTACCACGACCTGTTCTACACCGGTGAGGAAGAAGCCGGTGCCGAAGTCAGCCGTGAAGTGCGGGTATTGCTCGATCCGACCCTCGATGCGGATCTGGCCAAAGATATTTTAGAGGAAAACGGCTTCGGCAACCCTGATGCCGCCTACGTCAACCTGCTGACCTTGCGGAACGGTCCGAGTCATGTGCGACTGTCTCCCATGGGCCATCGGCACCTGGAGCGTATCGCCCCGTTGCTGTTGCAGGAGGTGCTCGATTCACCGGAACCGGACATGGCGCTGGCCAACCTGGAACGCTTCTTATCCGGTCTGCACGCCCGTGCCACCTTCTACGCGCTGCTGGCCGAAAACCTGCAAATTCCCAAACTGCTCATTTCCCTGTTCGGCACCAGCCAGTTTCTGTCGCGCAACCTTATCCAGCATCCCGAGATCCTCGATATGCTGGTCGCGCGGGCCCACGCGGTGGAACGCAAGGACAGCGCGACCATGGAACAGGACCTGGAGCGGCTGCTGCAACTTGCCCCCGACTACGAAGGACGTCTCGATGCCTTGCGCCGATTCCGCAACGAAGAATTCCTTCGCATCGCCCTGAATGACCTGTACGGGAAAATGCCGCCCCAGGAAGGCCCACGCCAGCTGACCCAACTGGCGGAAGTTTGCCTTAACAAGGCAGTCACCATTGCCCGTCAGGAATTGTTGCCGCGTTTCGGCCTGCCGGTATGCCAGGAAGAGGACGGCACCGTCCGCGAAGCGGATTTCGTTATCGTCGGCATGGGCAAACTGGGAGGCAAGGAGCTGACCTACCACTCAGACCTGGACATTATCTTTATTTTTGAGGGAGAGGGCCATACCATCGCCGCGCCGGAAACCGACCCCAAACGCTTCCGCCAGCGCAGCCTCCAGGAGTATTACACGCATCTGGCCCAGCGCATCATCTCCATCCTGAGCCTGATTACCCGCGAGGGGTATGTCTACCGTCTCGACACCCGGTTGCGCCCCTCCGGCCATCAGGGTCCGCTGGTCACCAGCCTGGCATCCTTCCGGGCCTACCACAAATCATCGGCGCAACTTTGGGAACGCCAATCCCTGATCAAAGCAAGGGTCGTATCCGGCCCGGGCACGCTGGCTGAACGCATCACCGCCTATACCCGCGATATCGTCTACCATCGCCCCCTGCCCTCCGACCACAAACAGGAAATCTATCAGCTGCGCCAACGCATGGAGCAGGAACTCGCCAAAGAAGACGGCGGCCGCCGCGACATCAAGACCGGGCGCGGCGGACTGGTGGATGTGGAATTCCTCGTGCAGTACCTGCAGTTGCTACATGGCGGAGACACCTCATCTCTGCAGGTTCATAACACGCTGGAGGCACTCAAGGCGCTGCGGCGCGAAATGGTGTTGAGCAAAACCGACTATCGCCTGCTCGCCAGCGGCTACCAGTTTTTACGGCGCTTGGAAAACCGCCTGCGCCTGGTCCATGACCAGTCCATCAATGCCTTCTCCGGCGATACGGCCACATTGGCGAAACTGGGCCGACGCCTCGGCTACCAACAGGATCAGGCCGACCAGCGATTAATGACCGATTACCACAACGCCACGGAAAATATTCGCGCCATTTTCGATCGCTATCTTGCTCCGGAAAACCCGATTTAACGGATAAACAGGTACCGGCCAGGACTTGTGCTTCGCCTTTTCGGTGTTTTAATTGAGAGGTGACACTTGGCAAGGAGGAACCATGATCCGGAGGTACTTTTTCCTGTGGCTGGCCCTGGTACTGTTGCCCGCACCAGCCTTGGCCGCGGCTCCCGAGATGACCGGCATATTCCCCGCCGTTGCATCCCCCGGCAGCATCGTGACCATTATAGGCGGACCTTTCGAGCAACAAGTCCAGATCGTCTTCGGAGACCGGACTTTGTCTCCGATACGCATAGCACAAAAGCAATTAACCTTTGTTGTGCCACAACTTGCCGAAGGCGATTACCTGCTTTTTTTGCAGGCGGGGGAGCAACACTCGCAGCGCAGTCTGTTCTTTCGGGTCGTTCTTCCCGCACCGAGCATAACCAGCCTGACTCCGTCAAAAATTGAAGCCTGTACGACCGGCGAGCAGCGCCAGGTGGTGCTGCAGGGACGCGACCTGCACCGCGGCGTTCAGGCGCTTCTGGACGGCGTGGCCCTGGCGGCAGAGCAAAACGGCAACACCCTGACTTTTACCCTTCCCGAACTGCCGCCGGGCATGCACCAGGTCCAGGTGATCAACCCCGACGGCAAACGCTCTGTACCCGTCAGTCTGCTTGTCGATGCCCTGCCGGAAATACTAAGCGTTTCCCGGGGAGAGGAAAACGTCAACTATTACGAACTGCTTATCTCCGGCAAAAATTTTTCCTACAACTCCACCCTGGTGGTCAACGGTCGCCCCATTACCCCCTTTTACCCGGGTTCTTTACAGGTTGACAGTATCGCTTTTCGCAACTGCAAAACCCTCATTTACAAACGTTACCCGCCCAGCAGTCAACCGACCCAACTCAACCTGCAGATCATCAATCCCGACGGCAAGGAAAGCGCTGTTTACACGCTTAGCGCGCCTTGAATTCATACCCCCCAAGAGAATCGGTATAGTCATCCATGTGCAAGGGCTGACGTTACTGGTTTTTACCACGAAGGCCACGAAGTGCACGAAGAAGACCTTCGATACGAAAGATTAGCCATTAATTTTTAGTCTAAGACAAGCTCTTGTCTTTCCTTCGTGTCCTTCGTGTCCTTCGTGGTGAAAGACGCCCTTGCACTTCCTGCAGGACCAACCAGTCAAAAGCAAAACAACCGGCCTACTGCAGCTTACGCACCTGATAACCGCGTCGACGCAGCATGGCAAGCAGGCCGTCTTCGCCGACCAGATGCCCCGCACCGACCAGGATCAATTCTTTTTCAGGGGTGCGCAGGTATTCCTCGATGGCCGGCAGCCATGCGCGGTTGCGATCGACAAACAGCATCTTATAAACCGTCGGGAATTTTTCCCGGACTTCGGTAGAGGTCAAGGCCTCCAGGGTCGCTTCATCTCCGGTGCGCCAGGCCGTGATTAAACGGTCGAAAACTTCATCGAGTTGCTCCATATCCTCAAGGCAGGATGCCATAAAAGCATCTTCGTTATCCTGCCCGAGATTCAGGATAAAATCGACCTGCTGCCGAACAGTCTCCAACGCGTCGACGGATTTGCCGTCGGCAACTGCCTTTCCATGGAAAAACTGATCGACCCCGCCGGCATCCACCCCGCGTTTCTGCAGTTCCAGAGTCAACAAGGTAACGGCCAGAATGGAAGGCTTGAAACGCGTCAGGTTGTCAAACGTAATATTGCGACTCTGGCAATAGTTTTTAAGCTCGTTATAGGTCGCAGGGGACAATACGTCGGCAAGAGTTCTGCCATCCTGATAGATGGCCCCGGCCATGATCATCTGCTGAACCTCGGGGGTGTTCATCTGACCGGGATCTGCTTCGAACACCACTGCCTGCACAGCATTGTAGGCCCGGCCGAACTCCGCCGGCAACGGATAATCCGCGGGTCGCAACACGTGACAAGTCCCGCCCAGATAAGCAAGCGAACCACCCGACCGAACTTCCCACAAAGAGGTTGCAGCCCATAGCGAGCCAGGAAGAACAAGTAAAAGAGCGCATAGAAGCATTTTTTTCATGGCTATCCCCTATCCCTGATAGTAACTGCAACAGACCTTATAGGTCAGGACCCTCAAACAATCTGAATTTTATGCCCTTCGAATTCCACCAATTGCCCCTGACGAATTTTACAGCGCTTGCGCAATTCGACCTGACCATCGACCCGAACCTGACCGTCGGCAATCAGGCATTTGGCAATACCGCCACTGCCGCACAATCCCGTGACCTTCAACAAACTGGTCAGTTCGATAAATTCGTGACCTTCCAACACAAATTCTTCCATAAAGCGTTTCATCCTCACTGAGTGGTTACCATCCTCAGCCTCCAAAGGAAACTGAGAAAAAAAGAGAGATATCGTTCACGACAAAAAACATTATGTCGTGGCAATGGTCGCGGGTCAATCACTGCTATCGCTTTGATAAAAAGTAATTTTCTGCATCAATGGCCTTGCCGCCAACCGCTGGCCTGTGGTACCAATGCACAACTTTTTCTTGAGAGGCTCCATGATTCACCTTACGAATATCTCCAAACAATACGGCTCGCAGGTTCTTTTTCTGGGAGCCAGTTTTCAAATCCCCGCCGGTACGCGAACCGGTCGNNTTTCCGTCTGATAACCGGCGAAGAAACCATCGATAGCGGCGAAATTAGCTGCGCAAAAAAAACTGTTATCGGCTATTTCTCCCAGGATGTCGGCGATATGGCCGGTCGCTCGGCGCTGGCGGAAGTCATGGCCGCCTCGGCCAGAACCATGGAATTGGGCCGCCAGATCCGCGAAATGGAAGCCGCCATGTGCGAGCCGATGGAAGACGACGCCCTGGCGTCGTTGCTGGAGCGCTATGGCGACGCTCAGGAAGAATTCGAGCATCGCGGCGGTTACGACCTTGAAAGTCGCGCTCAGACGGTATTGACCGGTCTCGGCATCGGCCCGGAAGCCTACGATCGACCTGTAGAGGCTTTCAGCGGCGGATGGAAAATGCGTATCGCTCTGGCCAAAATTCTCACTATTAATCCTGACGTGCTGCTGCTCGACGAACCGACCAACCATCTCGATGTGGAATCGATCGTCTGGCTGGAAAATTGGCTATCCGAGGAATACAAAGGTGCGGTGCTGATGACCAGCCATGACCGCGACTTTATGAACCGTTTGGTGTCACGCATCATCGAGGTCGGTAATCAGACCGTCACCACCTACGGCGGCAATTACGATTTCTACCTGCGCGAACGGGAAATCCGGCGCGAACAGCTCCTGGCCAGTCATCGCCGCCAACAGGATATGCTGGCCAAGGAAGAGGAATTCATCGCCCGTTTCGCCGCCCGTGCTTCCCATGCGGCCCAAGTTCAATCGCGGGTGAAAAAACTGGAAAAAATCGAACGTATCAAATTGCCGCCCGAACAGAAAGTGATGCGCTTCGAATTCGCCGAACCGCCGCGCAGCGGTGACGATGTGGTCGCCATGCAGGACCTGGCCAAGACCTGGAAGACCCCCGAGGGCGGCGAGCATCCTGTGTTCAGTGGGGTTTCCGGACTGATCCGGCGCGGAGAAAAGATCGCCGTGGTCGGGGTGAACGGTGCCGGCAAATCGACCTTCCTCAAAGTGCTTGCGGGCCAGACCGACCCCACTTCGGGCACGGCCACCATCGGTGCCAATGTCCATCTGGGCTATTTCAGCCAGCACTCCATGGATATCCTCGATCCCAAAAAGACCGTTTTCGAAACGGTCAGCGAAGCGCTGCCCATGGCGACAGTCGGGGTCGTGCGCAACCTTTGCGCCGCCTTTTTGTTTCAGGGCGATGACGTGGAAAAACGCATCGAGATCCTGTCCGGCGGCGAAAAGAGCCGTGTGGTGCTCGCCACCCTGCTGGCCAAACCGATCAATTTCCTGATCCTCGACGAACCGACCAACCACCTGGACATCGTCTCCCGCGAGATTCTGCTCGAGGCCCTGAAAACATTCGCCGGTACCGTGGTGCTGGTCAGCCATGACCGCCACTTCCTGCGTTGCCTCGTCAACCGCGTGTTCGAAGTCGACCACGGCCAGATGCTGGCTTACGAAGGCGATTACGACTATTACCTGCATAAATCGGGACGCGAGGCCGTGGCCACTCAGGCGTAAGTCAGATTCATAAGGTCCTTTTCTCTGTTCTAGTCACTGGCTTTATCTTATTACCGAAACAAGCCCCCTTGATCTATGTTTCTGGCGACTGATAAATCCTGGATAAACGAATAATCAATTTGGGACAAAATACAGGACGGCCCAACCTATGGTAGATAGGTTGGGCCGTCCTATGTTGGATGAATCGTTGATTTTTCATCAGCAAAACTTCCTGGCCGGGGCTTCATCCTTTTAGGAAACTCTACTCCTTTTAAAGGAAGCTAGCGCCACAGCCTCTTCAGTACTGAACAAAGCATACTACTTTTCAAGATGAGGGAGAGTTGCTTAGATAACCTACAATATGGCCGAACTGATTTAAAAAGAATATCTAAACCCGGCCCCGACCACGTTGGAACCTCCGCTTACCCCGTCGAAAACGCCGAATACGCCTGATCGGTGATGTATCCGCACAAACATTGTCCATTGCGGCTGTCGAGGCGCGGTAACAGCAATCTCAAACATCAGGTAGTTAAGTAACCGTGCAGTGCGATCGTGTTTTTCTACTTCAAGTTCTGGATCATCGGTTGCATAGGAAAAACCTTCTCCCAGCGCAAAACTGGTGTCTACATAACGGTCCCAAGGAAAAGCCAACCATCGCAACACCAGCATGGCGTTGAATTCAAAATGGTCTTGATAGCCCCAATGTTTCATAGCCTGCCCCTCGCTTTCCAAGCGCAGGTAGTGTTTATAGCTTGCCAACCCTTTGCCGACTGCCAGAGCTGCAACATAAGAATCGGCATACTCTCTATCAGCCAGAATATCCTTTAAGGAGTCATAACATGCCCTCCCTGCATAGAGGCTTACAAAATAGTTCTCGTTACCAAGAGCCTGCCCGTGATAGCCAAGCAACATCACAACCAAAAATATGAAATTGATTTTAGTCATCGATCACATAGGCCCTTTCCCCTAAACGGTTCGTTCTCTACGAATAAGTCCTCTATGGCCTGCACAAAAACCCCTCTTATGCTGAACGATAGCTTTTCTTACCTTATAAGGATATTTTGCTTCGGTGGGAAATCAATGCTAAATAAATTGGGACTAATCGTCCCCAATTCAGAGGCTCTCCAGACATGTGCTTTCCAAGGAAAGCAGAAGGTGCAATATGTTGTTCCAGGTTGTTTTCAACGGCCAGGTGGGGGTAAAAAACAGACTCTTATAAAATCTCATTTACAAGAAAAGCCCTCGGTCAGGTGATCGGGGGCTTTTGGTGTCTGATGGATGGTGAATTTTCTGATCCCCGCAAAAAATCAACACACGTCCACTCTTTCCCCACGCGCGTTTTCGCACACGGCGAGCAAGGGTGAGCCAATTGCCGGGCTTCATGAACAACGGATTGAGATTCTGCAGTGCGATTTGCGCTGCTGTTATCGACTACCATAGAACCTTCCCAGAGATCCGATCATGGGCGATTAGCCTGATCCCTATTCCATCAACCAGACGGACCTTCCACATGGAAAAGCTTGTTGTAGATACTCCATTTACCTTCTGCTTTAAGAAAGGACAACGTATCCAAAAAGGTCATCCCGAGATAATCGTCCCGTACTTTGGCCACCGCGGTATTACCGGCAATATCAAGTGAGAGGATATCCAGCCGGGTAGCCTCCCCCTTTTCCTTTGCTGACGGTTGCTGGCTCGCTACAAATTCTGCGAAGTCGTCAACTGTCATCTCGATTAGTTGACCCTCCCAATATCCTGTAATCTTCGCGTTTCCGTGAAATGCAGCCCGGGTTTTGGCCGCACTGGATTCGTACATACAGTCGAAGTACGTCTGAATCGTGGCCCGAATTTGTTGTTCGTCGTTCATGCGCATGCCTCCCAAGTCCTGGCTAAGTGGGTCCCCGATATTCTCCGTAAAGTGCTTGCGGTGCAACAAGCACACTTTAATTCGTATGCGCCCAAGCCACTGTCGCCGAGGGCTTCAGCATTTGTCTGACAATTCGCTCTGGACTTTTTCCATACCCGATCGACTCTTCTTTGTATAGAGAACTGCTTAAATAACTATAACACCTCGCTTCCGACGAGGATAATAGGCGCGCCGCCTGAGGAGATACGAACTGCGTCGGCGGCAACCTCTTGCATCTCCGGGGTACTCATTGCCTGTTTCAACGCCTCGGCTAACGGAAAAGGCATTGTAAAGAGCTGATAGAAGGGGGCAGGGGTTTCTGGCATTGGAAGAAACCGCATTACGGTATAGGGGCGTACATCTTCTGGACTGTTCGTCTTCTGATGCAAAAGCCTAAGGTGGTCACGGTAGTCGTTATCGCTGTTGGCGTTGGTGCGGACTTTAAAAACAGATGACTGATCGATATTTTACTCCAATGGTTCTATTAGGCATTTCCTTTGGTCTGTAACGATTTTGCCTCTGCTTCCACGGTCATAAAAGGTCAGGAGCTCAACCTTTCCGTCACCCCGTTTGAGATATAAAGCATTCGGCTCATTCAATGCCGGAAAATAGCCGCCACCTACATCTTCGTACAAATCGACCCGATACAGGGCGATGTCTGCAACGGCTTCATGATCCGGGCTAAGATTCAACAGGCCTTTTTGTCGGCATACCGAGTAGTTACCTTTATCACTTTTATAGCCGACAAAAAATTTCCCTTCCTTTTTATGGTACAGATCCGCATTTAGGGGGCAGCATCTATCGCCAACAACTTCCTGGAACCTGCTGCCTTCAACGCGATAGGTTTTTCCCGCATTGCACAGAGGCCATTCGGAGGTAAACCTGTCAGGACAGTGCGCCAGCAGTGTCCGACCTTTCCGTAGAGTTGTGTTATCCAGATTTTGGTAACTCGTATGGACAACGCTGGGGCCGGCGGTTATGTCATGTATCACTGCGGCATTTGCAAAGGCGCTTATGGCCTCCGTATAGCGCTCTTTGCTCCAGATGCGCTCGATGTAGTCATTGATGTCGCCATGGATAACCGGAGCAGCCTCGAATTCGGTTTCTGACATACGCAGCCGCTGGGGCCTCTTTTCCGCGCAGAGCCGCTGCCAGAGTCTTTTGTCGTGCACGGTATCCGAGCTGAATATGAGTGTCTCTTGACCGCGTCTGATCTTCACGCCCGTGCACGCGACGCCATGCCATTCCGGGGCTGTAACGGCTTCAAGCTTATAACCGTCACCTTCATAAATGTTCTTGTCTTCTTCGTAGAAGCGTGCGGACGAGAAGGGATAAAAACTTGCCGGCTCGACCCATTCGCCGTAATCGGGATCCTTGAAGAGCATGCGCGGTTTTCCGGTGGCGGGATGGATGACGATTTTCACCGCATACGGCGGCAGCACATTCCCCTGCCGATCGACAACGGCGAGAGCATATTTGCCGCCGCCCTCTTCTCTCTTCACTATTCTGTAGCGCGCCTTGGGCCCGATCATTCGATAGTCGATGAAATCCTCGAATGCCACGTCTGTGACCGTCGTGGCGTCGTCCGAAAGGCCCGTGCCCAACACCGGCATCGATGCCGCCTTTAGCTTACGCTGGACAGCCTCGGTCGTAAACAGCCGGAGCTTTCTGCGCATATCCGGGGCATAGCGGAAAAACAGGGCAAGATCCGTGAACCATCGCTTGTGATCATCGTGGCAATGGGTCAGTATGAGTCCCTTGATCTCTTGCAGCCCGTGGCCGCCGATCTGCTGAAACAGCGGCGCCCCGCAGTCGAGGAGAAAGATGGATTGCCCTATGCACAGCCTGTACCCCACGCTCTTTCCAGCCCTGGAAAAGGGTCCGTGGTCTCCGAGTACTTGTACGGTAATGCCATCCATAGGGCCCCCCGGCATCATCAAGTGATCTTTTCAGTTTGTGCTGTTTTCAAGAGAATCCAATTCCTGCCTGATTTTCCCTGCAATATAAAGATCTGAGGCCTCGGCAATCTGGAGCGCCTCTTCAAGATAGGAGCGTGCCACTTTTCCCTTCTTTTTCCTGCGTGATAAAGCTCCAAGGCCATACAGGGCCTTTGCCAGAAGTCCCGGCATGTTGTGTGGCCGGACGTCCTGCACAACCTTCTCAAAATGACGACACGCCTTGTGTTCGGCAACCGGCAAAGTTCGAGCAAGAAACCACAGGTTTCGTAAAGTCATACCGGGCGGTTGTTTCAGTGTGCCCATGACCATCCGCAGATAGACATCTCCCAGAATAAGGTGCCCCCACACCGGCAGTGGGAAATTGCCAAGCGACGCCCAGTACTTGATAGCGTCGTTAAGATGCCGCACCCCTTTTTCAAAATGCCCTGCTTGCACCAATGCGGCTCCATACTGCAAGTCGATCCCTGCAAGAAGGGGCAGGAAGCCGGTTTTAATGACGTCCTTCCGTACTTTGCTTACTATTTCTAGGCCCTCGGATACTCTGCCCATGAAGGAAAGCGCCACACCTTTTACTCCCAAAGCGCATAATTCATCGAGGAGATCCGGTGACAACTGGAGTGATTGCTCGGCGCTCTCCAACGCCTCTTGATATCGTTCTTCATAGAGATTGACAAACCCCAGGGCCCATTGGGCATAACTCAAGCTGCGGGTATCACAAAATCTCTGACCAATTTCTACGAGCTTTGCGGAAAAAGAGCGCGCTTCCGGAAACCGCCCCTGCCAGCGTTCATGAAGGCACCTGGCAACCGTTGCCCCCGTCATGGCAACAATATCGTTCGCCTCTTCAGCACTCTCCAAAGTTCGATTATAATAGTGCGTTACCATGGCTTCAGATTGTACATTGTCGGGGATCCAACATACATAAAGCCAGACAAGTGACCGTCCCGCCATACCGATACATTCGGGATCGCCTATCTCATCGGCAATGGCAAGGGCTCTTTCCAGCAGCGGCTTGGCAATTTTTCCGTGACCGGCAAATACGTGAGACAAAGCGAGCCAGGATAGTATGAGAGACAATCGCCTCCTGTCGCCAAGGGCTTCCATTCTCGGCAGGTAAGGTTCCAGCAGGATATCGAGAGCCCTGAAATCGGTTCGATACAGATATACCCGCCCCCAATTGATGAGAACATCGGCGAGGAAACTATCGTCAACACATCCCGGTTCGGTTTCAATCAGCTCGACGGCCTTGCGAAAGCGTTCGTGAGCCTCATCCATTGCGCACACCCAGTAGCTCTTTTCCCCCGCCATGGCCAGATACTGCACGGCTTTGCGGGTATTCCGCGTGTTACCCCAGTGGTGGGCAAGGGTATGGGCCCACTCGCTCAACCGGTCCGCATACACTCGCTCCAGAGTTTCGGCGACCGATTGGTGGAGTTCTTCCCGCCGCTCCTGCAGCAGGCTGTTGCAGACGGCGTCCTGCAGCAGGGCATGTTTGAACCGGTACATGACCTGTTCCTCGATCTTTTCTCTGAAGATCAGCCCCATCTTTTCGAGCTCGCACAGACACCGGTCGAATGAATCGCCCAACCCCGAGACCCGGCGGGCCAGTGCCGGAGAAAAACGCTGGCCGATGACCGCTGCGATCTGCAGGAGCTCCTTCGGCTCTTCCTGCAGCCGGTCGATCCGGGTCTGGAGCAGGTCCAGAATCGTCGATGGAACCTTGATTTCTCCAGCGGGGAACTCAGATGTCGCCGTTCGTCCGATCCGTTGTATGGCCCCGGTTTCGAGCAGGTAGCGGGTCATCTCCTCGGTATAGAGGGGGTTGCACCCCGTCTCTTGGATAATTACCCGCGACAAACCTTCATCGATATTGTCGCAGTCGAGAAGTGCCCGGACCATATTAAGGGTGCTCTCGCGAGAGAGCGGTGCGAGCTGCATCTCCCTGACCCCTGACAGCTGCGACCAGGGTGAGGTAAAAGAAGGTCGGGCGGTGCAGAGGATGAGCAGCGGCATCTGTTCTTTTTGCCCCGCAATCTGGCCGAGCAGTTTCTCCGACGCCGGGTCGATCCAGTGCAGGTCCTCTATGGCCAGGATCGTGGGGGTCAGCCGGGACCGGTTGCGCAACAGATCGACCAGGATTTCCCGGGTGCGTTCACCAACGATTTTGGCATCGAGCCCCCTGAGTGCATTCCCTTCTTCATGAAATCCCAGCAGGGTCATCAGGTACGGTGTTGCGGCAGCGGCATCCATTCCGAAGAGTTCCAGGCCCTGCTTCAGTTTCCGTTTGATGACCGACCGGTCGTCGTCATCCTTGATGCGGAAGAGGTTTTTCACCAGGTGGATGAACGGCATAAGGGAAATAGAACTGCCGTACGAGCTGCAGTTGCTCTGGAGGAAGAGGACTCTTCGGCTTTCCAGGCGCTCTTTCAGCTCATGAACCAGCCGGGATTTGCCGCCCCCTGCTTCGCCGATGACCAGAACAAGGTGCGTAGTATTCCTGCCGGCCTTCTCCTGGTAATGCTGCAGCAGTTCCAGTTCCTCGGACCTCCCCGCCAAAGGGGTGAGTCCGCGCTGAAGAGCCGCATCGAAACGGACGGCATGTTCTTTTAAACCCTCGAGCCGGTAAACATTTTGCGGTTCCTTTTTCCCTTTAATTTGCCGCTCGCCGACACAGCAAGCAACGATAAAGGGACCGGCAAGGCAGTGGGTGGTTTCGCTGATCAATACGCCCCCCGGTTCGGCCATGGATTCCAGCCGGGATGCGAGGTTTATCGTATCGCCCACGGCCTTGAACTCCATGCGCAGATCGGTGCCGAGGGTGCCAAGGATGACCGGACCGGTATGGATGCCGATGCGGGCCTGTGGGCGGATGCCGAGTTCGTTTTCCAGTCGGTCGCCGAGGGTTTTCAGCTTGTGTTGCAGGGCCAGGGCCGCGCGGCAGGTGCGCAGTGGAGCATCCTCCAAGGCGATGGGCGCGCCGAACAGAGCGAAGATGCCGTCGCCGGTCAGTTCCTGCACACTGCCCTCTTCTTCAAGCACGGCGGTGATCATGCATTCATAGATGCGCTCCATGACCTTGAACGTCGCCTCTTCGCCGAGCGCCTCGGAAAGGGGGGTGTAGCCCTGAATGTCCGCGAACAGGGCCGTCACCTGCCGGCGCTCTCCCTCGATCCTGCCGCGGGCGGACAGGATCTTGTCTGCAAGTTGAGGGGAGAGGAATCGCCTGATGATGGCCATGTCGTCGAAGTGCCGAGAGGGTTCCGGCCTTTTTTGTCGCTCAACCGTGTCCGGTGTCGATTCCGGTACATGGCCGCAAACCGAGCAGGGCAATCGGGTCGATTGACCTTCTGCACCACAGGAGAGGCAGGCGGCGCGGAGCCGTTCGCCGCATCGACCGCAGAAGTTCAGATCGTCGGTCGTGTCAAAACCACACTTGGGGCACTTCATTTTTTTCCTTAACCGGGAAGGCGGTTAATAATGGAAGCTACGATAGGGTTCGCCGTAAAAATTCCTGGGGAAAACTGATTTCAGCTTCCTTCAAAGACCGAAAGCTTGAAGTGTTAAAAACGCATTCCCATGATAAAAAGTAAGTAAACCCGTTATATTATTTAAACACTATAACAAACTTATGTTCCGGAGAAAGAGCTGGCTTCAACAACTCGCGGCCTAACAAAAGAACGGGCCGCCTGTTCACTTGATCGTCATCGGCAGCGAAGGCAAAACTTTTTTTGAGGGGAAAAACGGAAAAGGGGTTTTTCGATGGGCTGGCAGACTACGCCAAAAAGTTTTGATGACCTCCGGGATGCGGATCTCCAGGAAGTCTATGACCAGAGCAAGCAGGAGGCCCTGCGGGACTACGCCTTTCGAATGGAGTTGGATGCCGCTGACAGTCTCGGCAAACTCAAAGCATGGGTTTTTGACGGTGGAATAAGGGTCGACCGTCGAACGGCCCGGGAACTTCTTGAAATATCCAATCGCTTCCGTCTCTTCGATGCGCCGGAATATGAGATTCGTCTGTATGAGGAATCGCAGAATGCTGAATTCCAGGATGTTCCGCGCGCCAAGGAATTCTATCTGCTCGCTTTGAACAAAGTCGGCAGAACAATCGAAGCCATTGCTGGTTGCAAGCAGATCATTGCCGAAGGCAACGGGAACGGCTTGGTTTGGGGTATTCTGGGCAACGCGTATTCAGTCAGAATGTTGTGCGCTGAAAATTTCGCGACTGCTCTGGAGGCTGCAGGTGGCGATCTGATGAGCATCGATCCGCACATCAGAGCTGCATTCATTTGCCAATTTCCTCACCTGGATGTGGACAAAGTCAGGGCTGACCAAATCCACTCCCTTCGCCGGAGGCTTCTCGATAAAGCATGTGAAACCTATCGCCACGGATTTGAACAATACGGGACCGCCTTTCCGGGCCTTTGCTGGATGATACGCACCATCGACCGATACGCAGACCTTCTCACGGAAAAGGCTCTTCTGCTGAAAAATGAGCAGGCAGATACCCTTGATGCCCGGCTGAAAGCTCCCCTACTCCAGCTCGAAACGCAGCTTAACTCATTGGAACATCTTCTCTCAGCACAGCCAGACCTTCTTCATGTGACATTGGAGATGGAGGGCGGTCATGAATCCCTGGATTTCTGGCCCCATTCCGGGGAACTTCAACTCGCTTTCTTCCAAGGCTGCGGCATGATGGAGGTTGCTCCAATTCTGGCACGTGTATTTGCCTCACTTGATGCTGGATTCAAGCTAAAGGTTCTGCATAATGACCTGTCGCGGATCCGGGATCAGCATGTCAGAATGCGTAACATTGTCACAATGCTGGGAGAAAAGACCAGCTCGCAAGACCACGTTTTGAAACGAATGGAGTCAGTGCTTGCCGAACTCTCGGCCGGGCACGACCGGTTTATTGCCGGCGGAAAGATCCGCGGTGCGGCGTTAAATGACTTTTACCATGGGCTATCAATTGGGAAGCCCAGAGATACAAAGGCTTTTTTTCTCCAACACACTATTAATTTCCGCGCCTTGACCAATAGTCTTTTGCCACAATTCGTTCAAGGTGGCATCGGCCGGGTTGGGGCGCGCGTGCCCGACTTGATTATCAATCGGAACGTTCAGGAGGATTTGTACGCCATCATTACAGAAAAAGTGCTCCCGGCCCTGTCTCCTGCTTCCCAAAAACACCCGAGGACCGTGCTCGATATTATTCAGAGACTGGTCGGCAAGTGGCTTGACCTGTCCGAACTGCAGGATTTGCAATCACCTGCTCACCAGGCTTTCGAGACCCGCTCTGACGGGTTAATTCTGCTGTCTGGAATCGATCCGGCAATGCGTGTCGGTTCCCGCACCATCACCGCCCTGACAGCGGCCTTGCTCCTGCGAACAGGTGATTGTCGCGAGACCATGTACTTGAATGGCGCGCTCTACGCCTGTTATCAACATATTCAGGTGATTAAAAAACTTGGCGAGGCGATCAAGTGCCTGCAGAGGGGCAACAAAAAAAGTCTGCACCGAATTAACCAAAGAGAGATTTTTACCGCTCTCCGTTATCAACTCCGTGGTGGGCATGTTGCCGTCTACGTCGACGGCATTGCCATGCGACACAAGTATCATGTAGAGCGTTTCTCCCAAAAAGATCCGACCGCCGCTGAACGTCGATACGGCATAGAGGAATTCCGCGCAGGAAAACCACTGAGTCGATACGAACTGGAAAATTCGAAAATATTGTTAAAGTATCTGGATGGTACAATGCGCTTGATTGAACCGCGGGATCCGATAAATGGCAAATGGCGCCCTATCGAAAACTTGTCCGTTAACGGAGGAGGCATCCCCTGTTTTCCGGAAACTGGGAAACAGGGAGGAGCTATCGCGGACCTCCAATTGTTGAACCTTGTGGAAGAGCATTCGCTGTCCTTCCTCTATGACAAGGAAACCGGAAATGTGGAAATTTGTGATGGTTTCTACAATGAACATCTCTTCGACAGCCCCTATCGTTTCGGATCGGGGCACCTGGAGATCCAGGACATCCTGAAGTATCGGGGACTGATCCGTGCCGGAACACGTCCCGTACGTGCCGCCAATGGAAAAATCCGGCACCGGCAGGTTTTTGTCGAATTTCTACCCTATTCGGCGACCGACTGTCAGCCGGCCTTGAACGAAGGAGACCTTCCCAACATCTTTCAACTCATGGGGCGCCTGTTCAAGGGGAAACTACATGAAGAACGGCGTCGCCTCGAAGATGGGATTTCGTCCGTGCCGACGGTGCTTGCGAAGATGCAGACCTGGCAACTCATGCGAGAATTTACCTCCCGGCAAGCGGAAATTCTCGATCAGCGCTTTGTCAGGGTTCTTCTTTCGTTAGCCAGAGACTGGCCGGACCTTGTCACCTTGCAGGACGTAAAACGGGAGCGTGCACTTATTACCCAGGGTCAAAAAACCGATAGCGTGTTCCTGGTCTTAAGCGGCGAATTTCAGATTTTTCAGAACGGAGCACTCCTGGTGGAGAATGGACGGCAGGTCAAGCCTGACCCGGGCACGGTTCTTGGAGAAATTTCAGCCCTTCAGGGCTGTCTGCCGACTGCTACGGTGGTGGGAGACGGAGTGGTTCTTCGCATTGCCAAGGACGAGTTTCTTCGGCAGCTCGACATCAATCCGGTTTTTCGAGACAGCGTTGAAGAACTGGTAACCGTGCGGCAGGAACGCGACCGATTGCGACAGAAATGAGACCGCACAAAAGAAGTGTTTCATAAGTTGGTCAGAATAGTTTTGAGCTTGGTTTTGTATGGAAAAAAACATGTTTTTCGCAACCCCTGCATTCCGAAACGCGTTAACCGCTGCTCCAGTCTCACATATCGACTTTTAGTGCCTCGCAGGGCTGCCGAAAAACAAACAATTCATGTTCTTGCAATTGACCTGAATACCCTCGAATTGGGGGGAACCTTCGGATGATCACTGCCAGAAATTTTTCCGGACAAAAATAAATAAACTTTTCAGCATGTTAAGTAAACCCCGGGCCGAAAGGCCCGGGGCGATGTTCGCTAACGGCGAGCTTTTTCTTCGCATTCATGAAAATCCCAACAACAGCGACTGCCACTATCGGTATCGACCACCAGGTGGTCCATGGAACAGCTCACCACGCGTCCTTCTTCGTGGGTTGAGGGATGACTGATAATCGCGTCATGACCGGATTGTACTTCCTTGCATAGATATTCGAAACGATCCTTTCTCATCGTAAGTCTCCTTTTAAACGGGGCTACCGGTTTGCAGCACCCTTTTGCGTTCCACCTTCGACACATTGAGGTATGGTGGAACAACTTCTTCATTTTACCACCATGACAGTTATCAATTCCACCCGGTCAAGGTATACAGTTGTTAACGCAGAGATCCTTGATTCTAGAAGTGCCGTCTTACACTAGGATGAAATCTGCTGTTTCAAAAGTTCGCCAACCAAACCCATATTGGAATGCTGGTTGAACGGATTCCACCAGAAATTACCTTCGAGTATCACCGGCCCTTCAGGGGTCAGGGCAACATCCCAACCGATGGTTCGAATCGGCAGAAAATGTCTGGCCGCCGTTTCGGCAAGAGCGCAAGCCTCATCCCAGAAGGGCAAGGTAAAATCGGAAAACACTCGTCCGGTGTGGGGATGCTCTGTCAGACTGTACATTCCAGAGGCATCCGATCGTGCGGCGCGGGCAGGTTTCAGCACTCCACGCACAAGGTCGACTGACGAGGACATATTGCCCGACACACCATTGGCAAAATTATCGGTCACGGCAAATCCATTAATTATTTTCAGTTGGGCAGAGATTGTCCGGCAGCAATTGTCCGCATCGCAAACTGTCACCATCCGGAGGGTTTGCAGACGCGGATTGCCGGTCAAAGCATCAATGTCGGGATGGTTCGCGAGCGTTTGCTCTATGACGAAACTGTCGAATCCGGTATCGGCGTGCATGATATCGTAAAGACCAGAGGCAGAGCAGACCTTGCCGTCAGAGTCCCTAAAATCTTCACACTGACGACTAAACGCACGCACACCGCGCCCCAGGGATCCTTGGGCCGGCTTGATTATAAATCGATCCGGCAATCCGGATTGGAGGATATCAGCCCAATCCTCCCGGCTGGCCGGGCAGGATCCGTCAATAAACCAGCCCGGCGCAGCCCGGAAAAAAAGGGCAAAAAGTTTCGGCACAGCGATGCCGTGAGCCACGCAGTAACGATTGAAAATCCCCTTATTTTTAAGCAGAGGTTCCCACTCGATCGGGTTGAGAGCCCGCTGGAGCTTGGTCAGTTTTTTGCGGCTGACATAGCAGGAGAGCTCCTTTGCCCCCAGCGCCGGATCGAGCAGGCCGAGTCGATAGGCTTCCTCCGGCTCGAAGCGGGCATCCCGGCACAGGTGGCGAGCCCGTGCAAAAGAAGCCAGAAAGTCTGTCCGGTAGCCACATTGGGCCTTGCGCGCCAGCCGAACCAACGACAATGTAGCCCTGAGTTTACGAAAAACTTTCATCCGGGAAAATCACCTATATTTTGAACGGCAGTTTGTATTCGCGCTTTTCCGCATCCGGCCCGGTCAAACGCCCGATGTGGTGTTGGAAAAAACGGCGGGTGCGTGGATCGGCCAGCAACGGTCCATGCATCTGAAATAGCAGAAGATCCGGACCGTTGTTGGCTTCAATGACCTGAAAACCGTTCTCGGTGACAATAATGTCCCAGCCTATGTAGGGAATGAAGTGCAAAGCGGCAGCCATCTCCAACAGACGTTTTTGAATCTGCGGCCAGTGGGGAATGGTCACCCCTTCTATCTGCTGACCGCTTTCCGGATGGCAGGGACTTAAACAGGGCGCTTGCCTGTAAGGCTTGGGACCGGCTTTGGTCAGAACTCCGGTATGCAGATCAATGGCAGCACTCACGCCGCCACGGGTCCAACTGTCGACTGGAGCGGTTTTTGCGACACCGAAACGGTGTACGCCACAGGCAATAAAGGGTGTCTCTGCTTCTTTATCCCACAGGGTCAAAAGCCGAACGGTGTTGGTGCTCCCCGGAAAGATCTTGGCCGCGTAGGGGTGCTGTCGCACATAATCGGTCACCAGATAGTCCTGCCACCGATGCGCTTTGGCCAACAGTTCCTTATCAGTAAGCGATTGGCCGTCCAGGGTTATCACACCCCCACGCTCCTCCAGCAGATGAACGCCGACGCCCTGGGTTCCGGCCAGCGGTTTCAATACCAGCTGGCCATGCTGGCGCAGAAAGGCTGGGAAATCGGTCAAGGTAATGCTCTCGCCGTGCCCCAGCAAGGACAGCTGTCCGTCCTTTAACACCCCATGGGTCTTCGGCAGATATTCGGCGAAATGGTTCAAGAGCAGGTTACAATACAGCTTGTCGTATAGAGCCACGGCATAGTAGCCATTGAATCGTACCGCCAACCGATAGCGAACATAGTCCGAGACATAATCCCGCAGATCGTTCTCAGCAAAGTTGTAGATGAGGTAAGATTGACTGAAAAAACCGTTGTCCCACATCTTCCATTTATTTGCGTGGCCAATCGACACCGGTACCGATTGCCGACGAAGAAAGCGAATGCTTTTAACCTTTTGACGCAAAGAACTGCTCACCATAGGTAGGTCTTCTCCAATCCCCATAAACATTAATGACGCATTCTCAACTGGTCGTAGAGCATCGGTATGCAACCATGCTGATTGGGAGGATCCCACTGGCTGTTGCCTTCCAGGATAACCGCGCCCTGAGGAGTCAGAGCGACATCCCACCCTATCGCCCTTAATGGCAAAAACTTGGGCGCGGTGTCCACCACCAGTCGACAGGCCTCTTGCCACAGGGGCAGCTGAAACCCGGTAAAGGGCAAACCGGTCAGAGGGTGAATCGGCACATCCATTACCCCTGCTCCGGTTCCGGCGATACGGTTGGCGGATTGCAGCCGACCGTCGTCCAGCGAAACCGGTGCCTCGACATTGCCGATCAGCCCTTCCAAAAACGTATCGCTCAGATGGGGACCGGTGATCGGCTTAAAGTGGGCATGCAATATACGGCAGTTTCCGTTTGCATCGATAAAGCTGATAACCCTGACGGTCTGCAGGGCCTGCGTCGCGCTCAACCGCACCAGCTCGGGGTGGCTTTGCAGGCGGGCCTGAAGCACAAAACAGTCGTAGCGCGGATCATCCGCCATCCAATCGATAATATCCTGAGCTTGATAGAAGCGGCCTGCAAAATCCCTGAATCCATCACCGCTGCGTGCGAATACGTTAACCGACTCGCTGTAAGAGCCGGTAGCAGGCTTGATGACAAACTCCCCGGGCAACCGTTCGTCCAGCAGTTTTCGCCAATCAGCACGGGACTGGAGCCGGTGTCCGGCAGCGGACCAACCGGCACCGGCTTTAAAAAAAATAGCGAACAACTCGGGAACAGGAACACCGTTGGCCAGACAAAAGCGATAGAACAAACCTTTATCCCGGGTCATGTGAATCCATTCCTGCGGATTAACGGTAGACTGCAGGCGCCGCCAGCTTTTCTTGCTGGCGAATTGAGCCACCCGATCGGGAGGGACATTCGGAGAAAAAAGTCCCAGCCGAAAGGCCTCGGCTGGCAGAAATCCCGCCCAACAGCAGAGCCGATAAGCGCGTCGCACGGTTGGCGCATAACGCCAATGCCAGCACGGCACCAGCCGGTGGCACAAGACCATGGCCTGCATCAACCGTCGCAAACGCCGCAGGCGTTTTTTCAACTTTATGAATAAGCTCTTGATCAAAATTCCATCCACCCATTAATAGTCGCAAGGCAACCGATGCCGCGTTTCATAGAGTTTGCGCGCCCAACAACGGCGAAAAAAGCGCCCGGCTTCAGCGGTTTCCGGAAGACTGCGGTCCTCCCTGCGTTTCAATCTTTTCGCCCGCCGGTAGAGTCTTCGCAGTGACGCATACCGAACATTACCCACCTTGGCCGGCCGGCAACTGCAGAACCCGATCTCTCCACTGGTCCAGACTACCGGGTTTTTCTCCACCGGGCAGGCCCCGGCACGGGCCTCTTCCAGCAGCTGCGAACCCTGAATAGCCACCAGGCTGTCATACAAATCCTGATAGCCCTCGCAATCCAGAGTCAGTTCGTCGTAATGCTCCAGAGCCCGTCCGGTGTAAACCGGGGTTTCCAGGTAAAAACCGATGCCCAGCTCCTTGCAGAAACGGGCGACCTGCGGCAGGCTCGCGCTATTGAGACGGGAGATCAGGGCTTCGAATTTTACCAGCGGCGGCCGGCCGCTCTCCTGCCAGGCCTCAAGGAGATGCTTGATCCCTGACGGAATTTTCACGGTTTTTGCCTCGCCTTCATGCCGATAGGTGTAATCGGCCCAGGCATACGCATTGGGCCGACCGATCATCCGGTCAACCACCACCGGATCGAGGCTGAATAACTTGACATAGGTAACGACCTGGCGTCTGAGCAGAAATTCAGCGGTGTGCGCATCGAGCAGGGTGCCGTTGGTAAAGACCACCACCGCCATATCCAACGATCGGATGTAATCGATCAACTCAAACAGATCGGGGTAGAGCAGCGGCTCGCCGCTGCCACTCAGGGAAACGGTCCTGACCCCCATGGCTTTGGCCTGGCGCACCACCGATTTGCGCTGCTCAAGGGTCAAGGAATCGCTTTTTTCATGCCCTGCGCCGGTATAGCAGGAGATGCAACGCAGATTGCAGCGGTGCGTGACTTCCAGATAGAGAAAGCGTGCTTTGACTTTTTTGCGAAATAGCCTATCCAATAGGTCTGCCAATTGGCTCAACCGTCTGCGCCAACTTGGCAGCTGTTTTTGTTTTATCGTCTTTGCCATACCCTCTCTTCTCCAGATCTTGAAAACCGGGCAGCAGCGCTTCTACAGGGCAATCGTTCCTTCCTGGATGCGCTGCATATAAGAACGCAGATGCAAAAAATGACGACAAGACCGTTTCAGGAATTTCCTCGGACCATAGCCATCGATCTGGCGCACCGTTCGCCAGTAATGCCGAAAGAACTTCAGTAAAGTCAGGGTTGCGCTGGTTGATGGCAGTGTTCCGGCAGTCATATAATGATGAATCTGATTGAAAATCATCGGGTTGAGAAAAGCCGCGGTTCCGATCATAACAAAATCACACCCGGTCTGCTCTAACATGGCCACGGCATCCAAGGGTGAGTGAACCCCACCGTTACCAACCACCGGAATCGACACGGCCTGCTTGACCCGCCTGATCCAGTCCCAGCAGGGGGTGCCGGAATACCCCTGGCTGACGGTCCGGCCATGCACAACAATGGCAGCGGCCCCAGCCGCCTCGCAGCCTTTGGCCACCCGCAACACATCTACATCGTCGCCCTGAAAACCGACCCTGATTTTCACGGTTACGGGCACTTTTACCCTGCTGACCACCGCCGCGACTATCTTTTCGATATGTTGCGGGTCACCCAATAGACTGGATGCGCCATATCCCCGATCGACGAGGCGCTGAATCGGGCCACTGAAGTTGAGATCGATAATGCTGGCCTGTTGCTCGATCCGCTCAGCCGCTGCCGCCATCAATCCTGTATCGGCGCCTATCAACTGCACGCAAACGGGCTCTTCAGCCACGTTGGTGATTTCCTGCCGCCCCAGAACATTAACCAGGCGATCTGAACCGCTCTTTACAATTGCACCGGCGTCAATAACCCCTACACAGGTCATGGCCGCACCGGCCCTGCGATAAGCCATGCGCAATGACAACCGCAACATACCGGCCATGGGAGCCAGAATCAGGCGATTGTCCAACCTCAAATGGCCTATATGGAGGGGGTTTGCAGATCTATGCATGTCAGTTGGCTACCAGAAACAGTTGATTGCGGGATACCCAAATACAGATTAAGCGCAGCAGTACCGGGTTGTTTGTATCATAAGTTAATATTTATTTTAAAGCTCTGTTTACATTTGTATCCCTTGACTTTGTCAAAAATTTCATTGAGTCTATGGCGATTCTATGGGCAATCATCCTTGTATAGCCTCCTGCTTTTCATCAAGTAATTGACCACCATTGCCATCATGCTTGATCCCTGCTTCGCATAGAAGTAACAAACGTTACTCGAGGATTCATGAAACGCATTCTATTCCTGTCTCGGGGAGGCAACATCGGCGGTAGCCAGAAGCAGTTGGAATATCTGGTCGAAGACATGCAACAGGACTTCGACCCGGTTGTCGTCTGCACCAGTAAGGGGCCCTTTGTCGAGGGGTTACAGGCTAAGGGAATAGCGGCCCGTGCAATGCCTCTGCGCCCTTGGCGAAAGCTGAGCAATATGCTGGTGCGCTACCTGGATGCCAGGCGCCTGCTCCGTTTTGCCCGGGCCAACCAGATTGCCCTGATACACGGCTCGGATCTCTGGCTGAGCGGCTATCTGCTCCGCACAGCGAGGAAACTGGGGGTTCCGGCCGTGCTGCATGTCCGTACTCCGGTCACCCCGCAGCAGGTGCGCAAACATCGCTTTGCCGAGGCTACCGCGATCGTAGCTATTTCCCGACGTGTGCGGCGCAATCTGATTGAGGCCGGCATCGCCGCGCAGCGGATCACGCTTATAGACGACGCTATCGACCTCGAGATTTTTCGGCCTGGACCACCGAATAACAACGTGCTGCGACGCGAATTCCCTCATGGTGGACGATTTCAGATCGGTTTGGTCGGCCATATTCGACCGGCTAAAAAGCAACTCGAATTTTTGCTGGCCATTAAGCATTTCTGCCGCACCACCAGTTGTGACGCGACCTTTTTTATTATCGGCGAGGTCCATTCGCAAACCTACCTGGCAGAACTGTACCAATTTGTCAAAACGCACAATCTGGAAGATCGCGTGATCTTTACCGGGAACCGCCAGGATATGCCTGAAGTGCTTAACGCCCTGGATGTTCTGGTCAGTCTCTCTGGCGGTTCAGTCATGTTTGAGGGGATGGCCTGCGGCAAGTGCGTCGTTTCGGCCGGCTTTACTTCCAGAGAGGATGCGGTTCATCTGCGGGATGGTGAAACCGGTATCCTGCTCGACTCCCAACAGCCGGAAATGCTTTCAACCACGCTCCAGACCTTGATCGAAAACCCACACATTCGCGAGCATCTGGGGCAACGGGCCCGTCAATGGGTCGAGGAAAAACTGAGCCGTCACCAGATGGCCGCCGCGGTTCAACAACTCTACGCCGCATTGCTGCATGCTGGCCGACCGATAAAGGATACTGAATTAGCAACCGGACCCATCTCCCAATGCCCCGCAACGGAACCTATCCCCGCAGCGCTACCGTTAGAACAAGGGACACCTGTTTCGCCACCCTGAAAAAGCATGGCCGGCGGTTCTTACAGCCCCCGCCATACTTTGCGCTAAGAAAAAATCCCCACCTGAATGGCGGGGATTTTCAAACCAGACTAAACCGTCAAATCACACAGGGCTTTAACGGCTGATTGTACCGGTACAGGCATTTCGAAGATCTTCACATTTCCAACTCCGGGATGCCTGCGCCCAGAAGGTTGAGAAACTTTTCGAGACGGAAAATAACTAGAAATTTCGGACCTTGAATCTGATCCGGGCTCAGGCAGCGCCGGGACAAGCTTTCGATCAACTCGGGATCGGTATCCTCCCTGAGTTTTTTCAGGAACAGCCGCACCCCCTTATAACCTTCGCCTTTTTCCATAAAAAGAAAGGTGGCATGAGGGTTGGTTTGAAGGTTTTTGTGGGTCAACCGGTCCAGCATGATAAATGCGAAGGAACCATCTTCCAATATATGAGGCCTGGCATAAATGGCAGCATCAACCTTGCCTTGAGCGTCTGCAGTAGCAAGCACGCCAGTCCCTTTTGTCTTTTCAAAATAGTCTTTTAATTTCATGACTGTCTCCCTTATCGGCGCATTATGACAAAGACCCCCGTTTATTAACGGAGGCCTTTAGATTAGAGCAATTGTTTCACAGCATCCAGCGCCGCCTGATAATCGGGTTCTTCGGCAACCTCCCCCACCAGTTGGAAATAACGCAATGTATCGTCACGATCAATAACCATGACCGCCCGCGCCAGAAGCTTGAGCTCCTTAATCAGCAGACCGTAGTCGTGACCAAACGCTCGATCCTGATAATCGGACAGGGTCTGGACTTTATCGATCCCTGCGTTGCCGCACCATCGTGCCTGCGCAAAGGGCAGATCGACGCTGACGGTGTAGACCACCACGTCATCAGGCAATTTTGCAGTTTGCTGGTTGAAATTGCGGGTCATGGTGTCGCAAACCGGCGTATCCAGAGACGGCACCACGGTAAGCAGGCGAATTTTGCCGGCAGAGTCGGCCAATTTGACCGGCTGCAGAGCATTGTCCAAGAGTGTAAACGGCGGAGCGGCGGTACCAACTTTCAACGGGGGCCCCACCAGAGTGAGGGGATCGCCTTTAAATGTCACCAGTCCTGTGCGTTCTTCGGGCATGGTTATGCTCCTTTCATGGGTTTTGATCGTGATCGTATTGGATAAGGTTACCGCAACCCGATGCAAGGTCAAATACTAGAAACTCAAGATTCTTGACACAATCCGCATCGATGACAACCGGGCCCGCAGGCCGGAGTTAATTCGCCGGCCAGAGCGCGCTGGTATTCGGACCATAAAAAGCTGCGGGGCACCCCTTGGTCGACAATCTCCCAGGGGAAGACCTCATCCTTATCTCGCTCCCGTGCAACAAAAAACCCGGCAGCGAGTCCTTCCTGGCGACAGGCCGCAGCCAGGCTTTCACCTCCAGCCAAGTGCGGCAACAATCGCCCGACTCTGCGATCCCCCCGGGACAACAACGCCTGCAGTTCCGCTGATTTCAGCGACTCGCAGATCAAGCTGGTGTTGGCCAGGCGACCAACCCGACGCCTGAGCTGTTGAACTTTCTTCTTCAGTGTTGAGACCGGTTCCATGGCCGCCCACTGCAAGGGTGTGAAGGGTTTGGGTATGAAGGGGTTGACCGACAGGGTCAGGTTACCGAGACGTCCACGCCGCCGGCCCGCCTCAAGCCAAACATTACGGATTTTTTCTACCAGTTCCAGCAGTTCCTCCAGATCCGCCGACGTTTCGGTGGGCAAACCGATAAGGAAATAGAGCTTGAGATTGGGAATGCCACCTTCGGTAATCAGGTGCGCCGCAGCCAGGATCTGCTCCTCATCCAAGCCTTTATTGATGAGATCGCGTAACCGCTGGCTGCCCGCTTCGGGAGCAATCGCCACGGTGCGGTGACCTGAGGCGGCCATGGCTTCGACCTCCCGGGCTGTCAGGGAATCGATACGCAAGCTGGCCACCGATATTTCACCCCCGGCATCCATGATCTGGCGACTGATGGCACCAATTTCGCCGTGATCTGCCACCGCAGGGCTGACCAACCCGACCCGCTGACGGTGCGCAAGGCCATCGGTCAGTTCATCTTGCAGGGCTGCGAGGCTTCTTTCCCGGGGCGGCAGATAGATATACCCCGCAGCACAAAACCGGCATTTTCGGGAACACCCGCGTGAAATCTCAACCAGGGCCATATCACCGAATTCCGTATCACCGGTATAGATACATGAGCGACTGGCGGTACCATCGAGATGACGTACCCACTGGCGTTCGACCCGCTGCGGGATACCGGCCTCGGGCACGTAGGCGGAAACTGTGCCGTCGGTTTTGTATTCCACCCTGTATAGCGAGGGCACATAGATACCGGGCAGTTGCGCCAAGGTGCGCAGCAGATCGGTTCTATCCCCCTTTGCCTCATGAAAAGCGCCCATAAGGGTCGGTAGCAAAGGCTCCCCTTCCCCGACCGCAAACAGATCCATGATCTCGGCCAACGGCTCGGGATTGAGAAAAGCACAAACCCCGCCGCACAAAACCGGAGGATAGCTATCTCCGCGCTCGACGGCCATCAGCGGTATATGCGCCAACTCGAACAGGGTGGGAAGATTCAGGTAGTCATTCTCAAACGAAATAGAAAACGCTATAAGATCGTATTCCTCGAGAAAACGTCCTGATTCAAGGGAAAAAAGAGGATAACCGGTCTTGCGATGCTCCTCCAGATCTTCCGGGTCGGGCAGAAAAAACCGCTCGCACAGGATATCCTCGCGGCTATTGAGCCATTCGTAGACGGTATGAAAACCGAGGTTGCTCATGGCTTGATGATAAACATTGGGATACATCAGGGCCACACTCAAGCGGCCGCCCCAAGGATTGGCGGACAGACCACTTTCGGCGGCCCGCCGGTGCTGCGCTTTATCCAGCAGCTTTCGTGACATAGATTGACTTCTTTCCGATCCTTAACAGGCCAAGGAAAACAACGGGTTGCTAACAAAACTCATCTTAACCCAACAGGGCACAAGAGGAAAGGCGGCATTCGTGTGAGGGAAAAACCATGCAATCCCAAAAGTAAAAAATAATTGTAATTTACCTATATATTTTCTACCACATGGTCGATCTAATGAGTAGAATAGCGGCTCGCATATAAACAATCATTACCCTCTTTTGAACATATGGCTTTGGTTATTTTTCAACCCGCTCTTTTTCGCCAACCTTTGGCTTTCTCCTGCGATTAAGAAAAGCCACAACCTCTCTTTAAACTCCGGGAGTACCCATGACCCCCTGGCGCCATTTATCTGTTGGAGCTCGCTTATTGGCCGGCTTCTCCGTCGTATTGCTCATCGCTGTGATTCTGGTGATGGTCGGGCTGTCACGACTTACGGACCTGCACCATGAAATCGACTACCTTATCAATAACCGCATGGAGGCCCAGTCTCTGGCCGAGGATTTGCGGCGGGACATTTTCAAGGCTCAACAGATCGCTCTGCACATCATCCTTACGGGACAAGAAACCGACAGCAGCAGTCTGGCCGCCATCGAACAGTTGCGTGAAAATAATAACCGTCGCGCGACCGGCATTGAGGAAAACTTGCGCACCGATGAGGGGCAAAAGCTATGGAAGGCCATGCAGGACACCAAAAACCTGGCAAGACCACTGTTGGATCGAACGCTGAGTCTAGCTTTGTCCGACCAAAAAGATCAGGCCCGACAGTTCTTTCGCGAGCAGGCAGGTCCGGCTCATGCCGCCTGGATCGAGGCGATTGAGAACCTGGTGACCCATCTCAAGGAGAAGGTTGCCGATGCCCATGCCGATGCCAATGCCGCTTACGAATTTGGCCGCAATGTCATGCTGGGGCTTGCGGGATTGGCGCTGCTGCTCGGAGCCGCCCTGGCCATCGCCCTGGCCCGAAGTATCACCAAACCACTAAATGCAGCGATGCTGGCCGCCAACCAGATTGCCAAAGGGCAACCGTACGCTTCAAACAAGGATTTTTTTGAAAACCGCAAGAACATTGCGGATCAGTATGAGTTTCAGCGGGAAGATCAGGTCGGTAAGACCCTCGGAGCCATGCTGGACAATCTATGGGAATTCGCCTGCGCCAACTACCGCGAACAATGGCTGAAGACGGGACAACGGGATCTTGCAGACAGCATGCGTGGGCAGGTAGAGGTTGAAAAACTGGCCCGCAAGATTATCACCTTTATTTCTAAATATGTCACCGCGCAGGTGGGAGTCATTTACATCACCGACAGCAACGGCGACCTGCACCTGTGTGCCAGTTACGCCCATACCAGGCGCAAACGGCTGGCCGATCGCATCAAACCCGGCCAAGGACTGATTGGACAGGCAGTACTGGAGCGCCAACCAATCATGGTCTCGGAGGTGGCGGAAGACTATATCACCATTTCCTCGGGGCTTGGGGAAATGCCGCCGCGGCACTTGCTGGTCGTACCTTTGGAATATGAAGGAGAGATCAAGGGCGCCATCGAACTCGGTTCGGTGTTTGCTTTCAGCGATATTCAGCTGCAGTTTCTGCAAAGCGTGGCGGAAAGCGTCGCCATCGCTATTCAGTCCGCACAGAACCAGACGGAACTGGCCCACCTGCTCGACCAGTCGCAAGCCATGTCCGAAGAACTGCAAGCACAGCAGGAGGAGTTGCGCGCTTCCAATGAGGAAATGGAAGAACAGACTCGCCTTCTGCGCCAATCGGAAGAGCTCCTCAAAGCTCAGAGCGAGGAACTGCAGCAGATCAACGCCGAACTTGAGGAAAAAAGCGAAAGCCTGGAACGGCAAAAATCCGATGTACAACGTCAAAATCGTCAACTGGAAGAAACCGGTAAAGCGCTGGAACTGCAGGCCCGGGAACTTGAACGCGCCAGCCGTTACAAATCGGAATTTTTGGCCAACATGTCCCACGAATTACGCACCCCCCTCAACAGCTTGCTGATTCTGGCCAAGGATCTGCTCGACAATGAGGAGGGCAATCTGTCGGCGGAGCAACTGGAATCGGTCGCCATCATCCGTAAGGGGGGGATCGATCTTCTGACCCTGATCAATGAAATCCTCGATTTATCTAAAATCGAGTCGGGCAAAATGACCATGCAGCCCGAAACCCTGGCGCTGCCTTCCTTCATCGATTCTCTGCGATCCCAGTTCGAACCGATGTCCCGCAACAAGGATGTTGAATTCCGCGCGATTCTGGAGCCCGACCTGCCGGCCTCGATCCTGGTCGACCCGATGAGATTGGAACAGATCCTCAAGAACCTGCTCTCCAACGCCTTTAAGTTCACCCATCAGGGATCGGTCACGCTGCATCTGGAACTTGCCACGCAGGAACTTGACAAGGAGCCGTCCCTGGCGATTGCGGTTAAGGACACGGGCATCGGCATCCCCGTTGAAAAGCAACGGGATATTTTCGAAGCATTCCAGCAGGCTGACGGATCGACGGTACGCCAGTATGGTGGCACCGGCCTTGGCCTGACCATCTCGCGGGAACTGGCCAGACTGCTGGGCGGACGCCTGCTGCTGGAAAGCGCCGTGGGTGTCGGCAGCACCTTTACCCTGGTGATACCCTTGATTGCACCGCAACCCCAGGATGCTGCAAGTTCACCGGTCCGACCCGTTCAACCTGTTTCGGTACCAATTTGTTTGCCTCAGGAGGTTTTTACCTCCGCACCGGTATCCTATCTCGATGATGACCGGACCCTACTGCAACCGGGTGACAAATCGTTGCTGGTAGTGGAGGACGATCCGACCTTTGCCAAAACCATACTTGGCATGGCCCAAAAACGTGGGTTTAAACGTCTGGCTGCGGGTGATGGACGTTCCGGCCTGGCCTTGGCCGCAGAACACCAGCCGAGTGCCATCATCCTCGATCTCGGCTTGCCCGATCTTTCCGGGGAGGAAGTTCTGCAACAACTCAAAGCCAACCGGACAACGCGGCATATCCCGGTTCATATCGTTTCAGCCCGTGACCGCGACATGCGCTTCATGCAACAGGGCGCCATCGGCTTTATCAGCAAACCGGTGAGCCGTGCGGATCTCGGCCAGGTGTTTCAGCAAGTGGAAGGTCTGCTGGATAAAAAGGTCAAGGAACTGCTGATCATCGAGGATGATTCGACAGCCCAAAAAGCCCTTACGACGCTGCTCGGTGACGACGACATCCATATTTCCTGCATGAACACAGCGGAACAAGCCCTGACAGCTCTGGGAAAAACCCACTTTGACTGCATCATCCTTGACCTGACCCTGCCGGGCATGTCAGGGCAGGAATTTCTCCACAAACTGCATGCAAGCCACGGTGAGGGATCCTTGCCGCCCGTCATCGTCTACACCGGGCAGGAGCTATCCGAAGAGGCATACCATGACCTGAGCGTGTTTGCCGACAGCGTGGTGATCAAAGGGATCAACTCGCCGGAAAGACTACTGGCAGAAGTGACCCTGTTTTTACACACCATCGATAATGCTCTGCCCATGGAGCAGCGACTGCAGACCTCCATGTTGCGCGACCACGACGATATTCTGCAAGGCCGCAACATCCTGGTGGTGGATGATGACGTGCGCAATACCTTTGCCCTCTCACAGGTGTTACGCAAACACGGTCTGCAAGTCAGCCTGGCGGATGACGGGGAACTGGCACTGAAAAAACTGGCCACGGAGCCTGATATCGAGCTGATACTGATGGATATCATGATGCCGGTCATGGATGGTTATGAAGCCATGCGCCGTATCCGCGCTCAGCAGCGCTTTAACAAATTGCCGATCATCGCCCTGACGGCCAAGGCCATGTCCGAAGATCGTGCCCTCTGCCTGGAAGCCGGCGCGGATGACTACCTGTCCAAACCGGTCGATATGGATAAACTGCTCAGTTTGCTGCGCGTGTACCTGAGCCGGCAAGGAGACAGACCGTGATCGATATGTCTGAACCGGAACTTGAAGACCTGGAGATCGACCTGGTCCTTGAAGCTCTGCAGCGCCGGTACGGTTACGACTTTCGCCACTATGCCCGCGCAACGCTCAAACGGCGCCTGGAAAAACGCTGTCAGGCCGCGGGACTGCCCCATCTTTCAAACATGCTGCCGGTACTGCTGCGTGACAAGGAATTCGTCGATCTGCTATTGCGCGACATGTCGGTGGTCGTCACCGAAATGTTTCGCGATCCGGATTTTTTCAAAATGTTGCGCTGCAAAGTAGTCCCGCAACTGCGCACCTGGCCCTATCTCAAAGTCTGGCATGCCGGTTGCGCCACGGGGGAAGAATTATATTCCATGGCCATCCTGCTTACGGAAGAGGGGTTGTATGAGCGCACCCGTTTTTATGCCACGGATTTCAACAGCCAGGCACTCGCAACCGCCCGCGAAGGTATTTATCCCCTGGACAGGGTAGAGAAATTCGCACGCAACTACCGTCAATCCGGTGGGATGGCTTCTTTTTCGGACTACAGCCTGGCCCGCTATCGATCGGTCATGCTCAAACCGCAGTTGCGCGAACGGGTAACCTTTGCTACCCACAACCTTGTAACAGATGGGGTATTCGGCGACATGAATCTCATCGTCTGTCGCAACGTGCTGATTTATTTCGACAAAATCCTGCAGAACCGGGTTCTGGAACTGTTTCGTGACAGTCTGTGTCATCTCGGGTTTTTATGCCTGGGAAATAAGGAAACCCTGGAGTTTTCATCCGTCGCTAAGGATTTTGAAGTTATCGACCGCGAACAACGCATCTATCGAAAACGCTAGGATGACCATGCAAACCAATCAACGACCGATCAGGGCCATCGTCATGGGTGTTTCGGCAGGCGGCCTGCATGCCCTGCAGCAGATTCTTCCGCATTTGCCCGCGGACTTTTCGCTGCCGGTCATGGTCGTTCAACACCGCGCCGCCGACAGCCATGGGTTTCTTGCTGAATTATTAAATGCCAGATGCGCCATCGAGGTCAGGGAGGCAAACATGAACGAAGTGCTTCGCGGAGGAGTTGTCTACCTGGCTCCGGCCGATTATCACTTGCTGGTGGAAAATGCCGAAACCCTTGCCTTATCCATCGATCCGCCGGTACATTACTCCCGCCCCGCTATCGATGTGTTGTTTGAAAGTGCGGCGGACATCTTTTGCGATCAGCTGGTTGCGGTTGTTCTGACCGGAGCCAACAGCGACGGCAGCCAAGGCGCAAGGTGCGTCAAGGCCCTCGGCGGCCGGGTTATCGTTCAGGATCCAGCCTCCGCCGAAGTCGACACCATGCCCGCGGCTACCCTGAGTGCGGTGAGCGTCGATCATATATTATCTTTGGAAGAAATCGGCCCCTACCTGGCCGGCTTGCACGGGAGCAGCCATGAACCAGCATCTTCTTAAACACCAAATCAATAAATACCAAAGTTCGTTCGAGCTGCATGCCATGCCCAAACCGAAGGTGCTGCTTGTCGATGACCGTCAGGAAAATCTGCATGCCCTGCAACGGCTTTTACGTTCACTCGACGCCGAACTGTTTTCCGCCACCAGCGGCACGGACGCCTTATCCCTGACGCTACGTCACCAGTTCGCCCTGATTCTGCTTGATGTGCAGATGCCTGGAATGAACGGATTCGAAGTGGCGGAATTTCTGCATGGGCATCCGGACACCCGCTCCATCCCCATCATCTTCATTACCGCCCTCAGCAAAGAGGAACGCTACATTGCCAAGGGATATGAGGCCGGCGCCGTCGATTACCTCTCCAAGCCACTGGACCCCGATACCCTGTTGACCAAAGTGAAGGTTTTCCTCGACCTCAATCGAAAGACTCTTCAGCTGGAAAAGACTCTACTGGTCCTTTCCGAGTTGAACCACAAGCATAGACTGCTGGTCGATTGCGCAGGGGAAGGGATTCTGGGGTTCGATGCAGACGGGTACATCACCTTTGCCAACCCCATGGCAAACTCCATCCTGGCCTCGGAAGGCGGCAAGCTGCAGGGACATCACCTCATGTACCTGTTCGGATCCGGAAAAACATCCCTTGAAGAATGGCAAGCCGGGGAGATTTTCAAAGCCTGTCATTCCTGTAACCAGTTACGCAACGACGATACCATCCTCTGGAAACTTGACGGCACGTCCTTTCCTGCCCAGTATACTTTAGCGCCTTACGAGCCTGAAATGGGTTTACAAGGAGGCGTTATGGTGATTCAGGATATTACCGTGCGCAAGCAAGCGGAACAGGCCCTCATTCGTCTGGCCAGTTTTGATTCACTTACCGGCCTGGCCAACCGCATGCTTTTCATCAATTCTCTCAAGGAAGCGGTGTCCAAGGCCCGACGCCATAACAAGCAGTTCGGGGTGATTTTCCTCGATATGGACAAATTCAAGGATATCAACGACCAACTCGGCCACATGGCAGGTGATGACCTGTTGAAAACCTTTGCTCAACGCCTTAAGAACTGTGTGCGCATCGAGGACATTGTCGCCCGGTTTGGGGGCGATGAATTCGCGATTCTTGTTGAAGATATTTCCGAACCTTCAAACCTTGCTGTCATGGCCGAAAAGATCATCTCACAAACTGCCGTTCCGGTGGAATTAAACGGACGTAATATGTCTATTTATACCAGTGCCGGAATCGCTCTTTACCCCGCCGATGGACAAACCGCCGAAGAACTTCTGCATGCCGCCGATACCGCCATGTATAAGGCCAAAGACAGGGGCCGCAACGGCTTTTGTTTTCATTCCCCGAGCGCCTGTCCCTTGCAGTTTCAGAACGGTTCTTACCCTCCAGCTTCAAACTAAAAAAGCGAGGAAACCGATAAACGGTTCCCTCGCTCAGGGAGTCGGATGAAGTCTGAATTTTGGAAAACAATATCCCCGATCAACCGGAAATCCCGATTAACCCAAAAGCACAGCCGGTGACATGGAAAAAGCGGAGAACTTTGTTCCCAACCGGTCCAGCCCGTCGGACTGCCAGATGATCAGGGGCGTTTGTCAGTCGACCCTTTTGCGCATGAAAGTAGGAATATCGTATTCATGCTCTTCGCCCAGCGGCGTACGGAAAGCCAAAGGAGCATCTTTTTGGCGCTCACGGATAAAGGTAGGCAGATCGCGATCGACCTTGTCCAGACCTGCTCCGGCACGGCTACGTAATTCTTCTACGTTGCGGCGGCCCTTCTCGAAAGAATCTCCAAAGCCGGTGGCAATAGCGGTTATCTTGATACGGTCGCCCATTTCGTCGTTGATCACGATACCCATGATGATGTTGGCATCCTCATGCACTTTGTCATGAATGATGCTGGACGCCTCGTCGAATTCTTCCATGGTCATGCTTGAGGAAGCGGTGATATTAACCAGCACCCCTTTGGCTCCTGAGATATCGATATCTTCCAACAGCGGGCTGCTGATAGCTTTCTGCGCCGCTTCAGCGGCACGCCGCTCACCTTCAGCAATACCGATACCCATCATAGCCATGCCACGCTCGCTCATGACCGCTTTGACGTCGGCGAAGTCGACGTTGATCA
>DKEW01000010.1:42147-52004 GCA_002452265.1 Pelobacter sp. UBA6812 | reverse complement strand
CGTCGGAAGGCTTGAAGGCGTCAAGAATGCTGGTGTTCTTGCCGGAAAGTCCAAGCAGTCGATCATTGGGAATGACGATCAGCGAGTCGACCACGTTTTTAAGATTATCGATCCCGAATGCGGCCTTTTTCATGCGCTGCTTGCCTTCACGACTGAAGGGCTTGGTCACGACCGCAACGGTCAGCGCCCCCTGTTCCTTGGCCACCTCGGCAATGATCGGCGCAGCGCCGGTACCGGTTCCACCGCCCAGACCGGCGGCGATAAACACCATATCGGCACCTTCGAGAATTTCGGCCAGACGCGTGCGGTCTTCCTGCGCCGCGTCACGTCCGATTTCAGGATTGGCCCCGGCTCCGAGGCCCTTGGTCAACTTACCACCAATCTGCAACTTGACCGGCGCTTTGCTCTTGCGCAACGCCTGGGCGTCGGTATTGGCCGCCACAAAATCGACGCCCTCCAACTCCGCCATAATCATGGTGTTGACCGCGTTGTTACCGCCGCCACCAACGCCGATCACTTTAATTTTTGCTGTCTGGTCGATGTTTTCATCGAACTCGAACATGATATTATCCGACATGACTCCCTCCGATCCCCTTGTTGGCCCAGGCTCTCCGTAACCCGGCCGCGTTTAAAATGTTGCGCTACCCCACCGCTATCAGAAAAATTCTACAAACCATTCTTTCATGCGTTTCAGAACCTTATCAAACAGGTTGTCCGTGCCGCCCTTGAACTTTGTTGCGCCCCCACAACGCGCTCCGTATTTCACCAGACCTACCCCGGTAGCATAAATCGGTGAATGCACCACATCGGTCAATCCTCCGATCCCCTGCGGCAATCCGCGGCGCACAGGAAGGTTGAAAATCTGTTCGGCCATCTCCGGCATGCCGGGCAGGATACAGCTTCCGCCGGTCAGCACAATCCCGGAAGCCAGAAGATCCTCATAGCCGCTTTTTATGATATCACGCTGCACCAGGGTGAAAATCTCTTCCACCCTCGGTTCGAGGATTTCAGCCAGCAGGTGCCGCGAGAGGATGCGCGGCTCGCGTCCCCCGACCGAGGGAACTTCGATGGTTTCATCCTTACCGACCATGGAAGTCATGGCACAACCATATTTTTGTTTGATGACTTCGGCCTCGGCCATGGGCGTACGCAGTCCAACGGCAATATCATTGGTCAGATGGTTGCCGCCCAGGGACAGTACCGAGGTGTGCTTGATGGCGCCATCGACAAAAATCGCAATGTCTGTCGTACCACCGCCAATATCGACCAGAGCCACCCCGAGATCTTTTTCGTCGGCCGAAAGCACGGCTTCGGATGAGGCAAGTTGCTCAAGGACAATGTCGGACACACCGACTTCAGCTTTATAGCAGCTGCGGACAATGTTCTGCGCACTGGCCGTGGCAGCTGTGACAATATGAACTTTGGCCTCCAGACGCACACCGCACATCCCCAGGGGATCGAGAATCCCGTCCTGGTCATCGATGATGTATTCCTGGGGCAGTGTATGAATCACTTCCCGGTCCATGGGGATGGCAATGGCCTTTGCAGCATCGAGAACCCTGCGTATGTCATCGTGCGTGACTTCCCGGGTTTTAATCGCTATCACTCCTTGGGAATTAAACCCCCGGATATGACCGCCGGCGATCCCGGCATAGACACTGTCGATCTTGCAGTCCGCCATCAGCTCGGCTTCGCCGAGGGCCTTGCGAATAGCTTCAACGGTGCTCTCAATGTTGATCACCACGCCTTTGCGCAACCCGCGGGACGGGCTGGTACCAATGCCAACGATATCCAGACCGTCTTCGTTCTGATGACCGACAATGGCGCATATCTTGGTGGTACCGATATCCAGGCCCACGATCAGATTGTTTTTATTATTGCTCATCTCCGTGCCTTCCCCCCTTGGAATCTATCCTTTGCCCCGCACATCGCCGGCATCCAATTTTACAATAATCCGCCGAGTAACGTTCAGGTCGATATAATCGATAAGACTCAATCGCGACTTGAGTTGTGGAAAGATTTTTTCCAGGCGATTCAACTTGCCGTCGAAATCGCTCTGCCCGATGCGTACCGGCACACCACCTTTGCAAGTATAAAGGGTTATGCTGCCAGTTTCATCAAGACTTAGTTCCGAAACGTCGCTGGTGCCAAAAATCTTGCGACCGTCAAGACGTTCAAGCACCTCAAGTGCGGCCTTGAGATGCAGCATGGTCGCTTCATTGCGCTCCAGTAGAGCCTGTCGATCGATACCTGACACAACCGGAAAATCGAGACGATCGCCTCTTTCCAGCCTTTTAAAGACCTGCCCCTCAGCATCGATATAATACAGATAATCGAGGCGTACAATGGCCCGGGGCGTCCGCTCAGCGACACGGATAACCAATTGATTCGGAAACAGCCGCCGGACCTTGGCGCTGGCTATCCAGGGATTTTCCTCTATTCGGGTACTGATACGTCCCAGATCGAGGTCAAATATATTGGTTCCCGGGTTGATATCCGATAACGCCAGAATCTCTTCGCGACCGATGCGGCTGTTATTCTCCACCCGGATCTGCTCGACCTTGAAATAGTCGGAGGCAAACAGCATCTGTGCGGCAAAATAAGCTACAGCAACGACCATCGACAGACTGGCCAAAGCCATGGTACCCCACAGCGAGCCAATCAGCAAGCGTCCCCAGGGAATAACCCGGCGTTGTTTCCTGAAATGGTTGCCTTTACGACTTTTTCGCCGTTTTTTTGAGGGTCCGACATTAATCATGCGCATTTACCTCAGTGCAGATGAATAAACTACTTTCGAACTGCGGCACCCATAAGAATTCGCTCAACCAACTCATCAAAAGACATACCGACAGCACCGGCCGCCTTGGGCAGCAGACTGGTTTCGGTCATGCCCGGAATGGTGTTGACCTCCAGACAGTAAAATGCTGAATCGGTCACCATAAAATCGACCCGCGCCGCCCCGCTGCAACCAATGGCCTCGAAAACCTTCACGGCTGCGTCCTGCAATTCCCGATACATGGTTTCAGGTAGCGGAGCCGGCAACAGGTACTCGGTATGCCCCGGCGTGTATTTTGCCTGGTAATCGTAAAAGCCGCCTTTGGGCACCACCTGAATAATCGGCAGCGGCTGACCATCCAGAACACCAACCGTGACTTCCGCTCCGGCAATAAACTGTTCGAGCAGTACCAGATCATCATGCCGGAAGGCCTCGTCGAGACCAGCCGCCAGTTCCTCCTGGTTGTGCACAATGCTGATGCCGATTGTCGAGCCTTCCCGCGCCGGTTTGACTACCAGCGGATAATCCGGCAAAGCTCCCTGTTGCTCTTGGTCGGCCCGGATAAAAGCAAACGCCGGAGTGGCAATACCGTGATAACAGAGCATCTTTTTGGTTGCAACCTTATCCATGGCCAGACTCGAAGCCAATACGCCACTGCCGGTATAAGGGATGCCCAACATCTCCAGCAAACCTTGTACTGTGCCATCTTCGCCGAAGCGGCCGTGCAAGGCGATGAATGCAACCTCGGCACCGGAGTGCTGAAGTTGAACGGCAAGATCCCGGCCGGCATCGATATCGGTCACGTCGTATCCGCACCGCGCAAGGGCCTGGCTGATTGCCCGTCCGGTGCGCAGGGACACGTCCCGCTCTGCGGAAAGGCCACCCATCAATACGGCGATTTTTTTTTGTTTCAATTCCTGGCGTTGCATCATAGCTTTTGTATTCCCCAAACTTAATAAAGCTGTCAGGCCTCTCCGATCACTTGTACTTCAGGCTCCAGCATGATGCCGGTCCGCCCTCGTACCACCTCTTGTATTTGACCGATCAACGACAAGACATCGGCCGCTTTGGCGCCACCACGGTTAATGATGAAATTGGCGTGTTTTTCCGAAATCTGGGCACCGCCTATGCTGTGACCACGCAGGCCGGACTCGTCGATCAAACGCCAGGCTTGATGTCCCGGGGGATTCTTGAATACAGAACCGGCGTTGGGCTTACCGACCCCTTGAGCTTTGCGACGTGCATGCAACCGTTGTTGCACACACGCTTCGAGCCTTTCCGGATCTCCAGGCGTGAAACGGAGTATCGCTGCGGCGACAATGCGATCAGAAGGTACAGCCGAAGCACGGTAGCGCATATCGAGACGCTCGGCGGTCCAGTATTCCATCCCTTCGGACCCGGCAAGAAGCGCGCCTTCCAATACCCCGGCCATATCCTGGCCAGCTGCACCGGCATTCATTTTCACAGCACCACCAACCGTAGCCGGAATACCCGCAAGATCCTCAAGACCTGCCAGACCGCGCTGAACCGCCTGGCGTATCAGCCGCATCATGGAAAGCCCACCACCAACCTTAACCGTGCCATCATCCCGAAACGCTATGCTTTGCAAAGCACCCATATGGATGACTGCACCGCGAAAACCACCATCGCGCACCAATATATTACTACCGGTGCCAAGCGCTAGCCAGGGCATGTTGACCCGCGCCAGCAGATGCAGGGCCGCCAGCAATTCTTCCTCGCTTTGGGGAGCGATAAACAGCCCTGCAGGCCCGCCGATACGCCAGGTCGTATGACGGCGCAACGGTTCTCCGACCAGCACCGGTCCCTGTAAAATTTCACGTAAGGCAGCGGCTATGACATTCATATCAGTCTCTTTGCTTTAACCAGTCGGCCAGAGCTTCACCGACCTGCCACACATTGCCGGCACCCAGAGTCAGTACCAGGTCGCCGGGTTTGACAACCTGCTTCAGATGAGACAATACCGCCTCCGCGTCAGGGCAATAATGCACATCGCGATGTCCGTGCCCGGCGACACCTTCGGCCAGAAGGCTGGCTTCCACTCCAGGAATCGGCGTTTCGCCGGCAGCATAGATATCCATGACCACCAGATGATCGGCTTGATAAAAAGCCGTCACGAATTCATCGAACAAAGCCTGGGTGCGACTGTAGCGATGCGGTTGAAACACTGCCACGACCCGGCGATTCCACCCGCTGCGCGCAGCAGCCAAGGTGACCTTGATCTCAGCAGGATGGTGCCCGTAATCGTCCACCACCATGATATCCTGTCCATGGTATTTTGGCTGGAAGCGCCGCTGAACACCGCAAAAGTCAAGAAACCCTGCGGCGATCTGCTCAAAGGAAATTTCCAGTTCTCTTGCCACAGCCACCGCAGCCAGGGCATTGAGAACATTGTGCTGACCAGGCATACGAATGGACAACTGGCCCAGGATTTCTCCCTGATGGCAAACCGTGAAGGTTGTCCGTTCTTCCCGATAGGTGACATCCTGGGCGTTATAGTCGGCCTGGGTTGTCATGCCGTAGGTGACAAAACGTTTGCCGACCTGCGGTATTAGAGCCTGGATGTTGCTATCATCCAGACACAGTACCGCTACTCCGTAAAAGGGTATTTTGTTGATGAAATCAACAAAAGTACGTTTAATTTCATCCAGATCACTATAAAAATCGAGATGATCCGCATCGACATTGGTCACCACAGCGATGGTCGGGGACAGTTTCAGAAAAGACCCGTCCGATTCGTCGGCTTCCGCCACCAGGAATTTCCCCTGTCCAAGCTTGGCGTTGGAGCCGATGGAATCAAGGCGCCCGCCGATCACTACCGTCGGATCGATGCCGGCTTTGGACAATACGGTGGAAACCATGCTGGTGGTGGTGGTTTTACCGTGAGTGCCGGCCACGGCGATGCCATATTTCATGCGCATCAGTTCCGCCAGCATTTCGGCACGCGGGATCACAGGGATCAAGCGGCGATGCGCTTCGACTACCTCGGGGTTGTCGGATTTGACGGCGGTCGACGTGACCACCACATCCGCATCCCCAAGGTTTTCGGCAGCATGGCCGTAACCGATGATGCCGCCAAGTTCGCATAGACGGCGGGTTATCTCCGACTCCCGCAGATCCGAACCGCTTACGCGGTAGCCAAGATTCAGCAGGACTTCAGCGATGCCGCTCATGCCAATACCGCCTATGCCAACAAAATGTATGGTGCGAATCTTCCCGTACATAAAGTTTTATAAACCTTCTCTGCTCAAAGCAGTGTTAAGTAAAACATTCATTCTTGCCCGCACATGGTGCGGCATACCTTGAGAATCCTGTCGGCGGCACCCGCAATCCCAAGTGATTTGGATGCGGCAGCCATGCTTATCAGTCGAGAGCGATTTTCCATCAGATCGATAATCAGACTGGCCAGGTGCTCAGCGGTCAGATCCTGTTGCGGCAGGACCAGGGCAGCACCCTTGCGGGCCACAGCCTGGGCATTAATCGTCTGATGATCTCCTGCCGCATGGGGATAAGGAATGAGAATAGCCGCGCGGCCACAGACCGCTAGTTCAGCCAGGGTGGTGGCACCGGCCCGACATACCACCAGATGCGCATTGGCATAGGCGCTTGCCATGTCATTAATAAACGGAACCACGCATTCCTGAGGCCAACCAGCCTTGACATACCCCTCACGAATACGCTGAAAGTCGTCGCTACCGGTCTGATGCACAAGCCGCAACCGTCCCCGCCACGCATCCAGTAGCGGCAACGCCGCCAGCAGGGCGTCGTTGATGGCACGGGCACCACGGCTACCGCCGAATATCAATAACCCGGGGTCGCCACCATCCATAGGCGGACAATCTTCCATCCCCTTGCGCAAGGGGTTGCCGGTTACGGTGGTGGTGGCGCGATGAAAAGCGCGCTCCGCTTCTGAAAAGGACAGGCAGACACAACGGGCCCAACCACCCAGCAGACGGTTGGTCACCCCCGGCCAGGCATTCTGTTCATGAATAACGGTCGGAATGCCCTTAATTCGGGCGGCCACCAGCATGGGCGCAGACGCATAACCGCCCACCCCGAGGACCACATCGGGCTTGAATTCCCGCAGGATGCGAAGCCCCTGCCAGACACTTTTTATCAGGCAGGGCACCAGGCGCAGTTTGCCCGCCAATCCCTGATTGACAAATCCGCGAATATCGATGCAGCGCAGCGGCAAATCGAGCTCCGGCAACACCCGCGCTTCGATCCCACGGTCGGTGCCGACAAACAATACCTGCGAGGCGGGATCCTGTTCAAGAAGCCGCTGAGCCAGAGCCACTGCGGGGAACAGATGGCCGCCGGTTCCTCCTCCTGCCAGCAATAATTTCATGACTTCCCCCCCTCGATCTGGCTTGAAATATTCAGCAGAATGCCTACAGCCAACAACGAGACTACAAGACTACTGCCACCGTAAGACAGAAACGGCAAGGCCAGCCCTTTGGTCGGTAACAACGACATAACCACGGCCATGTTGGTGAAGGCTTCGAGACCAAGCAGCAGGGTCAGGCCAAACGCCAGGTAGCGTCCGAATTCATCCGGCGCCATCCAGGCGATGCGCAAACCAAGCCACACCAGCACCAGAAACAGCACGGCGATGGTCAACACGCCGATAAATCCGGCTTCCTCGCCTACCACGGAAAAAATGAAGTCGGTGTGCGCCTCAGGCAGAAAAAACAGTTTTTGCTGACTCTGTCCAAGTCCCTGCCCTTTCCAGCCGCCGTTGGCGAAAGCGATCAGACTCTGGGTGATCTGGAACCCCTCGTCGGACGGATATTTCCATGGATCCATGAACGCCAGCATGCGACGCCTGCGATAATCCACCCGCCAGATGGCGACATACAGAGCCGGCAATGCCGGAAGTATCGACACCAGAATATGCCTGAAACAGCTGCCTGCAACCAGCATCATGCCCAGAGCAACCGCCCCCATGGTCATTGAACTGCCGAGGTCGGGCTGCAACATCAGCATCACCAGCATCATTCCCAGAATCACCAGGTAGGGCAAGACGCCGAGCTTAAAGGTGCGCAAGTTCTTTTCCGGTTTGCGAGCCAGGGAGTGGGCCATGAACAGCACCAACGCCACCTTGGCAATTTCGGACGGCTGCAGGGTAAATCCGGCGATACGGATCCAGCGCGCGGCCCCCCCTGCCGAAGCTCCGACACCGGGTACCAGCACCAGGGCAAGAAGCACGGCACTGATCAGCAAGCCCAATGCCGCCAGTCGGCGCAGATGATGGTAATCGATACGCATGGCGGCAAGCAACAGGAGGATGCCCACCAGCGCAAAACTACCCTGCCTTTTGAGAAAATAAAATCCGTCTTTGTAATGCTCGGCCGCCATGATCGAGGATGATGAATAGACCATCAGCACACCGATGGCTGTCAACACAGCGGCCACCGCCAAAAGCCAATAGTCGTATCCGCCACGCTCTGTCATAACATCAACCGTTTGCCTGCAAGGCCAGCACGGCACGGCAGAAGATCTCCCCGCGCTCGGCATAGCTGCGAAACATATCAAAACTCGAACAACCGGGCGACAACAGAACCGTACCACCGGCTACCGTTACCCGGTGCGCAAGTTGAACCGCCTCTTCCAAACTTGCAACCCGCAAAATTTCGCTCATCCCGGCAAAGGCTTCCTGCATGCGATCGGCAGCCTGCCCAATCAGGATCAGATGGTCAACTTTTTCGCGAACCGATTCCGCCAACGGCGCGTAATCCCCACCTTTATCCTTGCCACCGGCGATGAGAGTCACCGGGGCATCCAGGCCGGCCAGGCTTTTTACCACGCTGCCGACATTGGTGCCCTTGGAATCGTCGTACCAGCTCACACCATCCAGTTCCCGCACCAAGACCATGCGATGATCCAGTCCACCGAATCCACATACCGCCTGCCATGCCACTTCAGCAGGACAACCCTCCATAAGCGGGGGGATCAGTGAGGCCATGACGTTCTCGACATTGTGCATACCTTTGAGCCGTAAAGCCGCAACCGGGAAACGCTGTTGCTGTCCCGCATGCCGCCAGACGATATGCTCTCCGTCAAACCCCATCCCTTGCTCAAGCACCTTACTGGAGGAAAACAAAACTTTTCGGCAGGACATATTCTCAGTGCATTGCATCACCAGAGGGTCATCGGCATTCAGGACCGCCACATCGTCGCCCGTCATGTTTTCGAACAACCGCAATTTAGCTGCCAGGTAGCTGGCCATATCGGGATACCGATCGAGATGATCCTCGGTGAGGTTGAGCAGCATACCGTATCGAGGTCGGAAGATTTCAATCGCCTCCAACTGAAATGACGAGATTTCCGCCACAATCCAATCCCAATCGGTGCACCGTGTTGCCTCGATAAGCGGAGTGCCGAGATTGCCACCAACAAATGCCTTGCGCCCCCAGCAGCGCAGAACTTCACCAATCAAGCATGTCGTTGTCGATTTGCCGTTGGTACCGGTAATCGCCACCATCGGAGCCGACAGCTCACGTGCGGCAATCTCGATTTCACCCAACACCGGAACACCGGCCTGCATTGCCGAAGCCACAGCCGGCACCGTCAAGGGAATACCGGGACTGATGGCAATCAGGTCTGCTCTGGCCAGAAGTGCGGGATCGTGGCTGCCGCAATCGAAACGCAGGCCGCGCTCTGCAAGATCATCCACGCCGATAAGGGCTTCGCGCTTGCGGCTGTCAGACAGCGTTACCGTCGCCCCAAGGTCCAGAAAGAACCTGGCCAGACCCAGCCCTGTGCAACCGGCACCGACGACAACCACATTTTTTCCGGCATACCCGGCCATGAACTACCTCAACTTGAGGGTGGATAGAGCCACCAGTGCGAGAATAATGCTGATGATCCAGAAGCGAACAATGATCTTCGGTTCGGCCCACCCCTTGAGCTCGAAATGATGGTGGATCGGCGCCANNGCGCCATGCGGAAGATCCGTTTTCCCAGGATTTTAAACGATGCAACCTGCATGATAACCGAGAGTGCCTCTACCACGAAAATCCCGCCGACAATCACCAACACGATCTCCTGTTTGGTGATGACC
>DKEW01000010.1:0-42127 GCA_002452265.1 Pelobacter sp. UBA6812 | reverse complement strand
TTGAACCACAGAAAACCAAGACCCGCGCCGACCATGGCGCCGCATAGTACCGCCAACTCTCCGGCCCCCTGCACACTGCTGATCTGCAGGTACTCCGACAGACGCGCGTTGCCGGCCAGATAAGCGAACAGCAGGTAAGTACCCGAGGCGATAATCGTCGGTCCGATGGCCAACCCGTCCAGCCCGTCCGTAAGATTGACCGCGTTGCTGGCGCCAACGATGACCAGCATCGCAAAAGGGATGTAAAACAGTCCAAGATCAGGACGCAATCCCTTAAAAAAAGGCAGGGCCAGGGTTGTCGGATACGGCTGGTAAAAATACAGCATCAAGCCAGCGGTAGCGGCAATAACCATGAGCCACAACATCTTCTGCCGCGCCGACAGGCCATCGCTGTTGCGCTTTTTGACCTTGCGGTAGTCATCCACAAATCCCACTGCGCCAAAACCGACGGTTACCAGCAGGGTTACCCAAACATAGATATTGGTCAAATCGGTCCACAGCAAGGTCGGTAAAACGATGGCCAGCAAGATCAGGGTACCGCCCATGGTAGGCGTCCCTTCTTTTTTAAAATGGGACTGAGGTCCATCTTTACGAATGCTTTGACCGATCTGGAGGCTGGACAGTTTGTCGATAAGCCAGGGCCCGAGAATAAACGAGATCATCAGCGCCGTGATAGTGGCGTAGATCGCCCGAAACGTGATGTACCGGAAAATGTACAGCACGGAAAACTGTTCATGCAGCGGATAGAGCAGGTGGTACAGCATCCAGACGTCTCCTAATGACCGGCGGTCGGGTGCCCATCGCTATCGCGCAGGGCTTTACAGATTTTTTCCATCGCCATGCCGCGAGAACCTTTAACCAATACGCGGTCTCCCGGACGCAGCAGGTCTTTCAACAATTGCACAGCTTCATCATGACTTGTAACGACCCAGACCGACTGAGGAGTCATTCCGCCCTGTCTGGCGCCGGCGGCTGTATCCTCGGCCCTTTCGCCCAGGAGAATAAGGAGGTCGGCACACTTCGACGCGTGCAATCCGGTTTGGCGGTGCAATTCGGCCGCCGCCTCTCCCAATTCCAGCATGTCGCCAAGAACGGCAATACGGCGGCCACTGCCGGAAAGTTCATCCAGTGCCTTGAGCGCCGCTTTGACGGCCAAGGGGTTGGCATTGTAAAAATCCTCCAACAGGGTCGCACCGCTGGCGAGTTCCGCTACTTCCATGCGCCCTGCGCATGACCGGAAGCGTTCCAGTCCTTCGACAATCTGTGCGCCGCTCATATGCAAGGCATGGGCTGCAGCCGCAGCGGCCAGGGCATTGTACACATTGTAGCGACCGGGTACCGACAGACGCACGGGCCAGCTTCCTTCCGGCAACACCAGCCGAAAACGCACGCCCTGTCCGTCCACGGTCACATCTTCGGCGCGAACTTCTGCATCCGAACCGCAGCCGTAGATCAACCGGCGTACGCCGTTGGCAACGGGCAACTGCAATACCCGTTGATCATCACCATTGATAACAGCGGTGCCACCAGCGGGCAAAGCGGCAAACAATTCACCTTTGGCGCGCGCCACCCCTTCGAGATTATGCAAGGTTTCCAGATGGGCCGGCCCGACATTGGTGATGATGCCGATATCGGGTCGACTGATCTCAGCCAGGCGGGCAATTTCACCGCGAGCACTCATGCCCAATTCCACCACGGCCCAGCCATGCTCGGCTTCGAGTCGAAACAGGGTATGGGGCAGGCCGATAAGATTGTTGAAGTTGCCTTCGGTTTTAAGACCCGGGCCACGGAGCGTTAAAATTCCGGCCAGCATTTCCTTGGTCGAGGTTTTGCCGGAAGACCCTGTTACCGCCAACACCGGTCCGTCAAAATCCTGCCGCACAGCCGCCGCCAGATCACCGAGCGCCTTCAGGGTGTCGGCTACCTGAATGACCGGCACCGGCAAACCGGCGATCACTTCTTCACTCAGGCAGGCACTGGCTCCGCCGCGCACCGCCTGGGCCATGAAATCATGCCCGTCGAATCGAGGTCCACGCAGCGGCACGAACAGATCCCCGGAACGCAACGAACGGCTATCGGTGCAAACACCGGTAACCGCACCGCTGGCGCGCTCAGGCATCAGATTGCCGCCGATAATGGAGGCGATTTGATTCAGATCGAGTCGCATTGTTCCTCCGCCGCAGACCTCAGGGCTTCGCGTAATTCCTCGCGGTCATCAAAGTGCAACCTCTGGTTGCCGACAATCTGATAATCCTCATGCCCCTTGCCGGCCACCAATAACACATCACCAGCCTGCAGCAGACTCACGGCAAAGCGAATCGCTTCGCGCCGGTCAACGATTGTCAAATACCCGCCTGAGGCTGACTGTCGTGCCTGCTGCTCGGTCCAGGGTCCGGAATAAACCCGGCGCATGCCGATCTCCACCTGCTGCATGATACTTAACGGATCTTCGCTGCGCGGATTGTCCGATGTTAAAATGGCCACATCGCTCAGACGCGCGGCGACTTCTCCCATCACGGGACGTTTGCCGGCATCGCGGTCGCCACCACAACCAAACACGCACAGCAATCGCCGCGGCTCCAACTGGCGCAGCGTGGTCAAAACGTTTTGCAGGGCATCCCCAGTGTGCGCATAATCGACCAGCACCAGTGCTCCGCAGCGGTTCTCGATACTTTCCAATCGCCCCGGCACCTGCGGTGCGGCGGCGAGGGCGGCGGCGATAGTATTGGGTTCCATATCCAAAGCAACACCAACGCCGGCGGCGCAAAGCAGATTATGCAGATTGTAGTCCCCGACCAAAGGGGAGTGTAAGTCGGCACAACCCTGGGGAGTGCGCAATCTGCCGGAAATGCCGGCCACCGAGATAGCAACATCCTCGGCTGTCACGGTACAACGGGGAGCATGTCCGCAACCAACGGCAGAGGGCAACGAATCCGCAAGACGCGCACCATATGCGTCGTCGAGATTAACCACCGCATGACGGGGTGAATGGTCGCCAAGCCCGGTAAAGAGCCGGAGTTTGGCGTCAAAATACGATTCCAGGTCGCCATGGTAATCGAGGTGTTCCGGAGTCAGGTTGGTAAATACGCCAACATCGAAACACACCCCGTCCACCCGCCGCTGCTCAAGCGCATGGGACGATGCCTCAAGAATCAAGGCATTGGCGCCACGACTGCGAAACTCGGCGATAGTCCGCATCAGATCAACCGATTCAGGAGTGGTGTGACTGGAAGTCAAGCGTTCCCCTTCAAATCGATAATCGACGGTACCCAAAACAGCCGGTCGCCGACCCGAGGCCTTCAACAAGGATTCCACCAGATAGCTGACGGTGGTTTTTCCATTGGTTCCTGTTATCCCCACGACCAGCATATCTCTGGTGGGATCGCCGTAAAATTCAGCGGCCGCCAGCGCCATGCACCGCCGCGCATCCTTCACCAGCAATCCGGTTATCCCAGGCGGCAATGGGCAGGATTTTTCCATGACTACAGCCACCGCACCCCGGGCAAGAGCATCCTCTACGAACCGATGACCATCCACCGTGGCACCGGGCAAGGCAAAAAACAACCCTCCCGGCAGCACCCGCCTGCTGTCGTAATATAAACCACTGATAATACCATCGGCAGGGCCGGTGACAGTACAGGGGGCAAACATCTGGCAAAGGACGGAAAGGTTCATAGAATCGCCGATTTTCCTTCTGTGAGGGAAAAAAGTCAAAGGGAATTTTTTACGCCGGGGGCTCCAATTTCACCCAAACTTCATCACCATAACGAATGTCCTGGCCAGGTGCCGGAAATTGCTCGACAACTTTGCCTGTACCTTTAATTCTGATATTGAGCCCAAGCTTCTCCATGGTCTGCAGCACCTGCCGGCAACTCAGTCCAAGACAGTGGGGCATCACCGGCGCATCCCCTTCGGCTATGCGCGCAGGTTGAATGTTGCCCGTGGAAATGGCGACGCCCGTTTCCAGAGTTACCGGTGGCAGAGGTGCTTCCATATCAGCTTCTGTCGGTGGCACACCAAGGTAGCGCAGGGCCTGCCCTGTCAGGCGCGAAAATACCGGGGCGGCCACCAACCCCCCGTACACATGAGTTTGCGGTTCGTCGATAACCACCATAACGACTAGGCGGGGGTTGTCCGCCGGCGCAAAGCCGACAAAGGAAGCCACCCGTTTGTCGGCCGAGTAGCCCCCGGTAACCGGATCGACTTTCTGCGCGGTGCCGGTCTTGCCGGCAACGCGGTAGCCGGGCACGGCCGCAAGGGTACCGGTGCCACCTTCGTTCGTGACCATTTCCATCATCGACCTGACCTGGGCCGCCGTCTTTTCCGACACCACGCGCCTTATGGTTTGTGGTGAGCGGCTTTCCACCAGGGTACCGCGATCATCGACGATTTGCCGCACCAGATCGGCTTTCATCAACAAACCGCCATTGGCGATAGCTCCTACGGCGCGCGCCATCTGCAAAGCTGTCACGGTCATCCCCTGGCCGAACGATACAGCCGCCAGATCACCTTCAAACCACAACTCCGGTCTGCGTAATTGGCCTGAAGTCTCCCCGGGGAAATCGATCCCTGTTTTTTCTCCGAATCCGAATTGCTTAAGATAGTCGTAATAACGCTGGCGCTCCAATAACTTTCCGATTTTCGCGGAACCGATATTGGAGCTCATCTTGAGCACATCAGCGACACTAAGACGATCATAAGGATGATGGTCATGAATGGTCATGCCACCGACTCGGTAAGAACCCTTTTCGCAATCGATCCACTGGTTCGGCTGCACGACCTTTTCATTTAAAGCTGCAGCCATGAGAAATATCTTGAGAGTGGAACCAGGCTCGAACTCGTCACACACAGCACGGTTACGACGGCTTGCGGCTGCATAACGACGATAGGCGTTCGGATTATAGGTCGGCTGATTGGCCATGGCGAGAATCTCACCGCTTTTGGGATCCAGCACTATCACGCTGCCTGTCCGCCCCTGGGCTTCTTTCAAACCAACTGCCAGTTCTTTTTCAGCCAGGTATTGAAGATTGCGATCGATAGTCAGATTGAGGCTGTTTCCGTGACTGCCCCCATCGACGACCTTATTGCTGGCCCCCAACCCCTTGCGACGGCCGTCTTTGGCCGTTACCAGAAACCCTTCCTGACCCAGCATCTGGCTGTCGTAATACCGCTCCAGCCCCTCTAGCCCCTTGGGATCAAGGCCGGTAAATCCAAGCAATTGCGCAGCCAACTCGCCATTGGGGTAGAACCGCTGATGTTCCTTAGTAAAAGCAATACCCTCGACACCAAGCTTGCGAATCCTGGCACTCTGGTCCGGTTGCACCTTACGCTCCAGCCATACGAAACTGCGCTTGGAAGTCAGCCTCTTGCGCAGCGCCGCACCGCTCATATGGAGCGGACGCGAAAGCGCACGCACGGTAGAATCGATATCGCGGATACGCAAAGGCTCGGCAAAAATAGAATCGACACTGATGCTGCGGGCCAATTCAGCGCCGTTGCGGTCGTAGATTGCCCCCCTGCGAGGCGTTAAAGGGATAATGCGTTTATACTGCCGCCGGGCGCGGGCGACGGTTTCTTCGCTGTCGATGACCTGCAACCAGAATCCTCGTCCCACAACAGCCAGAAAAAAGAGCGTAAAACCCACTCCTATCAGGATCATGCGAATCTTACAGCATTTTTCCGGCGTCAGTTTCATCGGACAATAATCACCTGGTGGGGTTCGGGGTAATGCAGTTTCAACGTATTGCTGGCTACCCGCTCAAGGTGGGCAGGGTTCTTCAAGGTAGCGACTTCCAACCGCAGGCAGTTTTCATCGCGCTGCAAATCCAGCAACTGGCTTTCGCAGCTGGAGATGGCATAGCCCAACTCGATCAGTTGGCTGCACGACCAGATGTAGAAAACACCGGCCCCGACCAGGGCTACCAGAAAAACCAGGAATTGAGCTAAGGAGAAACGTTGCCAGAAAACACTGCCACTGCCGACACCGGGCAGCACACGTTGCGTGGAAAAAGACATACCATACCTCCAGTCATATCAAGCATGCCGCAAATGCGGCAAAATTTCTTACAGGTGGCGAATCGCCCTCAGCACCGCGCTGCGTGCCCGGGGGTTAGCCTCGATTTCGGCCTCACCAGCCCGCAGACCCTTGCGGGTCAGCAGCTCCACCTCAGGGGTGCGATTACAAACACAGACCGGCAGTCCCGGCGGGCAGGTACAGACCTGGACTTGGCTGCGAAAAAACTGTTTGACGATGCGATCTTCCAGGGAATGAAAACTGATCACCGCCATTCTCCCGCCAGGCTTAAGAAGCGCCATGGCACGCTGCAAGCCATCCCGCAGACTATCCAGTTCGGCATTGACATGAATGCGCAGAGCCTGAAAAACCCGCGTTGCCGGATGAATACGTGACGGAACATGCCCCTTGGGCACCGCGTCTCGTACCAGCTCGGCCAATTCCCGGGTGGTCAACAACGGCGTTTCGGCCCGCACCTGGTCAATACGCTTTGCTATACGGCGAGCATACCGTTCCTCACCGTATTCCCGAAAAATTCGTGTCAGATCATCGATGGACATGGAGTTGACGACATCAGCGGCGGTCATCCCGGTCGATGTGTCCATACGCATATCGAGGGGAGCGTCGGATTGGAATGAAAAACCCCGCCGCGCGGTATCGAGCTGAAAAGACGACACGCCGAGATCGAGCAAAATACCATCCACTGCGGGAATGCCAAGGTCGGCCAGGATCCGGTCGGCATCGGCAAAATTGCCTTGGCGCAACACGGCCCGGTCACCAAAAGGAGCAAGTCTTCGACTGGCGGCGTCAAGAGCTTCACAATCGCGGTCCAGGCCAATCAGTATGCCGTCCGGGGCCGTTGCCTCCAGGATCAGGTAGGCATGCCCGGCACCCCCAACCGTCCCATCGACAAAAACCTCCCCCGATTGCGGATGCAAGCACTCCAGGACCTCCCCGGGCATCACTGAATAGTGCTGAAATATTTCTTCCGCCATGGCCTAAAATCCTAAATTATAAAGAGCCTGCGACTCTGTTTTGAGTAAATTCTCAGCTTGCTTACGCATCTCGGCGTGCATGGCGCGATTCCAGATCATGATCTTATTGATGGAACCGACTACCACGATTTCGCGAATCTCCGACTCTAATCCCGCATAGCAACGCTGGGCCTTGGTCAACTGAATGCGCCCCTGCTTGTCGAACGGACATTCGATCGCCGGCGAGATGAGCGCCAGGTTAATGGCGTCTTTTAAAGGACTGGCATCCATCGCGTTGACTTTTTCCAGCACCTTTTCCCACTCCTGGACCGGATACGCCGCCAGACCGCCATCGTTCTGGGTGACAATAAGGCGCTCATCGGCAAAAACAGAGCTCAGCACATCCCGAAACTTGGCCGGAATACTCGCCCTTCCCTTCGCATCGATCGCGTTATTGAATTCACCCTGAAATAACATTCAATGTCCTAGGCCAAATTTGACACGTTTTTACACTTTGTGGGCAACTATAACGACAGCCCCCCACCTTGTCAAGGCGTTTATTCTAATTTTTTAAGGGTTTAGGGCGTTCCCATGGCAAAAAAAAATCCCCTCGAAAGGGGATTTTTTCAATACCAAAAAAAACGGACAAAAATCGGAAATATTAGAGGTCTGGAGGCAGAAGCAGTTCGATTTCTTCAATGCGATGATCGATGACTTTGCGCACGATAAAGCAGTATCCATCGACAGTGCAACTGTCCCCCGTGTGTGGAATGGCGCCTAAAACGCCAAGCAGGAAACCGGCAAGAGTGGAAGCATGTTCCTCGGACAATTCCAGGCCGAAACTCTGATTGACGGTGCGCAGGGAAATACTGCCATCCAGAAGGAAACGCCCGCCCCCCAACTCGCTGACCATCGCCTCATCGATGTCGTATTCGTCCCTGATTTCACCGACAATCTCTTCGACGACATCCTCCAGGGTAACAATGCCCTCAACCCCACCATATTCATCCACGACCACCGCCAGATGCGCCTGGCGACGCTGAAAAGCTTTCAACAAGGTGTTAATGCGCTTCGATTCAGGAACAAAGTAGGGTTTACGCGCCAATTTTCGCAGGGAAAACTCTTCTGGGATATGCACATACCGCAAAATATCTTTGGAGTGAATAATGCCGACAATATTGTCAACCGATCCCTCATAAACCGGAAACCGCGAATGGCAGGAGCCCTGCACAGCCGTAAGAACCTCGGAAAAGGAAGAGGAAACATCAAGAACCACCACTTCGGTGCGTGGAATCATGACATCGCGGACACTGATCTGGGAAAGGTCGAAGACCCCATCCAGCATGCGTCGCTTGTCCTTGCCAAACAAACCGCTCTGCTCGCCGACGGAAATCAGCGTACGGATCTCATCCTCGGAAATGGTCGGCCTCGGCTCGCTCTTGACCAGCAGAGTCAACAGACGGGAAAAACTCGTCACCAGCCAAACCACCGGCCGCAATAGGATCATAATCAACGTTATCGGACGCAGCACCCAGAAGGAAACCCGTTCCGGATTGCGGGCAGCAAAGGTTTTGGGGCAGACCTCGGAAACAATCAGTAGCACCGGCGTGAGTATCACAATCGTGAGAAGCTCTCCGCGCGCTCCGAACAGCTGAACAAAAAAGGTGGTGGCAAACACCGAAGCGGCGATATTGACCAGATTATTGCCAACCAAAATGGCGCCCAAAAGATTATCCGGTTGGCTGAGAACCCGCTCAAGTTGCTGGGCGCCGCGTCTCTTTTTATGTACCAGGTACTTGACCCGCAACGAATCAATGGACAGAAGGGCCGTCTCTGAACCAGAAAAAAAAGCCGACATGAGCAACAGCACAACCAAACCGGCGACATATAAAATTGAGTCTTGCATCAACAACCTTCCGTTAACATAAAAAAGCTTTCCTGAAAAGCAATGTGGATTTTACCCCAGGACCACGAGGATTACAATCGTCACGGTCAATTCGCAAGACAGCGTTGCCGAAGAAATTATCACGGGCAAACCAGGCTAGCCACTCGCAAGTTTGAAATACGCCTCTCCCTGTGCTATAAGGCGCACAGCACCAAGCAAACCTACCGCCCGTCACCTACGAGGTATCCATGGACAAGGCCCAAAGCATCCGCCGCTATCAGCAACTGTGTACCGAATTGCATCGCCACAGCATGCTTTATTACACCTATGACCGGCCGGAATTAACCGACGCGGAATACGACCGCCTGTTTCGGGAGCTGCTGGACCTTGAAAAGGCCTACCCGGAGCTGATAACACCTGCTTCCCCATCCCTGCGGGTGGGAGCTGCGCCACTCCAACAGTTCACGCCGGTGCGCCACAGCCTGCCGATGCTGTCCCTTGAAAACGCTCTCAACGAGGAAGAACTCTACGAATTCGACGCACGCACCCGGCGCTTTCTATCCAGTGAGGGTCCGGTGCGCTATGTCTGCGAACTGAAAATGGATGGCGTCGCGGTGGAACTGGTTTATCGCAACGGCACCCTGGAGGTCGGTTCCACCCGCGGAGACGGCACCACTGGCGAGGGAATAACTGAAAACCTGCGCACTATCCCCTCTATCCCCCTGGTCCTGGGTGACGCCGCCCCTGACCTTCTGGAAGTACGCGGTGAAGTCTATATCGACCTGGCCGACTTTCAAATCCTTAATCAGGAGCGCGAAGAAGAGGGCCTGCAGGTTTTCGCCAATCCCCGTAATGCCGCCGCCGGCAGCCTGCGCCAACTTGACTCGTCAGTGACGGCCAAGCGGCCGCTAAAAATCTTCTGTTACGGCATCGGCCAATTTTCGGATGAACTGCCAGCCAGCCACCATGAACTGTTGCAGCGTCTACACCAGTGGGGTTTACGTGTCAACCTGGAGCATACCCGTACGGTAGAAGGGATTAAGCCGGTCATGGAGTATTTCCGTGACCTGCAGCAACAGCGAGACCAGCTGCCCTATGAAATCGACGGCCTGGTGGTCAAGGTGGACGAGTTGACCCTGCAGCGTGAGCTGGGCGAGAAAACCCGCACCCCCCGCTGGGCCATTGCCTGCAAATTCCCCCCTCGCCAGGCTATCACGGTGGTGGAGGATATCGTCTTGCAGGTCGGACGCACCGGCGCCATCACCCCGGTAGCCCAACTGAAACCGGTAGAAGTCAGTGGTGTGACGGTATCGCGTGCCAGCCTGCACAACTGGGATGAAATCGCGCGGCTTGATGTGATGATAGGTGATACGGTCGTGATCGAAAGAGCCGGCGACGTTATTCCCGACGTCGTCAAGGTCCTTCCGGAACACCGTAACGGAAATGAGCGCAATGTGCCCCTGCCGCAGACCTGCCCGGTATGCGGCGGGCCGGTGGTCAAACTGGAAGGTGAAGTGGTGCCACGCTGTCAGGAACTATCCTGCCCTGCTCGCCTGCGCGAATCGATCAAGCATTTCGTTGCCAGGCGCGCCATGGATATCGACGGTCTCGGCGAACGCACCATCGAACAAATGCTCAAACTCCAACTCATCTCGAGTGTAGCCGACCTTTACCAGCTCACCAAAAACGACCTGCTGCGCTGCGAAAGACTGGCCGACAAATCAGCACAAAACCTGCTGGACGCCATCGCCGCCAGCAAAACCCGCCCATTGGGACGGTTCCTGTTTGCACTGGGGATTCGCCATGTCGGCGAACATCTCGCCACCTTGCTGGCCCGTCAATTCGGTTCTTTGGAGGAACTGGCAAAAGCCTCGCGGGATGACCTGCTGGCGTTGCATGAAATAGGCCCGCAGGTGGCCGACAGCGTTACCGATTTTTTCCACAAAACCCGCAATCAGGAGATCCTTGCCGCACTGAAATCAGCCGGGGTGGCTCCCCAGGCTGAAGAAAAACGTACCGGCGGACCGCTCACCGGAAAAACCTTCGTCTTCACCGGTAGCCTGACGCAATTTTCGCGCAAACAAGCCCAGGAAAGGGTCGAACGCCTGGGCGGCCGGGCCAGTGGCTCCGTCAGCAAAAAAACCGATTGCGTAGTCGCTGGAGAAGAGGCCGGCAGCAAACTGGAAAAAGCCCGCCAGCTAGGCATTCAGATTCTGAACGAAGAGGAGTTCCTGCAACTGATGAGCGAGCTGGAGGGACCATGACACAAACACGCGTAGCGGTCATAGTTGAAGGCCGTGTCCAGGGGGTTGGATTTCGCCACTTTACCTATAAAACAGCCCTGCGCCTGGGACTTACAGGGTGGGTGCGCAACCTGCCTGACGGGGCAGTCGAAGCCGTAGCGCAAGGCCCGCAGGAGAAGATTGAAGAGTGGCTGTCCGCTTTAAAGGAAGGCCCCCCGGCCAGCCGGGTCGAAGGTCTGACCATCCGCCGCGGAGGCAGCGAAGAGGTCTTTGACAGGTTTGAAGTGCGGTTCTGATCAGGCGATCCCTGCCTTTTGGTGGCACAGGGATCTTAATCCACCACGAAGGACACGAAGAGCACGAAGAGATGCTTTTCGAACAAAGCTCTATGTTTTTGTTAACAAGAAATTCATTGTCTTGATTTTTCTTCGTGGCCTTCGTGAACTTCGTGGTGAATAAACGATCAATCCTGCCCCCACCCACGAATGTCACACGACCAGAACCGAAGAAGTTTGACACCTGGGTAGATTTCAGCCGTTATCCTCATCGCGCATTTTCAGACTTTCTTTATAAACATCGCTGCCTGAAAGGCCAAACTGCCGGGCCACTTCCTTGACGATCTCCCGCATGGGCAGGTCGGTTTCGCTGCGCCAGCGTTGCAAGGCTTCGCGCACCGTTTCCTGCGGCGGTTGCTCGGGTGCCGGCCCCAGCAGCAGCACGATCTCGCCACGCACCCGGTCCTGCTCAAAATGCGTGAATGCCTGCCCTGCGGTGCCGCGAAATACTTCTTCGTGCAACTTGGTCAATTCCCGTACCACCGCCACTTCCCGATCGGCCCCGAGTTCGTCTATCAGGTCCGTCAGGCTGGCAGTCAACCGGTGGGGTGCTTCATAAAACACCAGGGTGCGCTTTTCCTCTCCCAAGGCTTTGAATAATTTTCGCCGCGCGGAGCTCTTGGGTGGCAAAAAACCCTCAAAGGCAAAACGCTCCGTTGGCAACCCGGCCACACTGAGAGCGGCAATGACCGCCGAAGCGCCTGGAACTGCCGTGACCGGCAGATTCTGTTCGCGACAGGCCCGCACCAGTAAAAAACCGGGATCGGAGATGGCAGGCGTACCGGCATCGGTAATCAACGCCACCGACTTGCCCTGACGCAACAGTTCAAGAATCCGCTCGCCCTTGACAGCCTCGTTATGGGCAAAATAGGAGGTCAGGGACGTGGTGATGCCGTAATGGTTAAACAGTTTGCGACTGTGGCGGGTATCCTCGGCGGCCACCAGATCGACTTCCTTGAGCACCCGCAAGGCACGGAAAGTCATATCCTCCAAATTACCTATGGGGGTCGCTACCAGATACAGCGTTCCAGGATTGACCGTTTCAGCCTTCACCGACAACTCCTTCGAGCTGTTTCAGATCGTCCAGCCACAAGGCGGCGCTGGCGTCACTGGGCATGCGCCAGTCGCCACGCGGCGAAAGAACCACACTGCCGACCTTGGGTCCGTCGGGAAGACAGGAGCGCTTGAACTGCTGAGAGAAAAACCGCCGATAAAAAGTTTTCAGGCTGCTTAGCAGCTGTCGGTTGGTATACTCCTCGCCAAATGCTTGCCGGGCCAGGAAAAATATTTTGGATGGGCGATATTGCAAGCGCACCACATTGTAGAGATAGAAATCATGCAACAGATAGGGGCCGATTTTATCCTCGGTACGCTGTTTGATCTCGCCATTTTCATGGGGCGGCAACAACTCGGGGGATACGGGTGTGTCGCAAACATCATGCAGGATAGAAGAAATATCGCCAAGAAATTCCGCATCGGCACACCAGGCAACCAGGTAGCGCACCAGCGTCTTGGGAACGCCGGTATTCACCGCATACATGGACATGTGATCGCCATTGTAGGTACACCAGCCCAGAGCCAACTCCGATAGATCGCCGGTGCCGATGAGCAACCCGCCAACCTGGTTGGCAATATTCATCAGGATCTGGGTCCGTTCGCGAGCCTGGGAATTCTCATAGGTAATATCGTGTACCGATTCGTCATGCCCGATATCGGAAAAATGCTGACGCACTGCGGCATCGATGGAAATAACGCGCAGTCGGGTACCAAGCATTTCCGCCAGCTGTTCTGCATTGCCGCGGGTGCGTTGCGTGGTGCCAAATCCGGGCATGGTGATGGTTTCGATGCCTGAACGATCGTACCCCAACTTGTCAAAAGCCTTAACCGTAACCAACAATGCCAGGGTCGAATCAAGCCCTCCGGAAACTCCGATAACCGCACGCTTGACTCCGGTATGCAACAGACGCTTGGCCAGGCCGGTGGTCTGAATCTCGAATATCTCATGACAGCGGTGGGCCCGTTCATCTTCGGCTGGCGGTACAAAGGGCGTTGCCGCAACCGGTCGCAACACGCGATCGGTCGTCACATCGGTCAAGGGAAAATCGATGATCCTGAAAGATGCATCCAGACCGGAAAAACCGTAACTGTTATTTTTAAAGCGTTCGTTGATCAAACGCTCGATATCGATATCCGCGACAGCCAATTGGCTGTCAAAGCGGAAACGCTCGGTTTCGGCAAGGATCGCCCCGTTTTCCGCAATAAGGGAATGTCCGGAAAAGACCAGGTCGGTGCTGGACTCCCCCGGCCCGGAAGAGGCATACAGGTAAGCAGCAAGGCAACGCGCCGATTGGTTCTGCACCAGAGCGCGACGGTATTCCATCTTGCCGAGCAATTCGGGGCTGGCGGATAGATTCAGCAACACGGTAGCCCCAGCGACCGCCAACTTGCCACTGGGCGGATTAGCAACCCACACATCCTCACAGATTTCGATACCGACCAGACAGTCGGGCAACCCTTCTGCACGAAACAGCAGGTCACTACCGAAGGGGATGCGCTCACCATCCCACAGCAATTCTGAGTCGTTCAGATCAGCTGCCGAAGAAAACCAGCGTTCTTCGTAAAATTCCTGGGTATTGGGCAAAAACATCTTGGGGACAATTCCCAGTATGTGCCCGCCGGAAAGAAATACAGCACAATTAAACAACCGACCACGATGCGCAATCGGTGCGCCTACGACCATGGTCACACGCCTCTCAGCGGTGAATTCTGCCAACTGAACAAGGGCGTTTCGAGCTTTTTCAACAAGCAGCGGTTGGTAAAACAGGTCTCCGCAGGTATACGCAGTCAGACACAACTCGGGAAATAGAAAAAAACGGCAATCCGGTGATTCGGTAACAACCTTGCGGATCTGCTCGCAATTGTAAACTACGTCCGCCACCCGGGAGGATGGCGTACACACGCCAAGCCGTAACAGCCCATGCGATGCCATGCGGATTTCCATAATATCCAATCCTTTTCTACGATCCGTAATATGAATGCGTGCCAGCGAACCCACCAAAACCGGTGCAATGAGCAGCAAGCCAGCGCATTGTAGCCACGCCGAATACAAAATGCAAACAAACCGTCCGTACCACCACTACCAGCCGTCTACATCGAAGGCGCCTGGGAAATGCTCGATATCGGCAAATTCCCCATCACCCCGTACCGCAACAACATCAAAACGGGGTTGCAAACGATCGAGTTTGCGCTCGACCAGATACCACTGAGCCGCCCGCATAATCTGCCGTTGTTTTGTGGCTCCGACAGCCTCCTGGGGGTGTCCATGAGAAACACCACGCCGCGTCTTGACCTCGACAAATACCAAAGTACGCCCATGTTGCGCCACGATATCCAACTCCCCCACTGGCGATCTTACATTGCGACCCAAAATTTTCATGCCCTTTTTTCGCAAATAACGAGCCGCGATATCCTCCCCCCAACGGCCAAGGGTTAAGCGTTCCTGGGTCATAGGTATTCTCGCACACCGCGAAACGTGCCACGGTGAAGCGGACAAGGCCCGAGACGCGCAATCGCCTCACAATGCGCGGCGCTGCCGTAGCCTTTATGGCCGGCAAAACCATACCCCGGAAAGCGGGTGTCGTAAGTGACCATCAGGCGGTCCCTGACCACCTTGGCCAACACCGAAGCCGCAGCTATCGACAGGGAACGACTGTCGCCCTGCTTTAGAGTTTTTTGAGTTACAGGTAGCGGTACGGGCGTAATTCCATCGACCAACAGATAATCGGCCGGGCTTTTCAGGCGGGTAATGGCACGGCGCATGGCAAGCAGCGTAGCCTGCAGCACATTAAGTTCATCAATTTCATGCGCGTGTGCAAGGCCGATCCCATAATCTATGGACTGTTGAATAATCTGGGGAAACAGCCTGTCACGAAGTTTGGCAGAGATTTTTTTGGAGTCATTCAGACCAGGCAGGTCAAACTCTTCCGGCAGGATAACAGCAGCTGCAACGACCGGACCCGCTAAAGGACCTCGCCCTGCTTCATCGATCCCGGCAACACGCATATACCCCTTAAGGCGTAACTGCTGCTCAAAGTGCAATGGAGATAATTTTTCGGTGGGAAACAGCTCAAGCATGACGGTCCCCTATTTTATTAACAGACAGGGCAGACCCACGGTTTGCATTCGTCAAGGCGCGTTCGGGTAGATAAGAGGTTAACTGCGCCGCGTAACTGGCCTCTGTCGAACTGCACATCTGCCACGATATCGCACGCCTGTGAAAACCACCCTAATTCGGCATCCTGCGTTCTGACAGATCGCAAGAATACGAAATGAATCAAAACCGCGAAAAAACAAAAGCCCCGGCATAAAAACCGGGGCTTTGTCGGAACAGCAGTGTATCAGATCCGGCGTTTTTCGCGGATGCGCGCTGCTTTGCCCTGCAGATTGCGCAGGTAGTACAGCTTGGCACGACGAACACGACCTACCATCAAAACTTCGATGTTGTCGATGTTGGGGGAATGCAGCGGGAAGATACGTTCCACACCCATGCCATTGGAGATTTTGCGCACGGTAAAGGTCGAACCGAGACCGTTGTTGTGCCGTTTAATACAGACACCCTGAAAAGCCTGAATACGCTGTTTGTCGCCTTCCACGATTTTCACGTGAACTTTCAGCGTATCGCCGGCTTTGAAGATAGGGATATTTTTTTTGATCTGTTCCATTTCCAAACGATCGATAATATTCATTCTCATCCTCCTCTAGAGCGAGACTATTAAGTCGGTTATGTTTGATTTTAGGCCGATGTACCAAGCAACCGATCAAGAATGATCGCAGCGGCTGCACGCACCGGCAGATGGTTATAAACACCTCGTCCCCGGATCGGCTCAAGAACCGTCCAGCCACGATCGAAAACTTCTGGGGCCAACCCCCATCCGGTACCGAACACCAGCAGCAAAGGTACCTGTTCAAGCAAAAGGCAACATTCACCGACACTCAAGCCATCGGTACGGGATGCCCCGGTAAGAACCGGTCGGGCATCATCCCCGGCAAAACTACGCCAATCGGAAACAGCCTCATCAAGTGACGACACAATCCGAATAAGGGACAGCGCTTCTCCCCGATGCCGGTTATAGCCAGCCCCATGGCCATCAAGCCAATGGCCCAGAATGCGTGACACCAGGATCTGCTGTTCTTCAACCGGCGTAACGACATAAAACCGATCCACCCCATAGGTGCGAGAAGTCCGGGCGATATCGTGCAGATCAAGATTGGTGACTGCGGTATTTACCACATCACCGCGGCGATCCACAATGGGATAGTGCACCAAAGCTACGGCTATCGGTGATTTCATCAGAGATGACCGTCCGCCTGATCCTGCTGCAGATCGTTGAGAATACTTCGGTCCTCTTCGCTGAGGCATGCGTCCTCAAGAAGCTCTGGGCGTCTGACCAAGGTTCGCAACAACTGCTGCCGCCTGCGCCATTTTGCAATGGCTGCGTGATTGCCCGACAACAATACTTCCGGCACCTTGGAACCTTCAAACTCGGCAGGCCGTGTATACTGGGGATACTCCAGCAACCCATCACTGTACGAATCTCCCAAGGCACTGTCTCGATTGCCAAGCACACCCGGAACTAGTCTGGCCACGGCATCGATCATCGCCATGGCAGCCAACTCTCCACCGGTCAAGACAAAATCACCAAGGGAATACTCGCTATCCACCATGGAGCGAATGCGTTCGTCAAACCCCTCATAACGACCGCAGATAAAGATCAAGCTTTCTTCACCGGCGAGCTTTTGAGCGTGTTGCTGACGAAACGGTTCCCCCTGCGGCGTCATCAGCAGAACCCGCGCCCGCGGACGCCTCGCCTTGAGATCCCTCAATGCGCTTGCCACAGGCTCCGGCTTGAGAACCATACCGTCGCCACCGCCATACGGCACGTCGTCGGTAATTTTATGCTTCCCTTCCGCCCAGTCACGCAGGTGATGGGCGGTGATATTTACAAGCCCCCGCTCAACAGCCTTACCAAGTATGCTGTCGGCAAAGGGCGAATCGAACATGCCGGGGAAAAGCGTCAAAACATCAAAGAACATCAGTCTTCCTGAATCAGGCCCTCGGGTAGATCGAATAACACACACCGTTTTTGCAGGTCGACTTCAACCAGGAAAACACTAACGGCAGGTACAAGAACCTCGCCATAAGACCCTACTATCACATAGATATCATGAGCCGCGGTAGTGAACATATCTTCAATACGGCCTATGACTCCAAGACGTCGATCGGAAGCGGTCAACCCCTTGAGCTGATGCCAGTAATATTCACCCACTGGCAGGACAGGCACGTCCTCACGTCGAACCGCGACCTCGCAACCAACCAGATGTTGCGCGGAGTCGACATCGTCAATACCTGCAAGGCGCAAGACAACATTACCCTTATGCCAGTCCGCCTTGGCACACGCACAGACCCGCACCGTCTCGTCTTTCTGGAGGAAGACCAGCTGGCGGATCTGAGAGAGCAAGGAAACATCCTTGTCATACCCGCGGACTTTAAGATCACCTCGCAGCCCATGGGTTCCGATGACAACACCCAAAATCAGCAAATCGCTTTGTAGCAGAGCCATTACTCCATAATGTGCAGAGAAGCCCGTTTGGCCTCCCGGGTCGCTTTGGCATTAAGCAGGGTGCGCATCGCCTTGGCGGTCCGCCCCTGTTTGCCGATAATACGCCCCATATCTTCGGGAGCCGCAGCAAGCTTCAGGAGGACGCTGCCGTCCTCCCCCAACTCTTCGGAAACGGAAACCGCATCAGGGTTTTCTACCAGGGATCTGGCGATGAATTCGATCAACTCCTTCATAGTCACTGGTCCTTTGGAGAAAAGCGGCCCGCCTCGGTCACCTGTTCGGGATCAGACTCGTCAGGCCTGCTTAAACTTGGCCCAAACGCCCTGACTGCGGAGCAGTCGACGAACCGTATCGGTAGGTTGAGCGCCTTTGTTCAGCCATTCGAGCGTTTTATCTTCTTGCAAAGTGACCATCGACGGATTTTGCCGGGGATCATACTGTCCAAGTTTCTCAATGAAACGACCGTCGCGCGGGAAGCGTTCGTCAGCTACCACTACCTGGTAAAAAGGTTTTTTCTTGGCACCGCCGCGAGCGAGTCTGATTTTTACCGCCATGTGTTATTCCTCCTGGGTGTTTCCAAAACGTTTGTTCGATGGTTTTAAAGATAATTTTGGTATATTAGGTTCTTTGCTTTTTTATTGCCACTAAAAAGCGGGCCACTTGTACGGCCCGCGCGACACCACTAAAAGTGGCTCGCTTATAGACAAAAACCGGCAGAACCGACCGGTATAAACTGAGTTACATCGGCATGCCACCCCGCCCCATAAGGTTTTTCAAACCTTTGGGTCCGAGCTTTTGCATTTTTTTCATCATCTTTTGGGCTTCGGTAAAACGTTTGATCAGCTGATTGACATCCTGAACAGTGGTGCCGCTTCCCTTGGCAATGCGCATACGGCGCGAGCCGTTGAGAATTTTCTGATCACGACGTTCCGCCGCGGTCATGGAGTTGATGATGGCCTCGATCTTTTTAAACTCTTTGTCAGGCAGTTGCATATCGCCTACCTGCTTCATCGCTTTGCCAGCGCCCGGAATAAGCTTGAGCAGTGACTCCATGGATCCCATTTTTTTGAGGGTCTTGAGCTGATCACGAAAAGTCTCAAGAGTAAACCCCTCTTTGCGCAGCTTTTGTTCCATAGCTTGCGCTTCGTCTTTATCGACGGCAGCCTGAGCCTTTTCGATAAGGGACAGAACATCGCCCATACCAAGAATACGCTGGGCCATGCGGTCGCCATGAAAAACTTCCAGAGCATCGAGCTTTTCGCCGAGACCAACCAACTTGATGGGCTTACCGGTCACCGCCCGGATGGACAGGGCTGCACCCCCACGGGCGTCACCATCCAATTTGGTCAGGATGACACCAGTGACATCGAGTTGCTGATCAAAGCTTTCGGCAACATTAACAGCGTCCTGACCGGTCATGGCGTCAGCCACAAACAAGATCTCACGCGGTTGCAGAGCCTGCTTGATTCGCTGCAGTTCGGCCATTAAAGCCTCATCGACATGCAAGCGACCTGCCGTATCGAGAATCAACGTATCGTAACCGTTAAGCTCGGCAAACTTCCTGGCTTCAAGACATAATTCCACAGGATCGACATCCGGCTGGGAGTCGAATACCGGTATATCCAGTTGTTTGCCCAGAGTCTTGAGCTGCTCAATGGCCGCAGGTCGATAGATATCGGCCGGCACCAGCAGAGGATTGCGCTTTTGCCTGCGCAGCATCAAAGCCAGCTTGGCACAGGACGTGGTTTTACCCGCCCCCTGCAAGCCACACAGCAACACCGGCACCGGCGGACGGGCAGCTAGGTTGAGGCTATTATCCTCCCCTTCACCCATAAGCCGACCCAATTCATCGCGCACAACCTTAATGACCTGCTGCGCAGGGTTAAGGCTTTTGAGCACGTCCTGCCCGACAGCACGCTCGCGCACGCTGGCCACGAAATCTTTCACCACGCGGAAATTGACGTCAGCCTCGAGCAATACCAGGCGCACTTCCCGCAGGCTTTGCTTGATATTGTCTTCCGTCAACCGCCCTTGACCGCGCAGCTTTTTGAAGACCGAGTCGAGTTTATCCGTCAAATTGTCAAACATGGTCGATGGCCTGTCCGTGCAATATAATCAAGGCTAGTGTAAAAGCGAACTATAGGAGACCCCCCCAGCTTTGTCAAGGGAAAACACCCGTTTCCCTTTCTCGCGGGGAACACTGATCGATGAGGGTTTCTCATGACCTGACGGTGGGAGCAAAAGGATTAAACCACCAACAGACACATCTGCTGGTGGTACGAATAAGCCCCCACCTCTGGGACCGTCCTCACAGAGGTGACTATCAGACGAAAGCAGCATAAATATGCAGTGCGTTACCGCAATTCAGTGTCGTTGACACCCGCCCCCCGGGGGAGATACACTGCCTTTGAGTCGTTACCCCGTCCACAACACCCGGTGTATCGACACAAACACTGCCCGTTCGGCATATAACTCTTTACTTTTCAACCGAGAGCAGCAACCATGAGTTCTTCCAGATCTCGCATCGACGGCGTTCAGCGCATATTGCAGCAGTGGCTGTCAGCTCGCGGCATGGATACCAAATTCGGCCGTTACCGCGCATGGCAATTCTGGGATGAGGCCGTCGGCGCCCAGATCGCTGCCCGCGCCAAGCCGGTTCGCTTGCGCGGCGCGGTGCTTGAGGTTCGCGTCGACCACCCGGTCTGGATGCAACAGTTGCAATTGCTTAAACCACGCATTGTATCTCGCCTCAACGAATTACTGGGCGAACCACTTATTGAAGATCTTTTTTTACGCCATGGACGAAACAACCACACCCAAACTAACGTCGAATCGGATACATTGCCGAACCGCTGGCAGAGCGAACCCCTGAGCGAAGAGCAGCGACAACATATCGAAGAAACGGTGGCCAGCCTGCCCGACAACGAATTGAGACACCACATTCGACATCTGATGGAAATGCAATTGCGGCTGGACAAGGCCCGTGAATCGAAAAACGGCGACAAATAAACAGTTTTCTCAACTTTCCCCATACATGCCAAGAACTTCTGCCGTATAACCGTTTTCCCCATAGATGAACAGTGGAGCCTCCACCACCATGCCGGGGGCACCTCCCCGCCGCCCTTCGACAAGCACCAGGCAGGCCTGGTCACCATGACGCGAGTGAACGCAGCGCAAACGCTTCGGCTCCAAGCCTGCTTGCCGCATGCCGACCAACACATCCGTTATACGCTCGGCCAGGTGGACCATATAAAAACGCCCACCCGTGCCAAGCAAATAAGCCGAACAGGCCAAGAACTCCTCAAGCCCACCATGCAGCTCGTGACGCGCCCGCGCCCGTTCATCCCCTGGGGCAAGCCGCCCGCTTTGAGGTCGCCGATAGGGTGGATTAGCCAAAACTGCCTGGCACGATTCGGCGGCCATCACCTCCCGCACACTACGCAAATCCTGATGGAGTATTTCAACACGGTCCTGCAAATTGTTATGCAACACGCTACGCCTGGCACGATCGGCCAATTCAGGCTGGATTTCGATACCGACAATACGGCAGGCCCGAGTTTTACGTGCCAGAATAAGAGGGATCACACCGCTGCCACAACCGAGATCGCAAACCGTTCCCTCCGACTGAATTTGCGCAAAAGCGCAAAGCAACACGGGATCGAGGGAAAAACGGTAGCCATCTTTTTTCTGAATGACACGCAAGCCTCCAAGACGTAGATCATCGAGGGTTTCGTCAGCATGCAAGGGTACGTCAACCACCATAGGAGTGCAAACCAGTCAACAGCAGATTAACTCCGAGGTAACAGAACAGGGTTGCCAAAAATCCTCCGATGGCCAACCAGACGGTAGCCCGCCCGGTCCAACCACGGGTCAATCGGGCGTGCAGAAAAGCAGCATAGATGAACCAGACGATCAAACTCCAGGTTTCCTTCGGATCCCAGCTCCAGTAACGCCCCCAGGCATAGTTGGCCCAGGCCGCGCCAGTAACAATACCAACCGTCCAGATGGGAAAACCAATCGCCACGGCGCGGTAATTGATATCATCAAGGATATCGCGACCGGGGAAAAGATTCAAAAAACCTTGCCACCTGCGAGCAAACCGACTGTCTCCATGCGCAGGCTGCTTAAGCAAATACATCACCGATACACAAAAAGACATGGCAAACGCGCCATAAGCCAGAAAACAACTGATCACATGATAGGTCAACCATCGACTGCGTAATGCCGGCATCAGCGGCTCGATGGCATCACGCCCGGAGAGCTGCGCCCAGCCCATGCAAACTAAAACCAGCGGCAGGACAAACACGCCAAGCACTCTCCGGCGTAGCCTCAGATCAAGCAGCAAAAAGGCGAGCACAATGGCCCAACCGAAAAAGACCACAGATTCGTAGAAATTCGCAAACGGCGCGTGCCCTACCCCGCCCGGCAACTGGTAAGATTCGTACCAGCGCAGTCCAATGCCGGCACCATGACTGATAAATCCAAACCAAGTAACCCCGACACCTATGCGCCCCAAAACTTCCCTGTGTGTTGCGGCATAGGTTACCATCAACCAAAATGCTAAAAAATAGGCACTGGTGGCCCCGCTGAGCAAATTAAAGCTGGTCATGGCTGCTCCTTCGATGCACCTTGCTGCAGAGCATGGCAAAGGTTTTCAAATCGTTTTGCAAAAGCTTCCTGGTGACGGTGGCTGTGGCCTGCGAAAAACACACGCGTCGCACCGTTCTCTTGTTGTAATCGTACCCACAGACGCTGATGAGAAAAATAAAAGGCTGCCAAGGTTCCGGCCACCAGAAGCAGGCATCCCAACCAGACAAGAGGCACACCCGGGTCGCTATTAACTTGCAAACCGGTATAAAAGCGCTCTTCGATGGACATCAAGCGAAACGCATAAGGGAATCCGCCGTCCTTTGAGATAAGCTCTGGATCGTGGAAAGCCATGGCGCGACCGCGCTCACCGCCAGGATAGAAAATCTCGAGACCGGCTGCCGGGCCCTGACCGCCAAAATCGGCGACATACCCTGCAATGGCCACGGATGTGCCATCGGGCAACGAAGCCGTCTTATCGGAAGACATCACCAGGTCAAAGGATTGGCCACCAGATTGGGGGGTGACCAAAAAACGAAATACGTATGCATCCACCCCATAATCGGACTGGTAAAAGGTCATACCACGATAATGCAGAGGATGATTGACTCTGACCGGCACCCGAACCTGACCTGGCACCTCCCGACCATTTTCCAGAACAGTCAAAAGACTTCGAAATTCGCGTGGGCGATCACTGCCGGGATAATAATCAACGCTGAACTGGTCACAGCGTACGCTGAATCCCAGCGGTCTTGCGCTTTGGGCAGTCTGCAAGATCAGATGATCGACGGACTGCCCTTCGGCAATGGTGACATAACCACGAAAACCACATATGCCTCCGACCACCCCCCCGAGCAGAATGACCAAAATGGCCACGTGCGTCACATAGGCACCAAAACGTGACCAGGCCTGCCGTTGAGCAAACAGCCAAATCACGCCATCCTTTTCAGTACGCCGGACATCGGCAAAACGTCCGCGTATAATGTGAGCGAAATTTTGCACAACACCATCAACAGCCGCGTGTTCTTGCCAGGTGCAATACTGCGGACGGTTCTGTAACCGGTTAGCGGGCGGGGTCAAATCGGGAGTTGTTATCTGCGTCCAGACACCGGGAAGACGGTGCAAGGAACAGGCTGCCAGATTGGCGGCAAACAGTCCAAGCAACCCAAAAAACCACCATGAGTGGTACATATCGTGAAGCTGTAAAATTTCAACAATACGTGCAACGATAGGACCGAGCCGTTGTTGATATTCAGACAGGGGAAGATTCTGCGGCAGCAAGGTTCCGAAAACCGAACCTCCCGCCAGCAGAAAGAGAGTCACAAGGGTAAGCTTCAGGGAACGCAGACTGTTCCACAGGGTCGCACGTACGAGGGAAAACCTTCCTGGATTCATGAACGCTCCTGGTGGACAGCGCGGCGCCACCCATAGATAAGGAAAGCCGGAATGTCATGAAAACATTCCGGCCAGGGGTTCAAAAACCGTCGCGAGCCAACCGCTGCTGCAAAGCCTCGGCCTTGGCTTCCACGCCGACTGCAAGTTCCTGCTTGAAAGCGGTAAGCTTGTCGATCATAACCGGATCATTCCCGGCAATGATCTGGGCCGCGAAAATGCCCGCATTGCGTGCACCGGCCTTGCCGATGGCCATGGTTGCCACCGGGATGCCAGCCGGCATCTGCACCGTGGCAAGCAATGCATCGAGCCCCTTGAGGGCGGAAGCGTCAACCGGCACGCCGATCACCGGCAAGGTCGATTCGGCGGCCACCACTCCGGCCAGATGGGCGGCTGCGCCGGCACCGACAATCAACACCCGCAGCCCGCGCTGGCGGGCGCTACGGGCATATTCGCCGGTTTTGTGAGGTGAACGGTGAGCGCTCGATACCGTCATCTCGAAAGGGATATCAAAACGTTTCAGGGCATGGGCCGCTTCGACCATGATTTCGTAATCGCTGTCACTGCCCATCAGGATACCAACCAGCGGTTTGTCCTTCATAGTAAAAGTTCTCCTTTATACCTTTTGTCGAATAGGCAAACCAGACAAGTTACTTCGAAGATCCTGCCAAAACATGCAGGGCTGCCCGTGTCGTTTTGAAAAGCAATCTTATCGATTCAGCGCTTTGCGTCCGATATCGCTCCGATAGTGCACATCCTGCCAATGAATCGCCTTGACCCCCTGATAGGCACGGTCGATAGCTTCTGCAACGGTACTGCCAAGCCCGGTAACGCCAAGGACGCGCCCGCCGGCGGTAACGATTTTATCATTCTGCAAAGTGGTACCGGCATGGAAAACCACCACATCCTCGATGGCGGCGGCGGCATCAAGACCTTCGATAACCTGGCCCTTGGCATAGTCACCGGGGTAACCACCGGCCGCCATGACCACACATACCGCAGCCTTGTCATGCCACTCCAGTTCGACGCCGGACAAATCACCGCGAGCACAGGCCAATAGAACCGGCACCAGGTCCGACTTTAGCCGCGCCAGCAGCGGCTGGGTTTCAGGATCGCCGAACCGAGCGTTGAATTCCAGCACCTTGAGTTCGCCGTCTTTGACCATTACACCGGCATACAGAATGCTGCTGTAAGCGCGTCCTTCGGCTGCCATACCTGCGATAGTCGGCTTGAGTACCTGCTCGATGATTTTATCGTGGATATCCTGCGTTACTACCGGTGCGGGAGAATAGGCTCCCATACCGCCGGTATTGGGGCCGGTATCTCCGTCATAAGCCGCTTTATGGTCCTGGGAGGAAGCCAGCGGTACAATCCGCTCACCATCGGTAAAGGCCAGAAAGGAGGCTTCTTCCCCTTCAAGAAATTCTTCGATGACCACGCGGGCACCGGCACTGCCAAACGCGCCATCGCAAAGAATCGATCCCACTGCAGCAACCGCTTCTTCAACGGTCGCAGCAAGAATCACCCCTTTACCGGCAGCCAGGCCATCGGCCTTGACCACGATAGGTGCGCCATGCTGCTCGATAAAAGCCACGGCCTGATCACGATCGGTAAAAGTCCCGTAAGACGCCGTCGGCACACCATATTTGGCCATCAGATCTTTAGAAAAACTTTTGCTGCCTTCGATCAGGGCCGCCGCGCGGGTCGCACCGAAGACGGTCAAACCGGCCTCGCGAAAACGATCCACCAATCCCAATGTCAGGGGCAGTTCAGGACCGACGACCGTAAGACCAATCTGCTGTTGCCGGGCAAACTCGAGCAAGCCGTCCACATCATCGACTTTAAGAGCGACACACTTTGCCAGACCGGCGATACCGGCATTGCCGGGTGCACAAAACACCTCAGTGACCAGAGGAGACTGGGATATCTTCCACACCAGTGCGTGCTCGCGCCCGCCGCTGCCGATTACAAGAACTTTCATTGATGTATTCCTTTCAAATCGACCAAGGGACCAAAAGGACTTCAAGGCCCCAAGGGACAACTTTTTTCTCAGCACTCAGCACTCAGAACTCTCTTAGTGCCGGAAATGCCGCATGCCGGTGAAGACCATGGCGATGCCGTGTTCGTCGGCGGCAGCGATAACTTCTTCGTCACGAATCGAACCGCCCGGCTGGATAACGGCCTTAATCCCGGCCTTAGCGGCATTGTCCAGACCATCTCGGAAGGGGAAGAAAGCATCGGAGGCCATCACCGATCCCGGAACTTCCAGACCCGCCAGATCAGCCTTGATCGCGGCGATACGGGCGGAATTGACCCGACTCATCTGCCCCGCGCCAACGCCGATCGTCATGCCGTTCTTGCCATACACGATGGCGTTGGACTTGACAAATTTGGCTACGCGCCAGGTAAACAGCAGATCGCGCATTTCGTCCTCGGTCGGGACGCGCTTGGTCACTGTTTTGATGTCGCCGCTCAGCAGCAGGTCGGCATCTTGCACCAGCAGACCGCCATTGACTCGTTTGAAATCATAACGGGCGCCGGGTTGTTGCGGCCAGTAACCGCAGACCAGCAAGCGCACGTTTTTCTTGGCGGCTATAATTTCGATAGCTTCGGTAGATACCGCCGGGGCGATGATCACCTCAACGAACTGGCGATCAACGATGGCTTGGGCCGTGGCGCCATCCAGGTCCTGGTTAAAGGCAATGATACCACCGAAAGCGGATTCCGGATCGGTGGAAAAGGCGCGATTATAAGCATCGAGCAAGGTATCGCCAAGTGCCACGCCGCAAGGGTTGGCGTGCTTAACGATAACACATGCCGGCCCTTCATCGAATTGCTTGACGCATTCCAGAGCGGCATCGGTATCGGCAATATTGTTATAGGAAAGCTCCTTGCCCTGTAGCTGGCGAGCGGTGGAAATACTGGCTTCCTGCACGTCGCGCTCGACGTAAAAAGCGGCCTTCTGGTGGGGATTCTCGCCATAACGCATATCCTGTACTTTTTTGTACTGCAGGGTCATGGTGTCTGAAAAATCTTCCAGTTCATCCCCGATACGCTGTCCCAGCCAGTTGGAGATGGCACCGTCGTAAGCGGCGGTGTGCTGGTAAACCTTAACGGCAAGCTTAAAGTTGGTGCCCCGCGAAACAGCTCCGCCGCTGCCTTTCATCTCGCCCAGCACCTGAGCGTAGTCGGCATGATCGACCACAACCGTAACGTCCCGGTTGTTCTTGGCTGCGCTGCGCAGCATGGTCGGTCCGCCGATGTCGATATTTTCTATAGCATCTTCAAGGCAGCAATCGGGCTTGGCAACCGTCGCTTCAAAGGGGTAAAGGTTCACGACCACCATATCGATCGGCTCGATGCCGTGTTCTTTCATCTTGGCTACGTGGGCGGGGTTCTCGCGCATTCCGAGCAGGCCCCCATGCACTTTGGGGTGCAAGGTCTTCACCCGTCCGTCGAGCATCTCGGGAAAACCGGTGTATTCAGAAACATCCTTAACAGTGAGGCCTTCCTGGCGCAACAAAGAAGCGGTTCCCCCCGTCGAAAGGATTTCAACTCCAAAACCCGACAGTTCCCTGGCGAATTCCACAATACCGGTTTTATCCGAAACACTGATCAATGCACGTTTGATGACGGCCATGATGCAATCCTTTCCTGCTGTAAATACGAATACAGACGCCACTCCGGGCCGAAAAACCGGATTCGCGTCAACCTTTAGGGCGAAAAAACAAAAAAACCGTCATCTCGGCGGTTTTCTAGAAATCCATAGCGGTAATAAAAGCTTTTTCAAAAGCCGGGGTCCCCGAAAGAGGTAGCGGCTGCAAAGCTGCAGCCAACCGTTGTACGTTTTCAGCTCCCTGCGCATCGAGCAACCATCGTTCGACTCCGGCCAATACGCCGGCCTTCGCAAAACGTACTTTTTCTACCATGTTTTCCGGGAGCATGGCAACCCTTTTCAAAACCTGCCGGGACATGGAAAACCCGAAAGCGCCGGTGAGTGTAACCTGCTCCACGGCAGCAGATTCCAACCCCGCACGCTGCAGCAGACACTCGGTACCGGCCAGCACCGCCGCCTTTGCCAGCTGAAAATTGCGCACATCCTGCTGGTCTATCAATACGTCGACCGCCGCATCACGGTACAGGCGCAGGGCCCTGCCCTGCGGCGTTTCGACAATGTACCGGGACAGGTTGGTGGGAATTTCGAGAGGATCGACGATGCTTCCGTGCCTGTCGATAAGGCCGCCATCCAGAGCGGCCGCCAAGGTCGCGGCCAGACCGCTGCCGCACACTCCACGCGGGGCGCCACCGCCAATCACCGTCAGGCGCAGGGTGTCATCAACGATCGATACATCACTGATGGCGCCCACCTGAGCGATCATGCCACAGGAAATATCACCCCCTTCAAAAGCCGGTCCGGCGGCTACCGAAGTCACCCGCCAACGGCCGCCGGCATACAGGGCCATTTCGCCATTGGTCCCGGCATCGAGGAAAAAACTCTTTTCCGGGACATCGGCTTGAGCGTAGAGGAATGCCACCAGATCTCCTCCGACATATCCGCTGACCAGAGGAAACAGATAGAGAGGCACCGAAAGGCCAAGATCGAGTTGTTCGCATGACAGGTAAACCGCCTCGCGGCATGATGGACGGTGGGGAGGGAACAGGATCGAGGATACCGGCAGGCGGCGCAGCAGATACACTATCCCCGGATTACCGGCGGCAGCCGCCGCACCGATATCGGCAGGTTGCAAGCCACCCTGCTGCAACAGCAAGCCAACAAGTTCGCGCAAGCCATCGCGCAGCAAAACCTGCAACCGGTCGCCCGATCCGTCAAGTGCATGTTCCAGACGGCGCATGATGTCGGTTCCCAGCACCGCCTGGGGATTAAGCAGACGCGCTTCCGCCAAAACCCTGCCGTCGGTATCGAGCAGACGGCCGGCCAGCGTGGTGGTACCAAGATCGAGCGCCAGCAAACATTGGCCGTACATCATCCGCCCTCCCGGGAATAAACCGAAAGCACCAAACATCGTCCGGCGGATACCAGACGACATGGTCACTCAGTCGCCGCGGTTGACGCGCGGCACGCGCTTGCTGAACTGACAGAACACTTCGTAGCTGATGGTGCCGATGCGTTGTGCCCATTCATCGGCAGAGATACACTGACCGTTATCGCAACCAAGCAAAGTGACCTCGTCGCCGACCATCACGCCGGGGATATCGGTCACATCGATCATGGTCCAGTCCATGCAAACGGTACCGACCACGCGAGCACGCTGTCCGCGCACCAGCACTTCACCCACATTGGACAAATGACGGCTGTAACCATCGGCATAGCCTACAGGAATGACCGCCAGATCGGTCGGACGTTTCGCCACGAAACGATGTCCATAGGATACGCCGGTTCCTTCCGGCACCCGGCGCACTTGCGCCACCCGGGTACGAAAACTCATCACCGGTCTCAGGTCAAACCGACCGGCAAAAACCGGACTGGGTAGTCCGCCGTAAAGCAGAATGCCGGGGCGCGACAAGTTGCATTCGGGCACTTCCCGCGTCAACAAAGCGGCACTGTTGCTCAAATGAATATAGCGGGGAGCGAAACCTGCCTGACGTACCACGGCGAGACAGGATCGAAAAGTCGCCACCTGCAACTGATTGATGGCATCCTCCGGTTCATCGGCCATGGCCAGGTGCGAAAACAAACCGTCCATACGCAACCCGGACAGGGAGCCCAGCTCTTTCAATGCTCCGGAAAGATCCTCAGGACGAAAACCGACGCGCCCCATGCCGGTGTCCAGCTTCAGGTGAAAAGGAAGTACCACTCCAGCGGACAATGCGGCGCTATTCAAGCGCCGTGCAACATCCATATCGAAAATAGTCGGGATAAGACTAAAGCACAGCAGTTCTTCTTCCTGACCGGGATAAAGTCCTCCCAGTACCAGAATCGGGCAGACCACACCGGCCTTGCGCAAAGCAACGCCTTCTTCCACAATGGCCACACCGAACATCTGCACCCCGGCGTCCTGCAAAGCCGTGGCGACGCGGGCAGCGCCGTGCCCATAGGCATCGGCCTTGACCACGGCAAGAATACCCTGCCCCGGCCCAGCCAACTGTTGGGCCTGGTAAAAATTATGTTTTAATGCCTCAAGGTCGATTTCAACACGCGTGGGACGATGTCCCCAGGGATCGTTCATGACAGCTTATTCCTGGATCTGGATATAAATCGGCCGGATAAGGACCGAAGACAAAACGGAAAAATTCGACAAGACCAAGGCGCTACCGGATCTGGCTTCGTATGGCCTGACGGTTATAAATAAAGGGAAGACCTACCTCCGAACGGCAGCAGGTTACGAATCCGTGCAAAACTACTTAGCACGACACCCCGGACCTGTAAAGTGCAAAACGGCCTTTTGCTCCGTCCACCGCGGACGGGGTTGCTTGACAGGCAAAACAGCATTCGCTAGAGTGGCTGCGGTTTTCTGCCATGAAGAAGAACACCAACCTAAACACCATTATTTTACTTTACATGATACGCTGGTAACGTATTAGAATAAACAAGCGTATACAGTTATCCTGTACACGAACATAACCGCTAGGGGAGTCTTTGCACTGAGAATTCCGTGAAATACGGAATAACCCTTGGAACCTGACCCGGGTGATGCCGGCGTAGGGAAGCGGTGTCGCAAGGCAATGGTGATGATCGTCACGTGCTTTTCGGCCGTGGCGATTTTTTATATCCAACGAGAGGCCCTCATGAAAAACAGACAGATTCAAGGTCTGTATCTCATCACCGACGATTCCCATGGCGATCAGTTGCAGGCCAAACTCGTTGCCGCTCTAAAGGGTGGCACCCGCATCGTTCAATACCGTGGCAAACATCGGCCGGCGTCGGAACAGCGGCAGGATGCCCAGATGATTCGTATACTGTGCCAGCAGGCCGGCGCACTGTTTATTGTCAATGACGACCCGCAACTGGCACTTGACTGCCAGGCCGACGGCGTACACCTGGGCCAGCAGGATATGAGCATTGCCGAAGCCCGCAACCTTCTCGGGCCGGATAAAATCATCGGCACGTCCAACCGCAATGCCGAACAGGCTGTCGCCTCGCAGAATGCCGGTGCCGACTACGTTGCTGTCGGCAGCATTTACCCCACCGGCAGCAAACACGACGCCGTGCATATCGGCCTCGATGTTTTGCGTGACATCCGCCAGGCCGTCGAGGTCCCTCTGGTGGCCATCGGCGGCATCGACCGTGACCGGGCAGGCGAAGTTATCGATGCGGGCGCCGACGCCATCGCCCTGATTTCCGCCGTCATGGCCGATCCCAGTCCCGCACTGGCCGCACGGGAAATCGCCCTGCAGTTCAACCGCCGTGCCGCCGTACCGCGAGGCCGGGTAGTGACCGTAGCCGGCTCCGACAGCGGCGGTGGCGCCGGTATCCAGGCCGATCTCAAAACCATTACCCTGCTGGGTGGCTACGGCATGAGCGTCATCACCGCCCTGACCGCCCAGAATACCTGCGGCGTACGGGGCATCTATCCCGTCCCGCCCGCTTTTGTCGGTGAGCAGTTGATGGCGGTGCTTGAAGACCTCGCCCCGGAAGTTGTCAAGACCGGCATGCTGCTCGATTCCGCCATCGTGTTTCTGGTCGCCCAGGCCCTGGAGGATTACGGCCTGTTGGCTGTGGTCGACCCGGTCATGGTCGCCAAAGGCGGCGCCCTGCTGCTGCGCGAAGAGGCTACCAAAGCCTGCCTTGACTATCTGCTGCCGCAAACCTACCTGCTCACACCCAACCTGCCGGAAGCTGAAGAATTAACCGGGTTGCAGATACATACCGAAGCGGACATGGAAAATGCCGCCCGGCGCCTGCAGCAACTCGGTGCACGCAACGTCCTGCTTAAAGGAGGCCATCTCGACGGCGAGGCCGTCGATCTGTTGCTCGATGGCAAGACCTTGCATCGCCTGCCGGCAAAACGTATCGACAGCCGCAACACCCACGGCACCGGCTGCACAAGCTCTGCTGCCATTGCCGCTCTGCTGGCAGCCGGACATCCGCTGCCACAGGCGGTAAGGCTGGCAAAAGAATTCATTACCGAAGCCATCCGTACCGCCCCCGATCTCGGCGCCGGGCACGGGCCGGTTAATCACTTTGCCGCAGCCAAGTACCTGCTGAGCAAAATCGAAGGACTATAATAAATTACCGAAAGAGACTTACCGCTTTCAACTTACAGCTTAAAACTTATAGCTTTGACGTATGAGAGGTAGAGTTATGACCCAACTTGAAATGGCCCGCCAGGGCATCGTCTCCGATAAAATGAAACAGGCCGCCGCCGATGCCGGCATCGATGCCGAAATCCTGCGCCAACGCATTGCAGAAGGTACGGCCATCGTTTGCCACAACAACAGGCACACCAACGGCCGGCCTCTGGCCGTCGGCAAAGGCTTTCCCACCCGGGTCAACGCCAATATCGGTACCAGCAAAGACGACACCAGCATCGACAAGGAACTGGATAAAGCCCGTGTTGCGGTAGCCGCCGGGGCCGATGCCATCATGGACCTGTCCACCGGTGGGCCCATCGACGAAATCCGCCGCGCCATCATCGCCGAAACCCAGGCCTGCATCGGCAGCGTGCCCCTCTACCAGGCCGCCTGCGACACGGTGGTAAAAAAGGGCAAGGCGATCGTCGACATGACCGCCGACGAAATCTTCGACGGGATCAAAAAGCATCTCGATGACGGCGTCGACTTCATCACCGTGCACTGCGGGGTGACCCGCGCCACCGTGGAGCGCATGGACAACGAAGGGCGCATCATGGAAGTCGTCTCGCGCGGCGGTTCCTTCACCGTCGCCTGGATGGCCCACAACCAGGCGGAAAACCCGCTCTACGAGCACTACGACCGCCTGCTGGAAATGGTCAAGCCTTACGACGCCACCCTGTCGCTGGGCGACGGCTTCCGCCCCGGCTGTCTTGCCGATGCCACCGACCGTGCCCAGATCCACGAACTGATCATCCTCGGCGAACTGACCCAACGCGCCTGGGACGCCGGCATCCAGGTCATGATCGAAGGGCCGGGCCACGTCCCGCTGAACCAGATCGAGGCCAACATCCAGTTACAGAAACGCCTCTGCCATGGCGCCCCCTTCTACGTACTCGGTCCGCTGGTAACCGACATCGCCCCCGGCTATGACCACATCACCTGCGCCATCGGCGGCGCCATCGCCGCCAGTGCCGGAGCCGATTTTCTCTGCTATGTCACTCCCAGCGAGCACCTGTGTCTGCCTACGGCTCAGGATGTACACGATGGCGTCATGGCGACCCGCATTGCCGCCCATGCTGCCGATATCGTAAAGGGCCTGCCAGGCGCCATGGAAAAAGACATCGCCATGAGCAAGGCCCGCAAAGCTCTCGACTGGGAAACCCAGTACTGCCTCGCCATCGATCCCGCACTGGCGCGCAAACGCCGTGGCGAATCGGGGGTCGATGAGGAACACGGCGCCTGCACCATGTGCGGCGAGTTCTGTGCTTACAAGGTGATGGACGAGCGCAAGAAGACAAAATAGCAAATCAACATCATGACTGAACAGTCTTACGGATAGCTTAACAGGTCCATCTCAGCTCTGTAAATTATCGGTGTGGCACATAAAAGAGCCTCCAAGTCCTGAAAACTTGGAGGCTCTTTCTAGTTCAATATCGACATGCCCTGAAATGGCGGGGGAAGTTTTTTTGCTCCTTCACCCTGGCAAAAACCAGCTCTGAAGGTTCGCCTCAGAAAGGCCAGGCCAAAGTTAGCAGGAAATCTTCCGCACCCGGGTTTTTATCGTGCATATCGGCATTGGAGATATGGGATATTTGCAGTCCGAGACGGGCGCGGTTGGCAAACTGCCAGGACAGACCGAGAACTGAACGAAACTCGAGAGTGCCGCCGAGATCCTTACCGTCCCCCTCTTCATACCCTCCCATTGAAAGCATGGGGGTAATAACAAGGTTTTTGTAAACGATATCGGCATACAGACCGCCGTAACCGAACCAGCCGCCATCGGTAGTGGCAAGCAGACCAATGGCTGGCCCGACAAAACCCAGTTTTTTACCGACACGCAGCTCCAGGCGTGCTGCGCCTGCTGCGCTCCCATGGTTATTTTCGGTGGCATCGAAGACCCCCAGCCCCAGATCGAGGTAATGGGATTCGGCGCCAAGAAGCTGCCAGTTGCCAACTTGATAGAAGGCTGTCGCTGGCACACCACCAGCGTTAGCCCGGTACGGCAGACCGATAAGAATCAAAAACAGCATCAGGTAGAAAAACTTCATATCGACCTCCTCTGGCTCCATGTCGAACATCATTCAGACTTGAAGAATATCGATTTTCTCGCATAGCGCAAGTCGTGCATACTTCGTCCATTGCCGGTTCCAGACCTAAGCGCCTGCCCCACGGCATGATAAGATAAATCAAAATGATGACCAGTTCATCCCGCTGCACCTTCTTTATGCAGCCGGCTGGATAAGGACACACAAGTCTCTACTGTTTGAAGGGGCTTCCCGAGTCATGACATATAACGATACCAAACCAATTCTTGTGGCTGGAGCGACAGGCTATATCGGCGGAAGACTGGTGCCACGCCTGCTGAAGTCCGGCTATCGGGTCCGGGCCATTTGCCGTACTCCGGCCAAACTCCTGAGTCGCCCCTGGGCTGCACATCCGGATCTGGAAGTTTGGCCGGCCGACCTGCTCGATCAAAAGAAGATCATGCAGGCGGCAACAGGCTGCCGGGCGGCGTATTATCTGGTCCATTCCATGGGACCTACGGTCGCCGACTTTGCCGCAACCGACCGGAAGGCCGCCGCAAATTTTGCCGCTGCTGCGGCAGCGGCGAACCTTGAAAAAATTATCTACCTCGGCGGTCTGGGCGAGGAAGAACGAGGCTTGAGCCCCCATTTGCGCTCCCGGGCTGAAGTGGCCAGGGTTTTGCGGTTGGGCCGGGTTCCGGTAACGGTGCTGCGTGCGGCAGTAATCATAGGCTCAGGCAGCGCATCCTTTGAGATCCTGCGCTATCTGGTTGAACGCCTGCCGGTGATGGTCACCCCCCGCTGGGTCCAAACCCCGTGTCAGCCCATTGCCATCTGCAACGTGCTGCATTATCTGATCGGTTGCCTGGAAAACGAGGCTACCCGTGGAGAAACGTTCGATATTGGCCAGGAGGAGGTTGTTACCTATCGGCGACTCATGGAGATCTATGCCGAAGAAGCCGGACTGAGAAAGCGGTGGATTATCCCGGTGCCGCTGCTGACGCCGCGACTGAGTTCGTACTGGATATCATTGGTCACCCCGGTGCCGTCCGAGCTGGCCCGTCCGCTGACCGAAGGCCTGCGCAATCCGGTGGTCTGCCACGACTTCAGGATACGTGAAATGCTACCGCAGCGGCTTCTTGACAGCCGCGAGGCCATTGGGCTGGCTCTCGAGCGAACTCAACATTTCCAGGTCGAAACCTCCTGGAGCGACGCCGGCCCCGTGCCGCTGGCCGAATGGCGCATGGCGGGTGATCCGCAATGGGCGGGTGGCACCGAATACCGGGACTGCTGGCGGATCGTATTGGAGGCCTGTGCCGACGAAACGTGGCAGGCGGTCGCATGCATAGGCGGAGCAACCGGTTGGTACCACGCCAACTGGCTCTGGCGCCTACGCGGCTTTTTGGATCGACTGGTGGGCGGCATCGGACTGCAGCGCGGGCGGCGTGGCCCCGTCGAGCTCTATCCGGGGGATGCTCTCGATTTCTGGCGGGTCTGTCAGGTGGAGAAACCTCACTACCTGCAACTGGCTGCAGAGATGAAGTTGCCGGGGCAGGCTTTACTTGAATTCCACATCAGGGAACACACCCCGAAACAGACCGAATTATTGCTCACCGCCCGGTTTCTGCCTCGCGGCCTGTTGGGTCCCCTGTATTGGCGGGCGGTCATGCCTCTGCATCGCTATGTTTTTAACGGTATGTTACGCGGCATCGGTAAGCGATTGAATAAAAAAATACTTCAGGGGCCAACGCGAACAAGGCCACCATCCGGTTAAAATAAGTAGAGAGGCAAGCGATAAAAAGCGGCATATGCAAGGGAGGAAGTTCATTGCGCCTGATCGCCAGGCGGAAAAACAAGAGTCAATCAAGTCACCTCGGCAGACATGTTAATCAAAGGGGCATTCCAGTCAGTTTATTTCGGAGTATTTCTCATGCCGGTCATCACACTGTATCGTCGAACAGTCTCGGGAAAACGAATTTGCCACAGCATCAAATTCATCCGCCTGAGCAAGAAAAGCATCGACAATAAGGGGATCGAAATGACTCCCCTTTTCCCGACATATCTCCGCAATGGAATACGCATGGGAACGTGCTTTTTTATAAGGCCGAGTGCTGCGCAACGCATCGTAGACATCCGCCAAAGCCACCACCCTGGCGGACAATGGAATATCTTCCCCGGCCAAGCCGTGGGGATAACCGCGACCATCCCATTTTTCATGATGGAACAACGCGATATCCCTGGCAAGCGCCAGATAGCTGTCCTTTCCGAATGCATCCACAAAGATATTATTGGCCTTGGCCAGAACGTTCCCGGCAACAACCGTATGCATTTTCACCTCCTCGAATTCTTCGGGAGTCAAACGGGCCGGTTTCAGTAAAATACTTCTGTGGACAGCGACCTTTCCTATATCGTGCAGAATGGAGGCCAACTGGATATTATTGACGTAATTGGTTTTTTTTCGAATATATGGCGCATAGGGCGATGATTTTTCAAGCTGCCGCAGCAACAGTCCGACATATTCCTGAATCCGCGCAAGATGGCATCCGGTATCGTGGTCGTAGTTTTCTGCCAGGATCGCCAACGCCTCGATAGAAGTTTTTTGGGTAACCTTTATCTCAGCGGTCTGGGCAAAGACCTTATCTTCCAAAAAATTATTAACTTCCTGCAGTTGCGTTTCCGCCTGCAACTTTTTAAGCATCGCCTCACTGGCCTTAAAAATCATAACTAAAATAAAAATAAATAACAAACAGGACAGACTGTAAAGAAGCCGAGATGAGCGTTTGAGGATTTTATCCAGACCTACTTTGTTTTCCGTAATATCATAATAAATTTCCAGAGCCCCCTCGAAAACAGCTCCGTCCATTATCGGCACATACACCTCTGCAACATCCCGTCTGAAGACCTTACCCTCGGCCGTTGTCTGATTTTTTTCAACAATTTTAGAGAAAACATTGCCCTTTGCGACAACATTCCAGAAATAACCGTGGCTGTTTACTTCGCCAACCTCAGCTTTATCGGTGCTATAAACAATGGCTCCATTACTGGAGAATACTTTTAGTTTTTTTATTCCAAAATCTTGAATCACTTGAGTAAGATCATCAACTCTAATGCGTTGCAGAAGGTCCTCGGGCCTATTGGGGGAGCTACCTAGAAAAGAAGATTTAAGATGATTAGCTGTTCTGCAAGCTTCGTTTTCCGTGTTTTTCATCAACAGACCGGAAAATAGAGGCATCACATGGTAAGTGCTGTAGGTAGGCAACAAGATGGCGATCAGCAGACAGCCAAACAGCACATTACGCAATTTGGGCGTCCTGAAAATATTTCCGAAAACCTGAAAGTTTTTATGGTTCATCGTCTACTCAGGAGAAAAGACAATAATTTTCATGCTTGGAAAAATAAGATAAACCATCGTTTTGGAATATACAATGGAGATTCGAATTTGAGAAAAGAATACAAAGACCGACAACTTGTCTTGACAACCTAACAACCTCCTTTTAGAATATACGGATTCAACGGAGGCACACACCATGCTCAACCCCGAATCCCCCATCCCGCTGTACCACCAACTGGCCGAGCGGCTCAGCGCACAGATCCGCACCGGCGAACTGGCGGCGGGCGCCCGCATCCCGTCGGAACACCAACTGGTCGCCATGTACGGCATCGGGCGACCGACGGTGCGCCAGGCCCTCGACTCGCTGGTGCGCCAGGGACTGCTGTGCCGGCGGCGCGGTTCAGGAACGTTTGTCTGCGAACCGGCGCAGGAGGTCGATCTGTTTTCTCTGGACGGGACCAAGGCCGCATTTCATAAAAAAGGCCTGATGGCCGAAACCCGAATTCGGGAAAAGATTCGCCTGCAACAGATAACGGATACGCCGGACAACCCCTTCAGTGGCCGCCAGGCTTATTTCCTCTCGCGTCTGACCTGTCTCGCCGGCACACCTGTTTTGTTGGAGGATCTGTACCTGCATCCGCAGCTGTTTGCCGGCATCGACCGGTTGGACCTGGCCGGCGGCTCCCTGTCGAGCATCGCCGCGGAGCATTTCATGCTGCGTCCACAGGGAGGCAAGCAGAGTTTCCGCATCGGTTACCCTGACGCGGCGCAGGCCCGCTGCCTCGACGTGACTACCTCCTCGCCTCTATTACAGGTCGAACGGCGCCTCGATTTCGCCGCCGGCCGCGACGGTTTTTTCTCGCGACTGTTCTGCCGCACCGAACATGTCGTCTTCTCACAACACATGGGAGCATCCGACCATGGATAAACGCGGTTATTTTTCTGGATTCGGCGGTTGTTTCATCCCCGAAATCCTCACCCAGACCTTTGAAGAACTGATTCAGGCCTACGAAGCGGCCAAGGCCGATCCGGGTTTCTGGCAGGAATATCTCGATGTCATGTCGACCTACTCGTGCCGCCCGACCCCCTTGACCTTTGCCGAAAACCTGACCAACCATTTCGGCGGAGCGCGGATTTACATCAAGCGCGAGGATCTCAACCATACCGGGGCGCACAAGGCCAATAACGTCATGGGACAGGGACTGCTGGTCAAGCGCATGGGCAAAACCCGCGTCATTGCCGAAACCGGCGCCGGCCAGCACGGGGTCGCTACCGCGACCGTGGCGGCACGCTATGGTCTGGAATGCGACGTGTTCATGGGCAATGAGGATATCCGACGTCAGTCCCTCAATGTCTTTCGCATGAAACTGCTGGGCGCCCGTGTTCATGGCGTGTCCAGTGGTACCGCCACCCTCAAGGACGCCATGAACGATGCCCTGCGCTACTGGGTAACCCATGTGCGTGATACCTTCTATGTCATTGGTACCGTGGCTGGTCCCCATCCCTATCCGATGATGGTGCGCGATTTTCAGTCAGTGATCGGCCGTGAGGCGCGACAGCAGCTGCTGGAACAGACCGGCCGTTTGCCCGATGCCGCATTGGCCTGCATCGGGGGCGGCTCCAACGCCATGGGGCTATTCTATCCCTTTATTGCCGACAGCCAGGTGCGTCTGATTGGTGTTGAGGCGGCCGGCCTGGGACTCGACAGTGGCAAACATGCCGCCAGTATCAGTGCCGGCGCTGTTGGCGTCCTGCATGGCAATAAAACCTTTCTGCTGCAGAATGCCGACGGCCAGATCGAACACGCCCATTCCATTTCCGCCGGCCTGGATTATCCCGGAGTTGGCCCCGAGCATGCCCTGCTGCATACCCTGGGGCGGGGCGAATATGTGGCGATCAGCGATGCCCAGGCCTTGGAGGGGTTCAAGCTGCTGACTCGCATGGAAGGCATCATCCCGGCGCTGGAGAGCGCTCACGCCATTGCCTATCTGGCGGAGCTGGCGCCCCAAATGCGCCAAGACCAGAGTATTCTGGTCTGTCTGTCCGGCCGTGGCGACAAGGACATGCACACGGTAGCCGAAGCCTTTGGCGTATCGCTATAGCAACGCCGTATCGCTGCCTGACGCAGTCGTCTTCTTTCGTTCCATCGTTCTCGGGTGGCCGGAATGACGGCGTCGCGTTTTTCCCTGGAACACACGAAGGAATTCTGATGCGTTTTGATGAACTGGACCTTGCCCCCGTTTTGCAGGCCGGTATTGGCCGCTGTGGTTTCACCGCACTGACGCCGGTGCAGCAGCAGGCTTTGCCCCTGGCCCTGGCGGGGCGTGATGTTGCCGCCCAGGCTCAGACCGGAACCGGCAAGACGGCTGCTTTTCTGATTGCTCTCTACAACCGCCTGCTGGCGCAGCCGGGGGCAGAGGGGCCGGCGCCGCGGGCGTTGATTCTGGCGCCGACCCGCGAATTGGTCATGCAGATCGCCGCCGATGCCGAGGCGTTGGCTGGCGATGCGCCGCTGCGGCTGCTGCAGATTCTCGGCGGTATCGACTATGACCGGCAGCGCAAGGCCCTGCTGGAGGGCGCCGATATTCTGGTGGCCACGCCTGGGCGCCTGATCGACTATGTACGGCAGAAGGTCTGCAGTTTCGAACAGATCCAGATGCTGGTGATTGATGAAGCCGACCGCATGTTTGACATGGGCTTCATTCAGGATCTGCGATTCATCCTGCGACGCCTGCCACCGTTTTCCCGGCGCCAGACCATGCTGTTTTCGGCGACGCTGTCTCATCGGGTAATGGAGTTGGCCTACGATTTCATGAATCAGGCGGTGCGGGTCGAAATCGCACCGGAGCAGGTGACTGCCGCCAATATTGAAGAGTTGGTCTACCATGTCGGTTACAAGGAAAAAATTCCGCTGTTGCTGGGGCTGCTGCGTGGTCCGCTGGCGGGGGGCAAGGTCATGGTGTTTGCCAACACCAAACGGGAAACCGAGCGCGTCGCCGGGATTCTCCAGGCCAATGAAATTCGCGCAGCACTGATCTCCGGCGATCTCAATCAGCGCCGCCGCATGAAGATTCTGCAGCAGTTCAAGGAGAATCAGATTGATGTGCTGGTGGCGACCGATGTGGCGTCACGTGGCATCCATGTCGATGATGTCACCCATGTGGTCAATTACGATGTGCCGCAGGATGTCGAAGACTATGTTCACCGCATCGGTCGGACTGCCCGGGCCGGTGCCAGTGGCCTGGCCATCATGATGGCGGACGAAGAGCTGGTGTACGCCCTGCCGGCCATCGAAGACTATATCGGCCACAAGATCCCGCACGATGTGCCGGAAGAGACGCTGTTCTGCTGGCAATATCAGCGGCCTGCCGCCAGTCGGCGGCGCCGTGGCCCTACGGGGACTGCGGCTGCCGAGACCAAAGCTGCGCCTTCGACTGGGCGGCGCCGTCGCCGGCCCACGGGCCGGCCGGCTCCGCGACCGAAGAACTGAGCGGCATGTGGCTGGCCGGCTTGCGAGACTGTTGTCGTTGCCCGCGTCTGGTGGCCTATCGGCAGAGCATTCCCGCGCGTGCGCCCCATCGACCGCAGGACTATCATAACGCGCCGGTGGCCGGCTTTGGCGATGAGCAGGCCCGCATCTGGTTGATCGGTCTGGCGCCGGGGGCCCAGGGGGCCAACCGTACCGGCCGCCCTTTCACGGGTGATGGGGCTGGTGATTTCATGTATCCGCTGCTGCACGAGGCTGGCCTGTGCAGCCAGCCTCTGGCCACGGCCGCCGATGATGGGCTGCGGCTGCACGATCTGTATATCAGCAATGCCGTGCGGTGCGTGCCGCCAGCCAACCGGCCGACGACGGCCGAATTTCAGGCCTGTCAGAGGTATCTGCAGCAGGAATGGCAGCGGCTGCCCTGCCTGCGCGTGGTGCTGGCGCTGGGCCGCGAGTCCTTTCTCAATCTGCTGCGGCTGCAACAGCAGAGCCATGTCCTGCGCTTGGCCGACTATCCGTTTTCTCATGCCTGCTGTTATCGGCTGCCGACAGGCCACTGGTTGCTCGGCAGCTATCATACCAGTCGCTATAATCTGAATACCGGCCGGATTGATGCTGCCGCCTTTCGTCAGGTATTGGATCTGGCGCGAAAACTGGCAGCGCGGCCAAGCGGAGAAAGCGGTTGAAAAAGCGTTTGCCCTTGCACTAAACTGCTTCGATTACAGATCGCCGACACAGCCAAACGCTGTTCGGAAGCTGCCGTTGCGCATGCGTTGTGCAGAGCGGACCAGGGATGTCACCACCATTAAAAGGCCGAAGCGTGGGCCGTATCGAACAGACCTTCCGCCTGTTGCGGGAACGCAACGAGGCGGCACTGATTCCTTTTGTGACGGCCGGGCACCCGGATCGGGCGTGGAGTGCCGCTATTTTGCGTTGTCTCGCTGAGAGCGGGGCTGACCTGATTGAACTGGGAATGCCTTTTT
>DKEW01000005.1 GCA_002452265.1 Pelobacter sp. UBA6812 | reverse complement strand
TCCCCGGAATTTCACGGACGCCGCAATATTTTCACAGGCAAACCCACTTTCAGGCAATCTGATTTGACTTGACGGTTATTTGCATAACCCATGTAAAACTATGGGTTATGCGTGTGGTTGTCACGTGTCGACGCTCACCCCCTGTTCAAAAACCATATCATCGACCTCCACCTCCTGAAGCAGAAACCTTGGCTGCCCTTCTGCGCCCAAAGGCGTTCCGGTCGAAGGTCAGAGGATGGTTCAGAGGGGTGTGGGTCTGCGGGGCCTCAGTGACCATTTTCTGAATGGATTGACTCATGCGACAGTCCTCAGCCGACATTTGTCAGCGATTGGGGTGTAGAAAACACGAGGGGTCTTCGGCCAAATAATCCCCGTGATAAGCCAAGGCGCGCCCCCGGCAACCCCCGCATATGGTTCGATACTTGCACTCGCCACAATCTCCCTTCAGTGTGTTTTCGCGGTTTCTTAAATTGACAAACACTTCGCTTTCTCGCCAGGTCTTCCGGAAAGACGCCTCTCTCACGTTACCGGCGTTTATCTCTACAAATGGACAGGGCCACACATCGCCGTTGGCTTTGATGTAGACGAACCCCCGGCCCGCGGCACAGCCGTGAAATACCTGCTTGGCAAGCTTGAGCCAAATGCCATTGGATTTGCCGCCTCGTTCCATTAGGTAAGGCCAGTATTGCGGGCCGGCCACCGGCTCGATAATGGTGGAGACATTTTTCTGCTTGCAGGCCAGGAATTTCAACAACTTCTCGTTTCCGTTGATATCAAGGGCGGCTTCTTCAATGGCGTTTCCCCGGCCAACCGGCACCAACTGGTACATCAGCATAATCCCTGATCCTTCGCTATCCGCCAATTCGATCAACTCATCCAGACCGGAGAAATTATACGCCATGGCGGTAACATTAATCTGCAAAAGAATGCCGGCCTTCTTCAGCGCTTGTATGCCTCGCATGGCAAGATTAAACGCATCATCGTTTCTGCGGATGTATTGGTGAATCGCGCTCTGCGAAGAATCGAGACTCACCGCCGCCCCAACGACTCCGGCCTCTCGGAGTTTAAAGGCGACGTCCTCGGTTATCAGTGTGCCATTGGTGGCGATTACATTGGTCAAGCCGGCCTTTTTCGAATGGTGCAATAGTTCGAGCAGGTCGGGGCGCATCAGAGGCTCGCCGCCGGTATAGACCAGCATTCGGAATTCATCTGCCCCGGCGAGGTCGTCAATGAATCTCCTGGCTTCATCGGTTGTCAGCTCGTCTTTGGCCGGTTTGCTGCCCGCAACGTGGCAATGGATGCAGCGCAGATTACAGGCGGATGTCACCTCCCAGGCCGGATGCGCCGGAAAGCCGATGCACCCCATACCGATGGAGCCGGCCGCTACAGGCAGAGACTTGAAACTGTGTTTGAGGAGCCAGTTCGGGAACTTGCTCCAGCCGACCAGATGGTTAAAATAAAGCACGCTGGTAAATTGTTTCGCGATCAAAGTCGGAGGCCAGAATATCGATCTCAGCGGCCAGTTGAATATAGGGTGTTTTTGCATCTTCAGTTTAAATATTCCCCAGCCAGACGGCCAAAATGAAAGCGAGCGAGGTCCCCAGGTTGACAACTATAGTGAGTCCGCAAATCAACTCCAGCCGCTTTCTATCAAAATAATTCTTTTGGGACATCAAAATGACCAGTATCAAACCGATTAGGAAAACCGGAAGGTAAAAAAGGAATGTCACCGCCGGCAATCCCCGGCTCACAGCCAAACCGAATGCAATCCAGGCGACAGCTGTCATCGCTATGTAGAGAAAAGCGGAGGCGTTTTTCCCGATTCTTATCACCAGATTTTTCTTCCCCTCGATCAGATCAGCGGGATAGTCCGGAAATTCGTTTATGAGGATGACATTGAAGATGGTGCAGGCAATGGGTATGGAAATCCAGTGCACGACGGTGTCTATCGTGCCGGCCTGCAGATAGAAGGCCGTAGCCACGGGGAGCCATCCGTAGCAGAACCCTATCAGCAATTCCCCGATGCCTCTTTTCACCCAACGAAGCGGCGGAACGGAATAGAAGAACCCGGCAATCATGCCGATAGCCCCCAGGGGAATCGTCCAGGGGCCTGTTTTGTACCAGAATTGGAGGATCAGCCCGATCACTCCCGCCAGGACTATCGCTATGTAACTGGCAGTCATAGCCTGTTTGTGTGGCAGCAGGTTTTTCACTATAGCCTGAGAACCACCGGAGAAGGCGTTCCTCTCCATTTCAGAAGAAAGCCTGTCTTCTTTAAGATCGTGATATTCTCCGCCGTAATAGGTGGAAAGCATGATTAAAACTACGGCTATGATGCTCCAGATAAAGACAGGCCCATTAAATATTTCGTGGATGCGCCAAGCTAACACTGCGCCCAGGATAAACGGGAACAGGCCTACCAGATGGAACGGGAGGCGGGATAATTGAATCCAGCTTTTGACGGTTGCACGCCTTGACTTGCTATCTCTCGCTGGTATCTGTGCGGACATTCATAATCTCCCCGAGCGCAAAATGCCGACGAGCAGCCACAGGCCAAGGATGCTGGCCGCGAGGAAACCGACGAGGCCGAGAAAGGGATAGCCGAACAGCTTTGGCCCTGCTCCCGTTTGGAACACAAGGGATGAGCCGATGATGATGGCCGCAATGATCACCGCAAAGCTCAGACGGTTGCTGGATCTATCCAATTCGTCGATCAGGCGATCCAGTCCCCGGTGTTCAAACCTGATTCCCAATTCGTCCTTTTTCAATTTTTCAAGGATTTCCCCTAAGTCGGTCGGCATTTTTTTTAAGAATGAGGCAGTCTCTCCGATCAGTTTGGAGACTTCTTTTAACTGCCTGGCTGGATCCAACCTGCGCATCACGAGCTTCTGAACATAAGGTCTGGCATGTTCAATAATATTAAATTCAGGATAGAGCATCGTACCGACTCCCTGATTCACCACGAGCGCCTTTGCCATCATGACCATCTCCTGCGGAAACCGTAGACCGTGACGGCGGGCAAGGTCCATCAGATCTTCGATAATTGCCGTGATGATTAATTGTCCCAAAGGAAGTTCATGGTAGCGTTCAAGAAAATCCGCCAGTTCTGCCCTGAAGACCCTTCGATTTATTGGTTCCGGCGCCAAGCCTATATTCAGGAGAAC
>DKEW01000006.1 GCA_002452265.1 Pelobacter sp. UBA6812 | reverse complement strand
GTAAACAACGCGTCAATTTCTTACATCTTAAATCTTAAAACCTGAGACTTAATCCGGTTTTCGATATATTTTCGCAAACTCTCCCGCCACTCCGGCACCTGCATTCCTGTAGCCGCCTTATACTTCTCTTTCGACATCACCGAATACTTAGGCCGCTGGGCCGGCAACGGATACCCTTCCGTCGGAATCGGCAGAATGTTTTCGACCTTCAAACTTTCCGAATGGCGAGCTTGCGCGATAATTTCGGCAGCGAACTGATACCAGCTGCACTGCCCTTCGTTAGAGAAATGGTAAATGCCGTAAGGTCGGTGAGGTGTGCGGGGTGAGACGTGAGGGGCGGCAACCAAAGCCAACAGCTTGAAAATTGCCGCGGCCAGGTCATCGGTCCAGGTTGGCGTCCCGCGCTGGTCATCGACCACTTTGAGTTCGGTACGTTCTTTGGCCAGACGAATCATGGTTTCGACAAAGTTGTTGCCGCCTTGCCCATACAACCAGCTGGTGCGGACGATGAAATACTTCTCTAATCCGGATTCGATGATCCTCTGCTCACCAAGGAGCTTACTTTGACCGTAAACCGACAGGGGCCCGGTGGGATCGTCTTCCCGGTAGGGCTCCTTTTTATCCCCGGCAAAGACAAAGTCTGTGGAAACATGTACCAGCAAGGCATCGATGTCCTTGGCCAGCTCGGCCAAAAAACCAGGGCCTTCCCCATTGACCTGCATGGCCAATTCGCGTTGGCTCTCACAACCATCAACGTTAGTATAGGCAGCACAGTTGAGAATAATCTCAGGTTTCAATGTTCGCAGAGAAAAAACCTGCCCAGAATCCGTCAAATCGAATTCCGGCAGATCATAAGCATGAACCTTGTAGCCAACAGGCACCAACCGCTTCACAGCGCCAGCCAGCATACCGTTCGCACCAATCAGAACAATCTTTTTTTCTTCCATCTATCCTGCAACTCCGAGACGCTGACGCTGATAAGAACCATCCTGTACGCGACGGCACCATTCAGAATTTTCCAGATACCATTCGACCGTTTTGCGAATGCCCGACTCAAAAGTTTCTTGAGGTTCCCACCCCAGTTCTCGCTGGATCTTGCTGGCATCGATGGCGTAGCGCAGGTCATGGCCTGGGCGATCCTGAACATAGGTAATCAGCGATTCATAAGGGGAAAAAGAGGACGGCGCCAACTCATCGAGCAGGGCGCAGATGGTGCGTACAACCTCTATGTTCTGTTTTTCATTGTGGCCGCCGATGTTGTAGGTCTCCCCAACCTTGCCTTCGGCCACCACCTTGTAGAGAGCACGGGCATGATCATCGACATAGAGCCAGTCGCGCACCTGATTGCCCTTTCCGTAGACGGGGAGCGGTTTGCCTTCAAGGGCGTTGAGGATCATCAGCGGGATGAGCTTTTCTGGGAAGTGATAGGGTCCGTAATTGTTGGAGCAGTTGGTGATGACTGTCGGAAACCCATAGGTACGCCGCCAAGCGCGCACCAGGTGATCAGAGCTGGCCTTGCTGGCGCTGTATGGGGAACTGGGCGCGTAAGAGGTCTGCTCGGTAAACAGGTCTTCCGGTCCCTCCAGATCCCCATAGACTTCGTCGGTAGAGATATGATGAAAACGGAAATCTGCCTTGCGGGATTCAGCCAGGCTCTGCCAATAGGATCGGGCCGCTTCGAGCAAGACATAGGTGCCGACAATATTGGTTTCGATAAAAGCGGCAGGACCATCGATGGAACGGTCGACGTGGCTTTCGGCGGCCAGGTGCATCACGGCATCGGGCTGATGCTGGGCAAAAACCCGATCGAGTTCGGCGCGGTCACAAATATCGACCTGCTCAAAGGCATAGCGGTCATTGCTGCTGACGGCGGCCAGGGATTCAAGATTCCCCGCATAGGTCAGTTTGTCGACATTGATGACAGAGTCGTCCGTATTCTGAATAATATGACGGATAACCGCCGAGCCGATAAAACCGGCCCCGCCGGTGACGAGCAGTTTCATGAAATATCCTCCTGAGCTTTTGTTTTATAAGGCCCATCCCAATAGCCTTTATACATGCCAAGTTTTTTCTTCAGGGCTATCGGCAACCGGTCTTCTTTCTGACCGATTTTGTAACCAGCCAACTTGCAGGCATTTCGCATAATCGCCGCAGGCCACAAATAAAAGCGGGAAAGACCCAAAAAATTTAATTCCGATTTGACATAGCGTAACCCCTCGCCACCGGCACTGCCAAAGTGCTCACGAATCCAGGGTTCGCGGGCATGAAAAACGCCCATGTCAAAATAGCGCCTGAACTCTTCCCAAATCCCATAATTGTGTGAATGACGGCAACGGGCATCGCCGGCATAAGCCACCTTCCACCCCTCAAGGAGCATTTTCGCCGCGACATACATGTCCTCGGCAAAGATAACATGTTCAGGAAAACCGCCAACATCCCTCAAAGCCTCGGCGCGATAAGCGGCAAAAGAGTTAGAGATGAAAGCCGTTTTAAGCCCCAGAGTGGGAGTATCGTCAAAAGATTTAACCTGAGTACTTGCAGGGTAGTTGAACAGCCGGGCATGTTGCGCCAACGGGTTTGCATTCAGATGTGGCAACTGACGACCACAAACAGCACCCACGCGGTTATCCGCAAAATGCGCAACCAGCTGTTCGAGGGCTTTATCATCCTCCAAGTAGGCATCCTGGGTGAGAAAGACATAGAAGTCGTAGTCGGAATTCCGGTGAACCATCATCTGTCGGGTCCCGCCGTGATTGAATTGACTACCAAGGATGCTTATGACTTTGCCAACCCTGCTTTGGGCCAATTCGAAGGTACCGTCGGTTGAGTTGGAATCGACCACAAAAAGATCGAAAGCGGCCGTCTGATTTGCCAAGGAATCAAGCAAGCGAGCCAGATCGTCGCGGCCATTGAAAGTAGGAACAATGCAGGCAATCCTGCCATGACAAATATCACCAGAAAACGACATACAACCTCGCGCTATTGCCACTCTTCCGGACAGT
>DKEW01000025.1 GCA_002452265.1 Pelobacter sp. UBA6812 | reverse complement strand
AGTGTCCTGTTTGGTTAGTCGTGTCAATTAATTCTGAGTCATTTTGGTTGCTGTCAAGGCGCGCCGACGCTGGCCTAGCCTGTATTAAGTCGAGGAGGTGTAACGCAGACAGCGGCCAAAAGGGCCATAATTAGAAGACAGGATTAACCGCACAGGACACTAGAGCGGACTATTGGTTTAAGGCAGGTAGGCTGGGGATATAAGGTCCAGGAAACTGGGAGGTACCCCCCTTTTCCCGAATATCATCAAAGAATATGTTTTTTACGGGCAACCGCCACGGCTTCCATACGATTGTTTACTTCCAACTTCTTAAAAATTCGCTGAACGTGCGTTTTGATGGTTTCAATACTGACAAAATTTATCTGAGCTATTTCGCTGTTGGTTTTCCCCTGGGCCATATTTTTCAAAACTCGGATTTCGGTTTTGGTCAGGTTATGTTCGCCACTTTCTCCTCCTTCATCCTGCATTTGGCGCCACTTGATCGCAAGATTTAAAAGATAAGGTGAGTGACATTCCCTGCCCTCGGCAAAATCCTCTATGATTTTTATCAGTTCATCAATTTTAGTATTTTTGGCCACATAACCATTGGCTCCTTCGAGCATGGCTTCCTGAACGTATTCTTTTTTGGTATAGGTCGACAGAACGATGATCTTCAGATCCGGCAGCGTCTTGCGTAACACGCGGATGGCCTCTATACCTGACAATCCGGGCATATCAACATCCATTAGCACGACATCCGGAGGGTTTTCGTTGATGGCATTGACCGCATCAAAACCATTATCGGCTTCTCCCACAATTTTGATGTGCTGCTTCGATTCGAGATACATACTCAAACCGATGCGCAGGATGGGATGGTCATCGGCGATGAATACCTTTACGGGCCGCGTTTCATTCATTGTCAGTCCCCCTTGGCACACTATGTTCCTGACCGCCTGTGACAGGAATGCGAAAACGAAAGCGGCCACCCGTCACCACCGCTCCGGTTGCATCAACATAGGGCGATTCCACCCATATTTCCCCGCCATGAGCTTCGACAACCATTTTGCTGAATGTCAGACCCAGTCCCACGCCACGACGTTCGTTGCCACGTTGTACGCTCGTCGTATAAAACTTCTCAAAAATTAACGCCTGCTTCTCTTTGTCGATACCTTGCCCCTGATCATCAATCGTCACAAGTACACAATCCCCATGTTCCGGATCAGACAATTGCTCGGCTTTCACAATAATTTCGCCTCCGGGAGGGCTGAAACGAATGGCGTTTTCCAGGAGATTGACACAGGTGCGTTGAAAACGGCTCCAATCCGCCAACATCCGCACCCCGGCGCGACCGGGTTGGAAGGTGATGCTGATTTTCTTGTCGTCTGCTGAAAATCCAACATGCCTGATACTCTCGGCAAGCGTGGAATCCATGTCGCCAGGCACCTGACAAAGATGCACGCCGGTACATTCATCTAAAAAGATATCAAGAAAGTTGGAAACCATCCCGGACAGCTTGTGGGTCGAGTTTAAAGCCAGGGATACAAGATCATCACCCCTGTCATTAAGAGAACCAAGGTGGCCATCCAGCATCAGCTCCAGCACTCTCTGGATAGACAGGATCGGATTGCCCATATCGTGGGTCAGCATGCCGATCAGGTCCTCCTTCATTTTCTCCACCTTTTTTTCCTGGGTTACGTCCCGCAATACGGTCACATACCCCATAGCTTCCCGCTTGGTGAGAAAGATTTCCTGAAAGGAGGCATGGGCGTAAAAAACCTGCCCGTCGGGTTTCAGCACGTCAAACACAGGCAGAGCGTCCATGATTTCCTGATTATTTTTTACAATCAGGTACTCCTTAAACGCTTCCGGTTTGGCGAAAAGGTTGAATATCGGTTGTCCGACAATAGATGAGGGTTCACGGCCGAACATTTTGACCGTGGCTTTATTGATGAGCGTAACAATGCCATCGACATCGGTAGAAATAATGGCCTCTGAAACGCTGTTGATGATGTTATGCAGGTTTTTCTGATAGGCCTTTTGCGACAGATACTTCTGAATAGCCAGCGAGCTGATGGTTTTGGCGATGGTGCACATGAGGTTCACCGCCGACTGGAGTCTCTGGTAACTCATCACCGGCACTTCATGCAATGCCCTCAGGTACCCTGCGATATCTTCAACACCGATCCGCTTGGCTGCATCAATCGCATCCTCGACGGATAAAGGTTTTGTCAGCACCTGCCCCATCACCAGCGTCGCGACATGATACCCCTCTACAATAATCGGGGTAGCGCTGTCCATAAGCCCCGCATTCAGGCACTTATAAATAAAGGGCTTACCTATTTTCTTGCCTTCTTCACCACCAAACCGGTCACTGGCATAGCACTTTGCACGGCCTTCCGGCGTCGAACGGCAATAATCTTTGCATAACCTGGAAAAATTGTGCTCGCGCGTGATCGGCTGACCGGTCAGATCAACCAACACCGAAGCAACACGTGTCGCCTTGGTAAAATCCCGAACGATCTCCTCCAGAACTTCCTTTTCAATCAGATCGAGGATTTGTATCTGCTGACTCGCCATTGCAGCCCCTTCGCCCACCGACTGAAAGTCTAAAACCCTGCCGGCCGGATATCTTCCCATAGGTTATTGATAACATGAGACCGACTACCTGCCAAAGTAAAATGTCGTTTACGGCAGAGGGTGACGCCAATTATCACTATATCGGGGGACAAAATGAAGGATTGCGGGGGACAACTTGGAGGGGGTTACATTCAAGATCACTAGTACGGGGGACAAATATAGCATCTTGTAGCGATTGTTATTCAGAGCCTCCTAACATACAAATAAGGTGCGCGCAAAAACAAACGACCCGAATTCAAACTTTACAAAGAAAGACGTACGTCAACCGATCGCTTTTATTTAATTCGCTACGTTCGTATCACATTTATGGGCATTCAGGAAAGGGAAAAACCATGGCTCCTTGGTCTGTAGACACGTTATTACTTTGCTTTGGTGGCGGTATCGTCGGCGCAGCTCTCGGCGGACTGTTTTCTTTCAGCATTTGCGGCCTGATCGTTTTGGCCGGCTGCTTCGTAATCTTTAACGGTGGTTCAGAGTTCCTGCTCATGCAGGTCGGTCTGGGGCCTCTTTTTGGACCTCACACCGGCGGCTTTGTAGCCGGAGTCGCTGCGGTAGCCTACGCTGCCGGTATCAAAAAGAACCTTCCTAGCGGCAGCGGCAAAGACATTCTTTCACCGCTTATCGGTACCTCCTGGGACGTACTGCTGGTCGGAGGGGTGTTTGCGGTATTTGGTCATGTACTGCTGCAACTTCTGGTCAAAATTCCGTTTGTGAACATGGCGGACTGCATCGCACTTACAGTCGTCATCACCCAGTGCGTTGCGCGACTGCTGTTCTTGAAAGAAATGCCATGGGGTAATGGCGCATCGATTCGCGACCATGGATTCCTTGGGACCAACGATGGAGCATTGTCCTGGGTGCCCTGGATGGCACAACCTGCCCGCCTTATCGTGTTCAGCTTTGGCGTCGGCCTGTTGTCGGCCGCTATGGCCATGGGCACCAAAAACGTGCTTGACCCCATGGTTGTTCAGGGCACCGTCTCGGCTACCGGCGCTTTCGTCGTACCCCTGATTTTTGCCTGGGGCATTGCCGCCATCAGCCTGATCGGCCTGCAGTTGGGTACTGGCGAAATCCAGAAGTTACCTGTCTGGCACTGCCAGGCCATTCTCAGCGCCCTTGCCTTCCTGCTGTTCAACTCCCTGATTTTGGCGGCCATTGTCGGCGTCCTGGCCGGCCTGCTTCAGGAACTGGTAGCCCGCATGATATGGAATCACGGGTCTACCCATATCGATCCTCCGGCCGGCGCCATTGCGGTTGGCACCCTGATCCTCAATTTGGCACACGGCTTTATCAAGTAACCCGGAAATATCCGACTGGCAACCCCGCTAAACCGATTATCCGATTTTTGCAGCACATACACAGCATCCGGCAGAGTACGTTGTGCCTGCCAGATAAAACAGACATCTCAAAAACCCTCAAAAGGAGGAAACATGTCTACCAAGGCTAAAGTTAACCCCGCTGTCGCTACCCAGGGACCTACCGAACGCGTCGAAAAAATCAAGGCAAGATTTTTGGCCACCACTCCGGAAATCTGCGCCGAACGGGCCAAGCTCATCACCGAATCCTACAAGGAGACCGAAGGTCTGCCCATGACCACCCGTCGCGCCAAAGCGTTGGAAAAAATCCTCATGGGGATGTCGATCTATATTGAAGACGATGAATTGATTGTTGGCAACCAGTGCAGCATGCCCCGCTCCGCTCCCGTTTATCCTGAATTCTCCTGCGAATGGCTGGAAGCCGAGCTTGATCGACTTGCCAAACGCACGGCCGATGTCTTCCTGATCAGTGAAGATGTCAAAAACACCCTGCGTAAAGATGTTTTCCCCTACTGGAAGGGCAAAACCAACCAGGAAATCGCTACCGCTCTGATGAAGCAGGAAGCCATCGATGCCGGCAACGCGGTCGTCTACACCGTAGGTAACTACTACTTCAACGGCGTCGGCCACATTTCGGCCAACTACGGCAAGGTTATGAGCCAGGGCCTCAACGCCGTTATCGCCGAGGCCGAAGCAGCCAAAGCAAAATTCGACTACGCCGATGCCCATCAAATGAAGTCACTGCACTTTCTGGAATCGACCATCACCGCCAACAAGGCCGTGATCGCTTTCGCCAACCGCTATGCTGACGAAGCCGAGCGCCTGGCCGCAGTCCAGAAGGATGCAGCCCGTAAAGCCGAACTGCTGGAGATCGCCCGTATCTGCCGCAAGGTTCCCGCACAGCCGGCTGAAACCTTCCAGGAAGCAGTCCAGTCCTTCTGGTTCATCCACCTGGTTATCCAGCTCGAATCCAACGGCCACTCCATCTCGCCGATGCGCTTCGACCAATACTGCTACCCCTTCTACGCAGCCAGCAAAGACTCCATGCCTGCCGAAAAGGCCCAGGAACTGCTCGACCTGATGTGGCTCAAACTCAACGGGTTGAACAAAGTACGCGATGAAAACTCCACCATGGCTTTTGCCGGCTACCCGATGTTCATGAACATCATTGTCGGCGGCGTGGATCGCGAAGGCAAGGATGCCACCAACGAACTGTCTCTGATGTTGTTGCAGGCCGCAGCCAACACCAAGCTCTACGCACCTTCATTGTCGGTCCGCATCCATGAAGGAACTGCGGATGTGCTGTACATGAAGGCCGCCGAAGTCAGCCGCATGGGACTGGGCGTGCCGGCATTCTTCAACGACCGCACCATCATCCCTGCTCTTCTCTCTCGTGGCCTGACCCTGGAAGACGCACGCGACTACGGCATCATCGGTTGCGTCGAGCCCCAGGTCGGCGGCAAAACCGAAGGCTGGCATGATGCTGCCTTCTTCAACATGGCCAAAGTTATCGAGCTGACCCTCAATAACGGCTACGACAAACGCACTGCCATGCAGGTCGGTCCCCAGACCGGCGCGGTTACCGAAATGAAGTCTTTCGACGACGTCATGGCCGCCTATACCAAGCAAATGGAATACTTCGTTGGCTTGATGTGCCACGCCGACAACATGGTTGACCTGGCCCACGGTCAAAATGTGCCCCTGCCCTTCCTTTCCAGCCTGGTTGAAGACTGCATCGGTCGCGGCAAGTCGCTGCAGGAAGGAGGCGCCATCTACAACTTCAGCGGCCCGCAAGGAGTTGGCGTTGCCAACGCCGGTGATGCACTGACCGCCATCAAGAAGCTTTGCTTCGATGAAAAAGTCATCAGCCTGCCGGAACTCAAGGAGGTGCTGGACAAGGACTTTGAAGGCGCTGAAAACATTCGCCAGATGCTGGTTAATCGTGCTCCCAAGTACGGCAATGATGACGATTATGCCGATGAGATCGCTGTCGAATCGGCCAACATCTACTGCCGCGAAGTCAACAAGTACCACAACCCCCGTGGCGGTCAGTTCCAGCCCGGACTCTACCCGGCATCTGCCAACGTACCTTTTGGTGGCGTGGTTGAGGCAACCCCGGATGGGCGCAAAAAAGGCACTCCTCTGGCCGACGGCGTTTCCCCGATCGGCGGTTTCGATATCTCCGGTCCGACCGCAACGGTTAACTCCGTCGCCAAGCTCGACCATGAAGTCACCTCCAACGGTACCCTGCTCAACCAGAAGTTCCATCCCAATGCCGTGAAGGGTGAAGAAGGTCTGCGTAACCTTATCGCCGTTACCGAAACTTACTTCAAAAATGGCGGTTTCCATGTGCAGTACAACGTCATCGACCGGAAAACCCTGGAGAAAGCCCAGGAAAAACCGGAAGAATTCGCCAGTCTGGTGGTTCGTGTAGCCGGTTACAGCGCCTTCTTTACCGCGCTGGATAAATCTCTGCAGGACGACATCATGTCCCGCACCGAGCAGGTCTTTTAAGCTGCTTGTCTTGTAGTAAAACTCGGGGGCCGGATACAAACGGATCCGGCCCCCAGGAGCCTTTCGGACTATACGGGCCGAAGCGAAAACTTGGATGTTTGAGAACAGATTTCAGGTCGTTTGAAGGTTCATAGTTGTAACTATGGGGCGAAAAGGAGCTGAAATATGGGCCAAACAGACGAATTTGCAGCCGGCTCATGGATAGTCCGACAGGCTCCTATTTGGAAAGACCGCTAAACCAGACAAACTGGAGAACAACCATGAACTGGAGAGAAAAGGTCCTTGATTTTGACAACATCGGCGATCGTGGCGAAGGTCTTAAGGGACTGGTTTTCGATGTTCAGAAATTCGCTATCCACGATGGCGGCGGTATCCGCACCAATGTTTTTCTTAAAGGATGCCCGCTGCAATGCCTGTGGTGCTCGAACCCTGAATCACTGGCTTCCAAGCCGGAAATCACCTTCGTGACCAACAACTGCATTGGCTGTGGTAAATGCCTGGAGGTATGTCCGGCAGGAGCCATCCGTCAAGGCGAAACAGCCGGTGAAGACATCATCATCGACCGGGAACGCTGCACCCTGTGCGGCCAGTGTGCAAAGCACTGCTACGCAGGAGCCATCAATATCATCGGACGGTATGTTTCCGTTCCCGAACTGATGCAGATCATCGAGCGTGACCGCAAATTTTATGAGCAGAGCGGCGGCGGCGTCACCTTTTCAGGTGGAGAACCAACCGCACAGCCGGAATTCCTTAAAGCGGCTCTGGCAGAAATCCAGAAACGCGGCATACACACTGCCATAGAAACCAGTTCACTTTTGCCCTGGGAAATTTATGCTCCCATCCTGGAACACGTCGACCTGGTGCTGACCGACATAAAACACATGGACGACGCCGAGCATAAGCGCCTCACCGGGGTTTCCAACCAACTGATTCTCGACAATATTCGCAAAATCTCCAGCCTCGGCATCCCGGTGAAGATTCGTCTGCCATTGATTCCCGGCATCAACGATTCCGACCGCAATCTCGAAGCCACCGCCGAATTTGTCGAGCAATTGAGCAACGTGCAATCGCTTGACATACTGCCCTATCACCGTCTTGGTGAAATGAAATACAGACAACTTGATATCAGTTATCCCTTAAAGGGTGTGGAATCGCCCACGGTTGAACACGTTGAAGAGCGAATCCGCGCTCTCCGGGAAAGGGGATTAAACATCTCCGTCGGCGGGTAGCACGCCATCCATCTATTTACAGATACCATGCATTTTTTATGAGTAGTTATTCCTCGCAAGTAACAATCTTTTTTATCTAGGAGGTAAAAGGATATGCCAACGTTCAAACAGCTATTGTGTGTTATTGCCGCAGTCGCAACCCTGTTCGCGGCCTGCCCTGCTGATGCCGCTTTCGTTGTCGGTGGCAGTGACGGCTGGTCGTTCAGCACCGACGGCAACGTCAACCTGTTTTTGCGCTACACCACGGCCGACCAACGGCCGGACAATGTTCACAGTGCCTTTTATACGCTGTCCGATGACCAGGATTCCTTCCGTACCCGCAGCGGCTTTTTGCCCGGCGTACTGGCCTTCAACATCAAGGCACCGACCATGGGCGGCCTCGACATGGCGGCCCGGGTCGGCTTTTACCCCAACCCGCAAAACGGTAATACCAAAAACAGCTTCAGCGGTCAGATCGACCTTCGCGAGATCTTCTTCACCGTTGACGGCAACTTTGGCCAGTTCCTGGTCGGTAAGGCTTTCAGCTTGTTCCAAGGCCAGAACTGTCTGACCGGCATGTCGGTCTACGGCTTCGGTATCGAAGGTGCGGTGTCCGGCGGTGGCGCAACCTTGGGCAATATCGGGTACGGCTATATCTACCCCCAGTTCAACGCCCAGTTGCGCTACACCACTCCCGATATGCACGGCTTTAAATTGGCTGTTGCGATTCACGATCCTTCCCAGATCAATGGCTCAGGCGTCGGACTCGATTCTAACGTTTACAATCCCTCCGCCGTAGAAACCAATACCCCGCGCTGGGAAGCCGAACTTTCCTACGCCGGCACCTATGCTGACACCGACGGTACCTTCAAAACCTGGGTCAGCGGGCTGTACCAGAATGCCAAATTCGCCAAGGACAGCGCGTATGATGGCGACGTTACTGCCTGGGGTGTCGCCGGCGGCGTACAGGTCGGCTACAAAGCCTATGAACTGGTTGCTTCGGCCTTTACCGGTGAAGCTCTGGGCTCAACCCTGATGCTCGACTACGACTCTCTCGACTACACAGGCGAAGAGCGCGAAGGTTACGGTTACCTGCTGCAAGGTACCTACACATGGGATAACCGCTTCGGCAAAACCAAACTCGGAATCTGCTACGGTGCCAACCGCATGGATGAAACCTCCGCTGAAAAAGTGGTCCGTGCTGCCACCGGCAATGGCGAGTTGAAACAACAAGACGTCATCACTCTCGGTGTCTTCCATGATATCAACCCGCACCTTAAACTGGTCCTGGAATACAATCGTGCCAAGGTTGAATGGTTCAACGGCGGCAAGCAGGAAGTTGATATCATCGGCCTGGGTACCTTCTTCATGTGGTAAGAAGTTAATCGGCTAACTCAAGAGGCCCGTTCCGGAGTTTTTCCGGAACGGGCCAACTGTGAATGCTGTGCACGGAACCTTCATTTCACCCTTTCGAACTAAACGATCAAAAAGGATGGACCATGAAACCGAGCTGTTCCGCTAAAAGGCTGATGAACAACCGCCAGTCGCTAACTGACCGAATTATGACGCTGGAGCTGGCCATGTTCCAGAGCGTTCCCACCAGCCAGCCCTATCGCTGCCAGGAAGATCCGGAAAGCTTCAAAGTGCATCGTCGGGCCCAGTTCGCAGGTTGGTCCGTCCCTACTCTTGAAAGCTATTATTACGATCTGCAAACCGCCAAAGATGCCGGGCGCAACCTTCTGACCGTCAAGTATGCCCGCATGGATAACCTTGTGCCCTGTGACAATTTCAGCCCGCGTATTGAAACCATTGTCGAGTTGGCAATCGCTGGCCAACAGCAATTTATAGCTACATACCCTTGCCTGATGCAGGGTGGACGGTCCTTGAGCACTTCAACAGACGACCATGACATGACCTCGTTTGAAACCTATCTACGCTGCGAGCTCGAAACCTATTCGGAAACGACGCTGGGGTTGTTGCTGGCGGATATGCGGATGTTGCAGCAGGCGGGCTCAAGTCTTTCCGAAGCTGTCTATAGATGTCTTGCACAACAGTGGGGTTTTGATTCGTTGGAAGTCCTGGAAGCAAGTCTGTCAAAAAACACTTCCACTGAGTGAATTTTTAAACTGTTAGCAGTTTTCCATACAACAAAATAAAAAATACAACACCTTTTAGTGTTTTAAATATACAGCAATCATTCTAAAAACTATGGATCAAACAAATAGGCAAGATTTATCCGCAGCATCATGCTGATAAAACAAGTGACAATGCAGATCATGCAACATCCGGACAAATAATAGGTTTCACTTTGTAATTGCAGCAAAAATTATCTGTCGGGGATATTTTTTAAATCAATTACACTTTTTCAAGATGTCGAGGGACCTCCCACCCTCTCCCTTTGAAAAATTATTTGTTCGGCCTCCTTGTAATTCCAGATGGGGAAAATATTTGTTTATATTCCCCATCTGGAGCTCTTTTCTGTGCCATCATCTAACCGCGATTGCCAGTGCCCCCCAAAAAACCATCCACAACGTAGCCTGTTGCGAACAGTCGACCGGGCTTGCTGCCAGACTATCCGGAGAGTTTCCGGCCACTCGCAAAAAAGCCCGACCTTGTGGCCGGGCTTGCAGGTTTATAGAGGTAAAACAGTATGCGCCGTCAGTCCTGCAGACACTGCAGCAACCCCATGGCCCATTGGCAGGCACCGCAAGGTTCGGGATTGGTAAAACAGTCCACGTCAAAGTCTTCTTCCTGTATCAGGTCGCAAGGGGCCACGCCGCAATTGGAGCAGTACGGATAATCGAATTCAACCACATGCTCACGAAAAGTACGGAAGTCTTCACTGCGCCAGATATCGAGTAACGGTTGCTGATTGACATTCCCAAAGACCTTGGGCTTGACCAATCGGTCCCAGTCATTGATATAACAACGGTAATGGTGCCAGAGGTAGTAGCAGGGATGCACGTCACCATCCCAGGAGATAAACGCCGAACCTTTCGTTACGAACGGACACTCACGTTCATTACGTGGAGTCAATGCCGGCAATTTGATTTCGATCCCCATTTCATCCGCCACCCGTTGCGCTTCATCAAACACATCCTTAACTTCGGCCAATAGCGCTTCGTCACGCCGCAGCAACTGGATGACATCCATGAAAATATCTTGTTTACGCGCCTCAGCCCGCATGCCGCTGATCTTTTCGTTTACCTTTCGCACCTGCGGATCAACAGCAAAAGGAATGACCTGTTCCTTTTCCCAGGCCATATAATCGTAGACCTTGATATTGAGACCGGCATCGGACATTTTACGTTTCCACCGTTCATAGATATCAACCGCCGCATCGATGGAATTATCGTAGGCCACCTGGTTGATCCCGGAAATATCGTAAGGAAGGGCATGGCTGATAATAATAAAATCAGCACCGCGCTGTGCCACCCAGCGCACGGTATCGGGCAACTGGTGAAAATTTTCGCGCATGGCGACAAATTCTGTCCCGATTTTGAGCCGGCAGCCCGGCTTCCTCTGGCGGGCTTCGTTCAGCATCCTGAAAGCCCGGTCCATATCGCTGATGTCCTCGCCTTCGCGCACCTTGCTGAAGGTCTCGGGCTTAACGCCGTCCACCGACAGGCAGATACGATCGAGACCGGCGGCAACCAGATCCCGCGCCCAATTGCGATCGATCAACAGTCCATTGGACTGAAACCCGATCCAGGCCTCATCAGGCATCAACTTGCGAGCCCGCTTCACCCATTCGAGGATATGAGGATGCATCAGCGGTTCGCCGATACCGTTGAGTACCAACGATTCGAGATGGGGAAAAACCGGTTCCAGAGCAGCGAAGGTCTTCTGCGACATATCCGCATCGATGACCTTGCTGTCTGCAGCCTGTTTGACGCACATAGGACAGCGCAAATTGCAGAAGGTGGTACTTTCAACAAATAATTTGCTTGGATATGGACGCAAAGCCGCCGACTCAAGACTGGCGGAAGTCTCTTCGGATCTGTTACTATTCATGATTGTCTCTTCCTCCAAACCGATATCCTGTTTTTGTTCAGGATAACCGGTGCATCACAGTAAAACCTTGTCTTCCATCAAGGTTCGACCGATATTCATAGCATAAAGGATTATGAGGGAAAAGCGCAAACAACCCGACCTGTAGACTGGATGCAACATGGCAATCCTCTTTCAAGTCTTGAAACAACCAAGGAGTTCCCCATGAAAAGCGCTCTTTTAAGCGCCTATGTATTTGTATTCTTATGCGATCAGATGCTTGATTGGCTCAATCTGCGCTATCAACAACGCCATGCCAAGCAGATACCGGCCAGCTTCCAACGACACTTTGATCATGCCACCGTTGAACGGGCTCTGGCCTACGAAACGGATAAAAAACGCCTGGCTCTTTTCGAAGAAGCACTCTCGGCTGCGCTGTTCATTTGCTTCATGTTCGGAGGCTGGCTGCCTCGATACGATGCATGGATTTCCTCTCTAACAGGCTCCTTTATCGGACAGGGCGTGTCGTTTTTCCTGGGGCTTATAGTGGCCCGCCAAATTCTGGATCTGCCTTTTTCATGGTATCGGAACTTCCGTATCGAAGCCCGTTACGGTTTCAATACCATGTCTCTGCGCCTGTGGTTGTCCGATGCGGCAAAAGGCACGCTGATAGCCCTGCTCCTGTATGGACTGCTGATTGTCGGAGCCTTGTGGCTGGTACTGGCCAGTCCCCAGGCCTGGTGGCTCTGGGTATGGGGCTTTATCACTTTTTTCAGCCTGTTCGTGATGGTCATCTCCCCCTACCTCATCGAACCGCTGTTTTTTAAATTCTCCCCCATCGAAAAACCCGGTCTGGAAAAACGGATAAGACAAATGGCTGAAAAAGCCGGCCTGCATGCAGGCCGCATCTTTAAGGTCGACGCATCCCGTCGCAGCCGCCACGGAAACGCTTATTTTACCGGTCTGGGCCGTCAGAAACGCATCGTACTGTTCGACACCCTGCTGGAGCAAATGGAAGACCATCAAACCCTGGCCGTGCTTGCTCACGAAATCGGCCACTGGAAACATCGGCACATCTCACGACGCCTTATCAGTAGTGCGTTGCTGACCCTTGGTGGCCTGTACCTGTCGGCCCATCTGATCCGCTGGGGGGGCTTGCCTGGCCTATTGCAGCTGCCCTCGGCATCGTTTGGTGCCCAGATCATGATTCTCATGCTGCTTGCCGCACTGGTCAGCTTTCCCCTGGCACCCTTGGGCAATATGCTGTCCCGTCGCCATGAGCGCCAGGCGGATCGTTTTGCCTGCAACCTCACCGGCCGCCCCGCCGACTTGGCAGAAGCCTTGATCAAACTGGCACATGATAATCTGGCAGCCCTCCACCCACACCCCCTGTATGCCTGGTTTCGCTTCTCCCATCCACCGATTGTCGAACGGGTGACGGCTTTACTGAATACAATGTCAAACCCTGAGCAGAATTCGCAACCGAAGTGAAAGGATCATCGATGACTAATCATAACGCCTTCGACAGTATGGCCAAGGACTGGGACAACAACCCTCGCATCATCAAAATGGCCTGCAATTTTGCCGATCACATCAAACAGTATGTGCCTTTGAGCAGACAAACCAGGGCCCTCGATTTTGGCTGCGGTACAGGTCAGGTCAGCATGCATCTCCACCCTATGGTAAATTCCGTAGCCATGGTCGATACGTCGGAAGGTATGCTCGAGGTACTGCGCCAAAAACTTGCCAACAACGCCATCGATAACATGAACATTCATTGCGGCGACCTGTTTCAGAACACTCTTGCAGAGAATTCATTCGACCTGGCCTACACGTTGATGGCGCTGCATCATGTCAAACAGGTTTTGCCCGCCCTGGAGCGATTTTACCAGTTACTCAAACCGGGCGGATATCTCTGCATCGGTGACCTTGAGCCTGAAGACGGATCGTTTCATGGTGAGGAGATGGATGTACACCTGGGTTTCAATCCAACGGTATTACAGAAACAGCTTGAGGATAGCGGCTTTGCCATGAGACAGGCCTGCCGCATGATGGTGGTGGAAAAACCGGACAAAAACGGCATAGACAAAGCCTACCCGTTGTTTTTTCTCCTTGTACAAAAGCCCTGATGCTCGCAGGGGCGGAATAACCCGCCCCTGTATCGCAACCAAATTATAATGGTTTTCAGTGCCTTGAATTACCCCAGCTTTTCAAAACGCTCCAACATGATCATGCTTTTTGGGAAACCGATTTCCGCCAGGGATTTCTTCGCATTTTCAGCCTGTTGGCGACTGGTGAGTTTTTCCAGCCTGATGCAGTAAACCTGGCAGTCTCCCAGGGGATAGGCTTTCATGACAGCTTCCTGAAAGCGCGTTTGTACCTTGTTCAGAACCGCCTCTGCCTTTTCCAAAGTCTTAAATGCAGCGACCTGTACCGTGTATTCCGGTTTTACTTGTTCCGGCGCATATTCCCCGGCTTTGGGACTGGAACCGTAAATAACCTCGACAGGATTGAAGGGTGGATCCTGTAAACCCAGCCTCCCGTCGTCGTCGGGGGACAACAATTTTTTTGCAATACGATCGCTACGGGCATAACCCAATGCCTGGATCGATATGGGCGCGGTGCCTGTTTCGTAATACCCCAACTCCTTGGCCGCGGCTACTGACAAATCCAGCACCCTATCCTTGAAATAGGGACCGCGATCATTCACCCGCACGATGACCTCCCGGCCGTTGACCAGGTTGGTTACTTTGATCCAGATCCCCAACGGTAGGGTTTTGTGGGCCGCGGACAAGGCGTTCATGTCATAAATCTCACCGTTGGAAGTCTGCCGACCATGAAACGGTATCCCGTACCAACTACCAATCCCCTGTTGCATGAATCCGGTGCAGTTGAGGATCGGCTCATAGAATCGCTCACCGATTTCATAAACACGCTGCCAGCGCTCTCCCAGCGTTGGCACCACGCAGGAATATTCCGCCTCATCCTGCTCCTGCATTTCATTAGGCATCTCGGCCACTATTCCGGCGGCAGTTTGGTCACACCCAGCCACCTGCGGCATCGCAGGGCCGCCGCCTTGCATGGAAGAACAGCCGACCAACAATGTAACGAAAACAGCCACAATCGCTATACGCATCATGCGTAATCCCTCCCCAAAGACACCACACCAAAAACCATCGAGCCGTAATCAGGATCATGAACATGCGATAAAAATGATTGCCGATATTCGCAAAAGATTTCAAGTGAGAAATAGCCTCGTGTCCATCCGGAAGCAATGACCGCCATAGCGGAAAAAGGCTGTTTCCGATTGAAAACCGGTCTCGTGACAAACCAGTAGTCAAACACGTATAAAACATTTCGAGCAAACCTCGGAGCAGACCATCCGACGCCATTTCCACCGGATTCTCTGGAAAAGCGGAAATTCCATGAAAACCACAAACACTCATTAACGTATTAGAACTATTTTCTTTACTGTTCAACCAAGGATAGGTTAAGAATATCTACACGTATCGATCCGGTTAGATATGAAAGAATCTCACAAGGAAGGTCTTTTTGTTCGTGCCCTTCTCGTTCTCGGATGTACGGTGTTACCCACCTTGGCCTGCACAGGATAAACTCTCGGTGAAACAGGAGTTCATGCAAAAAAGCCCAGTCATTGATATCCACTGCCACGGAGCCGGCATCGGCGCAGGAAACAGCGGTTGCCGCATAGCGAAACGTTTACAAAAGAGTTGGAAGTTCCGCTATTACCTCAAAGCCTTCGGCGTCACACTCGAGCAACTGGAACGCGAGGGGGACATGCTGGTCATGCACTGTTTGTCAGAGCAACTGGCCGCGTCACTCTCAGTTGATAAAGCTGTAATTTTTGCTCTCGACGGGGTCATCGATTCGCAAGGCCGCCTGGATAAACACCGGACGGAACTGTTTATCCCCGACTCCTTTATAGAACAAGCATGCCGGAAGTATTCCAATCTTCTGTTTGGGGCCAGCATCAATCCCTGGCGTCACGATGCCCTGGAGTGTCTAGACAAAGCCGCTGCCTCCGGCGCTGTTCTGCTGAAATGGCTGCCTTCGATTCAAGGAATCGACCCGGCGCACCCTGACTTGATCCCGTTTTATAGGCGCATGGCGGACTTAAAACTGCCCCTATTGAGCCATACGGGTGAGGAAGCGTCTTTCACCAAGGCCGACAATTCCCTGGCAGACCCCGAGCGATTGCGTCTGCCACTGGAACAAGGGGTTACGGTCATTGCAGCACACTGCGCGAGCAATGGACGCAATGCTGGACAGCATAACTTCGATCGTTTTCTGGCACTGATGCAATGCCATGAAAATTTCCATGGCGACATCTCCGCCCTGACCCAGATCAACCGGCTCGGACAGCTGCAACGTGTTCTTCGCTATCCCGAATGGCACAGTCGCCTGCATTACGGCACGGATATGCCACTGCCCCGGACCGGCCTGACATCTCCCTGGTTTCAATTGGGTCGTTTGCCCATGTCCACCATCCGGCGACTGGCTGCCCTTAAAAACCCCTGGGATCAGGATCTACAATTGAAACTGGCCCTTGGTATGCCTTCGGCGGTACTGAACAATACAGCCAGGTTACTACGCTTAACAAATTAAGTGAGTTTGGTAACGACCTTTCTTGAGACAATCTCCTGAAAAGATTTCTTCATTTCCTCGGCGGGCACAGGACGGCTGAAGAGAAAGCCCTGGGCTTCATTGCACCCTTTACTCCGGAGAAACTCCATTTGTTCCTCCGTCTCCACCCCTTCAGCAATAACCTGCAGATGCATGTTCTGCCCCAATGCGATAATCGAAGAGGCAATTTCAGCGCTTTGCTCATTGGAGCAAACATCCCTGACGAAGGAACGGTCGATCTTAAGGCGGGAGATGGGAAATTTCTGCAGATAACTCAGAGAGGAATAACCTGTTCCGAAGTCATCAATGGCAAGGTTTATCCCCCTGATTTTAAGGTCGGTAAGTGTCATGATGGCCTCTTCAAAATCAGCCATGACAACGCTTTCGGTAATTTCCATTTCAAGATATTTGGGATCAATCCGGGTATCCTGAAGAAGTTGGTCAACCTTATCGATAAAAGTTGAATCATTGAATTGTCGCGCAGATATATTGACAGAAACTCTGACGGCAGTTTTACCTTCGCTATTCCATTGTTCGATCTGGTGACAAGCTGTTTGTAGTACCCAGTCCCCCAACGGGATGATCAGTCCGGTCTCTTCGGCAAGTGGGATAAAATCCCCCGGTGGAACAATACCCAAACTCGGATGATTCCAGCGAACCAGAGCTTCCGCTCCGACCACCTGTCCGGTAACAAGGTCAACCTGCGGCTGGTAGTAGAGAACAAACTCCTTCTGCGTCAATGCCTGGCGAAGAGCACCCTCAAGAAACAACAGTTCCCTGCTGCGAGCATTCATCTCCGGGCGATAAAACTGGCAATTGTTGCGCCCCAGTTCTTTGGCCCGGTACATGGCAACTTCCGCATATTTTATCAACGTCTCGAGATTATCGCCATCGTTGGGATACATACTGATGCCGACACTTGCGGTCAGATAGAGTTGATGCCCTTCAAAGCTGAGGGTCTCTGAAAGCTGTTCGAGAATTTTTTGCCCCATGCTCAGGATGTTCTGAGGTTCTTCAATATCCTCAAGGATGAGGGCAAATTCATCCCCTCCGAACCTTGCCAAAGTATCCGATTCTCTGATTTGAGTTTTAAGACGCTCGGCGACCTGGCAAAGAATATTGTCACCAAGATCATGACCGAGAGAATCATTGATGGTTTTAAAACGATCAAGGTCAAGCAGCAACACTGCCACTTTTTTTTCGGAGCGTTTGGCTATTGCCAGGACGTGCTGGAGACGGTCGCAAAAAAGTGCACGGTTCGGTAGGCGGGTCACGGAATCATAGCTGGCGAGAAAGTTCAGGTGGGATTCCTTTTCCTGCAGAGTTTTTTCAGCTTTGCGATGTTCCAGGGTTATGCTGATGGTGGAGGTGAGCGTTTCAAGAAATTTAATACCGCTCAGGTTGAATTTCCCTCTCTGACGGTCAATGAGTTGCAATACCCCGAACGGTTTTTCCCCGAAACGCAGGATAATGACAGCCATGGATAGAACCCCTGCATTACAGCAATGGTTTAACGGACAAAAAAAGCCTCCCGATTTCAACCCGTCATTTGTCCAAAAACTGCCCCCCGGCGAGAAAGAATCATCTGACAACTCTAGACCAAGCCCAAGAAAAACCTTGCCGCACAAGGTTTGCGCAAGTCCCGTTTGAAAGTCTTCCCCGATCGATAGGTGGCAAGGAGCTGATTTATAAAACTCCTCAAATCCTAGAGTATTACTATAGGAAAAAAAATCCTCCTGCATCAGCCGTAATGCAACACCCTCCACGCCTGTAAAATCCTTGATTAATTGCAGGATATCGCGAATCTTGTCCGTTTTTTTACTGGGCAGCGCGAGGACTTCCAATACTTGTTCGGTTAAACGTTGTCTTTGCCCGGCGAGTTTCTTTTTGGTAATGTCTTCCTTGACAGCAACAAAATTGGTAATGACTCCATCAGAGTTTTTCAGCGGTGAAATCAAGGCGTTTTCCCAGAAGAACTCCCCGTCCTTGTTTTTGTTATGGAACTCGCCCTGCCACTTCCGCCCCGCGGTAATCGTTTCCCACAGGGTGCGGTAATACTCAGTCGGAAGCGTGCCGGCTTTCAGGAAACGGGGATTTTTCCCAAGAACCTCCTCGGAGGTATACCCGGAAATGCGGGTAAACATGGAGTTAACATACTCAATGTTGCCGAAAGGATCGGTGATAACAACAGAATTGGGGCTTTGTTCGGTAGCGAGGGAGAGCTTGTTCAATTGGTCGAGCATTTGTCGCTGTCTGGTTATATCCCGAAAACTCCAAACCCGACCCACAATTCGATCGTCAAGCCTTTGCGGCATTGTTAGACGTTCAAATCTCCTCCCATCCTTAAAGCGAAGCACATCCCAACTTTGTCGTTCGGAGTGAGCATATATATCCCCAACAATTTCCAAAAATGCGTCCGGGTCCTCCAATTGATCTGATACTGAAAACAGGACCGCTTGATTGTCTCCTTTATTGAGAAGATCTTCCGGCACCTGCCACATCTTGGCAAACTGCTTATTGAAGGTCACAATTTTACCTTCAAGGCTGACCACCAAAATACCATCACCCGTAGACTCCAAGGTTGTTTTCAACAAAGAGAGGGAATTTGAAAGATGTTGTTCAGCCTTTTGGCGATCTGTGATATCGAGAATGGTTCCCACCAGGCCGCCAAGATTTCCATCCTGGTTACTGAAGTTTGCCTTGTAGAAGATGACCTGACGAAGCGTTCCATCAGCCCAGAGTAACTTATTTTCATACATCTGAGTTTTTCCGACACCCTGGGCTAACAAATCCATATCGGACCGGTGGTATATTTCGGCGAGATCGGCAGGGGCGACGTCAAAGACTGTTTTGCCGATAAGATCATCTTTGGGAATACCGATGTACCCTTCAAATGCTTTGTTGCACCCTAAATACCGGCCTTGCGCATCCTTGAAAAAAACCGGATTCGGCATGACATCGATCAGGACCTGCAAAAAATGGATTTGCTCCTTGAGGGCCCGCGTTTTCCCGGAAAGTCGGGAGAACATCTGATTAAAAGCACCCGCCAAAGCACCGATCTCGTCCCGAGTGCTAACCGGAACGGAACTTGTAGATTCCGGGTCGGAGTATGTCAGGAGCTGCCGTGCCAGATCACCCAGAGGAGCAGTCAGCCACCTCATCAGCCCCCAGGTGGTGACTGCCGAGACAAACAGCATGATGATCAAAGCAAACAGAAAATTGCGATGAGCCACTCGAATCGGGGCATAAGCCTCGACCATGGGAAAATTGGCGGCGAGAATCCAGCCGGTAGTTGACAACCGCTTGAAGGAGCTTAAAGCGTGCAACCCCCTGGAAGTAACAGTTTCACCGGTCCCCTCAAAACCATCCAGAGCCCGATCGAACATCCTGTTAACCCCCAAGGGAACATCCTGTTGGAGAATCCGGTTGCGATCCGGATGAACTATAAGGGTTCGATCCTGGTTGTAGAGGTAAAGGTATCCTTTTTGTCCGAGTTGAACTTCGGCCAGGTGTCCAAGAAAATTGTTATTCATTAAATCGACGCTACCGGCCAGGATCGCGATAATTTGACCTTCTTTTCCAAAAACCGGAGAGGTGAACATGACCACCGGGCGCTGATTCTCCTGGGAAGAGAAAAATGGCTCGGAAATCTGTGGTTCCCTGGTTAGAAGAGTCTCTTTCAGATATTTTTCAAAGGGACATTCCTGCGAGCAGGAATAGGGATATTGGGCACTCGTCCCTAAAAGGGCAAATGATGGCGAGAAAAGGAAAAGACCATTGTCAAAAACAATCTTGTTGTCTATTTGATTGTCGAGAAACACCTTAACTTTTGACGGTTCCGAAAGAATGTCTGACGTTACCATTTGAGCTATGCCAACAAGGTGTTCTCGGGTGGCCAAAAGCTTGCCATCGACCTCTCGGGCCAAAGATGAAACCAGGGTAAAACTCTGACAGGATATGGAATTTTGCAGTTCATTGCGAAAAAATTGTGAAAAGATGGCCCCTGTCGCCATCAGCAGGATCGCAATAAGCAAGGTTACGGCAACAGCCATCTTGGTTTTCATGCTGAATTTAATATTTCGCATAGACGCTGATACTGATTTCATCGAAGCCCTTCCTGGCCGGCCACCATTGTTTCCGCAAAGATCCGAAACTGGTTTTTCCCTTCAGCTTTAACGTCGTACATGGCGGTATCCGCGTTCTTGACCAGAGTATCCGCGTCCATGCCATGTTCGGGATAAATGCTGATGCCGATACTGGCCCCCAATATGAAGGACTGCCCTGCATAACACAGGGGCTTGGCCAAGGCTTCCAATATGCGTTGCGCAATAACGGTAGCATCCGCCGATTCTTCTACCCGCGTCAGGATCACGGTAAATTCATCTCCGCCCATGCGAGCCACCGTGTCGCAGTCCCGCACACAATCCTGTAACCGATGCGCCACTTCGACCAGCGCTTTATCGCCAACATCGTGCCCCAACCCGTCATTAATGCCTTTAAAACCGTTCAGATCGAGGAACAGAAGCGCCAGAGCCTGACCATAACGGCCAGCTTCACTAAGGCCCTGCTGCAGACGATCGAATAGAAGGGCCCGGTTGGGCAATCCTGTCAAATGATCGAAATGGGCCAGATGCCTCATCTTTGTTTCCGCCTCCTCGCGATCGGTATAATCCTCCAGGGTTTCGATGGCGGCAACAACCTGCCCCAGTTTGTTTCGGATCGGCGCTACGCGAAAGATCAGGTAACGTTGTCCCTTGTTCCGAATATTTCGCCAGCCCTCGGCCTGCAAACCTCCTTGCACAAGTTGGGTTCCGGAATATTTATCAAAAAGCGTTGAGAGATTTTCATAATCCTCATCAATGACAATATCGGCCAGGCAGGGCCGTTGCTCCTCATAAAACACGCGCCCGTGCTGATCGGTACCAATAATCTGCGAGGCCGGCATGCCGGTCAATTCCTCGCATGCTTGATTCCAGGCGATGACGGTATGCGCTTTGTCGATGACAAAAACGGGCGAGGCCGAGTTCTTCAGCAGCGTCTCGGCAAATTCCTTCTGCTCATAAATGGTCGCCTTTTGCATCTCCAGCCTGGCGAGCATGTGGTTAAACGTCCCGGCAAGAACACCAATTTCATCGCGGGCCTGAATATGAAGTGGGGGTAAATCCGTGGCTCCCTTGGCCACCTGTCGCGCGTGTTCGGTAATTTTCCTCAAGGGCTTGGTCAGGCGACTGAGACAAAAATAGATCATGACCATGGATAACCCGAGAAAGCCGACCATTCCACCCAGGAGATAAAGTTTGATTCTGGCAATCGGAGCATAAGCTTCGACCTTCGGAAATTCCGAGGCAAGGACCCATCCCGTGGCTTGAAGGCGTTTGAAGGAACTAAGCATGTGCCTTCCCCTTGTATCGGTGTATTCTCCGCTCCCTTCAAAACCGGCACAAACGCGCTTGAATAAAGGGGGGGAATTCGCAGTGATGATGGAACTGAAAATGAGATCACCGTTGGGGTGAAACAGGAGGGTTCCATCCTGGCCGAAAAGATAGAGGTGGCCATTGCGCCCGAACCGATCGTGAGCCAACGTGCCGAAGAAGTTGTTTTTGGATAAATCCAGGCTACCCACCAATATGGCCGCGATGTTCCCTGCAGAATCGACAATCGGCGTGGTCAGCATGATGATCGGGTGTTCATGGGCCTGAACGGAAGTGAAAGGTCTGGAAATATAAGGTTGGCGGGTGCGGACTGTCTCCTGAAAATACTCGCGGTGGGAAAAATTCTTTTCCCACATGTGTCGTTCAACCAGGGTACCCGCCAGAATTTTCCCCGATTTGGAAAACAAGGTAAGCCCGTTATCAAAAGTCTTCAGGGCCGCAACCTGACTGCGCAGGTAATTTTCAGCCATTTGGGCATCCGTCAAACACCCTGGATTCATTGCCTGAGCAACGGCGACAATCTGGTCCTGTGCAGCAACGAGCTTGCTATCGAGTTGGCCGGCAACGGCCGAAACCATGGAGAATTGGTGCTGATCGATGGTTTTCCGGAATTCCTTCTCGAAATAGCGGAAAGTAAAGAAAGACATGATGGAGAATATGGCGGCAATCGTCAGGGAGACGATGAAGGTCATTTTGACCTTTAAACTAAGGTGCTTCATCCCGCCCCCCCACTGAATAAAAAGCGTCCATCTTCATACCGAAGATCAACGTATAAAGGAATTCCGAAAACCCGAGGCTTGGCACCATCGGAAATCTTCGATTTTATCCTTCCTGAAAATAAGGCTAGAATCTATCAATTCGGTTGTCAGTTTGTCAAATTATTCCTTTATTTATTAAGTATTTATATTAGTTTTTACCACCTGAATCCTTAACCTGAAAAATCATTTTTTTCATGCAATTCACAGCGGGGTTCTCATCCAAAGCGATGAAGCTTGGTGAAGAAAGCTGGGATTTCAGGAACTTCGCTCCTGGCATGTGAATATACTTATCTTATTCACAGCACCTATAAAGCAAACACCTCGATTTTTAATATTTTAACGGAAGTTTCTTTTTTTCAAGCGTGTCATTGTAATTCCCCTATCCCTCAGGAACTTTTGTCGCGTCAGAATGCAGGATCAGTTGCGATCCACCTATAAGGGGATATTCTGTCCTTAGCGCATATGAGATTATCCCTTTAATCGAAGCTGGAGGTGAAAGGTGACTATCCGATGGGCACCCATGGCACTACTGATAACATTACTGCTGACCTTTACCGGAACGGAGACTATCATGGCCATGCAAATACACTCCCCTGCCTTCGACGATAACGGCAATATCCCAAGTCAATATACCTGCCAGGGGGATGATGTATCGCCCCCCCTTGTCTGGACAGGCATACCACCGGAAGCCAAAAGCCTGGCTCTCATCGTCGACGACCCCGATGCCCCCGATCCGCAGGCTCCGAAGATGACCTGGGTCCACTGGGTACTTTACAACCTGCCAACGGATAGCGATGGGCTCGCTGAAGCAGCGAAAAAACTGCCTCCCGGGACGGAGCAAGGACTAAACAACTGGAATAATACCGGCTACGGCGGCCCCTGCCCGCCGATCGGTCGCCATCGCTACTTTCACAAACTCTACGCCCTGGACATCGTGCTGACCGGATTGAATCGACCAACCAAGGCCCAACTCGAAAAGGCGATGGACGGTCATATTATTGCCAGATCGGAACTGATAGGTACTTACCAGAAACACTGAACGGCAGGTTGACGCCGGTGGAAACCAGCTTCAACCCTGTCAGGCCTGCACCAGGGACAAAAAATCCTCGGGCGGCAGGGGCCGACTGCAAAGGTATCCCTGGTAGCGGTCGCATTGCTGGTTTTTCAGAAACTCCAGCTGCTCGACCGTTTCCACCCCCTCGGCCACCGTCTTCAGGCCAAGACTACGGGCCATCTGGATGGTCGCCAAAACGATGGCGGCATCACCGGGGTCGTTGCACACATCCTGAACAAATGTACGGTCGATCTTGATTTCATCGACGGAATAACGTTTCAGATAACTGAGACTGGAGTACCCGGTGCCGAAATCATCCAAGGATATACCCACCCCCAACTTTTTCAGGGCAAGCAGCGTCTGTCGCACCCGATCTCCTTCCGCCATAAAAATGCTTTCCGTCAATTCAAAATTCAGTTGACCTGGGTCAATATCATGGACCTGTAGAATATCCTTCGCACGGTTGGCAAAATTTTCCTGAAATACTTGTACCGCGGAAAGGTTGACCGCCATGCTCAGGTCATTCAAACCCTGTTCTTTCCAATGGTTCAACTGACGACAGGCTTCTTCCAATATCCATTCACCAATGGGTACGATCAATCCCGAATCTTCCGCTATAGGTATAAGCTTATCCGGTGGAATAAGTCCAAGTCCTGGATGACGGAAGCGCAACAGGGCTTCTGCGCCGATGATGCGTCCGGAAAAAAGTTCGACCTGAGGTTGATAATGCAGAAAAAAATCCTGATTTTCCAAGGCCACTCGCAGACCGTTTTCAAGGCTGAGCCGATCACGGATCCGTTGATCCATATCGCTCAGGAAAAACATAAAATTATTTCGACCTCTTTCCTTGGCGGCGTACATGGCTGTATCCGCATTGCGGAACAGGGTATCGAGGTCGGAACCGTCCTCTGGAAAAAGACTGATCCCCATACTGGCAGACATGCACAGTGTATGGCCATTCACCGAAAATGGTTTCCCCAGATTATCCTGAATCTTTTGGACTATTCTCCCGACATCACAAGACTTTTCGATATCGGTCAACATAACTAAAAACTCGTCCCCCCCGGGTCGACAGATCACATCGGCACGGCGCAGAATGTTTTCCAGCCGCCGCGCCACCTGTATAAGCAGTTTATCACCCATCGAATGTCCCAAGGCATCGTTGACGGTTTTAAACTTATCAAGGTCGATGAGACACAATGCAAGACTGCGATCTTCACGACGGGCTCTGGACGATTCCTGGATAAATCGCTCCCGGAGCAGTACCCGGTTGCCCAGGCCGGTCAACTGATCGTAATGAGCCAGACAGGCAATATGCTCGCGGGCTTGTTTCTGTTCCGATATATCCATCAACAGGGTCACCATATTTTCGACCTTACCCTGCACATCGTATAACGGAGCGGTAAACAGCAACATATCGAGCATCGCACCGTCCCGGCGCTGTTGAGTCACCTCTACCCCGCGCAACAATTCACCATCCTTGACCCTTTCGATATTTTTTAAAAATTCTTGTTTCAGATCGTGAGGAACCAACGGCAGTACCCTGCCTGAAAGCTCATTTTCCGCCCAACCGAATACCTGTTCCGCAGCCGGGTTCCAAAAAAGAATCCGGCCTTTCAGGTCGTTGATCATGACCGGTAGTGGCGTTGCCTGAAAAACGGCCGTAAGCGTAGCACTGGTTTTACGGAGTCGCTCCTCGGCCTTTTTCCTGGCTATCTCTTTGTCAAAATTATTAAGAGCAAAGGAAATATCGGTTGCCATTTCTTCCAGCACCGCTACCAGATCTGATTCAAAAAATTCAGGTTCAACAGCATACAGATTAAGGGTTCCGAAAAAATTTTCCCCCCTGAAAAGCGGAAACAATGCGACTGAACGAAATCCAAAGCGTTCGGCCAATTCCAGACAATCTTGCATTAAAGGATCGCGAGCTATGTCATTACAAACAAAGGGGCATTGTGACTGAATCACCTGCAAGGTTGGAACGTGTCCTCCCTCACCACCAAGGGCAAGATTGTTAATGGAATCAAGAAACACCTGCTCAGTCCCGAACCCGGCAACAGGGGAAATCGTCCCCACTATCTGATTGACCGAAGTGATAACGGCCATGTGCAGCGCCCCCAATTCCACGGCAATCCGGCAGATTTCATCAAACAGTGCCTGTCGGTCCTGCTGACGAACAATCGCCTGGTTCGTCTGGCTCAATACATTGTAAAGCCGGGTAAGGTTTCGAATTTTTTGCTCGGCCTGCTTCCGTTCGCTGATATCACGAATGATGGACTGGCACCACATCTCCCCCTCAACCTCGACGCGTCGGGAGCTGACCTCCACCGGAAAAACACTGCCATCCGCCCGGCTGTGAACGGTTTGAAAAAGCACGCCTTCGTCGTAGGCTTTTTTCCAGTGGTCGTCGAAATCGGACAGCGCATCGGGGGAACGCAGTTTACGGATATTCAAACCGATCAGATTAGCCCTGGGGTAACCATAGGTTGCCACGGCCCGATCATTAGCCTCGATGATACAACCCTCGACATCCATCAACAGAATGATGTCATTGGCAAACTTCGTAAGATATTCCAAATGCTTGAGCAAAGCTTGCCGCTGTAATTGCCCTTGCAGCCATTCCAATGCATAGCCGGCGGTCTGCTGTCGCCACCATAGCCCCATGCCGAGCGCAGAAACCCCGATCAGGAAAAGAACCGCAGCTCCCGTCGCCATACTCAACCGCAACAAGGGGCGATATACTTCTTCCTGGTCGACCTTGGTAATCAACAGCCAATCGGAATCGGGAACCGCCTCGGCTGCAGCCAACACAGGCACTCCCCGATAATCGACAGTTTCCGAAACTCCCGAACGGTTAACCCTTTGCAAAAAAAATTGCAACCGGCCATTATCCTCGGAAGTGCCTAAAATCTGTTTCCTTTCTGCATTATGTTGAAAGGTGATAAGGTCTGGCGACCTGTTATCGACATTCTGAATCAGCAGCGTTTCAGCGCTTTGTGTACCACCTGGCCACCAGTGCAAACTGGGGAAAAGCTCATTTTCACCTGCCATGCGAAGCACAACCACGCCAAACACGGCTTTCCCGGTCGTTGAACCGGAGAACAGTGGCACCACAAAATCGATGACCTGGGGACATCCGGCCTTGGGGACATGAAAAGCGGAAAATACAGGTCGGCCCTCCTGCAGAACCTTTGCCAGTAACCTCGGTTCAGGAAGAGCAGCGAGGTGATCGGAAACGGCAAAACGCAGTTTCCCAGAAGCATCGCAAATCACCACCGCGTGATACCCATACCCCAGCCTGATGGCATCCATGCGTCTCGCGATACGTTCCGGGACAGCAACACCAGCGCCTGTCTGTTGCAGCCAATCCTGCAGGGAGGCCATAAAACTGGCATCACCGGTAATGGTCGTGACATCGCCGAGCCGTTCCTGTCGCCAGGCATGTACCTCTCTGGCTTTCAAACCTGCCAGATTGACCAGATTCGCCCATGCGTTCTTACGCATTGTTCCAGAAATCTGCCAATAAGAGGTGATTCCGGCAACAACAAGAACCAGTATCGTCATCAAAAAAATACCTACCGGCACCCAAAGCCGAAGATGATTTCTTTGAAGCGTCGCACGCATCTTTGAATCCTGGGAATCGCGGGACAAGGCAAGGGTACACTCAACAGCGACTTTGGCGGCAGTGCTGCGCAGCGCCAGGTAGAAATATATGGCGGTCCCCAGGACAAAAATCACTCCTTTGACGGACTGCCACACTACTGTGGACCCGGAATCAGGGGAAAACCACTCCAGCAGATAATCCGTGCCGAGGATCCAAGAGCAACCCAGCAACAGATATAGACAAACATTCAAAATCATGGATTTTTTGGAACAGAACATGGCGACTTTCTCTATCACACGAATGAATAAAAGTACGTCAAATAGAAAAACCTGAGGGAGCTGGCATGAAATACGGTTTTAATAAAACAAGCATACTGCAAATATCTATCCGATTCCATTGAGCGAAAGTATTTTTTTAATTCACCGCCGGACCGTGCTACCGGATAAACATTCAAGGAAGACGTTGTGCGAAGGACACCCGATATAAGGGTGCCTTAAGACAGGATAAAACCATGTTACAGGCACCACAACATGCAAACCGAACCGGAAAGTCTGCAAATAGGCCCCATCAAGATAAGCGATTTATATTGACATGCGAATAACTTTTCAGGTATCGTTGACCCATTAAAGGGGAGTAGCAATCGGTGCGAGAAAACACCGACCCGTCATTCGTCATTACGGCAGCTTTACAGCCCGGATGCGGGGTTACGACACCACGTCGAAATCTGCAAGACCTTTATCCACTACATGTCACCATGTTGCGGGTAAAGGTCTTTTCTTTTACCCGCGGCGCAACCAGAGTGTTCGGAGGTAAAAGAAATGAAGCATATCAAAGTCACCCTTTTTCTGACCTGCCTCACCCTGCTGCTCATCGCCATGGGCAGCGCCATCGGCGGCCGTTCCGGCATGGTTATCGCTTTCCTTCTGGCCGGAGGGATCAACTTCTTCAGCTATTGGTACTCCGATAAAATCGTACTGAGGATGTACAAGGCCAGAGAAATCTCCTCAGCGGATAACCCGGCCTTTCATGGCATGGTCCAGCGACTCGCGCTGCAGGCGAACATGCCTGTGCCCAGAATCTACATCATCCCCTCCGACTCACCCAACGCCTTCGCCACCGGACGCANNGTTGCCGCCACCGAAGGTATCATGCACCTGCTCTCCGAGGATGAACTCGAAGGCGTCATGGCCCATGAACTGGCTCATGTACGCAATCGTGACACCCTGATCTCCACCATTGCCGCCACC
>DKEW01000069.1:5429-5602 GCA_002452265.1 Pelobacter sp. UBA6812 | reverse complement strand
AAATCTCCAACCTGATGGACATGATCGCTTTTTCCGCGAAACCCTTCAATTCCGGAAAAGCTCTTACAGGAAACCTTGCAGAGTACTGGAGATACAGGATCGGGAACTACCGGATAATTTGTCATATCGACAATGAGGGAGAAGAAATAATGGTTGTCGCGATGGGCGACCGG
>DKEW01000069.1:0-5362 GCA_002452265.1 Pelobacter sp. UBA6812 | reverse complement strand
GTGTAGGCCTGACCCCTCTGTCTTGTTGGTGATCCAGCGTCGACCCCACTGTTCGGCAACATAGGCGGTGGTACCACTGCCACAGGTGGGGTCAAGAACAAGGTCGCCGGGATCGGTTGTCATGAGAATGCAGCGCTGGATAGCAAGATTTGCTGTCTGAACAACGTATATCTTTCCTTCAGATCTGTTCTGGATACCTCCAATGTCCCCCCAAATATTGTTAAAAGGAAATACCGGAAAATCTTCAAGGAAACGGAGGTATCTTAAGGAGTTACCCTCAACAATTAGGCGACCCGCTTCAGCAAGTCTCGATAGTCCATCGACAGTGGTTTTCCAGTGCAATCCACTTGGAGGTCTCCACTCCTTACCATTGAATGTAAAAGTTTGATTTGCTTCAGCCAAGGCACCTTGCGACGTCAGCTGATCTGACGTCGCAAGGTGCCTTGGCGAATATTGACTTGAGCTAGCAGCCCGTATACTCGAGAGGGGCCTATATTTTGTAGCTCCTTCATCTCCCGCTGTTTTCTCACGAAATAACTGATGGTACTTTAATGTCTGACAATTTTTCGCATACCAAACAATATAATCTCCCGCACGGCTTAAGGCTTTACTAGGAAACCCGCTTGTCGTTGAATATGCTATTAGGCTTACAAAATTTTCGCTCCCGAACACCTCATCCATCAGACACCGCGCCAAGTGAACGTTCTCGTCTCCCATCTGCACAAAAACGCTGCCGGTCTCGGTGAGCAGTTCTCTGGCCGCAATAAGGCGGTCGCGCAGATAGGCAAGGTATGAATGGATGCCCAATTTCCATGTGTCGCGAAAAGCGCGAACCTGCTCCGGCTGACGGGTTGCGTCTTCGGCACGATCCTTGACATCGCGCTTGCGAGTGCTCACCTGCCAGTTCGAGTTGAACCTTATACCGTAGGGGGGATCAATGTACACGGTCTGCACCTTGCCCTTAAGACCCTCTTTTTCGGCAAGGGACGTCATCACCATCAACGAGTCACCCAGGATAAGGCGGTTTGTCCAGTTCTGTTCGTGGTGGTAGAAGTCGATCTTCTGCTCAAAATCCGTGGGACCGCCGTTGAAGTCTTCAAAAAGGTTTGTCTGTTTGGAGACTGTTTTCCTCATGCGCGGCAAGGAGTCAATGATCGCCTGCGGGTGGATCTTTTCCTGTATGTAGATGGGAACGACGGGAACGCTAAGGTCTTCGCTATCCTGTTCGTCCTTGCCTTTCCAGACAAGTTGAGGGTCCAGCGACGGATCGCGGGGATAGAGCATGGTTTTTGGAGACGCCTCTTCTTCGGTGACAAAATCCCTGAGTTCTTCCGTGGGTATGTTTGTTCGCTTGTCATTATGCTTCAGGGAACCTACTCGCAATGATGCTGCATTTTTCTTAGCCATGGGGTGCCTCCTTTACCGAATCTTCCTCACTGATGCTCAAGAAACCACGAATAGCGTTCTGCGCATCCCAGGGGTCGGATATTTCGATAAATCCCCACCTGCCAAAGCCACCGTGTCCGTTGACAGAGGGAACCCAAAGAGTTCGTGCAGTGGCAACCTTTGCCGCCTTTTCCTTTTTCTTCTCGCCGGAAACCTCTACGATGAGGTTCAACGGATCATTCTGGCCGTTGCCATCATCGATGCAGGCAATGAAATCGGGGATGTAATTATGTTCTTCTCCGTTGAGGGTATAGGGGATCTGAAAACCCAGGTTCTGGTTTTTTACGTACCTTTTCACCTCTGGCATGTCTTCCAGCGCCTGGGCCATCTTTTGCTCCCATGATTCTGTGTCGGCTACTACATGGGATATGTGGCATTTGTCCTCTCGCGTCGCGTAAACAGGCCGCGAGGTGTCAAAATCAACATACCGTGTTGAACCAATCGTATCGTAAGGGCGAAGGATAGGCCTGAGAGATGTCGTTTCATCATTTGAGGCGACAATGGATTTGTAGATCCGGTCAGCTGCGTCATTTGCAAACTCGATAAGCAGCAACAGTTGAGGGAATGTATTGTCCTTGAGTGTTACGCAATCTTCAAGCCAACATTTGGCTATGCGAAGCACTTGAGGAAATAGCCAGGGCCTTTCGTTTCCGTCGTCATCCTGAAAATATCTTTCAAGAACAAGCTTGGCCAAAAGAAAAGAGACTTCGTTTGCGCGGCGTCGTTTGAGATCATCCAGTGTGTGAATGCTTGATTCACCAACAATGGGGGCGTTCTCTGTCTTTGTTGGAACATCCGCCGTGGAAAGCGCCATCTTTGAGTCATCGTTGAAATCAGCCGAAAGCCTCTCTCCAACGATATCGTAGCGATAACCAAGCAACCTGGGGAAAGTTATCTCGCAGGCAATACGATCCTCAAGTGCACGAACACGGGTGATCTGAGTGCCAGGTTTCGGTTCTTTGGTCGAACCACTGCAGGGGATGAAAGAAAAAGGCACACCGTAAACCTCGGCGTATTCGGGATCGAAAAGACCTTTCTCGTTGGCCGCATAGCTCATACGTCGCAGGGCGCGCCCGACTACCTGCTCACAAAGCAATTGAGTTCCGAATGCCCGCACACCCAGGATATGGGTCACAGTCTGCGCATCCCAGCCTTCCGTAAGCATGGATACGCTGACAACACATTTTACATGCTCACCGAGCTTGCCAGCCTTGCCAACGGTATTCATAACTTCGCGGAGCAGGTCTTCATCTGTAAGTTTTTCGGCATCACGACCGGGGAAACGATCACGATAATCTGATTTAAACTCATCGATTTCGCGAGCTGCAATTTTCTTGAACTCATCGTTCATGCCCTCTCCGGATTCCAGCTGCCTGCTGTCCACCAGAATGGTGTTGGGCCTTCTTAACCAGGCTCCATTGCCGTCATCGTTTCTGAAAATGGGCAATTGCCCGGACTGAACTACTGTTGCATTACCGATCTGTTTATCCCAACCCGCAATATAGTCGAAAACAAGTTTCGAGACATTGGTGTTGTTGCAAACGACAATGAAAACAGGCGGTGTTATGCCTCGTGCGTAAGCTTCCGGGTTTTGTTCCCAGAGCCGATAATGTTTTTCATAATTGCCGTAAAGGCTATGAAGTGCCCCTTGCAGTTCCACGGGGAGTTTCGGTTCTCCGCTGACGGCCTGGTTTTTACGGCCTTTTTTCGGCAGATGTTCCCGGATTCTCTGCCACAGGTCGCGGTAGGTGGGTTGCTCGTCTTTCATTGAGTCGTCCGCAACAGGGACACGGGGGACTTTGACTATCCCAGCCTCGATGGCATCGATTAACGAAAAATCGGAAACAACCCATGGGAAAAGCGTGCCTTCCTGATAACCGGAACCACGCAGGAAAAACGGCGTGGCGGAAAGATCAAATATGCTTCGGACACCGATTTTCCCTTTGATGGCTTCGATACCGGATATCCAGACACGTGCTTCTTCTTCGCGCTGCCTGGCCTCTAGACGTTCATCACCAGCAAGGGTTTCATCTTCACCATTCGGTTTACGGCGGTAGCAATGANNAGACAACTATGTTTTTCTTGTTCCCCAGTTCCCGGCATACTCTGCGCACCATTTGCAAAGGAGTCTCTGTAAACGGGCTCAGAACTCCATCCGGGGAGAGGATGCTCTTGGTCACTTTTGCCGCAGGAACAGTTTCCCTCAGATGGAAGGCGTGATAGTTCGTGATGATAATTTTTGCCTGAGTCAATTGAACCTTCAGTTGAGCAGGCACAACATCCCGCTGGCGATAGTAATTTTCAGGATCGTTTGGAAGCAAGACCCGTAGCCGATCCCGAATTGTGATCCCGGGTGTAACGATCAAAAAAGTGTCGGAAAAACGGGAATCAGTTGGATTGGCCATCTTGTTGAGTGTATGCCAGGCAATAATCATGGCCATGACAACGGTTTTTCCTGCACCTGTTGCCATTTTGAAAGCAATCCTGCGAAGGCCGGGGTTTGCATCTTCATTAGCCTCACGGATGGAGTTGGCGATCCACGCATCCCCAAACTTGTCCGCGACCTCTGCTATGTATATGGCTGTTTCCAGTGCCTCTATCTGGCAAAAGAATAACTTTTTTTCGCGATCAGGATTGGTCCAATAGGAAAGGAGCCTCGCTGTTACAGGTGTAACTCCGAAGTATCCACCTTTGCGCCATGCTGCGACACGAACGCGAATATCGTTTACGAGTTTGTTCTCCTCGATACGATCTTCTGTCCATTCGGTTTCAAAAAGCTCCGGTGTTTTGGCTCCCTTTTTCTTTTTCGGGCGGGCAATCGGAACAAAATATGCACTTGTTCTGCGGCCCTCCACAATTTCATTGGTAATTCCTTCGTCGGAAAATCGGAAGTGCCTGGTTGGTTCATTGAATGGAGAATTGATGATGGGATTTTCGATAACAACCTGGCTCATCTACTCACATCCTTTGTTGGTACCTGATCGCAAGAAAAGGGAACATTCTTAGCGCTGCAGTTTCTGATTGCATTGAAAGCCCTGGCAGTTTTTTAGGGATAATTTAATCGTCTTTCTCAAAAAACTCAAACAAGTCTGTTAAGGTACGATTGGCACTCTTCAAGAAAGAAGTTGTACTTTTCATGCAGGTTTTTCTTTTCATCCCTAAGAGTATCCGCATGAGAGGCTTCATCGCTTGCCACTATTTTGCACCAATGAACAACATCTCTCGCTGCTTGTCCTAACGGCGGATATTTATTGCATCTGCCGACGATTTTATGTTCATCAGCGAAATTTTCAGCATAGCGTTTCTGTTTATTTCCAAATGAATCCCAGGACATAACCAGTTCATAAAAGGTTCCAATCAAATCCTTGATTGCCTCAATATCTTTCAATGCTAGCTCGCGACGCATTTTTCTAAATTCCCGACCTTCTTGTGCCAACGAAATAGCCAAATCAATAAGTTTTGTAAGTGCATATGTACCCATCGCAATAAAAAAACCTTGCCACATAATAATTTCCCCCTCGTAAGCAGAAATGGATTATTTATCTAGAAACACATCTAATATGTCCGGAAACCCACATAAGTATCCGACCTAAACATTTGATAAAACAAGTTTTTCCCCGCATTCTGGAGTCCTTTTATTAAATATGTCCCGGACCTTAATAGCGCCCTGCGTTTTTCACCAGAAATACCAAAATTTTTCTTTTCTAATCATAAACCCATTTTGTGCTCCAGTCATTAAATGAAGTGCTGGCATGATATTTTGGTTACTCACAAAAAAGGTTCTCTCTCTTGCCCACCTCTGCGTTCTCTACGTCCTACCCTACGCTGGCGGTACACCAGCCAGGGCAGAGCGAAGCCTACCGAGGTGATCCAACGAGGTGCCACGTCTGCGTTTATCTGTGTCCATCTGTGGATA
>DKEW01000048.1 GCA_002452265.1 Pelobacter sp. UBA6812 | reverse complement strand
GATCAAGGCCCGCCGCACCCGCAATATGGGGCGTGTCGGCGAATTGCAGCGGATGCGTGCGGAGCGCCTGCAGCGTCGTCAGCGTCTCGGCACCTCGCGCCTGCAGTTGCAGGAGGCTGGTCGTAGCGGCAAGCTGGTGGCGGAACTGGAGGATGTCTGTTTCAGTTATGGTGATAAACCGGTGATTCAGGGGCTGTCGACCACTATTATTCGTGGCGACCGTGTGGGGATCATCGGGCCCAATGGCGCTGGCAAGTCGACCTTGCTCAAGCTTATTCTCGGGCAGCTCACGCCTCAGCAGGGGCAGGCACGCCTGGGTACCAATCTTGAAATCCTCTATTTCGATCAGTTGCGCGAGCAGCTTGACCCGGATGCCACGGTGCAACAGAACTTATCCGGCGATCAGGACACCGTGCTGGTTGGCGGCACGCCTCGACATGTTTACGGCTATCTGCAAGATTTTCTGTTTACTCCGGATCGGGCCCGCACGCCGGTGCGGATTCTGTCCGGCGGTGAGCGTCATCGCCTGCTGCTGGCAAAATTGTTTACCCGCGAAGCCAATGTGCTGGTCATGGACGAACCGACCAACGACCTCGACCTGGAGACCCTGGAGTTGCTGGAGGAACTGTTGGCTGAGTTCACCGGTACGGTGTTGTTGGTCAGCCATGACCGCGCGTTTCTCGACCGGGTGGTGACCGGAACCCTGGTGTACGAGGGGGGCGGGAGGTTTACCGATTATGTCGGTGGTTACCAGGACTGGTTGCGGCAGCGTCCCGCGCCGGAACCGGAGACGGTTGCGGTCAAATCGGTCAAAGCCAAGCCTGAGAGGGTCCGGCCGCGCAAGTTGACGTTTAAGGAACGTCAGGAACTCGAAGCGTTGCCGGGGCGTATCGATGCATTGGAAAACGAGCAGGCCGCGCTCCATGAAAAGTTGGCCGACCCGGCTTTTTACCGGGAGCAGGGCGATGCCGTGGCCGTGGTGCGCGAACGTATGGCACGCCTTGAAGAGGATCTGACCGTTTGTTTTGCCCGTTGGGAAGAGCTTGAAGCCCTGGCTGATTGAATAGATAAGCTTTAATCTGCCATTGTATTTGGAGGGAGGGGAAGATGGTACCTGCGGTATTGCTGGGGATTTACCTGCTGATGTTCGCCGCGCTCGGTGTCGCGCCCTATGATCGTGCCGTATGGGTGGCGGAAAACCTGCCGATCATGGCCATTGTCCTGTTGTTGGTGTCGACTTATCGGCGATTTCGATTTTCGGATGGGGCCTATCTGTTGATGGCCTGTCTGATTTTTTTACACACCATCGGAGGACATTTTACCTTTGAGCGGGTGCCTTTCGACTGGGTAACGGATCTTTTTGGTTTCCAGCGCAATCATTATGATCGCATGGCGCATTTTACGGTCGGTTTTTATGCTTTTCCCTGTGCAGAATTGCTGTTACGGCGGAAGTTGGTATCTTCCCGATGGGTGTTGTTGCTGTTTCCGATCTTTTTCATTGTGACGGTGGCGGCCGGCTACGAACTGTTCGAGTGGCAATATGCCGTGCATGCCGACCCGACGGCCGGGATTGCCGTGCTTGGCTCCCAGGGCGATATCTGGGATGCGCAGAAGGACATGCTGGCCGATACCCTCGGAGCCCTTTTTGCCACCGGCCTGTTTGCAGTTTTTTACCGGCGGCCGCTGGCGGCGTTGACGTGTTGCGGGCAACGGTCCAAGCAGGACGAGTCCCGCTGAAGGAATGGCTTCGCAAAATGTTTGCCGTAAAGGGGGGGCTTTTGACTTTAGCGGGCCTGTGGGGTCGGTTGCTCCGAGCGGTACATCTGTTTGGTTTGAACCTTGCCGTTGATGAACTGCACGGAAATCACGGTATCTTTATGCCGCCAAGTGGCTGCCGTCCCGGAGAACAGTCCCAGATCGATGCTGGTGGTCTCTACAGGTTCGCCCAGCATCTTGACGACTTCGGTTTCGGCCATGCCGGGTTCGATGCGACTGAAGTTTTCCTGGTTAACCGATGAGTTGCAGGCCGCAACGGTCAGCAACAGAGCGACGCCTAACAGCCCGCGCAGGCAGGAAAGCAAAAAAATAGACATATCATGACCTCTTTGGAATGGGGTGCAAAGCTGTTGTCAAGCATAGATGCTTTTACCCTGGCGGACAAGAGGTGTCTGGACTTTAAATCATCATGTCGATGGAGACCCTATGTCGATGGATATCACCACGCCGGCTTTGTTGTTTCCGGCGATTTCGTTGTTGTTGCTTGCCTATACCAACCGTTTTCTGGCTTTGGCCAGCGTTATCCGCGCGTTGGCCGGGCGTCTTGCCGAAAGCGATGATGTGCAGGTACGCCGACAGATTCACAACTTGCGGGTGCGTATAAGTCTCATCAAGTGGATGCAGGGCTTCGGGATCGTAAGCATTCTGCTGTGCATGGTCTCCATGTTTTGCCTGTTTGTCGGCCAGGAGGCATGGGCCCGGTTCAGCTTTGGCATCAGTATGGTTTTGATGGTGGTGTCTCTGGGTATCAGCATCTGGGAAACACTTCTGTCTGGTGAAGCCCTTAAGCATGAGTTGCAACGGTGCGAAATGCTGGCGGCGGATCGTGCGATGGGGCAAAAGAAACATCCATCATAAAATGGTTTTGCGAGCCAGTATGCGATGCTGGCTGAAAGGTAGGGAAGGATGCAGCCGTTTTTAAACCGCTGTGCGGAAGTTGAGGAGACTCTGGCGCAAATTTACACCGAATTGGCAGTCACGGTAGCGGCAGAGCAGACTCTTAAGAATATCTGGCTTGCCATGGCGGACGATGAGGGTGAGCATGCCCGTGAAATCCGCATGGCCGTGCGCATGTTGAAAGAGGATATCGTTGTTGGAGAGCAAGTCCCCGACGCGGAGATCAGGCAACTGCTTGCCCAGGCTCGTGATTTACTGGCCAAGGTTCGCCAATCCGACCTTGGCGTAAAAGAGTCGTTAGGTCTCTCCCTGCATCTGGAGTCAGATTTTCGCCGGGTGCATGTGTTGTGTGCTGTGCGCTTTGCCGATGAACGTTTGCGCAGGGTTTTCGAGCTTCTCGGGCGGGCCGATCAGGAACATGTCGCCCGACTTAACGACTACTGCAGAAAGTTTGCCGATTTGGAAAAGGGCGGAAATAGGGACGCTGCAATGGCCTGATAGGCATGCGCAGTAGTCTTGCCCGTTTTTAATGCCCTGAGGTCTTGACCTTCTCTAGACGACCGGTCTATTATTTGCGTCATGGAAAAACGTGATACCAAAGAACATATCCTGCGCATCGGCATGGACCTGATTGCCCGTCAGGGCTTCAACGCCACCGGCATCGGTGCCGTGCTGAGCCAGGCAGAAGTTCCCAAGGGCTCCTTCTATCACTATTTCCCCAGCAAGGAAGCTTTCGGGCTGGCGATTATCGATCATTTTGCCAGCCGCTACGAAGAAAAACTTCTTGGTTTTTTACAGAATGAAGATCTTGCGCCTCTTGATCGCATCCGCACCTATCTGGATGCCATTGTTCGGCGACTTGACGAGGGGGGCTGCGATCGGGGTTGTCTGGCGGGGAACCTGGGCCAGGAACTGGCCGCCTGCAATGAGACTTTCCGTCATCGTCTTGGTCAGCTTTTCGATAACTGGCAGGAGCATCTTGCCAGCTGTCTAGCCGAGGCCCAGGTGCACGGAGAGCTGGCCGTCGAGGCAGATAGCCGGCAGCTGGCGGGGATAATCCTCAATGGCCTTGAAGGGGCCATCCTTCGCGCCAAGGTGCAGCGCTCGTCCCGGCCGGTGCGTGAATTCATGACCGTGCTATTTTCACGACTGCTGCTTTGATAAATATCGAACCATTGTCCGGTTACCTCGTCTCTGTGCCTGACTTCGGTACTGTCTGGATGTATCTGGAAGGAGTAAAAGCATGACCCCATCACCGCAGTTTCAACGTTTTACCAGTGCTTCGCGTTATGTGCTTGACGACGAGTTGGCCAAGATCGTCAACGTCTCGATGGCCCTGGAGCTGCCTCTGTTGCTCAAAGGGGAGCCCGGTACCGGTAAAACCCGTCTGGCCCACGCCATTGCCGAGAGTCTGGGCATGCCGCTGATCATTCTCAATGTCAAATCGAGCATGAAACTGGTCGAGGCACTTTACCAGTACGATACCCTGACCCGTCTCAACGACAGCCGGTTTGCCGATTCCAGCCGCGATGTCAGCTGTATAGAGGATTACATCCGCATGGGCAAGATCGGACAGGCCTTTACCGCCGATCAGCGGGTGGTACTGCTCATCGATGAGATCGACAAGGCGGATACCGATTTTCAGGATGACATGCTTGATGTGCTCGATCAGATGCAATTCGACATCATGGAAATCGACAAGACGGTCAGCGCCCGTCATCGACCGGTGGTGATCATTACCTCAAACGCCAAAAAAGATCTGTCCGATCCGTTTCTCGGTCGGTGCAATTTCCATCATATCGCCTTTCCTGAAGCGGATATGATGAAGCGCATTGTAGCGGTCCACTTTCCCGATCTGGATCAAAGCCTGGTAGAGGGCTGCTTGTCTGCTTTCTATCGTCTGCGCGATCTGGAGGGAGTGGAGAAAAAGCCGGCCACCCGCGAACTGCTTAACTGGCTACGTGCCCTGCTTGCCGATCCGGATGTCGATGCCTCGACCCTGGCAAATGGACAGCTGCCGTATCTCGGCATCCTGTTTAAAAAGAGCGCCGATCTTGAAGCGGCACAGGTTCACGCGTTGGCCTGACAAGGAGATTGCGGTGTTTCTACCCTTTTTTTACGGATTGCGAGATCGCGGCGTGATGGTGGCTCCAACAGCCTTTCTGCGCCTGCAACGTGCATTGGGCATGGGGTTGGTTCAGTCTCTGGATGACCTATATACCGTGGCGCGCACCGTACTAGTGAAAAGCGAACGTGATTTTGATACCTACGATCAACTGTTTGCCGAACATTTCAGCGGCGCGGAACAAGCCGCGGAACAGTTGGAGGATCTTGATCAGGCGATCCGCGATCAGATAAAAAAGTGGCTGGAAAAACCCCAAAACAAGGACCGTTCCGTAGAGCCCGGGGCCGAGCAACTCGAGCGTCTCAGTCCGGAAGAGCTGGAACAATACCTGTTCGACCGGTTGGACGACCAGAAGGAGGAGCATCACGGTGGCCGCAAGTGGATCGGTACCGGTGGTGTTTCACCCGTCGGTCATTCGGGGCAGCGCCCCGGCGGCATGCGCATCGGCGGTATTTCCCGCAACCGTTCGGCCATGCAGGTAGCCATGGAACGCCGTTATCGCGATTATTCCCGGGGGGGAGCGTTGACCCGGGCGCACATCGGCGAAGCCCTAAAGCGGCTGCGAAACCTGATGCCGGCCGGACCGTGTGATGCGTTGAACATTGATCGAACCATTTGTCAGACCATGCGTAACGGTGGCGAAATTGAACTGGTCTTCGACCGGCGTCTGGCTGATCGGCTCAAGGTCATCTTGCTTATCGATAACGGTGGCTGGTCCATGGAGACCCATGTGCCGGTGGTCCAGACCCTGTTTAACCATGCGCGCAATCAGTTTCAGCATCTGGATATTCATTATTTTCACAATACCATTCACGACCGGGTCTGGAACGATGCCGAGCGGATGTCTTCGCCTGTTCCCTTTGCGCAGCTGTTGGCGCGCGATCACCAGAGTCGCTTGATTATTGTCGGCGACGCCAGTATGGCACCCGAAGAGCTAATGCATGCCGGCCCTTCCTATACCATGCGTCGTGTTACAAGACAGGCAAGCATTGAACGCCTCGAGGCGCTGGCCAAGACCTTTCGTCATGCTGTTTGGCTCAACCCTCTCAGCCCTTCCCTGTGGCCCTACGGACAAACGATCAATCGTATCCGCCAGACCTTTCCCATGTTCAATCTTAGTCTAGATGGCCTTGAGCAGGCCGTGTCGCACTTGATGCATTCCTGACCCAGGCTGTATTCCCATAACCGGAGACAATTTGGGGCACGTGCTTGGGGCATGCCACAGGAGTGTGGCACCCCATGCGGGCGTTGTCATACCCCTGACAGCAAAGTTGAAGAGGTGTGGCACCTGTTGGCCCGTGTTTTTCAACCAACCTATATAATTTTTGCCAAACAATTCCATATACTTCCATTCTATTAACGACAAATAAACGGAAATCCCGCGTAAATGGCATTGCCTTTGCGATACTCCTGCCTGTCCGCAATTTGGATGACCCGAAATTTTTCATCGTTAGCCTCATAAAATTCAGTGTGGGACAGGAAGAAAGGACGAGATTCTATGCAATTCAAGTCGGTGCAAATGAAGATTGCCGCGATTGCCGGGCTTTGCCTGCTTTCGGCAGTGGCGGTACTGGTGGTTTACGGATTGTTTTCTGCCAGCAGTACGCAAACCCTGGTTTCTGAGCAGGTTTCATCCTTGCAGACCGAGACCAGCATGCAGGCGCTGCAAAATCTGGCAGGCGAGCAGGCCGGTAAGGTGCAGGAGGAGTTAGATCTGGCGCTGAATGCCGCGCGAACCATGGCCCACACCTTTGAGGTAAGCAAGCAGCAATCCGGCAACCTGAACATTGGGCGCGATCAGCTCAACGCCGTGCTGCTCAATGTCCTGAAGCACAACAAAAGTTTCAATGGCACGTACTCCTGCTGGGAGCCGAATGCCATCGACGGACGCGATGAGGCGTTTCGCGTTGACAGGGACGGTAACAACCCGGTCACGGGGCGCTTTACTCCCTATTGGACCCGGGATGCCAGCGGCAATATCGCAGTGCAACCCCTGGTTGAATACGACACTTACGACAAGCATCCCAACGGTGTGCTCAAGGGTGGCTGGTATATCACTCCGCGCGAAAAGAACCTGGAAAGCGTGCTCGGACCTCTGCCGTACATTGTACAGGGCAAGCAGGTGTTTCTGGTAACCATGTCGGTTCCCATTGTAGCCAATGGCAAATTCTATGGTGTTGCCGGCGCCGACTACAATCTCGATTTCGTCCAGGACCTTGCCAAACAGGTCGATGCCGGGCTGTTCGGTGGTGAAGGGCAGATTTCTATCATTGCCGACAACGGCTTGCTGGTAGCACAATCCGAGAATGCGGACATGATTGGTGGCCATTTCAACCAAGTTATGACCAAAGGCTGGGAAGATATTTTGAAGGCCATTCAGTCCGGTGAAAAGCTGGTGCGCGCCAACGACGAGACCGGCATGGTCGAAACCGTTTCCCCTATCCATCTCGGAGAGACCGGCAAGCCCTGGGCTGTCATGATCCAAGTACCGCAGAAAGTCATTCTGGCTAAAACCATGGCCCTCGACAAACAGTTGACCGAGCGCGGTCAAAGCAGCGCTTTTTGGCAGATCGTGGTCGGAGTGGCGGTTGTATCCCTTGCGGTATTCCTGCTGTGGCTGGCAGCCGGCGGCATTTCCCGCCCCATCCGTCGTGCCGCGGAGTTGGCCGATACCATCCGTGCCGGTGATTTTTCCCAACGGCTTACCCTCAATCAACAGGATGAGGTTGGTCAGTTGTCTACCGCCCTGAACCAGATGGCGGACAGCCTCCAGTCTGCAGCAGATGTCGCCGAACAGATCGCCGCAGGCAATCTTGATGTCGAAGTCAAACTGGCTTCCAGTAAGGATCAATTGGGCCGTGCCCTGCAAAACATGACAGCGAACCTGAACGATGTGTTGGATCAAGTGCAGACTGCCGGTGAGCAGATCGCCTCGGGCTCCGGTCAGATTGCCGATGCCAGCCAATCCCTGTCGCAGAGCACCACCGAAGCGGCAGCGTCCATGGAAGAGATCAATGCCTCCATGACGCAGATGGCATCCCAGACCAAACTCAATGCCGACAACGCCGAGCAGGCTAACTCCTTGGCGGACAACGCTCGTCAGGGCGCTGCCGATGGTGCTGCAATGATGGAAGAGATGGTTGCGGCGATGCGTGACATCAATGCCTCGAGTGAGGATATTTCCAAAATTATCAAGGTCATTGACGAAATCGCCTTTCAGACCAACCTGCTGGCACTTAACGCTGCCGTCGAGGCAGCTCGCGCCGGACAGCATGGCAAAGGCTTCGCCGTTGTTGCCGAGGAAGTTCGGACTCTTGCGGCTCGCAGTGCCACTGCCGCCAAGGAAACAGCCGAACTTATCGAAAATTCAGTAGGCAAGACCCGCAACGGTACCAGTATCGCCGACAAGACCGCTGGTGCACTCAAAGAAATCGTCAACGGTGCTACCAAAGTGTCGGATCTGGTCGGTGAAATTGCCATGGCCTCTAACGAGCAGGCACTTGGTTTTACCCAGGTCAATCAGGGGCTTAACCAGATCGACGGCGTTACCCAGCAGAATACCGCCAATGCTGAAGAGAGCGCTGCTGCTGCCGAAGAGCTCTCCGGGCAGGCCATGCAGTTACAGCACCTGCTTAGCCGTTTCACCCTCAAGGGACGCAGTTCGGCGGGCACCACAAGGATAGCCAGTCGCTCCCAGTTATCGCTTCCGGAGGCCTGATACGAACAGTTTGAAGACTTGAGCAGTCTTTAAGTTAGATACCATACTACCAACAAGGCCCGCCCCTTGAATAGCAACGTTTGTTGCGGTCGGGGGCGGGTTTTTTTGTTCTACTTTATCCATCGCTATATGGTTTTTAGAAACATTTTGTAGCAGAGAAAGCCCTTGACAGGCGTTATGATTGGGACTAGCTTAAATCAGTTTAACGGTGTTAACTTTAATGGAATAAAAAGAATGCAAGCAATTGTTGTCAAGGCCGAAGACAAATCCGAACTCAGGTCCGCTATCTTAAAAGCTGCGCAAGATATCTTTCTCGAGGAAGGGTTCGAGAAATTTTCCATGCGGCGGCTGGCGCGTAAAGTCGGCTATTCCCCGACAACCCTGTATAACTATTTTAAGGATAAGCGGGATCTGATTTATTCCCTCTGCGAAGATTTATTTGCATCCTATCTGGATGCATTGACAGCAGTTGGCTGATTTGGAGTCGAACCCTCTTAAGCGTCTTAAGGCGTTTTTTTTATTGAGTATTCGATTTGGTTGCAGTCATCAGGACCATTATCGTGTGGCATTTTTCTCGCCAGAGGCGGTCTACGGTCCTCCGGAGGAATTCATGTCCACGGATTCCCTGGCCCGCAGATCCTATCTTTTTATACGCCAGGTGGTAGCTGACTGCATTGCTGATGGCAAATTTCGCCTGGCAGACCCCGAGGTGGTTACGCAGGCATTTCTGGCCGCATCTCATGGGGTCATTGCCGCGCATATTTTCTGGACGGATTTTCCTTTGGCTCCCCCTGAAATTCTGGGTCAAACTTTGCTGGATGGTTTGCTTAAAGGCTTGCTGGCTTAGTTGTTATTAGGGACAAAAATGTTATGAAAAACCGCGGGCAGTACAAATTCAAAGTCTTTAGCGGTGGGCAAAAAGTCGGCCAGGTGAATGTCTCTGCGCCCTTTGAGCGCCGTGGTTCCCTCGATAGGGAACGGCTTGTACACGCTTTGAAACATGGCCGGGACTGGTTGCTGTCTCTGCAGTCGGAGGCTGGCAACTGGGTATTTGCACTGGAAGCTGATACGACTATCGCTTCGGAATACATCATGTTGCAGCGTTTTCTCGGTCGGACCATCTCCCCCGGCTTGCAGCAGCGAATGTCTAATTATTTGCTGAGCCGTCAGTTGCCTGACGGAAGCTGGGGGCTTTACGCCGAAGATGGTTTTGCCAATCTCAGCGCTACAGTCAAAGCCTATTTCGCACTTAAACTTTTGGGGCATAAGGCTCACAGTGAGCCGCTGGTGCGTGCCAGGCAAATCATCTTAAGCCTTGGCGGCGCTGAGCGTTGCAATGTATTCACCCGTATAGGTTTGGCGCTGTTTGGGCAAATTCCCTGGCATACCGCACCAGCTATGCCAGTCGAGATCATGCTATTGCCGCGCTGGTTTTTCTTTCATCTGAGCAAGATCTCCTATTGGGCGCGTACCGTGGTGGTGCCTTTGCTGATCCTTTATGCGCATCAGCCGGTGTGTCGACTGGAGCCAAATGAAGGTGTTCCCGAGTTGTTCGTGACGCAACCGGACAAGTTGGGTCATCTTGATGACTACAAACCGGGTAGGTGGCGAAAAAATCTGTTTATTCTGGTGGATCGTGTCACCAAGAAGACCTTACGGTTTATCCCGCGCCGGCTTCATGCGCATGCCGTAGCCGAGGCGGAAAAATGGACCCGCGAGCATATGCAGGGTGCTGGTGGTGTGGGAGCTATTTTCCCGGCTATGGCCAATGCCGTGATGGCGCTGCGTACCTTGGGCTGTGCTCAAGCCGATGCCGATTACCTGCGCGGGATCAAGGCTCTCGATGATCTGGTTATCGAGCGTTGCGATGTATCTCCGCAGGAGGATATCCCTGTTTCGCCATGCTGGTGTACCGGCGGATCGGCAGCCCCGATGCTTGATCCCAGTCCTGTTGGCAGTCAGGCCGCCGGGGGGGAGCAAGGCATGTGTCAACCCTGTGCTTCTCCGATATGGGATACAGGTCTGGCGCTTACCGGATTGCTTGAGGCGGGACTCGATATTAAACATCCGGCGGTTGATCGTGCGGTTCGCTGGCTGCTTGACCAGCAGGTCAGCGTCAAAGGCGATTGGGCACAACGGGTCCCGGAGCTTGAGCCGGGTGGTTGGGCTTTTCAATTTGAAAATGCTCTATACCCTGACCTTGATGATACCAGCAAGGTGCTTATGTCGCTGATCCGTTCCGGTGCGCTGGAGAACCCTGCCTATCGCAGGGAAATGTCCAGGGCCATCAACTGGGTGATCGGGATGCAGAACTCCGATGGTGGCTGGGGTGCTTTCGATGTTGATAACAACTATTTGTATCTCAATGATATTCCCTTTGCGGACCACGGTGCTCTGCTCGATCCAAGCACTGCTGATGTAACTGGGCGCTGTATTGAAATGCTCGGTATGATTGGCTTTGGCCCCGATTTCCCACCCATTGCCAGAGGAATAGAATATTTACGCCGCGAGCAGGAGAGTTATGGCGGCTGGTATGGGCGCTGGGGGGTCAATTATATTTACGGCACCTGGTCGGCCCTGTCGGGGCTCAGCCAGGTTGGCGAGGACCTACACTCCCCATGGATCCGGCAGGCGGTGGCCTGGCTCGAGTCGGTACAGAATCCGGATGGTGGATGGGGGGAAACCTGCTATTCCTATGACGACCCTGCCATGGCTGGTCGCGGTACCAGTACGGCCTCTCAAACTGCCTGGGCATTGCTTGGGCTGCTGGCGGTCAAAGAGGTGGACAACCTTGCAGTGCGACGCGGCGTCCAGTATCTGGTCGAGGAGCAGAACCGTGCCGGGGGGTGGGATGAACGCTACTTCACCGGGACCGGTTTCCCTCGGGTTTTTTATCTGCGTTATCATGGTTACAGCCAGTATTTTCCGCTTTGGGCTCTGGGTGTTTATGAACGACTCAGCTCCGGTCAACCAAGTCTCCAGCAGAGGGTCCGGCGGGCGGGCCCGGTCGGGCTATTCCTGCCGGTTCTCGATCGAAACAAGAAATTGCGTCGTAAGCGTAAAATTTAAAAAAGGAGAGCCGCTGGCTCTCCTTTTATTTTCTGGCGGGATATTTAAAAGTTGTCCTTGCTGTTTTACGGGGCCATGTTTTTACCCTGCAATTCCTTTAGAGCCTGCTCGCTTTTACTCAGCCCCGACATCTTCATGCCCCTGAGAATATGATCTGCCTTGGTGAACTGGATGTTTGTGTACTCCACCACCTGGATGTGATTGCCCCAAGGATCGAGAAAGTCGAGCCCCTGGCTCGGTAGGATTTGTACTCCGAGTTTATCCAGGATAGGCAGGATCGGATCTCGCCTATCGACAACCAATCCGAAGTGACGATGGGTATCGGGGGACTGTGTACGTCCTTCCGACAGCGCCAGAAATTGATCTCCCATATCAATAAAGGCCATTCCCGGGGCGCGTCCGCGCAAGGTGATATGAAAGATGCTGCCGTAAAACACAAGAGCCGCCTCGATATCATCGACTTCCAGTGCGACATGATTGATCCCTACCATGTTGGCTTTGGGTGCTTGTGTCATGATCGTTTCTCCTTGTTGCGGGCTTCTGCAGATTTTAACCTCGTCCTTTAAACATACGCCAAAATGACGAGAGTACACCCTCTGGAGAGGACGATGAGAACGCTGAGAAGGTTATTGATTTTGACTCACTTCAGCATTTTTAGTTCTATAAGCAATGTATGATCCGAATTATTATATTTTATCAGCCTGTAGAACTTGTGGCAAAGCTACTGAAACTTTAAGGACGTAAACAGTGAAATAGGTCAGGCTCGGACAGCGAATTAAAAAGGGCCGCATCTGTCTGACGCCCCCATTGAAAGGTGCGTCGGACAGATGCGGCCCTCGAAGTTTATGATCGAGATAAATGTCTCGATTATTTTACGCGTTCTTCGGGGTAGGCGTTGATGCTGTGGATAGCAAGGTCAGGTCCGGCAAATTCCTGCTCTTTCGTCAGGCGCATGCCGAAGACTTTGCGAATAATGCCATAGATTACGAACCCGTTGATCACCGCATAGACTACGGCCAGCAGGCTTCCCCCCAGCTGTGACATGAAAGTAACACCACCCATTCCACCGAAAAGGGGCTGCCCGAAAATCCCCGCGGCGATGCCACCCCAAGTACCGATGACGCCATGCAGAGGCCAAACCCCGAGCACGTCATCGATCTTCAGCTTTTCCTGTTCCCACTTGAATCCGTAGACGAAAATCAGCGAACCAAAACCACCCATGAAAAATGCGGCCAGCGGATGGACGATATCGGATCCTGCACAGATGGCGATCAGGCCGGCCAGTGCGCCGTTGTGTAGAAAGCCGGGGTCATTACGTCCCGCAATCAGCGCAAAGAGCACGCCGCCGACCAAGGCCATAAGGGAGTTGACCGCGACCAGCCCGGAGATTCCTGTGACCTGTTGGGCGCTCATGACATTGAAACCGAACCAGCCAACGGCCAGGATCCAGCTTCCAAGAGCCAAAAACGGAATATTGCTGACGGGAATGGCGTGACTGCGTCCGTGCACATAACGGCCCTGACGCGCGCCGAGCAGCAGAACGGCGGGCAAGGCCAGCCAGCCACCCATGGAGTGAACCACGACGCTGCCGGCAAAGTCGTGGAAAGGGGCTCCGCCCAATTTGGTGAAAAGATTTTGCAGCCAACCGCTGTGTTGTCCCCATATCAGGGATTCAAACAGGGGGTAGGTGAGCCCAACAAAGATGGCGCCTGCCAGCACCTGAGGGTAGAAACGCGCACGTTCGGCGATACCCCCGGATATAATGGCGGGGATGCATGCAGCGAAACAAAGCAGGAAAAAGAAACGAACCAGCTCAAAACCCTGGGTGTTGCCGAGCAAGTCTGCGGCTGGGTGGAGGAAGTGGACGCCATAGGCAAGGGGGTAGCCTATGAGAAAATAAATGATCGTAGAAGTGGCCCAGTCAGTGAGGATTTTTGAAAAAGCGTTGACCTGGCTTTTGGTGGTGACGGTGCCGACTTCCAGAAAGGCAAATCCGGCATGCATGGCAAACACCATGACCGCCCCTAGCATGAGAAAAAGCACATTGCTGCCGTTCAGCAGCCCGTTGACTGTTGCATCCATGGTTTAAATCTCCCTTGATTTATATCTGTGTGGCGACGCTGCCACCATTGCAAAGCACCATTATCAGGCAACTGTTGTGCCAAAATAAAAATCAGAATAAATTCAAGGATCTATAGTGATTGCCCTGGTTTTTTTTCTAAAAAATGCCTAGAAAACATGCATTGCTGCCTATAGTGTCGGCAGAATTTTGGAAAAATAAGGTTTTAAGGACTTGTATTAGCATCAGCTTAGGTTTTGTGAGGTAAAATACGCATTCTGACCAGAAAATTGCATAAAAATGCCATTTTTTGGAGGTATTTGTGAGTAAAAAACAGGCAAACAAAAAAGCCGCTTCCAAGGGAAGCGGCTTTTATAATATGTTGTCTGGTATATACAGGTTTTGGAAAGGAGCGCAGCTATTCCTTTTCTTTGTAACCTTTGGGCAAAGCCATGATGTATTCACGGTTGAGCTGTGCGATAAATTTAACACTGATACCCTTCGGGCAGGCTGCTTCGCAATCGTAATGGTTGCTGCAGTTACCAAAGCCCTCTTCAATCATGGCGTCGGTCATCGTGCAAACCCGGCGTGCGGCTTCGGCTCTGCCCTGGGGAAGTTTAGCCAGTTGGCCGACTTTTGAAGCCACAAACAGCATGGCGGAGCCGTTGGGACAGGCCGCAACGCAGGCTCCACAACCGATGCATTCAGCGGCATCCATGGCTGTTTCGGCATCGTCCTTTGGTATCAGGATAGCATTGGCATCCGGTACGCCGCCGGTGCTGACCGAAACATAGCCCCCAGCCTGGATCAGGCGATCCATGGCGCTGCGGTCCACAACAAGGTCCCTGATGACGGGAAAAGCGCGCGACCGCCAGGGCTCGATGTAGATTTCGTCACCATCCTTGAACTGGCGCATGTGCAATTGGCAGACAGTGGTTTTGGCCTGGGGACCATGGGGATCGCCGTTGATGACCTGCGAGCAGGTGCCGCAGATCCCTTCTCGGCAGTCATGGTCAAAGGCGACAGGTTCGATGCCCTGTTTGATCAGACCTTCGTTGACAACATCCATCATTTCCAGAAAAGACATATCCGGGCTGATGTCGGTTGCCTTGTAGGTTGCCAGTTTACCTTTGTCCTTGGGGCCTTTCTGCCGCCAGACGTGCAGTGTCAGGTCCATTATTTGTAACTCCTTACAGCAAGTTCAATATTCTCGAAACTCAGAGGTTCTTTGTGCAATTCGGGGGTCTGATCCGCTCCCTTGTATTGCCAAGCGGCGACATGAGCGAAGTCGGCATCGTTGCGTAGTGCTTCGCCGTCAGGGGTTTGGTGTTCAATGCGGAAATGCCCGCCGCAGGATTCTTCGCGATTGAGAGCGTCGCGCGCCAGCAATTCGCCGAACTCGAGAAAATCAGCTATCCTGCCGGCTTTTTCGAGTTCCTGGTTCAGCTGTTGGGCGCTGCCGGGAATGCGAACGTTCAGCCAGAATTCCTCACGCAGTTCGGGGATGCGTTTGAGGGCCTCAGAAAGGCTGGATGCACTGCGGGCCATGCCAACCTGCTCCCACATGATGTGGCCGAGCTCGCGGTGAAACTCGCTGGCGGTCTTGCGGCCGTTGATCGATAAAAGTCGGTCGGTTTGTTGGGCGACCTGCTCGCGTGATTGTCTGAAGGCCTCGTGGGAATCGCTAACCATGCCGGGAGTGGTGCGGGCCAGGTAGTCGGCAATGGTGTAGGGGATGACAAAGTATCCGTCGGCCAATCCCTGCATGAGGGCGCTCGCTCCCAAGCGGTTGGCTCCGTGATCGGAGAAGTTGGCCTCGCCAAGGACGAACAGTCCCTCGATGTTGCTCTGCAGGTTGTAGTCAACCCATAGTCCACCCATACTGTAGTGAGGCGCAGGGTAGATACGCATTGGCTGCTGGTAGGCATTTTCATCCGTGATGCGCTCATACATCTCAAACAGGTTGCCGTACCGGGCACGGATTGCGTCCTCGCCAAGGCGCACGATGGAATCGCCGAAGTCAAGATATACGCCGCGCCCGCCCGGGCCAATACCGTAGCCTGCGTCACAGACTTCCTTGGCTGCGCGAGAGGCTATATCGCGCGGTGCCAGGTTGCCGAAACTTGGATATTTGCGCTCGAGATAGTAATCGCGTTCGTTTTCCGGGATGTTCTGGGGAAGACGTGAATCGCCTGCCTTTTTAGGGACCCAGATACGTCCGTCGTTGCGTAGCGACTCAGACATCAGAGTCAGTTTGGACTGGTGGTCACCGCTGACTGGAATGCATGTCGGATGGATCTGCGTGTAACAGGGATTGGCAAAGAATGCACCTTTTTTGTGGGCGCGCCAGGCAGCGGTCACGCTGCAACCCATGGCATTGGTTGACAGGTTGAAAACATTGACGTATCCGCCGGTCGCAAGGATGACTGCGTCAGCAGCATGGCAACGAATCTCACCGGTGGTCAGGTCGCGAACGGTGATGCCCTTGGCCTGTCCATCCACCAAAACGAGATCGAGCATTTCGGTGCGGGGAAAAATTTTTACGGATTCCGCCGCTATCTGGCGAGACAGGGACTGGTAGGCGCCGAGCAGCAATTGCTGTCCGGTCTGGCCGCGGGCGAAGAACGTGCGGGAAACCTGTGCGCCGCCAAAAGAGCGATTTTCCAGATAGCCGGCATAGTCGCGGGCAAAGGGCACGCCTTGGGCCACGCATTGATCGATGATGGCGTTGCTGATCTGCGCCAGCCGGTAGACATTGGCTTCGCGGGCGCGAAAGTCGCCACCCTTGATGGTGTCGTAGAACAGCCGGTAGATGCTGTCGCCATCGTTGGGATAGTTTTTTGCCGCGTTGATGCCACCCTGCGCTGCGATGGAATGCGCGCGGCGGGGACTGTCCTGATAGCAGAAGGCTTCCACTCTGTAGCCAAGTTCGCCGAGGGTCGCTGCTGCTGAGGCTCCGGCCAGACCGGTGCCGACGACGATGATTTTAAATTTGCGTTTATTGGCAGGATTAACCAGTTTGAGGGCCTGGCGATGGTTGTCCCATTTGTCCGCCAAGGGTCCGGTTGGGCATTTGCCGTCGAGTATCACAGTAAACTCCCTACTTAATTACAAGGCCAAAAAAAATCAGTACCGGAATGGATACGAAGCCTGCTGCCAGTATAATAGCGACAGTGCGGCTAAGTCTTCCCAGCCAGGGCAGCGTGACTTCATTGTTGATACCCGAAGTCTGAAACAGGCTGGCAAAACCGTGGCTGATATGAAAAAACAAAACTGTCATGGCAGCCACGTACGTCAGGGCGTAGCCGGCCTGTCGGAAGCTGTCGACAATCATCCGAAATACGTTGGGCATGTCACCATTGAGCATTTCGATTTGTGGGCCGATGGTACGGAAAGTGAAATGCAAAAGGTGAAGGCCGATAAAAGTGGCCAGCAGCAGACCGCTGTAAATCATGGTGCGGCCCGCGAGGCTGCTGCGCGGGTGTTTTTTTCGTTTGTAGGCAACAGGGCGGGCGCTGCGGTTTTCCAGCGTCAGGATGATGCCGAAAAGAACATGCAAGCCTACGGCTGCGAGCAAGCCAAGCCGAAAAACCCATAAAAGCGGTTCAAGCTGATGCAAATGTCTGGCGTAAGCGTTAATACCGTCGGCACCGAGATAAATGGAAAGGTTACCGAGTAGATGGGCGACAACAAAGCCAAACAGGATGAAACCCGTGGCAGCCATAAACAGTTTGCGCCCTACGGCACTGCGAATAAGGTGTTTCAAAGGCATGGTACAAATATCCTCTGATTGCGGGTTGAGCTGGATTGAACAGCGATAACAAAAGCCCTTCCTCGTATTGTAAAATACCTTATCCCAGAAACCTCAGTTTTCGTTGGGAGAGTGGCCTGTGTGGCCGTTTCCAGAAATGCAGGGGGTGCATATCCGGATTTCTTCCTGCCGGTTGCGAGGATCAAACCCTGAAAAAGCAATGGCTTGAGTGCAACGGAGCGAAAATACTGTTCTGGCTGTTGAGGGGGGCCGAGACGAAAGACACCAGCTTTGGTTCGAGCAATCGTGGGATGTAACCAACCGAAGCGCTCGTCTTTTAAACTTAAGCTGATGAGGCAGCCTGTATACTAATGGTCTTGGGTTGAAAATGCAAAAAAAATATTAAGCCTGCTCTCGGCCTTCGTCCCAGGGCGTTTTAAACCCCTAATTTTAAATTGTGAGGACACCTTTGAATGATTGAAAGGGTGTGTAATTTTAAAAAAACTGTGCTAGTATGTCCGACTTGAATTATAAATAGCCCGACATAATGAAAAAAAATACACGTCGGGGTAGCGGGTGTTTGTTCCAGGTTTTGGGTGACAATCAACGGCTACGGCAACCTGGCCGCTATTTTCTGGGGGGGATTGTGCCGGTATGATGTGGATGGTCCATACTGTTGGACGATTTTTTCAAAAATTGGGCGGAGACTTTCTGTTTTATCTCGAACAAGCCGGGCGTATGGGGATCTTTCTGGGGGCCTGTCTGCTTAGCATAGTACGTCCTCCATTCAAGCTTGGTCCCATCGTCAGACAGATGCATTTCATCGGTTCTCGATCCACTTTCGTCATCCTGTTTACCGGATCATTCACCGGCATGGTGCTGGCTTTGCAGGGCTATTATACGCTGCGCAAGTTTGGTTCTGAGGGGTTGCTCGGGGCTGCGGTAGCGTTGAGTCTGTTGCGAGAACTAGGACCGGTTATCGCGGCCCTTATGGTGGTTGGTCGTGCCGGCTCAGCTATTTGTGCCGAGGTTGGCATTATGCGCAATTCGGAGCAGATTGATGCCCTCGAGTGCATGGCCATCGATCCTTATAAGTATCTCATGGCTCCCAAATTTGTTGCGGGGATTTTGTCCATGCCACTGCTGACAGCTATTTTTGATATGGCCGGCATTGTTGGCGGATACCTGGTTGGCGTTAGTATGCTGGGTGTTAATAAAGGCGCTTATTTCCAGCAGATGTATGCCAGCGTGGTCTGGAATGATGTGAAAATGGGGTTGGTGAAATCCCTGGTGTTTGGCCTGCTGATTATCTGGATCAGTGCTTGCAAAGGTTATTTTTTACACCTTGAGCGTTCCGGCGGTTTTGGAGCTGAAGGTGTAAGCCGGGTTACTACCGATGCGGTTGTTTTGTCGTCAGTGGCGATTTTAGTCTGGGATTATTTGCTAAGTGCCATCATGTTGTAATCCTGCCGGCAGGATTCTTCGTCTAAAAACCACTGTGCGGTTGTCGGTGGCTGCACCGAAGACGCCTGAAATGTAGAGGCGATTCCATGACCCAAAAAAACACGAAATTTGCCATAGAATTGATTGACGTGGAGCGTTCCTTCGGGCAACAACAGGTCCTTAAAAAGGTTAACTTGGTGGTACGCGAAGGAACCACCACTGTTATAGTGGGCCCCAGTGGGCAGGGGAAAAGTGTTATCCTCAAGCATATGTTGGGCTTACTGAAACCCGATGCTGGCAAGGTGCTCGTGTATGGGCAGGATATGGCCAGTATGAGCAAACGGCAGATGAAGGAGGTCCGCAAGGACTTTGGTGTTCTGTTCCAGAATGTCGCACTGTTCGATTCCATGACCGTATTCGATAATGTCGCTCTTCCTCTACGCGAGCGGACTGATACCAGTGAGACCGAGATTAGGGATAATGTTGAAGAAAAATTGGCGCTTATGGACCTTGCGGAGATGGGTGCCAAGTATCCCGCCCAACTCAGTGGTGGCATGAAAAAGCGTGTCGGGTTGGCACGGGCGCTCGTTATGAAGCCCCGTATCGTATTTTTTGACGAACCCACGACCGGCCTGGATGTCAGCAAAAGCAATGAAATCTATAGGCTGTTTCATAAGACTCAGGCAAAACTGAAATATTCGGCTGTCATTGTCAGTCACGACGTGCCTAAAATTTTCAAACTGGCCGATTATGTAGCCCTCATTCATGATGGCGAGATTCTCGGTAACATGTCTCCTGAGCAGTTCCAGCTTTCCGATAATCCTGTCATTCGGGCCTTTGTCGAGGAGACCATGGGTCCGATCTATTCCAGTGAAAGGGAGGAGCGGTTTTTTTATGAAAAGGTTTAACGTTGAGATGGCTGTCGGAATTTTTCTGGTGGCTGGTTTCATCTGTTTCGCCTATCTTTCCGTGAAACTTGGCGATGTTAATCTGTTTGGAGATAAGACTTATCTCGTCAAGGCCCGCTTCGGGTCCGTTTCCGGACTCAAGGAAGGCGCTATCGTAGAGTTGGCCGGTGTTAAAATCGGGACGGTATCACGCGTCACTCTCGACCCTGAAAAATACGAGGCCGTGGTGGGGATGGATATCGACGTGGCGGTCAAGCTCCAGGAAGATAGTATCGCTTCCATCCGTACCTCTGGTATTATTGGCGATAAATACGTCGATGTTTCACCCGGAGGACTCGAGGATTATATCCCTCCAGGTGGAGAGATTTATGAAACCGAGTCCGCGGTGAACATCGAAAAACTCATCAGCAAATATATCTTTGAGAAAAAATAAAAACGGAAGGGTGATTTCATGAGACGCTTTATGGTGTTTATGCTGTTGGTGATGCTCGCGGGACTGCTCTCGGGCGGGCAGGCTTTCGCCGCCGATGAGCAAGTTGTCTTACCCGACGCGCCTGCTGTTGACGTCAATAACGCTGGTCAAGTCGAACTCCCTGCTGTTGAACTTAATAGTTCTGAACAGAACGAACCCTCCACAGTCGTGGAAGAATCCGGTGAAGAAGTCGAACCTTTAACTGGTGCGATTGCAGGTGAGGATGATTTTACCGATGAAGAGGATTTCACGAACGGAGATATCGAGACCCTGGAGGTTTTCGATCCTATTGAGCCGTTTAATCGCGGTATGTTCTGGTTTAACGATAAGCTGTATTTTTACCTGTTTAAGCCAATTGCGCGTGGTTATCGGGTGGTGCCTGAGCCGGCTCGCGAGTCGGTGTCGAATTTTTTCTCCAATCTGGGAACCCCTGTGCGATTTGCCAATGCCCTGCTCCAGTTGAAAATGGAAGATGCAGGTACCGAACTTGGCCGTCTGGTTATTAATTCGACGCTGGGTATTGGCGGTTTGTTCGACCCGGCCAAGGCTTGGTTTGATCTCGAGAAAAAGGAAGAAGACTTCGGGCAGACCCTTGGTAACTATGGTGTCGGGTCGGGATTTTATATTGTCTGGCCGCTTTTGGGGCCTTCCAACTCGCGTGATACCGTCGGCATGGTCGGCGATTTTTTCCTTGATCCTTTGCACTATGTTGAAATAAAGCCGGTGGAACGTATTGGCCTGACTACTTTAGACAAAGAAACGGACCTTTCGCTGGATAAGGATACCTATGAAAGTATTCAGCAGGAGGCCCTTGACCCCTATTTGTTCGTCCGGAATGCCTATGAGCAATACCGTGACGGAAAGATCAAGAAATAAAGGAGTGCGGCAATGAAAGTCAGGAATTATCTATTGTTTATCCTGATGGTTGCGGTATTCGGATGGGCGAAGCCTGTTATGGCCGTTCCCGGTCCGACGGACCAGCTACGGGTAACCCTCGACAAGATTGTTGAAGTTTTACGCAACAAGGATCTTTCCCAAGATGCTATCCTTGACAAGGTGGAAGTTCTGGTACGATCCAAGTTCGATTTCGACGCCATGTCGCAACGAACCCTGGGGATAAACTGGAAGAATGCCACCCCTAAACAAAGGACGCGTTTTATTGAACTGTTTTCGCAGTTGTTGGAAGACACCTATCGTTTGCGCATCCGCAATTATACCTACCAGGATGAACGTGTCGAGTATATCGGAGAAGAAGTGCGTGGTACGCGGGGGCAAGTTGACACCCTCGTTATAGCCAACAAGGAAATCCCGGTGAGTTACCGCGTGCGTCTTAAAGGTAATGAATGGCTGGTTTACGACGTGATTGTTGAAGAGGTCAGCCTGATCAGCAACTATCGCAGCACCTACAATGAAATCATCCGGCAGGAGGGTTTTGACGGGCTTCTCAAGCGTCTTGAAGAAAAGGTGAAAGAGTTGGAGTCTGCCCAAAATACCAGTACCGTATCTGTGGAAGGACGGCGCGTGTGACCACCGTGGATGCCGAACGCTCCGCTAGTGGAACGGAAGGTTCGTTGGCAGAATTGCGAATCTCCCTGGAGCAACTACATATATTCAGCGATAGTGATCTGACCTGCCTTTTGCCTTATTTGAAGGGTCGCGATGTTAGCGCCGGACAAACTCTATGGCAGGAAGGCCAGCCAGGCCGCTATCTGGCCTTGATTCTATCCGGCCATCTGGAAGCGAAAAAAGATACGGAATTTCCCGGTAAGCAGGTTGTGGTTGCCGTATTCGGACCCGGAGCCGTTGTGGGGGAATTGTCTTTTCTGGATCAGAGCCCACGGGCCGTGAGTGTCGTTGCTCTGGAAGACGCCAAGCTAGCAGTGATCAGTTGCGATGATTTTGGAAGACTCATCAATGATTATCCGGTTCTGGGGATGAAGGTTTACCGTACCATAATGCTGGCCTTGGCTACTCGGCTTAAAAAATCCTATGAGCGTTTAGCTGCTATTTTCTGATAGCGTGATGCGCGTTGATTAATCAAACAGGCCGGCCCTCAAGAGGGCCGGCCTGTTTTGCGTGGAGGGGTGATATTTGCAGCGCAAGTAAACGGGATTTCCCGTTGCAGTCAATTTAGAGAGATAGGAGGGATATCTGCCAGACTTTTATTGTGGATTGTTAAGTTGAAAATGGACAGGAACCAAAACAGTGTCGGCCTTTGGTGTCCCGTTGATGCTTGCCGGACGGAATCTCCAATTGGAAACCGCCTGAAGGGCCGTTTCATCCAGAATTCCATAACCTGAGGATGCTTCGATATGCGCCGAGATAACTTTCCCGCTGGTAGATACCTCGACCCGCAACAAGACTTCTCCCTCCCATCCCCTGCGTCGTGCGCTATGCGGGTAAGGCATGGGAGGATTCTCCCCGTAACCCAGGGGAGTGGCACGTAACATGCCTTGCCCCTTCTCGGTGCCGGAGACGCCGCGGCCGAATTTTCCGTTAATACTATTACTTGACCCGCCAGATAACTGACCCGTCAGACCGGAAGACGAGGTTGTGTCCTGTTGTACTCCTTCGATCGTTTCTTCGAGAGCGTTGGTGGACCCTGACGTTGAAAGGGCTGCCTCGTGGGAGTTTTTCAATTTTTCTGGCGGTATTGCACTAGATGTGGATAACTCTGTGGGTAAGACCTTTGGTTCCGGTATAACCAAAGATTTTGATGGTTTTTTTATGATTTTTTTTGGTTTTGCTGGTGCCGTAATGGTTTTTTTTACAGCTTGTTGGGGAGGTGCGGGCTGACTGGAAACTGTCGGCGTATCTGTAGCTTTTTTGCTGGGGCTGGCTGAGGTTTCTCCCGCAGGTCCGCCTGTCGGACGGAGATCGACCACGACGTAGGATGGCTGGTCGACCTTCCAGGACGGTGGCAGTGGCCAAAGTGCAAGCGTTGCCAAATGAATACCCAGGGATAGAATCAACCATAGGGTGAAAGTTTCATGAGGAATAAGCACAGCTGATAGTAGCCTCTTGTTTCGTCGTTCGGGACTCTGAAGGTGACCTCCCGGCAACTTGGCCTGCCGGGAGGTGGTTAAGCTCAATACGTTATTTGTTTGTTTTACATCCAAAATGTGAAATGTATCCGGCTGCTGGGTTTAAAAGGTTAAGCTGGCGCCTGCATAACCTGCTATGCCGAGCGTACCAAACCCATTGACTTCTTCATACTCTTCATCAAACAAGTTTTCCACTCTGCCGTGAATTTTGAGATGTTTGTTGATCTCGTATGAAAGCCCCAGGTTGACGACAGTGTAGGCGCCAAGAATGGTTGTTTTGCTCCAATCATAAAGATCCAGGTCGTCACGCTCGCCCACATAAAAAATATCGAGATTGATATTGCCAGCGTCGAGAAACCGGTAGTTGGCATTTATGTTGTATTTATGACGTGGACGGCGCAGCAACTGTTTTCCGGTACTACGATTCTCCGTGTCTGTGTACGTGTAACTTGCAGATAGTGTCAAATCTTCAACGGGGCGCACGGAAGCAGTCAACTCGATACCTTTGGTCTGAGCTTCGTCGACATTTTCATACTCGTACTTGAAACTGTCCAGGCTGAAAAAGGTGTTGATAAGATCCTCAAAATGATTTTCGAAGTAGGTTGCTTCGAGAGTAATGCGCTCATCCCACAGGCTTTGTTCTAGGCCAATGTCCCATCCGCGACTTTTTTCGGGTGTCAGGTCGGGATTGCCTAGAACATACGTCGAATTTTCGAAAAGCTGAGCCAGTGTCGGGGCCTTGAATGCTGTCCCATAAGTTCCCTTGATGCGGGTCCCGGTAGGGCGAAACAGGTAGCTGCTGGTAATTCTATAGGTCAGCCGTGAACCAAATGTCTGGTGATCATCCACGCGCACACCAAAGGTAGTGATAAAATCCTGCCAGAGCTTGATCTGATCCTGAATGTAGTAGCCGTTGGTCTCTGCGCTCTTTTTTTCAAAGACGTCGTTGGTGTTCCACGAGGGATCTGCATAGACATACTCGGACGAACCCTGGGCCTCTTCCTTTTCGTATTCGACCCCAACGGTCAGGGTGTTGGTAGGGTGGAAGTAAAGGTTGTGCTGCCAGTCAATCTTGTAAAGGCGGCTGTCGTAGGTGGTCAGACTGCTGTCGAAGGGATGTGCAGCATCCGTATCATCTCGGTTTTCCCGTTCATAGTCGGTCAACGAAAAGCCCAACTTCTGTTCCCATAAATCATTCAGCAGCATCAATCGGGCCTGAACCCGCAGATAGAGAGCTTCGGAATCAAAGGTGTTATTGGGGTCATCGCCGTAGGGGCCGGCAAAGGTGTCCAGGTCAGCCTCGGAATCGACATAGCGTAAAATAAAATCGATATCAAAGTTGTCCGTAGGTGTGAGTCCGAGTCGAGTGGCAACCGTGGTGCGATCATAGCCATCTTTTTCCGAGTTGCCGTATTTTTCAGCGGCCGCCGATATACCGTCGGACTCAAGAAATGATGCAACCAGGGAATAGTTCAGGAGATCGTTGCCCCCGCTAATGGAAAGTTTTTCCTGGTGGGTATCGAAACTTCCGCCCTCGGCGGATAGGGTTACGCGGGGCTTACCGCTACCTTTGCGGGTGATGATGTTGATTACACCACCCAGGGCGTCGGAACCATAGAGGGTGCTGCCTGGGCCTCTCACGATCTCGATGCGCTCGATATTGTCGGTAGCAAGGGAGGCAAAGTCAAAGGACCGGCCGGGGTTGGAAGGATCGTTGATTTCGATGCCGTCAACCAGTACAAGGGTGTGGGTGGAATTGCCGCCGCGAAGGAAAATGGAGGTTTGTTGCCCCAGACCTCCCTGCCGTACAACGTCCAGGCCTGGTACGCTACGCAGTACCTCTTCGACCGAATTTGCCTGTTTGTTTTCAATTTCTTCAGAAGTAATGATGGTGACGGAACTGGCGACTTCACTTAATGGGGTTTCGATCTTGGTTGCTGTCACAACAACCGGTTCGAGGGTGGTCAGGTCGGTAGCGAATACAGCAAGTGGCTGCATCAATACACCGACCAGGGCCAAAGACAGGATTTTAACCATAAAGAAAAACTCCTCCTTGTGCCCAGGCAGGAGTGAGCACGAAGAGGAGCATGGTCCTTTGCATGTTCACATTTACGATAAATGCGACAGCAACAGCGACGACCGCTTCAGCCCACCTTCCCATTAGCCCGGGGAAGATGATGTGGGATGTCCGAAACGGCAGGTATACTGGCTTGCGAATCATTCTCGGGACCGCCTTCCCAGCATGAGCGCCAGTGGCTGTTGGTCCATCGTCCTCGCTTACAGTGGCGGGTCCGCGGGGGATTTGCACCCCTCTTCCCTTTTATGCCCGTAGGCGCCGTCGAACGTATACCGTAAATGTAACCTTATTGTATAAAATTGTAAAGTAAGTCCAGGGGCTTATAGAAAAAATTAACCACCGCCGACCTTGGGGAAAAGAGATAGGGTCTGGCCATCAACCATGACATGCTCTGGGAGAACGTGTCGACCATTAATGAGGGCAACGCCGAGTTCCGGTCTTTCGATGTTCAGTGACGATAGAATGTCACCGACTGTTGTCGCTTCAGGATAGTCTTGCTCGGCCATTTTAAAACGGTTGTCACGAAATCCTGCAAAAAGTTTAACAGTAATTTTCATGTGGCACCTGTTCCTCTATCAGCTAAAAATAGATGAAACGCCTTTGAATGAAGACGCATGAGGTAAATTGTAAAAAAAATGGGCACCCCATTGGGGTGCCCACTGGTATTGCATGTCAGTGTTTATTTTAGAAGTTCCAGACTTCGTCGATTTCGGCCGGGGAGAAGTCCCATACCGCATTGTGGGGAGGAATCGGCTCGAGTTCGAAGAACTCGGGCAGACGATCGTCCTCAGCGGTGAAGCCGGCGGCGGTGTTGAATGCTTTTTCCATTTTCAGGATTTTAGCACCCATGCCGACGAAATCGTCAACGCTCATTTCAACGCCGAAGCGGGCTGCGATCATGTCAACCAGAGCGGGCAGTACTTCGGGGATATCCAGAGCCGGGAAGGCTACGAAGATACACATGCCGGTGCTGTCTACTGCGGTGGTAGCGATCTGCAGGTTACGGGACAGTTCAACCTGGCCCTCTTTGGTCAGAGGATCAACGAAGCCGCCGACTTTGAGGATGTTGGTGGCAATGGTGTAACCGGCAGTGTGGTCGGCACCCATGGTGGTGGTAGCGTAGGTGATGCCGATACCCTTGACCGAACGAGGATCGTAAGCCGGGATGCCCTGGTTTTTGACAACCGGTACGCGGGTCAGGCCATAAGCCGCGCCGACGGAGCCGGTGCCGTTACCGAGAATGCGGCCAAGAGGGGTACACTTGCCGATTTCTTCGTTCATGACACGCAGGGTTTCTTTGCCGTCACCCCAAGGAATGACGCCGGCTTCCATGGCGACGGCGATCAGTACGGCGCCTTCGATGGAGTCGATGCCGATGTTGTCCATGGCGTTGTCGATGCGGGCGCAATCATCGAGGTCTTCGATCAGGCAGTTGATGCCAAGGCCCCATACGGTCTCATATTCGAAGCCGGAGGTGATGTACTCACCTTTGTCGTCAACATAAACCTGGGAGCACTGGATGATACAACCGGCATGGCAGCCGTGCTTGGTGTGGCCGTTGGGGCGGCCGGCGATGGTGTCGTGCATGGTTTCACCGGACACCTTGTCGTGGTGCTCACACTGGCCGTATTTGAAGTTTTTGGTCGGCAGGCCGCCAGCTTCGTTGAGGATGTTGATCAGTACGTTGGTGCCGTAGGTGGGCAGACCTTCGCCGGTAACAGGGTGATCGAGCATACCCTTGGCAAATACCTTGGCGGCGGCGCGGAATTTTTCGGTGTCTTTGATTTCAACTTTGCCAGCGCCGGTAGCATCAACGGTGATGCATTTGATTTTTTTGGAACCCATAACGGCGCCAAGACCGCCACGACCGTGGGAGCGGATCTTCTGATCGGGGTCTTTGACCGAGATGTTTGCGGACAACAGGCGCTCTTCGCCGGGGCGGCCGATGGTCATGACGCCGATTTTTTTGTCGAATTTTTCGTTCATGGCGTCGATGACGTCGAAGTTCTGCTTGCCAACCAAATCAGAAGCGTCTTCGAAAGTTACGCCGTCCATGGTGACATGCAGACGAAGCCACTTGTCATCTTTGGGCATACCTTCAATGATCATGGCTTTGATGCCCATTTTGGCGAACTGCTGAGCGGTGGTGCCGCCGGCGTTGGATTCTTTGATGGTGCCGGTCAGCGGGCTCTTGGCGCCAGCGGACATACGACCGGAGTTAGCGGCCGCGGTGCCGGACAGCATGCCGGGGGCGAATACCAGTTTGTTGTTGGGTCCGAGGGGGTGGCAGGTCGGGGGTACTTCAGCTGCTACGATGGTGGAGGTCAAGGCGCGACCACCCAAAGTAGCATACTCGGCGGGCACTTCCTCGACTTTGCAGGTCAGATCCGACAGGTTAACGCGGAAAATCTTATCCATTTTGTACTTCCTCCCAATCTTTTACATCTGGAATGGTTCCGGGTAAAATCTCCTTTCCAAAAGGGAGGCGCCACTGTTTCCAGCGGAACCCGTCGGCCTGTCGCCATAAGGACCTTCCCAGTAGGCAGCGAGGCTCGGAGATTGGTAGTTTTGCGTAAATCGCTGATGCTGATTTCAATGAGCTTTTCTAAGTGTTCAACTTATAGCACAAAATAGAACGAAAGTTCAATATCGGATGATGTATACATTTTGAGAAGTCGGTTATTTTTTACAAAGAAAATGTAACCTTCCGAAAATACAGCGGAAAAAAAATTAATAGTGCTAGCAAACAGTGTGGTTTTTTGATCAATTTTTGATTTTGTGTTCATTGCTAAGCTCATTTTTACCATGACTGACATCACAAAAGCAAAAAAGGGATGTAAAAAAATAGACTGCCGAGGAGGAATAATGGCGAGAGGTCAAAGGGGGCCCGTTGGGGGGGGAGATCGGTAGGAGATACCGCGACTGTTGTGATTTTCTGCATGAGTTTGGCGGCGATTTTTTCCGGTTGGTTTTCGCCGTAATAGAAATAGCTTCCGCCGGTTGCGGCGGCTATTTCCTGAAGCGGTAGCTGATCGAGCCTGGTTTTAAGGGGGATGTCCTGGCTGTCCATATAAAAGCCGTCGATGTCCGTAGCGCCTTTTCTGCGGATGGGGATAAAGACGTCGCTGGTATGTCCGACTCCGACGGTAAACACCGGGGTAACAGCTCCGGTTCTTCGGGACAGGGCCTGCAGAATGGCTGACCGGGTGTTTTCCGTGTCCTCACCATCGGTAATAAGAACCACAGCCCGCGCCGGGATCTCTGGCTGGGTTTCGACCATCATTATCCCGCTATCGATGGCCGCTAACAAATTGCTGCCTGATTCCGTAAGGTCACCGAGGTTGGTATGGGTGACCATGTAACGCAAAAAACCGAGGTCTCGGGTTGGAGAAACAACTTCGATGCCGTTTCGCGCAAAAAAGAAAAGGCCGACTTTCTCTCCATTGAGACGTTCGACTAAACTCAGAGCCAAGCGCCGCGCGGCATTAATCCGGTTGGAAAGAGGTGCTATGCGCTCTCCGGGTTGCCGTTGCAGGACCATATCTTCGGCCAGCATCGACTTGCTGACGTCGATGCCGATGGCCATTACCAGGTTGTCGCTGATATTCCCCGAACGCATTACGGTAATGCTGGGTCCAGCCAGTGCGGTTACCAGGCTGATCAATCCCAGCACGGGCAGTAGTCCGCGGACGGTTAGCCGCCATAGTGGGTTGCCGCCTGAATTCGCTCGGAACCGGCTCCGTAAACGTCCAAGAAAGCGTTCCGTGGCCAGAATACGCCAACCGATCGGCAAAAGAAGCAGTAGCAGCCAGAACATCTGCGGAGAATTGAAACGCATGTCAGGATCCTATTTCTCGACCCGGGTTTCCAGGGGAACTCCAGGAGCAAAGCCAGCCACGTCAGGAATAAAAGCTTCGAGCTGTTCCTGAACCTCGGTCAGATTTTCCTGCCGGACTTCGCTCAGACCGATCTTGCGGTATTCGCCGAGACCGACGATCAATTCCATGTTCCAGCGTGGCAGGGACCGTTCCTGTGATGAACTGCAGGTCGCATCTACAAGGTCGATGGCGGTCTTATAATCATCCACGGCATCGGACAGGAACTTTGCGCCCTTGCGCCCATCCTGTTCAAAATTCAGTACGCTGTAGGCGAGCATGACAGAAACATTGCCTTTGAGGGTGTGCAGTTTCCAGCCTAGCGATGCAGGCAGCTTTTCCCTGCTTTCCAATGCCGCTGCGCAACTGTCGCGCAGGGCGAGCAGTTGCTGGTGAAAAGATTGTAGTTGCTGGTGTTGCTCGGCAGCGAGATAGCGATTATTCAGGGCAGCTGCAATTTGCTTGAAATTGTTGACAGCTTCCTGCCACTGGTTCCAAAGCCAGGCGTAGTCGGCCTCAGGTAACGGTTGGCCAAGTGTTTTTGCCTGGGAGCTGATCTGCTCCAGTTCGGCAATGACGGCCTTGCGGTCGCCGGCTGGGGAAAGGTTTGCCATCCGTGCATTGAGCCTGTGTAGGTTGGTGGATTGCTGAGAACTGTGCCAGTAGCCGACGGCACCGGCAATCAGGAGAGCAATGCCAGCCAATCCCACGGAGCTAAGGACGATAACTGTGACGCGTTTGCTTCGCAGAAGGATGTTTGTGAACGTAAGCATGTTTCTGTCCTCGAAGTTATTGCAAGGCAATTTTTTATACCTTGACCGGTTATTCCTGCGTCTTTTAGGGGTTAACCGAAGCCAAGTGGCTATTTAAAGTTTGCGTAGCTGCGGCAGGCTGCGCAGCAGCAGGTGTAGCACCATGAGTCCAAAGCCCAAAAGGGCCAGTATCTGGCGGGTCCAGCGTGGTTGCAGGGTGATGCGGGTCAGATTCCTGTTGCTTTCCAGGATGTCGATCTCCCTGTAAACCTCTTCGATCTGTTCCCGATCCAGCCCGCGCGAGGTAACGAAGATGCGGCCGACTGCAGGTTCACCGGTTACCGGCTGCATGGCCTTTTCCACCGCTTCGTCGACCTCGCCCCCGACCGAAATAATGTAGAAACGCACCCCGACCGCTTTCATGAGGGTGATGATGTTAACCAGGTTCGGCAGGCCGCCGCTGCGCACGTGGGCACGCTGTGTCGGTTCGATGCGACCGTCGGTAAAAAGGATAACGGCCATGCCGGTTCCCAGCGCGGCGTTGCGGATCTTCTGGGGGATATCGAGCAGTGCTCCCGGTTCACCGAGCAGAAACTCGCGCATGCCGGCGATCTGTTCCACGCTCAGACGGTTTTCCTCCGGCAACATCGAGAAAAAGGCCGAAAGGGACAACCATACCGCTTCGGAGGCGTTGGTGCCGCCACCGGCTCCAAGTTCCCTGTATATGCGCGAGTGGTTTTTGCTGCGCACCAGATCGAGCTTGGACTTGAGCAGATCCTTGTCAAACGTCAGAGGGGCCAGCAGCTTGGCATAGCTGGAAAACGCCACCAGCCCGATGTAATCATCACTGCGGCGCATATCGATAAAGGAACTGATGCCGTCCAGAGCCAGATCGCCTAGGGTCTGGTCCGAAAACCGGCTGACCGGGCGTTTCATGGAGCCGGACAGGTCGAGTGCCAGAAACAGCCATTTCGATTCGATGAATTCCTCCACGGTCTCTTTCGAATAGCCGGGATTGACCAGACTCAAAACCAGGCAGGCATACACCAGGCTGAAAAGGATACCGTTGTAATTACGTTTCCAGAATCCCGGCCGCAGACTGGCCATTTCCGGCATGATGGACGGGAAAGGCAGCTTGCGCCGCGTGCGCCGTCGCAGCACCAGGAAAAGGGGTGCCAGCAACAGCAGCAGCAGGGCCAAGGGGTATTGCAGTTCAAAACCAGGCATCAGCACAATCCGCAAGCAGGGGAGGTTCAGTGTTTTTCGGAAAAGTCCGGTTGTATTTCCTCGCAGGATCGCAAATCATCAATGAGCTTCGCGATCTTCTCGGTCAAATCGACCGGAATGGCTGACTGTTCACCGCGCGCCAGTGCATGGTCGATGGCGGACAGCACGTCAGCGGCGGATGCCTGGCATGAGCTTGGCAGCGCGGTTTCGATGCGACGGAAGAAGGCGGTGTGGCTACCGCCGCGCTTGTCGGCGTCAAGCCCGGCGAATTCGGCCAGGTAGCTTTTCAGGGAAATCCCCAGCGCAGCAACCTCTTCCAATCCTACATGCTGCCGTAAAGCTTCCACGGCTGCGCTTGCCGCCGCATATCTGCGATTCAAGGCATGGTTTTCAGGTTGTGCGGCCTGCTGATGGCGACTGCGCATCAAGACCAACATCGTTGCACTTGCGAGGCTGATAAGGGCCAGCCCGGCCAACATCAATATGCCAAAGCGATGCTTCGCCCCTGTCGTGGCGGAAGTGTCAATGGCCGGCATTGGGGCAGGCTCGCCAACCTGCAGATCAAAGCCCTCCTGGTTTTCGGGGATCATCGCAGCGATACGTACAGGGACTTCGTCGGTTTTGATCAACTGCACCTTGCTCTTGGGCGCATTGCTGTCGGTGTAGTAGACCGGAATCCCCGGGAGGCTGTATTCACCGGTGGCATAGATCTTTATCCGTCCGGTGATGCGAATTGGGCTGCGATTGATATCGACTGCGCTTAACGGGACATCGTAGCTGATGTCGTACAAATTGTGGAAAATACCGCCCGGTTTGAGATTGAGGTTGGCAATGGTACTCGATTCAATTTTCACCTTGTCGGTGAAACGTATTTCGAAAGTAAAGGGGATAGCGGTGCCGGCGGTGGCACCGTTCAAACCCAGAGAAAACCGTACACCGACCGGCGGCACCAGAGGCATCAACACCGGCCAGGCTTGCGCCACGTGGATGTCTTCGGCCAGCAGGTTGGCAGCTTGCCAGACGCTCTGTCGGCAGGGAACGATGGTGACCCTCTCGCGGTTGGAGGGGGAGTCATCATCGGACTCCACGGCACCGACGGCTTGCAGTAGCGCGCTGCGCTGCTGGCTATTGGCCGCGGTCTTCCAGATAACCTCGATGCGTTCCAGAGGGGCATACATTTGATCGGCGATTTTCCAGGCCGGATGCACGTACATGATCTGCGGATCCTGTTGCAAGCGAGCCATCAGGGTTTGAAAAACCTCCCTGGGCATATCCCTGCGTAGCCGGTAGGCGCCCATAAAGGGGGCCAGATCCGGGTCATGCAGAAAGTGACTGAAGTATTCACCGTATCGCGCGTTGAAAGACTCGAAAGATGGCGGCTGGCTGGCGCTACCGGCCATCGAAACGTTGTCCGATACTTCAGTCGGAAAACTTTCGGTTGTGGCGGTTGCAGCGTCGTCGGTTGCATCCGGGGTGATGTTGTCGGGTGTGTCCGCAGGGGGGATTTCGACTTGCCCGGTGGTGTCCATCAATCGCACTACCAGCCAGTCAAGGGTCGGTTCCGGAACGATGCGTTGTCCGTTTTCACCGTAGAACCACACATCTTCCTGATTGCTGGCCCAGAGGCGGTCAAAACAGGCGATGCGTTCCGCATCAAGGGGGTTCAAAGGGGGTTCCGGCGTAACTTCGGACTCCGGTAGTGGTTCGGTGGATACTTCCGAGGTCGCCGCTGCCTGGTCGGGCAGGCCTTCGGCCGCGAGGGGCACGGCGGCAAACAACAGGAATATAATCAGCACCTGAATCAGCAGGCCCACCGGTGCACGGTGATCAGGGCGCTTTGCAAAGGTATGGGGAGCAGAGAGAGGCTGTTGTTTCATGGTTTTTTTCCTTGGTGTGGACGGGGTCAAATCATATTCTGGTCGCCAGACGTCGAGCGAACAGGGTGTTGACGCGGGCCTGAATATCCGACGCACTGACCGGCAACACTGCCGAATCGATGCCGACCCCGGCCAGTGCGCGCACGGTGCGTTCTCGATCCCGCCGCAACAGGGTGTTGAACTCCTGAAGGCGGGAGAGATCCAGGGCCATCTGGCGGCCCGATTCCATATCTTTAAGTGTGAGGAGGCCGCCTTCAATATCGGTCAACCGGTATTCGGAGTCTTCCAGCACATGCAGAGCGACCATTTCATGGGCAGGAAAACGGCTGTCAGCAGCATCCATGAGGCTTTTCAGGCTGCCGAGATCCGTGTGAAAATCGGAAATGATAACACCGAAGCATGAAGATAGCCGCTTCATGACGAATTCCAGCGCCGGTGCCAGTCGGGTCTGCTGGTTTTTGGCAGCCGGGGGTTGTTGCAAGGCGTTGACGATGCGGTGAAACTGGCGTGGCGCGGCACTCGGAGGAATCCAGGTCAGCACCTTGTCGGCGAACAGCAGCAATCCGCAGGGATTGTTGGAGCGCAGGGCGGCATGGGCCAGGGAGACGGCCAGATCCTTGGTCATGCCGAATTTGTTGCCGAAATGCATGGATCGGCTGACATCGCATATCAACAGCAGGTTGTAGGCGCTGTCCTTGAGAAACTCCCGCACGTGCAGTTCGCCGCTGCGTGCACAGGCCTTCCAGTCGATACGGCTCCAGCTGTCGCCTGGCAGGTATTTACGCAACCCCCAGAATTCGTAACCGGTACCCCGGTCTAGCCCGGCCCAGTCGCCTGCCATATCGTTGCGGGGCGGGTGTTTGAGCAGTATGTCGAAACGATAGGGCGGTTTCATGGCTCAGGGTCGCTCCTTAAGGCTGTTTCAGGCATAGGGGGCTACCGAACTCACGATATCCTGCAGCAGGTCGGCGGCATGGATGCCTTCCAGAATCGCCGCGTCGCTAAGAATCAGGCGGTGCCCGAGAACCTGCGCGGCACAGGCGTCGACATCCTCAAATGCGACATAGTCTCGCCCTCTCAAAAAGGCGAACCCCTTGCAATAAGCGATGAGATGCTCACCGGCGCGCGGCGAGACACCCACCGAGACATAGTCGCGAATGGCCGCTGGGGCTTCACTTGCCTGGGGGCGGGTGCGCAGGCAGATTTCCAGAATATAAGCGATCACCGCCGGTGAAACGGTGACGTGATGGGCGACATGCTGCTGCATGGCAACCACCTCGTCCGGTTGCAGCAGGCACGGTACGGCTTTTTGCAACTCCTCGAAATTGGTGCTCTTTTTCCTGAGCAGTTGTTCTTCGAACTCCCTGGGCGGGTAGGTCAGGGTGACCTTGGCGATAAACCGGTCGAGTTGCGCCTCCGACAGGGGGTAGGTGCCGAGTTGTTCCACCGGGTTCATGGTTGCCAGCACCATGAACAATTCAGGCAGCCGGTATTGGTCACGGTCGATGCTGACCCGCTTTTCCTGCATCGCTTCGAGCAGCGCCGACTGCACCTTGGGCGCGGCGCGGTTGATTTCATCGGCCAACAAAATGTTGCAGAACACCGGCCCCTGGTGGAAGGTGAAGGCACCGGTGGCCTGGTTGAAAACAGTGGTGCCGGTGATGTCGCTGGGCAGCTTGTCGGGCGTGAATTGAATACGCTTGAATTCTCCGCCGATAGTGCGGGCGAAGGTTCCGACGGTGAGGCTTTTCGCCAGCCCGGGCACCCCTTCCAGCAGAATGTGGCCGCGGGACAGCAGGGTGCAGATAATGGCTTCGATCATCTCTTCCTGGCCGATGATGATTTTGCCGATTTCCTCCTCGACCTGCTGAATCTTGGAGCGGAACGTTTCCGCTGAAGATATTGGTGCCCTCAGGGAGGTGTTGTTGGCGGTAGAATTCATGACAGAGCTGCCTCCAGCAAAAACGAGCGTCGACCAGGCGTTGGCCGGTTGGATAAGTTCAGAAAAACACAAATTTGCGGCGGTCGCGGATGATCAGGTAGAGAAAAAACGGGCCGCCGAGCAGCGCGGTCAATACCCCGATACGCAGCCCGCCGCTACCCCAGACGCGCACCACGCAGTCCGAGTAGACGACAAGCGCTGCCCCCAGTACACCGGCGGCGGGGATCAATATCCGGTTGTCCGAGCCGACAAAGCTGCGCATGATATGTGGCGCGACCAGTCCTACGAACCCGATGGCACCGGAGACGGCAATGGCGCCGCCGGTCAGCAACGCGGAGAAAAACAACAACATGTTGCGGGACCAGGTTACATTGACACCGAGGTTGGCGGCGATTTCCTCGCTGAGCATGATGATGTTGAGGTCGCGGGCGTACAGCATCGACCACAAGGTCCCGATCAGCGTGATGATCAGCACGATATGCACATGCTGCCAGCTGCGGTTGGTCAGATCCCCCATCAGCCAGCCGACGATCTGCCGGGCCATTTCGAACTGGTCGGTGGACAGCACGATGACCAGCGAGGTCAGGGCGCCGAAAATAGCATTGAAGGCAATCCCGGCCAGTAGCAACGTATAGCGCGAGGTCAGTCCGCCGCTGGTGGCGATTCCCAACACGATCAACATCGACAGAAACGCGAACAGGATGGCAAACGACGGTACCGCGTAGATGCTGGTAGCCGCCAGACCGGCATAGATGGCGGTCACCGCCCCCAGCGCCGCCCCGGAACTGGTGCCGATGACCCCCGGGCTGGCCATGGGGTTTTTGAAAATGCCCTGCATGATGGTGCCCGCGGCGCCCAGGGCAAACCCGACCAGCGCCCCGGTCAGGGTGCGGGGCACTCGTCCCAGCCAGACGATGGCTTCCAGCGCTGGATCCGTCACCATGTCGATATGCAGGACTTTTGCCGCCAGGATGCGACCGATATCCTGCAGGCTAACTTCCCAGGGGCCGATGCGGACCGACAGAAACATGCCGACCAGTAGCAGTGCCAACGCGGCCGAGCATGCCACCAGGCTGGTGATAAAAAAATGCCGGCGATCAGAACGACGATTCATAGAGTAATCCCGCCAGGTAGTTGATGCTGGCGACCAGGTATTGCGAAGAACTCAGCAGGTAAACGGTTGGCATCTTGCGGATGTTCTTCTGTCGCACCGCGCGTGCCGTGGCCAGGATCTTCTGGCTGTAAAGTTGCCGGTCGAAGGTGCTTTCTTCCGGCACGATAATCACATCGGGATTCCATTGCAGCAGGGTTTCGTAGTCGATCTGCTTGAAGTTGTGAATCCCCTTGGCGGCAGCGATGTTGGTCACCCCCAAAGCCTGGCACATACTGTTAAATGTGGTGCCCGAACCAGCCACGTAGGCCATATTATCGTAATACAGCACGGTCGGCGGTTTGCTCACGGCTCCCCTTCGCTGCCGCACCACCGCCTGGATTTCGCGCAGCTTCTCGGTCATGACGGCAACCAGTCGCTGCGCCGAGGCTTCTTCGCCGGTCAGGCGTCCGGCCAGTACAATCTGATCCTTGATGGCATCAAGGTCGTCGAAAAAACCGAACTGTGCCATAGGCACATGGGCGGTGCGCAGCTGGTGCAGAAAATTTTCGTTGGAAAAGAACGAAGCCATCACCAGGTCCGGGCGGTAGCCGATGACGATTTCCGCATCGTCGGTGCCGTAGGTCGGAAGGTCGGCCGGCAGCAGCGGCGCCAGGAACGAGAACTGCCGGTCCTTGCAGCTTTTGTGCACAGCGACCAGACGCTCATGCGGTACAATGGCCCACAAAATTTCCGTCAGACCTGTCGCGTGGGGAATAATGCGCTGTGGCTGGCGCACCAGGGTAACCGATCGCTCCTCATCCTGTTTCTGGTCTGAAACGAAATCATAGCGCACAAAGCGATAGGAAACGGTTCGGGGATAGCTATCCGCCGTAACAGGTGTCGGCTGCCGGGTATCGCTCAGTGCTCCCATCAGCGCATCCATCTCCAGAGGAAACTTACGAGCACCGCGGGCGTTTTCCGCCGCGGTACAAGTGCCGCCTAGCAGTATCGTCAGCAACGCAGCTGCCAAAATCCCTGTCAAGGCATGCTTAACGATAGAACAACAGCGAAACGCCATGTTCGGTTGCGATTTCCTCCACGCCGACATGGAAAACCTCCTTGATGCGTTGTTCGGCAAAACCTTGTTCGGCCTTGCCGTGGTAATAGACGCAGCCCTGTTGTAAAAGGGTCACTGTGTCGCAATAGCGTCGCGCCAGATCGAGATCATGAATGCTGATGAGAATGGTTTTACCCGCATCGCGCAGACTGGTCAGCAGTTCCATGATTTCGAGCTTGTGCAGAATATCCAGGGCGCTGGTCGGCTCGTCGAGCAGAATGATCGGCGCCTCGGTGGCCAGCGCGCGTGCCAGACTGACCAGCTGCGCCTCTCCGCCCGACAGTTCGTTGATGAGTCGGTTGCGGAAAATTTCGGTACCGGTGACCGCCAGTGCCTGGTCGATGATGTCCATATCTCGCTGGCGCAGCCACTGCAGTCGCTTCAGGTGCGGATGGCGGCCCATAGCCACAAAGTCGGAGACCAGTATGGAAAAATCGAGACGCGTGTCCTGCTGTACCAGGGTTACCATCTGGCTGAGGGATTTACGGGGGATGCGGCGATAATCCCGCCCCTCGATCAAAACCCGCCCGTTTTGCGGCTCCCAGATCCGGCATATATTGCGCAACAAGGTGCTCTTGCCGGAACCGTTGGGTCCGATCAGTCCATGAATACCCCCGGCGGGAAAGCGGCAGCTGATGTCCTTAAGAATAGCATGCCCACCGATGGAAAAATCGAGCTTGTCAATCTGCAGGATCGGTTGATCGGTCATTCTTCCTCGTGTTCCCGGCTTTTAAGCGTCAGTTTCCAGGCCAGTGGCAGGCTGAATTTGGATACGGCGGTCAGCAGCGTACCGCACAGAACGATGCTCCACATGATGCCGTGTCCCAGTCGGTCCTGAAACAGGCCGGTGATTAAAGTCGTTCCCCATAACAGCGTCAGCCCGACAAATAACTGAATATTCTGGCTCATGGCATGAATGCCCCAGAAATTTTCGGAAATCCTGCTCAATCGGCCATTGCGCAATTTGATCTCAATAAGTTTAAACCAGATGCGTCCTTCCGCCACCTGGGCCGAGCCGTCACAGATGTGATGCAACAGGTACAGGGCAATGAGGACATAACGTCCTGCAGCCATGTCGCCGAACAGCCCTGTAAACAAGGGCGGGTAACACAGCAGCAGCAATACCGCTCCCAGCGCCTGCCCACCACCCACCAGGGCCATGGCTCGCACCAGGCCTCGCACCTGGGTGTTAATATTCGGAAAGCTTTCCAGGTAATCGACAAACGAAGAAACCTTGACGTTGCTGATAAAAGTGATCCCCGGGTAAAAATATTTGGTCAACACGCCAAGAATCGCCGCCACCCTGAATTCGGTCTGGGCCATGGAGAACATGGTGTAGAGCACCGCTCCTTCAAGAATGCTCTTTCCCAAAGTGTACAACAGGTTGCCGATCTCGCCATAGCGATAATAAGGACTTAGGCCCATTGCCTGAAACCAGAGAGATGTTTTATGCGCAACATCGCGCCCCAAAGAGCGGGGTGCGGGGCGTGGATTAGCGATGGCATTTTTCACGACGGTCTCAGACATGGCGTATCCCGGTTGCGTTAGAAAGCCGGGCCGCGTGGAAGCGGCCCGACCTGGAATTTTGCAGAGTCCAGCGCTTCGACCGAATGCGGGGGGTCGAAAAGCTGATGGTGGGAGGGGGAAAGAGATGGCCCGGGGCGAACCCCGGGCCGATTACAGGGGAGGAGGTTTTACATTTCCTTCAGCAGTTTAACCGTCTGACGAGCAGCTTCAGCAGGGACCAGGCCGGTATCGGAAATACCGGACAGAACCTTGGAAGAGTCGTGGTCGACAGTACCTGCTTTAGCCCAGGTGCTGGGAGCAACTTTGACCAGGTATGCGGAGAATGCATGATGGCCGCTACCCGGACGCTCGCCGATGAGATGAACGATGGCTTTAGGAGTGGTGCCAGTTTTGGCAAACAAAACTTCACCCGCCTTGTAGCCGGCGCGAACCCGGCCGCCGGTCACGACGATGTTCTTGTCGGACAGGGTCAAACCGGCTTTTTTGCATTGTTTTTTCAGTTCGTTCAGGTAAGGCATCAGATGCCCATCATCCATGATCGCCTTGGCGTTCAGGCCGTCGGAGATAACAATCTGTACGTCAGGGGCTTTGTTGCCCCAGGATGCCGACAGTTTGCCCAGGGTGGCAACAGCTGCGTCGGACAACTCTTCACCGGTGCCCGGTGCGGAGATGTAGTTTTCGCGATCGTGAGCCTGAGATTTAATGCTCACGGCATTGGGGATGGAACCGATGAATTCAGGAGTGAACTCGGCCCACAGGCTGATCTTGGCGTCGTCATACAGATCGTGGATACGCTTGTTGGTGACAGGTTCCAGATCCCATACATTCTCGCCATAACCTACGGCCAGGTCGACACCGCGGCTACGTACGTTTTTAATGGATTGCTGGCCTTCGGCGTAGATTTCCTTGAAGGAGCGCTTGTCGCCTTGGGCCTGGCGGAATTTGTAGTAAACCCAGGCAGGGTCGCCAAAGTGTTTGGTCGGTTTGCCATTGGCGTCGATGATTTCGATTTTTTTGTAGAAGTCCCACATGGCGTCGTTGACTTTGAAGCCGAATTTTTCACGAAGACGCACATGGTCCTGGAATCCGGTGGTCAGGTAGCTGAGCATCGGGTCGTTACGGGTAGGCAGAGCCATCAGGTAGGCCGGATTGGCCGGTGCGATCTGGTCCTGGCACCAGGCCAGATCGTCGAGGGTTACAGGCATGTGCAGGGTCGAGCAGATGTCGAGACCCAGCACCAGGCCGTGCAGTTTACCCATGACGATGTCTTCCAGACAGCAGCGAACCAGCTGCTCGCGGGTTTTGAAAACTTCGGGACCGATGAAACCGGCAACGTCGTTCACGTGCAGCCAGACCTGGTCTTCGGAGACGCCCTTGGTTTTGGCGATTTCCTGCTTCAGAGCGCGGGCAAACCCGTATTTGCGGGATTCATGCACCACCATGTCGAAGCCGTGACCGTGACCGTTGGTGTAGTCAGCGCCCTGGCCGGTTTCGAAATAGAGGCCGTAGGGACCTTTACGCATTTTGGCGTAATCGATCATTTTCTGGATGGTCAGGTCGAAAGTTTTGTTGGCGCTTTCGGTGCCGGCGAGGCTCTGAAACCAGATGGCGGTAGAACCGGGCTTGGCTTCTTCAGCAGCAGCCTGGCCGTCGATGTGAGCCAGAACACACCAGGGGATGGTTTTTTCCAGGCCGAAAGCGGTAACGATTTCTTTCAGGCCTTCTTCGACGCGCAGGGTCGCTTCGAGCTGGCTGTCGACCGGGTTGGTACCGATGACGATGTCGCCGACGCCATAGGCGAAGCCGTTAAGCGTCTGCATCTGAATGTCTTCTTTGTTGTCGGTCGGCGAGTTGGGTTGAATGCGGGCGCCGATGTAACCCTTGGCGCCGATCTGGGTGCCGGGCAGGGTGTTGAAAATCTTTTGACCTACGCGGGTCAACTCAGCGTTGGACATGAGTTTGACTACGGAACCGATCACATCGCTGTGCAGACCGCCCATAATGGCCTTGATGTCGGCTTCGGATTTGGTGAGCAGGAAGTTTTTCAGCTCGCCCATGGTCATGTTTTTGATTTTGTTGTACTTGGCCTTGTCGGTGGTCTTGCGGATCAGTTTTTCCTGACCGTCCACGAACAGCGAGTGGTCGTTGAGATCCTTGATCTTGGTGTTGGCCAGCAGTTTGCGGGCGTTTTCACGGTCCGCTTCGGTGTCTGCCGCAACGCCGAGGCCTTCGTCACCTTCTTTAAAGGCATTGGCGGCGCCGATAACCTGCTGGTAGGTGGTTTGGTCAAACTTCCCTTTGGTGCGATTGATGTACTGTAAGACGTCTTCACCGGGCTTGACGTTGCCGATGCTGACGGCTCCGGCCATGCTGGCCAGAAAGGTCATTACCAGTGCGCCGGTAATGCCTGCCACGAATTTCCCCTTTTGTAACATTCTGTTACCTCCGTCTCGTTTGATGGGGGTGCTATCCGGTCTGCGGCAAGCGCCGCAGGCGGAGCATGATGATGTTAAAGTGTGGGAGATGTCTTTGATAATCAGCGACATCCCCCACAGCGCTTACTTACGCAGCTGCTTTGCTGCTTCCCACATTTCGTTGAAGGCCTGCTCGGTCTCGTCGCTGAGAACCCGCCACAGTGCTACGGTTTTGAAGTAGGCTTCATCGCCTACGTGGAACATGGCTTTTTCCTCAGCGTTGAGGATGTCGCCGGTGTCGGCCATGACAGGTGAAACACCTTGGGATTTGACAACATCAGCCTGGCGTGCGGGATCGAGGGAGAAGTTGATCCACTCTTCGGCCAGGGTTTTGGTCATATCTTTAGCGCCGGCACCGATGTACCAGCAGTCGATCCAGGCTGTGCCGCCCTCGGCAGGAGTAGCGAGACGCCAGTTGCCGCCCTTGAGGTTGGCCTGCTGCGCCGCGAAGCCCCAGGTGGTAGCGAGGGACAGTTCGGGGAATTCATCCGGATTGGCTGCTCCGTCCCACAGGCTCTTTGCGTTTTTAGCCAGTTCGTTGAGTTTTTCCTGAACCTTTGCACGGTCAAGCTTGTTGATGTCGAAGATGTCCTCATAGCCGTAACCGAGGGCCAGGGCCGAGATCCAGACATTCACCTTGGGGAAGTTATTGTTAATGGTGTACTGGCCGGCATATTGGGGTTCCCACAGCACGTTCCAGCTGGTCGGGGCTTCGGCCACCTTGTCGCGGTTATAAGCCAGACCGTAGGGGCCGCAGTTGTAAGGTACACCGTAGCGCACGCCGTTATAGAAAGGTGTCTGGTCGTTGCGGAACACTTCCATCATTTTGGCCAGATTAGGGATGTTGTTCACATCCACGGGCTGCAGGTATTGCTGGCCTTCCTGATAGGAGAAGAAGCGCGGTATTTTCGGCAGTTCGATCGGCGGAGAGATCAGATCCGCGGTGTTGTCCTTGACGGCCTGGAAGAATTCGTCCTGGTCGGTCGGGTTGAAAATCTCGACGTTGACATCGACGTTGTATTTGTCCTTGACCAGTTTCTGGAAATCCGCCACATAGGGCTTGGCATAGCCGCCCCAGCAGGTGATGCGCAATGTTTCTTTTTGAATCTCTGCCTTTTTGGTGCAGGCGGGGGTCAACAACAGGGCGCCTGCGGCCACTACGGCTGCGGTTGCGGAAACGGCTCCCCACAAAGTTTTCTTCATGATGTTCCTCCTGGCATGCGTCGTTTTCAGGAAAAGGGTGGTCCGGTTTGTACGCCAAAAATTCCGAGTTGCCTTTGTGGGCGAGCTGCGGAAATGGGGGCGAGGGCAATTCGTTCGCCTCTCGCCCCGTTGGTTGATCGGGGCGATTGACGCCCATACTTCTTCTGAACTTAGAAAGTAAAGGTCAGGTTAAGGGCTGCGGCCGATTCGGTGTCAATGAGCTCCTTGGCAGCACTGCTGATCGGCGACGAGAAGATGACGATCGGGCTGAGGGTCAGCTGGTCGGTCAGGGCGTAATCAAGGCTGGCGCTCAGTTCGTAGTTATGCCATCCGGAGTAGTCGGCCACGGTGCCATCGGCATGCTGGTTGTAAGAAACCAGGGCGCCGAGATTCAAAGTAGTGTTGGGCACCCACTGGGTAAGGTCGAAGCTGTGGCTTACGTCAAAGCTGAAGAACAGGCCGTCTTCTTCGGCGCGGTCCCAGTCGTAAGAGATTTTCAGGTTCGGCGAAAGAAGGGTGTTGAGGGTGACGGTAGCGAACAGTTCGTTGGTGTCTTCCCCTTCGATCATGTACCAGATATCTCCGATCGATACGGAAATCAGATCGTTCACATCAAAGGCATAGGTCAGGATGACGTCGGTTTCGTTGAGCTCGCCAGCATTCCAGTTGTCGCCACTGGTCAGCTGCCAGTTGTGCCAGGTGCTGAGGGTGAAACCGCCGCCGAGGGTCAGGTCCATGCCTGCCTGGATGGTCGGGCGAGAGTCACTCAGGTTAAATCCACGCCACATGTACTTGTCCCAGATGCCGGCGTAGGCATCGCCTTCAACTTCGATGGCAGCCTGGGCCTGGCCGATAAAGCCGGCGGTCATCATAAAGACGGCGAGTAACAACACACTCCACTTTTTCATAGGTTTTTACCTCCATATGGGGATGAAAAAAGGACGGGAGTTCTGTCGGGCCACCCGGAGAATTCCTGTCCCACGAAAGCATATGCAAGGGTCCGGAGCCCAAAGGAGCACCGGAAGCCGTTTGTCTTGAATGAAGGTGCGGTCGAGGCCGCAGGCAGAGCTGTGCGGCGGCACGGGATGGTGTCGGTAGGTGGAAGATTGTGAAGCAATGAAGGATCAGGAATCGTGCGAAGTGTGTGTCGTTGAACCGGGGCAGGGCAGAACAACCATGGCAAAAGACGGCGCCAGCCTGTGTTATCGGCTGTCACCTTGACGTCTTTCCACATGTTCGCCACCAACCTGGTCATAATATACCGTGTCTGAGTAGGAGTGGCCGGCTTCCCACCGGATGTTCTTTTGCAAGTCGAAGCGTTCACAGCAGAACAGGTTTTTAAGGGATGCCGGTAAACGAATTTCATCACCGTACTGAGGATAAAATACCTTATCAGGGGTATGCAGGAGTATCCCCCAACGGAGGGGAATTTAACTCACCAATTGGGGGGATTCAGGCAGGTTGGGGCAGTGAGAAGGGGACTTGCGGGGGGTTACAGAGTCGGGATCGAGAGTACCTCGGCCAGTGCATGGAGCAATGCCGGAAGATCCTGGAAGCGCGGGCCCGTACCGGAGACATCGGGGCGGCGCACAGCGATAACAAGACATTGTTCCATCTGTGCCGCAAGCAGTTTGTCCGGTACCCCGCCGGCCTTGCCGCTGTCCTTGGTGACCAGAACGCCGATGTGGTGCTGGCGGATGTGCAAACGATTGCTGTGGACGGAAAACGGCCCCTTCCCCCAGATGATTTCATCGGGGGCCAGCCCGGCCTGTTCCACGGCGTGGCGCGATTCTGCATGGGGCAGCACCCGGGCCCGCAAGCGGGTGCCGGTCAGGCGTGCTTGTGCCACATAGGGTGCCAGGTGACGCGAACCGGTGGTCAGCAGCACCGGACGGCCGTCGTCGCAGGCCAGCGCGGCGGCGTGTTCGTGATCTTCGGCCCAGGTGACCGGATAATCGTTGAAATCGGAGGATGGCCGTTCCCAGCGCAGATAGGGCAGGTCGAGGGCGGCTGCGGCCTGTTGCGCCTGGGTCTGGGCCTGGCTGGCGTATGGATGTGCGGCATCGATGAGAACCTGTACCCCCCACTGGCGCATCAAGTCCGCCATGGCCGTCGCATCGAGACGGCCATGACGGCGCTGCAGGCGCGGATGTTCCGGCAGTGCCAACGGTGCGTCCGTCGCCGTCGACACCAGTACCGGGTGGCCGGTTTCCAGCAGGGCGCTGGCCAGCGGGGCCGTTTCGCTGGTACCCCCGAGCAGTAATATCATAATCGGTAGCCTCGTGGCGTGATCATCCAACCGCCTAGTTGAAGAGAAGTACTGTTGCCGATGATGACCGTACTGCGCATACCGACGTCGGTCTTCAGCAACTGGCCGAGGGTGGTTATTTCGATGCGTTCGTTGGCTTCGCCGATGGCGGTGACAATACCGACCGGCGTAGCGTCGCTGCGGTGGAATTGCATGATCTCGACGGCTTCTTCCAGTTGCATAATGCGCTTTTTGCTGCGCGGATTGTACAGCGCAACCACCAGGTCGGCTTCGGCCAGTGCCGTCAGACGGCTGCGGATGGCATCCCAGGGAACCAAAAGGTCGCTCAGACTGATGCAGGCATAGTCGAGCATCAGCGGAGCGCCGAGGCGCGCCGCCGCCGAATTGGCGGCCGAGATGCCGGGCACGATTTCGATAGGCACCTCAAAACCTTCGGCAGCCGTCATCTCCAGGGCCAGACCGGCCATGCCATAGACGCCGGGATCACCCGACGATACCAATGCCACCACGGCCCCCTGTGCCGCACGTTGCAGCGCCGCCCGGCAACGCTCGGTCTCCTGCATCATGCCCGAAGCGATAAGCTCCTTGCCGGCGGTCAGATCGGCAATGTGGGCCAGATACAGGTCGTAGCCGGCGACCACCTGGCTGTCGGCTATGGCCTGCTCGGCGCGGCGGGTGCGATCGAGGCGGTTGCCGGGTCCGATGCCGACCACGAACAGTTTTCCCGGGTTATGGCGATGGTGACACTCTTGATGATGGTTTTCGGTAGTATTAATTGGGTCCTCCTTCCTGCCAGCAGGGCGGCCGGTTCGGCCACCGCCGGCAAGGCGACTTTATCTTCAACAAAGGTGGAATGAGCAAACAAACGGCCGCTGGCGCGGATTTCGGCGCCGGAGATCAGCCGCAAAGGGATATCGAGTCGTTCGGATGCTTCCAGCAGGCCCGCTTCATCGGCCTTGAGGTCGGCCGACGCCAGCAGACGCACCTCCTGGGGCCGGTGCCCGACCAGTGCCAGACCTTCCGTAACGGCGGTTATGATGGTGTCGGCAGGCGTGCCGCGCCGGCAGCCGACACCGACGATCAGAGACTTGGCGGCCTCCGAGGTGGTGGTGATGACCGGTTCCGCCTCCAGAATGTTGGCGATGCGCAGGGTCAGAGGATTGGCGCCGCCTTCGTGACCGCACAGCAGGCTGATGGCCCAGCGGCCCAGCACATCGATGACCACCACCGCCGGATCCTTGAGCTTGTGTTCGATCAGCGGGGCAATGGCCCGCACTACCACGCCGCTTGGCATGATGTAGACCAATCCGCGGCAGCGTCCGAACAGATCGCGGGTCAGATCGGCGACTTTGCTAAACCGGTGGAATTTCGCTGCCCCCTCGACCGAGTCATGCACATAGATCTCGACATCGCAAAAATGCGGAGCCAGACTGCGGGCAACGTTCAATCCTTCGGCGGACAGAGAGATCAGCGCGATGCTCATGACGAACGCCCCTGGCGGTATTCATGGGTAAACGCAGCGTCGTACAGTTTGGAGACCGGAATATCCCGCGACAACGCCCAGCCCACCACAATCATGGCCGTCTTGCTAATCCCGGCAGCATCCGCCTGGGCGCCGATATCCGCCAACGTGCCGCGCAGCACCAGTTGATCGGGCCAGGAGGCGTGATAGACCACCGCCACCGGGCACTGACCGCCGTAGGGCTCGGCCAGGGTTTTCGCGACCTCGCCGATTTTGTGGGCGGATAAAAAGATGCACAGGGTGGCGTTGCTCTTGGCCAGTTTCAACAGATCCTGGTCTTCCGGCATCGGGGTACGCCCTGCAGTGCGGGTCAAAATGATGGTCTGGGAAATCTCCGGCGCGGTGAGTTCGGTACACAGCGCAGCCGCTGCCGCCTGAAACGAACTTACCCCCGGCACCACTTCGTAGCCGATGCCGAACCGATCGAGTTCGTTCATCTGCTCGCGGATCGCGCCGTAAATGGAGGGATCGCCGGAGTGCAGTCGCACCACGTCCAGGTCACGCTGCTGGGCGGCCTGAAACATCACGGTGATTTCGTCCAGACTCATAAGCGCCGAATCGTAGCGCTCGGCATCGGCGGGCAGGTGATCGAGTACCGCGGGGTTGATCAGCGAGCCTGCAAAGATGCAGATCGGGCAGTTGCTCAGCAGGCGCTTTGCCTTGAGGGTGAGGAGTTCAGGGTCGCCGGGGCCGGCGCCGATAAAATAGACTTTCATATAGTTTATCTCCTTGCAGGAATGTGTGATCGAATACCGAGTACCGATAGCTGTAGGCTTTAAGCTGTAAGCTGAGTTCAAAATCTGCAAATTCAAGTTCGCCGGTCCCGGCCGGCNNAAGAAAGTATCCAAAGAAATGGCCTTGGCGTGCGCCTACCCCACTAGCGCGAAGAGGAGATGGCTTTGCGAATCGTCGATGCGATCCCGGAACAACACGTCTGCGGGCGCTCCACTTGCCACCAGGGGCGGTCCGCCACCGGTGAAGGAGGATCTATTCAACACCGGCGCTGCAGGTAAAGGCACACCGACAACCCGGCATTAAAGATTTGGGAGCAGGTTTTGTCTATGCTTTTCACCCAATAGCACCTTGACGCCCGCCTCGCAAGGGGAGCAACGTCCATCTCCGGCAAGTAATTCGCGCAAGAGAAACAGTTCCAAGAAACCAGCGGCATGACCAATCGGTGCCACCTTTGTGAAATCCGCTGTCCTTCGCAACAACATCGCCCCCCGCGGTCTTGAAGTCCGGGCGAGTACCGTGTGCTGCGAAAACAAATACTTCACCCTTCCAACACCCCGGGGCGCACCAGCAGCACCACCGTGCGCGGGCTGGCCTCTAACCCGGCCAAATCGTCAGCCATGACTTCCGTTACCCTTTCTTCTGGGAGGGTAAGCTCCTCGCATACCAGGATGCGGCGCGGCGCGATTCGCGCGGCCAATTCGGCGATCCAGCGCAGGGCGGTGGGCGATCCCGCCAACACGGCGATCTTGTCCGCCGGTGCGAAATCCTGGATATCGATGTCCGGCAGGGCACCGTGGGCACTGAGGATGCGCGCATCCATCCAGTCGAGTCCGGCGGCGGCGAAGGCGGCCTGTACGGAACTGACCGCGGGGATGATGCGGCACAGGGCGCGGCCGAAATGGCGCACCACCGGGCGGGCCAGGCTGTGCAGCCCGGGGTCGCCGGTGACCAGCACCACCATGGGCGTCTTTCCGATACGGCTGTCCATCTCGTTCAGGGCGGCTGCGATATCGGCTCCGACGGCAATCCGTTCGGCTTTCGCATCCGGGAAAAGCTCCAGCAAACGGCTCGCCCCGATTAAAAGCTCCGCCTGGTCCACGGCATGCCGGGCGGCATCGGTGAGATAGGCAAGGCCGCCGGGGCCGCAGCCGACGATAGTGATGGGCTTGTCTGTTACTGCCATGGGGTCAGATCTCCACTGAAGCCAAGCTGGTCGCCGGCCAGGTTGATGAGTACCGTGGTTACCGGTGCATGATAATTGAGTCGGTGGCTGATCGCGATCTGTATGGCGCGCGCCAGAGCATCGCCAAGGCATCTGCGGTGCTCGGGGGGCAGTTCGGCAAATACCCCTTCCACCGTGGTTGCTTCGGCTACCGGATGTTCCAAGACCCGGCTGGCTAGTTCCCTTACAGAGGGGACCGGACTGATCGAGCGGCTTGAATGAGTATCCCAATGCCCCAGGGGCAATTTGGCCAATTTACCCGGATGCCCCAGTACCAGCAAACCATCGATGGGCCTGTGTGTCACCAGGTCGATCATGCTGCCCCATTCGTTGCCCGCTTCCACGACCTGCTCGGCGGTCAACTGAAAATGTCGGCGTGCGGCCCGCTCGCCGATATGTCCCGGCACCAGCACCGGATGGCGCACGCCGGCGGCCATGGCAACATTGTAGGCGCACTCCATGGTCTTGCGGACCGCTTCAAGGCTGAACGGCCGCACCCTGCCGGTGGTGCCGAGCACCGAGATGCCGCCGACGATGCCGAGGCGGGGATTGAAGGTGCGTGCCGCCAACTCTTCGCCGGTTGGGATGGCGACGGTAATGCGCAGACCGCGTTCGGTCACTTCGCGCACGGCCGCTTCGATCATGCGGCGAGGGCCCGGATTGATGGCCGCTTCGCCGGGGGGCAGGGCCAAGCCCGGTTTGGTGACGACGCCGACCCCTTCACCGGCGCAGAACCGTAGTTCCCCATCCATCCAGGAAAGGCGTGAGATGACAAGGGCGCCGTCGGTGACATCGGGGTCGTCCCCGGCATTTTTGCAGACGGCCGCCTCGGCGCCATCAGGCAGGGTGCGGACATACGCCAGCGGCAACAATTCCCGTGATCCGTCCGGTAAGGGAATGGAGACTGCCTCACCGACTGGAAATCCGCACAGCAGACAGGCTGCGGCTTTGGCCGCCGCCGCCGCGCAGGCGCCGGTGGTAAATCCCCCCTGCAAGCCGCCCATGGTCAGGCAACCTCACCGACGGGAGGGTTCTGTTCCCAGGAGCGGTTACCCACTCGGACGATAACCGTCGACATGTAGCCATGACTGTCGTCGGTAAGTGCGTCGCGGAAATTGCGGAAGATGGCCTCGCGGCCGTTTTGTTCCACATAGCAGGCCAGACGGGCCTGATCGAGCAACCGGTGTTCTTCCAGCAGTGCAGCCAGTTGCCGCAAACGTGGTCCGACTTTGTAAAGGACCAGCGTTTCGCAATGCTTAAGGGCGTGAGCAATGGCCGCCATATCGGTGGCGGGCATCATGGTCAAGCGGTCTTCCTGCAGGGTCAGCGGTTCAACCAGCAGGGCCGCCGTTGCCTGGAAGGCACTGATGCCGGGTACGACATGAATGTGCTCGGAAGGCAGCAGTTCGGTCAGACTTTCGATCAGGTAGGAACTGGTGCTGTAGATCATCGGGTCACCGATAGTAACCTGCACCACGGACAAGCCGGCGCTGACTCGCGTCGCCACTTCTGTCGCCACTTCCGCCCAGCAGGACCGCGTCTGGGCCGAGTCGCGTTTCATCGGGTAAACGTGTTCGATAACTTCCTGCTCGCCGATCAGGTCGCGGATGGTGACCAGGGCCAGGCTTTCACCGGCCAGTTCCGAGCGCGGCACGATCACCGTGTCGGCGGATTGGATAAGATTCGCGGCGCGCAGGGTGATCAGGTCGGGGGATCCGGGGCCGACACCGACGGCGTAGAAGTGGCCGGGTTGACAGTTTTTCAGTTTTATATGCATGGACTTACTCCTTGGAAAGGTGTTCGGCGAGCTGTGGTATGCCATCCGAAACCTGAAATTCTTGCATTAATCTTTGAACTTCACTTCAAACTATCAACTACAAGACCGCGGGGTTGCGCCCCCGCCCGGCGCCTTACTTTTTGTCCAAGCCAACAAAAAGTAAGCAAAAAATGGCTTTCCCCTGCGGGGGGCAATGTGGTCGCGACAGGTGGAGGATTCCACGACAGTGGCGTTGACCTGTCATGCCGCTGGTTTCCTGCGGCTGTTTCTCTTGCACAAGTTGATGGCTTGGGATGGCCATTGCTTTTCTTGCGAAACGGGCAGCAAGGTGTTGTTGAGTGAAAAGCTTTAGCAAAACCGGATGTCGGTGTTGCTTTACCCGCAGCGACGGTGTTGAAAAGATCCTCCTTCACCGGTGGCAAATCGCCTCTGGTGGCAAGTGGAGCGCCCGCAGACGCGCCATTCCAGGATCGCTGCGAGTGTGCTTTGAGCTCCATCTCTTTGCGCCAGTGGTGTCGGCGCAGCCAAGGCCATTTCTTTGGATACTTTCTTTGGGGCCTTGCAAAGAAAGTATCCCGGCTGCCGGCCGGGACCGGCGAACTTGAGTTTTGGATTGTAAGCTTTTGCACTCAGCATTCGGAACACGCTACGCAACCCTTACTTCAAGACCGCGGGGTCGCGCCCCCGCTCGGCGCCTTACTTTTTGTCCAAGCCAACAAAAAGTAAGCAAAAAATGGCTTTCCCCTGCGGGGGGCAATGTGGTCGCGAAGAGCAGCGGATTTCACAACAGTGGCAGCGATTGGTCATGCCGTTGGTTTTTTGGAACTGTTTCTCTTGCGCAGGTTACTGAATCGAGAGGACCGTTGCTCCTCTTGCGAAACGGGCAGCACGGTGTTGTTGAGTGAAAAGCATAAGCCAAACCACATCTAAGTCCAAAACCGGAATGTGGACTTGAAATTAAGGTTTTAAACACTGGTCAGCCCATTTAGGAGAGAACATCAATGACCCTTCTATCCAGATTCATCGCATGCCTGCTGCTGTTTGCCCTCTCCGGCTGTGCGGCGGAAGAGTCCGGCACTGCTGTTGGGGAGGATGCAATCATGAGCCAAACAACGCCGGCCATCGTGCTGGTCGCCTTCGGCACCACTTCGGACAAAGGCCGGGAAGTATTCGGCGTCATCAAAAAGGCGGCGCAAGAACGCTATCCAGACCATGACATCTTCCTGGCTTTCACCTCCCAGACCGTGGTGGATCGCCTGCACAAGCGCGGGATCCAGGTGCGCAACCTGCAGGAAACCCTCGCCGCGCTGCAGGCCCAAGGCTACCGCCAGGCCGTACTGCAATCGCTGATGATCGTTCCGGGCGAAAAGGACGCGGAAATCGCCCAGGTACCGACCGGCAGCGTGAAAGTATCTTACGGGCAACCGCTGATGGCGAATCCTGAAGATATCCGTGCCGTAGCTGCCGCGGTAAGCCAGGACATCGCTTCGGACCGTCCGACGGTGTTCGTCACCCACGGCAACAGCAAATACCCCCGCTACAATCAGGCGTTACTGGACTTTGCCGCTACCGTCGAATCGCAATACGACAACGCCGTCATCTGCAGCGTGGAAGGGAAACCCGGCCTGGCCAAACTGCCCTGGGCGCGGAAGCATGCCGCCAAAGCGGGGGCGGTGCATTTCGTGCCGTTGATGCTGGTTGCCGGCGATCATATCGAAAACGATGTGCTGGGCGACGAACCAGATTCGTGGAAAAGCCTGATTGGCGCCCCCGAAGCGACCTGCTCCCGGCCGCTCGGCTACAACGCCGACATCCGCGCCATTTTCTTCCAGCATCTCGATACCGCCATGACCGCCCTCCAGGCAGCAGAAGGATAAACGTATGCGACGCACTTTGCTATTGCTGCTGATCTTGCTGACTCTTGGGTTGGGATCAATGGGACACGTCTGTCCTGTTGCGGCCATGGAACATGCCGCCACTGCCGAAGTCGCTACATCAAAGCCTGACAAAATCCGCGCCGAAGGGGAACGGGGCCGCGCCCTGGAGCAGGCGCGCAGGCAGGATAAATCACGCCCTTCCGCCTATAGCAGCTGGAAACGCAAACTCCCCTTCTGGCCCCAAAAAGCGGTACTGCTGGTCGAACTGGGCTTTGTCATTGCCGCCGGCATCCTCATCGGTCAGGTTCTGGAGGTGGCCGGCTGGATAAGTGCTTTATCGGTTCTGGCCTGGCCGCTGATCCGACTGGGACGCCTGCCCCGCGCGGCAGCTCCGGCCTTCATCATGGCCTTTCAATCGGGCGCGGTGGCCAACAGTATGTTGGTGTCCTACCGGGACGAGGGGGCAATTAATAATCGCCACCTCTACACCTCGGTACTGGTGGTGTCCTGCATCTCGCTGTTTGCCCACCTGCCGACCTTTATCGTGCCGCTGGGTTTCGCTTTCGGCTGGATGGCTACCGGTGCCCTGTTCGGGGTGAGATTGGCCGCCATCGGCCTGGAAATCATGCTTGTGCTGATGGTTTCGAGTTGGCTCAGCCAGCGATGGAATGAAGACCGGGCCGGTTTCAATGTCCCGGGCCAGACCGTTGCCGATAACGGCAAAACACTGCAACGATCGGCTTTTGCCAGTGTGGAGTTCTGGAAACGGGTATGGAAGCGATCCCGGCGCACCATCCGGCGCCTGCTGCTGTACGTGGTGCCAACCTTTGCGGCCATGGCGCTGCTGGAACAATGCAAGGTTTTCGAATACCTGGCGGCGTGGCTGCCGAGTGTGTTCCAACCCGGTTTCTTGCCACCGCAGGCGGTAGCCATCATCCCGGCCCAGGCGGTCAATATGTATAACGGCGCCATCGCGGCGGCCAACTTCGTCGATGCCGGCAGCCTGTCCATCAAGCAGGCCGTCACCGTTATCCTGCTCGGTTCGGTCATCACCGCCCCGATTCGCACCCTGCGCCACGCCCTGCCTACCTACCTGGCCACCCTCGGCGCACGACCCGGCCTGGTGATGGCTGTCAGTGCGCAGGTGTTAAGGGTTTGTTTCGTGCTGTTCTGTACCTGGGTGATGATTGTGGTCTGGTAGGAGCAGAAAGTTTCAAATTCAGGAGATGAGGTTAAAGGTTGGTTACGATTTTGACTTTGAAATCCCCTGTGACGACGCCGGAGCGTAGCAATCGGCGGGCGAAACAGGCGGAGGACTGAGCGCAGCGAATCTTCTCCGCCCGCCCGGCGGTTGCGCAGCGCAGGGTACCCGTCGCAGGCGGGCAAGGAGGCGGGGCGCGCTTTTCTGCTTACTCTTTTGACGCGT
>DKEW01000011.1 GCA_002452265.1 Pelobacter sp. UBA6812 | reverse complement strand
ATCGGGAGATTCTGGATCGGCAAAGCCTGCAACGCCGCTTGCTGCTCTGTCTTTACGGCATGGGAACCAACACCGGCTTAAAACGAGTCAGCGGCAACCGTCACGGCATCAGCTACAAAGAGCTCCTGCAGGTTCGGCGGCGCTATATCCACAAGGCGGCACTACGTAATGCCATCGGCCAGGTCGCCAATGCCATCTTTGGTATTCGTAACCCCGAAGTCTGGGGTGAAGGCTCCACCTCCTGCGCCTCCGACTCCAAAAAGTTCGGTTCCTGGGATCAGAACCTGATGACGGAATGGCATATCCGCTACGGTGGTCGCGGGGTGATGATCTACTGGCATGTGGAGAAGAAATCGACCTGCATCTATTCCCAACTGAAGCGTTGCTCTTCCTCGGAAGTCGCCGCCATGATCGAAGGGGTACTGCGGCACTGCACCGAGATGACCGTCGACCGGCAGTATGTCGATAGCCACGGTCAAAGCGAAGTGGCCTTCGCTTTCTGCCACCTGCTCGGCTTTGATCTGCTGCCGAGGCTCAAGGCTATTGGCACACAGAAACTCTATCGTCCAGACAGCGAGAATGCGGGGGGTTATCCGCACCTGGACTCGATCATGACCCGCCCCATCAATTGGGACCTAATCAGCCAGCAGTATGATGAGATGATCAAATACGCCACGGCACTGAAACAAGGGACCGCCAACCCGGAAGCCATACTACGACGCTTCACTCGCAACAACATTCAGCATCCGACTTACCGGGCGCTATCCGAGCTTGGCAAAGCGGTCAAGACGATTTTCTTGTGTCGGTATCTCGGCTCAGAAGTCTTGAGGCAGGAGATTCACGAAGGTTTGAACGTGGTTGAGAATTGGAACAGTGCCAATTCCTTTATCTTTTATGGCAAAGGCGGCGAAGTCGCTACCAATCGCCTGGAGGATCAGGAGTTGTCTGTTCTGGCGCTGCACTTGCTGCAAATCTGCCTGGTCTATGTCAACACGCTGATGATCCAGCAGGTTTTGACGGGACCAGCTTGGCACTCACGGATGAAGCAGGAGGACTACCGGGCCTTGTCGCCGCTGATCTACAATCACATCAATCCTTACGGCATCTTTGAACTGGATATGGATCTACGGTTGCCGATTGAGTTCGCCGCATAAGGGCTAGGCCTTGCTTTGGGCTCTGGCGGCATCGATGTATTTATAGAGAGTCGGCTTGGAAATGCCCATCAACTGGCAGATTTGTTTCACGGTATGGTTCTTTTCATCGTAAAGCTTCACCGCCAAGGCCTGTTTTTCCGAAGAGAGTGATTTGGGGCGGCCACCTTTTTTGCCGCGTGCTCGTGCCGCCGCAAGCCCTGCCTTGGTTCGCTCCCGGATAAGGTTGCGTTCAAACTCTGCCAAGGCCCCGAAGATATGAAAAATCAGCTTGCCGGAACTGGAGCTGGTGTCGATAGATTCATGCAGACTTTTCAGGCCGATGTCGCGGGACTCCAGCAGAGAAACCATTTCGATAAGATCTTTCAGGGAACGACTCAGGCGATCCAACCGCCAGACAACCAGGGTGTCGCCTTCCCTGGCGTGGCTGAGTGCTGCTGCTAAACCGGGACGCTCTGCTTTGGCTCCACTGAATTTGTCTTCGTGGATCTGTTGGCAACCCGCCTGCTCCAAGGCATCTCTTTGCAGGGCCAGATTTTGATCGTCTGTAGAAACCCGCGCGTAACCGATCAGCATGATAGTTTCCTTCGACAGAGCCTTAATGGGAAATAAACTCAACTTTTTAGAAGGAAACTTACCATAGATTTGTTGACCGAGTAAATTTACTTCTTTTAGCTCGATTTTCCTTCCCTTTCCTTCATTCGCTAGAAAGTAAAGAAAACGTACGTTTTTCTAACAATAGGGTAGCCCTGCAAGGAGCGCGGCCTTTTCCAAGCTGGTCTATATCGCGATGAATTACCGGACCCAGCTCAAGTCTGTACGGGCATGCGCATCTTTAGGGCAAAACCTGCCTTCCAACCTTTCTACGCCGTCTGCGACTCCCGCACCATTTCCGCCGGGCTCTGGCCAAAGTAACGCTTGAACTCACGACTGAACTGCGAGGCGCTTTCGTATCCCACCTTGTCCGCCGCCACATAGGCTTTCATCCCCTGCTGCACGATGAAATCCCGCGCTTTGCTCAGGCGGATTTTTTTCAGGTACTGCAGGGGCGAATCGGCGGTGACCTCCTTGAAGGCGCGGTGAAACGCCGACGTGCTCATGTTCGCCTGCTGCGCCAGGCTCTCCACATCGAGATTTTCGGCGTAATCGTTTTGAATCAATTTCAGGGCCCGGGCAACGCGGGCAAAGTGGCCGTTGTGCGATGCCAGGGCGTAGAGGACGGGAGCCTGCTGGCCCCCCAGGGTACGGTAAAGAATTTCCCGCAGCAGGCCGGGTCCGAGAATCCGGCTTTCGGTCTTCGACTGCAGGCATTTGAGCAGCCGGGCGACAGCCTCGCTCATCTCCGGTTCCAGTACGGCCGGCCCGATTGCGCAAGGCACCGCCGAATCACCGCGTGACGCCGACGGGTGATTCTCCCCCAGTTGAGCGATCAGTTCATGCAGCAGCGGCAGGTCGATTTCGATGTAGATGCCGAGCACCGGCTCCTCGGGGGTGGCGAAGGTTTCGCACTCAAAGGGCATGGTGACCGAAGTTACCAGGTAGTTGTTGGCATCGTAGGGAAATGATTTGCCCCCCAGATAGCCGATCTTCTTTCCCTGGGCGACAATGCAGATCCCAGGATCGTAGACCAGCGGGCAGCGGGGGATGGATTGCTCCGCTTTGAAAAATCGCACCGAGGGCAGATTCGACCGCGAAAATCCGTCGGGAAGGTCGAATTGCTGCATCAATTTGCCGAGTTGGGTCATGGTCTTGTCCTTGTTAGCGAATCAGTATGTTTCGGCAAGAAACTTATCATTTTGCTCCCATTATGTATATCTCTCGGCAGAAATAGGCAAGTCTTTGGCAGGATCGGGTATTCGCTTCGGGTCCGGCATTTCCTAAAATCCCCAACATCGATCACAGCGCAATCTCTCAACCGGAAGGAAGGAAAAGACATGCTGAATTTCAACTTTTACAACCCGACCAACATACTTTTCGGCAAAGGCCAGATGAGCGAGCTGGACAGTCTTGTGCCCAAGGATTCCATAGTGCTGATCACCTATGGCGGCGGCAGCGTCATCAAGAACGGCATCCTGGATAGCGTCAAAACCGAACTGGCGAAATCACCTCGCAAAGTGCTCGAATTCGGCGGCATCGAACCGAACCCGAAATTCGAGACCCTGATGAAGGCGGTCGCGCTTGTCCGTGCCGAAAAGGTTGATTTCCTGCTGGCAGTGGGCGGCGGTTCGGTGATGGACGGCACCAAGTTTATCGCCCTTGCCGCAGTTGCCGATGAATTCAAGGGCCAGGAAGAAAAGCTGCTTAGTTATGGATTCAATCCGGTCCCTGTGGCCACGGCCATTCCAATGGGTACCGTGGTCACCCTGCCCGCCACCGGTTCAGAGATGAACAGCGGCGGCGTCGTTACCCGCGGAGAAGACAAACTGCCGGTATTCAGTCCCCATGTCTTCCCTAAATTCTCGATTCTCGACCCTGAATTAACCTATACCCTGCCGCCGGTTCAGGTCGCCAACGGCGTGGTCGATACTTTCATCCACGTGGTTGAACAATACATTACCTATCCGGTCGACGCCCGTTTTCAGGACCGCACCTCGGAAGGGATCCTTCGGACCCTGGTCGAAATCGGCAAAACCACCGTGGACAACCCGACCGACTACGAGGCTCGAGCCAACCTGGTGTGGTGTGCGACCATGGCCCTGAACGGCCTGATCGGCTCGGGAGTTCCCCAGGACTGGAGCATCCACATGATCGGCCACGAAATGACCGCGCTGTTCGGCATTGATCACGCCCAGACCCTGGCCGTCGTCACGCCGGCAATGTGGCGGGTGCGCCGCGAGCAGAAAAAAGAAAAACTGTTGCAATATGCAGAGCGGGTCTGGAACTTCACCGAAGGCAGTGAGGATGAGCGCATCGACGCCGCCATCGCCAAGACCGAAGAATTCTTCCACAGTCTCGGCATCAAGACGCGTCTTACTGACCACGGCATCGATGAGGCAGGAATCGAGCGCATCGTCAAGGCGCTGGAGAAGCATGGCATGGTGGCGCTTCCCGAAACAGGGGATGTGACTCCCGAGGTGTCGAGAAAAATTCTCAAGGCTGCCTTGTAAGTAATAAATGTCCAAAATTTAAAGGGTTAGGGCCATGTTTGGCTCTAGCCCTTTATGGACCATTGGCATGATAACGTCGACCATGGATAGCGAGGTGTGCGAATTGTCTAAAAAACTGTTGACACTTACATGCATGTAAGTTAGTGTGCCTCTTATGAAAGAGAAAATTCTCGACATCGCCATACGGCAAATGAAGAGCGGGGGCTACGCTCACCTCAATTTTGCGCATATTGCCGAAGAGTTGAATACGACCAGGGCCAATCTCCACCATCACTACAAGAATAAGG
>DKEW01000008.1 GCA_002452265.1 Pelobacter sp. UBA6812 | reverse complement strand
GTTACCAACCACCGGCGCAGGCGAGTGATCGTTGAATTCGCCAAAAAAACCGTGCCCAATCCTGACACTGCAGCGACTACCGCCCCAATGCCAGCTAGGCGAGCAGCTACCCCACCGTACAAGACCGGTTTAATCGTAATCAGGTGGACTAAGCTAGGCCTGAGACTGCGAAACAGCTGAAACAACTGCAAAAACGTTTTCAATTCCCGTAGTGGATTTTGGCCACATCTGGCAAAGGGCACCACGTGATGCTTGAAACCCTGTGCCTGAATTGCTTCAACACCGGCCCCGAGAGCTGTGGCTACATGCACTTCATAACCACCAGCATGGGCGGCTACCGCCAAAGGCAAACGATGTGACAGGAAAAATTCAGGTGCATTTACCACAAACAGGATTTTTTTTCCGTAGTCAGACAAATGGTTTAGCCCACACTCTCAATATACCAAGGCATAGCCTTGGCGATGCCGTCCATAATGCGACATTCAGGGGAGTAGCCTAGTTTAGCGGCGGCCTTGCTGATATCTGCCTGCGAGTGGCGTACATCTCCGGAACGGAAATCTCGATATAGCGGCGGACTGAGATAAGGCTTACCGTTTTCCGCCAACGCTGCCTGAAGGGCGTGGAACAGATCGTTAAGTGTCGTACGATCCCCCACGGCAACATTGTACACCTCATTCTTGGCGTTATCTTCAGCCGTAGCCGCGAGAAGATTGGCTTGAACTGCATTTTCAACAAAACAAAAATCGCGACTGGTTTCGCCATCACCGTTGATATACACCTTATCCCCTTGGAGCATGGCAGCAGTCCATTTAGGGATCACGGCAGCATAAGCACCATTCGGGTCCTGACGTTTGCCGAAGACATTGAAATAACGTAAGCCGATGGTTTTGAAACCATAGGTTTTGGCAAAGACATCAGCGTACAACTCATTTACATATTTAGTGACGGCGTAGGGGGACAAAGGCCTACCAATATTATCCTCGACTTTAGGAAGGGCTGGATGATCCCCATAGGTTGAACTACTGGCCGCATAGGTGAAGCTTTTAACACCGGCATCGCGTGCAGCTATCAGCATATTCAGAAAACCGCTGATATTGGTAGCATTGGTGGCAACTGGGTCATTGATGGAGCGCGGCACCGAACCCAGCGCCGCTTGGTGCAGAACATAATCCACACCGTCGCACGCCTTACGACAATCTTCCAGATGGCGGATATCCCCTTCAATAAAAGTGAATCCCGCCCACTGGTCCGGAGTTACCAGGGAGCGAACTTCATCGAGATTGCGTTGATAACCGGTGGCGAAGTTATCCAACCCTACCACGCGCTGGTTAAGTTTGAGCAGTTGTTCCAGCAGGTTGGTACCGATAAAACCGGCCACACCAGTAATCAGCCAGGCTTTAGGATGTTCAGGTAGAGATTCAAGCCGTGTTGCGTAGATATTCATATTAAACGTATTTCCGCACTTATAAATTATTAGCCGCATTTTTTAGAGCCGCCAGCAAGCGTGGCGCCTGAGCCTGTAATGAAAACCAGTCAACAACCTGTTTACGCCCAGCATTTCCCATTTTCGCCAACCGAGGTTGTCCAGCTTTGAGCATTGCACCCAGCGCTTGATGCCACTGTTCCACAGAATCCGCCAGCCTGCCGTTTTCACCTTCCTTGACAATCTCGCAGTTCACTCCCACTGGCGACGCGACCACAGGTACGCCACAAGCCAGATACTGAATCAACTTATACCCGCACTTGCCCCGCTCCCAGGGCGAATCGACCAAAGGCATAACTCCTATATCGAACTGCTGCACCGATTCCACTTCCGACTCTTCCGTCCACGGCCAGACTTCAACAGGTGTGCCTTCAAAATCTTTCGAATTGGCACCGACAGCCACAAAACGCACAGGCAACTCTTGCTTGAGAGATTCGAACATGGGCAGCAATGGTTTCAGGTAACGGCTGGTTTGCGGCGAGCCTATCCACCCTACCGTCAACACAGCTGCGTCAGCTTTTTGCTTGGGTTGGTACCGGTCAGCATCAACCACTGTCGGGATGATTTGGACTTTTTTTGCACCTGCCTTGTGTGCCCGCTCTGCCAGGTATTGGTTACCGGCAGTCACACACTCAGCATGACGCATGACCGAGTCGATTTTTTGCCCCAATAACTGCCGCACCCAGGGGTTGGGATGGCAGTCGTAACGATGAAACAGCGCATCGTCGTAGTCGACAACATAAGGCACGCCCCTGAGTTTCAGGAAGCGTTCAGCAATGGCCGGCATAAAGGGAAAAAGCTCTTTCTCAATGATCAAAACATCAAATCGACGGGCAGTGAGCAAGGCCAGGATGCGCGTTGTGTAACCATTGAGAACCTCGCGCCAACGAGAGCCGCCGTTGTACAGAGCCTTCAGGTAGGTATCTGAAAGCAAGGGTTTAACCGCTAACTCTATGCCTTTGGCCTGGAGATAAGGAAGGAACTGCAAGAAACGGACGCGGGAGCTAGCACCTAGCGGCCCGTAGCGGGATAGCAGAAGAACTTTCATGGATTGTACCGCCCCTCACCTCGCAGAATGTGACCCATTGAACGCCAAAGCATGCGATACGCCGCCCAGGTGTGTCTTAGACCAGCGACATCACCACGCAGCAAACACCAGGCTGAACGAGTAAAGGGCTCAATAACGTTGGTGACTGCCAGCAGCACCCAGGCCTGCCAACGGGGGAAGTGTTTGAGAGCGTATAGTAAACGACTACGCAGTGAATAGAAAAGTCGGTGTACTTTAACCTGACAAGATGTACCACCACCGGCATGGAAGGCTTGGGCTTCGGTTAAGTACCATATGGTCCAGCCAGCTGCGTATGCTCTCTTTGAGAGATCTACATCCTCCAAGTAGACAAAGAAGCGCTCATCAAAACCACCTACGTACTCAAAAACATCACGCCGCATCAAATAAAACGCACCTATAACATGATCAACAGTGGTCGACTTGAGATGATCCCAATCACCCATATGCACACCAGTGCCCTTCAAACCAGGCAACTTATCTAGCCCCAATGCGGATGACACCTGGCGCGACAACGTAGGGTAACGGGCAGAGGTACGACTTACCCTGCCTTGCTCATCTATCAACTGAATACCGCAAATCCCGACGTTCTTATTCACCGGCCTTTCCATGAACTCCAAAGGCACTGATAAGGAATTAGCTTCCAGCCGAGTATCAGGGTTAAGCAAAAGTATGTAAGGTGAATCTCCTGCTTTAGCCCCGATATTACAGGCAGCACCAAAGCCAAGATTCTGGCCGGTACGGATGACCTCCACACCCGGTAGTCCTTCAACTACATCGGCAGAGCCATCGGTGGAACCGTTATCTATAATGATAGGTCGAACTGCTGTTCCTTCTGCATGAGCAAGAACGGAATTGACACATTCGTATAATTGACGACCCCCGTTCCAGTTTACGATGACGATATCCAAAATACTCACCTAAGTCCTCGCCGCTCTTTTTCTACATCAACATTCAACGCATGCAACATACTAATACACCATCCAATCAATACATACGTTAACAAACGAAGCATCGATCCTTCCCATGAAGACTCAAAGAGGTTACTCATCGCAACTGCTAGAAGCGCAATCACTATCCCCCGCCTGAAGATGCGTGGTACACCGCGAACCGCGCATAGGCGAGACGTTACCAATGGTAATAACAAAGGAACGAAGGCAACGACAAGACCTAAAGGAATGCCGTACCAAAATAATGCCTGCAAGTAGGCATTATGAACCGAATGGAGGCCAGTGGAACTCACAACCTCGCCGAGGCCCACACCGCCACCCACGCCGGTTACAGGATGCGCCAGAATCACCCCCAAAGTTGCTTTATACGCAAGAAGCCGTGAATCCACATTGTAAAAAGAAAAGCGCCCATCAAGATGTTGTAGAGCTGAGGGGGACGAATAAAAAAATATTGTCATTCCTGCAACCATCGCAGTTAAAAAAAATATAAACAGCCGGATTATCCCTTTGTTGAAACGACCATGAACTGCAAGCCATAATAGTCCTGTTATCCCAACCGCTAGCATAAGACCCAAGAAGACTCCCCGAGACATCGTTGCGACAAGGGCAACAAACGAAAACGAAGCAGCCAAATACCAGTGTTTCGATCTATAGCACCAACCAATGGCAACCAGTATTGGCAGCACCATTACGAGAACAGTAGCGATATTGTTGGACAATCCAATGAATGGATGACTGAAACGTGCATGGTAGGAAAGTAAGAAAGCGGCAGTCTCACTTTGAGATAAATCCGGCGGCAATTGAGGTGACAAGGCAGGAATTCCTGTATAAGAAAGCACAGCTGCCACTAACAATACGACGACGAACGCCCCCATAAGCCCTAAATGCTCACGCACACTCAAGCCACGAAGAATGTTAATAACAACCAAATACCCCAGTACTGCCTCGAAATGAACGGCCATTGCCTTGAAAGTCATACCTGGATGTATGGACCATATAACTGAAATCACCGTTGCAAATACAGGCAGAGCCAGTAAGGCAATAATCCGCGTCGGGCCTATAACGAGACGACCATATATGACAACGCCCCCCACCACATAGAGCAACGCTACCAAAAGGGCAACCTCCACCACGGAGAAGGAAGCCACATAGGGCATTTGCCAAACGCCATAAAACCGTATCGGGGCTGCCAACGTCACAAAAAAAATGGTAGCCACCATCAACTGGATCCGGCCCGACTTTTCCGGGTGTGTTCCACAAATCGCCTGGGGCGACACGTCGATTTTATCAATCATTGAGATACTTTTCCCACCATAACGAAACAATATCTGAGGTAGGTCTACAATATTGGACACCATGTTGTGGCCAGGCAGCTTCCGAGTAGTTCTTTAAAGTTCTGCTAGGCACTCCACAACCGCCACCCTGTAAAACTCAAGCATCATCAATTCTACTCTTTCTTTTGATGATTCTGATCATTAGAATAAGAGCCAATGTATCTAATGTCACGCGCAAAACCCAAGCAAGTGCTGCACCGACAACACCGTAATATCCGATGAAAATATATAATGTAGCGACAAATATCGGCAATTCCACTAGATGTAGCATAGCGGTTAGCTTTGTTTTTCCATATGCGTGACACAGAGAAAAATACATTGAACCCATTGCGTTAAAAAATACCCCAATGCACAGTATTCTACCGACCTTAACGGAGGTGTCATCTACATAGTCTCCTACCCAAAGTCGCAGAAGATCAGGCATGACGTACATCAATACAGCCAGAACAACAAACATAAAAAAAGCGACCCGTGTCAACCAAAGACGAAAGGTCGATTCGGCTTGATGCGGTGCACTATGAATCAGATTTGTAATAACAGGGAAGGCAACAGTTGTGATGGCACCAACAAACAATAATGACTTAACTGTAATTTCATATGGAATTACATAAAATGTGACTGCAGAGGCCGAAACAAGGACCCCTACAAAAAACCGGTCGGCCTGAACCAGGAAAGGGCTAATCACACTACTGACGGTGAACCATCCACCAAAATGTAACAAACTGCGGGTCATTTGTTTACTGTATTTACCGCGTTCGATATGCCCTTCCCGCAGGATACAGGTTTGTGCCAAGCGTCTATAAAATACCAGTGCAAGGGCGCGAGAAAGGACCAAAGTCGCAACCAGCCAGTGAATTTTGTCAGTGTACAAGGCCACCAGAAAGGGTGCGCCAAAATTGGCAACCCCCAAAATTATTCGAAGGATACTGATGCCCTTAAAGTTAAGATATGCCTCGTTAACCCCGCGATAGGTTGCAGCAACGGCTTGCATCGGCAAAGCAAGCGCCAGAAGCAGCATAGATAACTTAAGTTCTAAGGCGGGAACAGACTCAGAAGACACGAAGCGGTAAGCGCCGCCATAGGTAGCAAGAACAATAAGCAACATACCGCATCCGCCAGCTACCAAAGTAATTCTGACAGCGGTTGCCAACACATCTGGTACCAGGTAGCCATCAACGCCGGCACGCATAGTTGAAATACGCTGAGTGGTGGCTCGACCAATCCCCAAATCCAAAGCTCCCGCGTAACCTATCAAGCCCCAGGCCAGAGATAAAAATCCGAACCGTTCAGTACCAATAAGTTTGAGCAATTGAGGGATTGTTACAATTGCAATAATTGGGGGAAGGCCTAACCCAAGCAAGTTCCATAATATGTATCGAAAACGCAAGCGCAAAATCCTTGGTTGTCAAGCTAGCAACCGGAAAAGTCCGAAACTACAAACTTCGGCGCTTCACGATCTTTGGCTGATACTATCGGCTCGCCCTCGAAGGGCCAGTCGATGTTGAGGGTAGAATCATCCCACCGAATACACCGTTCATGTTCAGGCGCATAATAGTCGGTAGTCTTATACAAGAATTCTGCATATTCACTTAGAACCAAAAAACCATGGGCAAACCCTTCTGGTACCCACAGTTGTCGCTTATTTTCCGCAGAGAGAATTTCGCCAACCCATTTTCCGAAAGTTTTTGAGCCTGGACGTATATCAACGGCAACGTCAAAGACCTCACCGGCAACCACCCGCACCAGTTTTCCTTGAGGCTGCTGAATTTGATAGTGAAGCCCGCGCAGAACACCCTTCATGGAACGTGAGTGGTTATCCTGAACAAAATTACGCTTTAACCCGGTCGCTTGCTCAAACTCACGGCTATTGAAACTTTCAAAAAAAAACCCCCGTTCGTCACCGAACACCTTCGGTTCGAGGATAAGAACATCAGGAATCTCAGTCTTGATAACATTCATTAAGCAACTCCATCATTTAAAACCATTTTCAGGTAATCCCGATAACTGGATTTCGGTGTTTCTTCAATAACCTTCTGAAACTGTTTTTGGTCGATGAATTTTTTACGGTAAGCAATTTCTTCAAGGCAGGCGATCTTCAGCCCCTGCCGAGCCTCCAAAGTGCCGATAAAATGACTGGCTTCGAGCAGGCTCATGTGAGTACCGGTATCGAGCCAGGCAATACCGCGCTCGAGGCGCTCAACGCGCAATTCACCGCGATTGAGATACTCGACATTGACGTCGGTGATTTCCAACTCACCCCGGGCCGATGGTGCCATCTGCTTAGTGATCTCCACGACCTTATTGTCATAGAGATAAAGGCCGGGTACTGCATAGTTGGATTTCGGCTTAGCCGGTTTTTCTTCGATACCTATGGCCTTGCCGTCTTTATCGAATTCAACCACACCATAGCGCTCGGGGTCATGAACGGGATAGCCGAACACCTTGGCCCCACCATTGAATTCGGAAAAAATCTTAGTCAGGCCCATTCTTCCGTAAAAAATATTGTCCCCGAGGATCAAGCTGACGGCATCTTTGCCGATAAATTCTTCACCCACTAAAAAAGCCTGAGCGATGCCTTTCGGCTCGGGCTGCACGGCATAGCTCAGCCGGATACCGAAGCGGCTGCCGTCCCCCAGCAAGGCTTCAAAGCGCGGCGTATCCTGAGGGGTCGAGATGATCAGAATATCCTGCACCCCGGCCCGCATCAGGGTCGAGAGGGGATAATAGATCATCGGCTTATCATAGACCGGCTGCAGCTGCTTGCTGGCCACCAACGTCAACGGGTAGAGACGGGTGCCGGCCCCACCAGCAAGAACAATCCCTTTTTTTATTCCGCTCATAACCCTATTTTCCTCGCTCCAAGAAGTAGTTACGCAAACTTTCCCGCCAATCCCGAACCTGCATTCCTGTAGCCGCCTTATATTTCTCTTTCGACATCACTGAATACTTAGGTCTTTGGGCCGGCAATGGATAGCCTTCCGTCGGAATCGGCAAGATATTTTCAACCTGCAAACTTTCGAAATTACGAGCTTGATCGATAATCTCAGCCGCAAACTGATACCAACTGCATTCCCCCTCGTTGCTGAAATGGTAAATGCCGTAGGGACTGGGAGGCGTGAGGGGTGAGGGGTGAGGAGCGTCAACCACAGCCAACAGCTTGAAAATTGCCTCGGCCAGATCATCGGTCCAGGTCGGCGTTCCCCGCTGGTCATCGACCACCTTGAGCTCAGTGCGTTCCCTGGCCAGTCGAATCATGGTCTCGACAAAGTTGTTGCCACCTTGGCCATACAACCAGCTGGTGCGAACAATGAAGTACTTCTCCAGGCCGGACTGGAGGATCCTCTGCTCACCGAGAAGCTTGCTTTGTCCATAGACCGACAGGGGCCCGGTGGGATCATCTTCCCGGTAGGGCTCCTTTTTATCCCCGGCAAAGACAAAGTCCGTGGAAACATGCACCAGCACGGCATCAATGTCTTTTGCTACCTCGGCCAATAATCCAGGCCCCTCGCCATTAACCCTCATAGCTAATTCGCGATGGCTCTCACACCCATCAACCTGGGTATAAGCGGCGCAGTTGAGAATAATGTCAGGGGCACTGTCCTGCAGGGCAAGAACCTGCGCCCGGTCGGTTATGTCGAAATCAGGCAGATCGTAGAACTGTATATGGTAATTTGCCGGTGTCAGTTTTTTTATCGCCTTGGCTAACATGCCATTAGCGCCAATAAGAGTCAATTTTCGCATTGCTGAAGTCAAGTGAAACACCTCTATCTAATGCCCAAGTCGTTCCAACTGATAGGAGCCGTTAAGCACACGTTGCCACCATGCCTCATTATCTAAATACCATTGCACGGTCTTACGCATACCACTTTCAAATGTTTCTTGCGGCTTCCATACTAATTCATTTTCAATCTTCCCGGCATCAATGGCATAGCGCCGATCATGCCCGGGACGGTCTTTTACAAAGGCAATCAAATCCTTATATTGACCTGCCTGAGGTTTCAGCTCCTGCAGAATTTCGCAAAGGGTATGAACTACCTGGAGATTCTGCTTTTCATTGTGCCCACCAATATTATAAGTCTCACCTATTTTACCTTCGGTCACAACTTTATAAAGAGCCCGTGCATGGTCTTCGACATAAAGCCAATCACGGATCTGATCACCCTTACCATACACAGGCAGGGGCTTACCCTGCAGAGCATTCAGAATGATATGAGGAATCAACTTTTCAGGAAAATGGTAAGGCCCGTAGTTGTTGGAACAGTTTGTAATCAGAGTCGGCAGTCCATAGGTTCTGCGCCAAGCACGAACCAGATGGTCGGAACTGGCCTTGCTGGCGGAATAAGGGGAACTCGGCGCATAAGGGGTCTGCTCGGTGAACAAAGGTAGGGAGTTGCAAGGCAGGGAGTAGGGAGTCGGGAGTAGGGAGTCGGCATTCCCACTTCCCACTTCCAACTTCCCACTCCCTACTCCCGATTTCCCACTTCCCACTTCCCACTCCCCACTCCCCAGATCCCCAGGGTGCGGCAGATCGCCGTAAACCTCATCGGTAGAAATGTGATGGAAACGGAAGGCAGCTTTGCGGGATTCATCAATGCTCTGCCAATAAGACCGTGCCGCTTCGAGCAAGGTATAAGTACCGACAATATTGGTTT
>DKEW01000020.1:1659-14743 GCA_002452265.1 Pelobacter sp. UBA6812 | reverse complement strand
AAAAGTTGCCTAATGATTTTGACATTTTATCCTGGTTAATGGTAATAAAACCATTGTGAACCCAGTATCGCGCGAAAAGTTTTCCGGTAGCTGCTTCTGACTGGGCGATTTCATTTTCATGGTGGGGAAACACCAGGTCCTTACCGCCACCGTGAATGTCGAAGGATTCACCGAGATATTCCATCGACATGGCGGAACATTCGATGTGCCAGCCGGGGCGTCCGGGTCCCCAGGGGCTGTCCCAGGAGGGCTCACCCGGTTTGGCGGCCTTCCACAACGCAAAGTCCATGGGGTTGCGCTTCTGCTCACCGGGAGAGATACGTGCGCCGGAGCGCATGTCCTCCATGTTGCGCTTGCTGAGTTTAAGGTAGGAAGGGAAGTTTTCTACCGAAAAATAGACATCGCCCTGCGATGCGTAGGCCATGCCACGGTCGATAAGACGCTTTACCAGATTGATGATGTGGTCGATATGATGGGTAGCCTTGGGCTGGATGGTCGGCTCGGCCAGACCCAACCGCTGCATGTCCTCGTCAAAAGCCTGGATGAATTCGCTGGCCAGATCGTCTGAGGAGATGCCGCGTTCGTTGGCGCGGTTGATGATCTTGTCGTCGACATCGGTATAGTTGCGCACATAGTTAACGTCGAAACCGATGAACTGCAGGTAGCGGTAAATGATATCGAAAACCACATTGGCGCGAGCGTGGCCAATATGGCAATAGTCGTAAACGGTTACCCCGCAGACATACATGCCGACCTTGCCGGGATTAATCGGCTCGAAATCTTCTTTACGGCCGGTCATGGTATTGTAAACGCGCAGGTTCATGGTAACGGTTTCTCCTTGATGTATCGGGCAGGCAGTGAATGAAATCTATTTGTCGCCGGTTTTGGCCCAGGAATCGCGCAGAGTCACAGTCCGGTTGAAAACAGGTTTTAAAGGACTGAAATCGTAGCGATCGGCGCAAAAATAACCGAGGCGCTCAAACTGATAGCGGTTCTCGGGCGAGGCCTCGGCCAGCGATGGTTCCAGCAGGCAGTTCTGGACCACCTGAAGGGAATCGGGGTTGAGATGGGTTTTGAAGTCGACCTCTTTATCGCCGTCCGGATTGGGGTGGTTGAACAGGCGGTCGTAAAGGCGTACTTCGGCCTTGACGGCATGGGGCTCGGAAACCCAGTGCAGTGTGCCTTTGACTTTGCGCCCGTCTGGTGCGGAGCCGCCGCGCGAATCAGGATCGTAGCTGCAGCGAAGTTCGATGATCTCACCGCTGGCGGGATCCTTTATCACGTCATCGCAGCGAACCAGATAAGCATATTTGAGACGGACTTCGCGGCCCGGGGCAAGTCGGAAGAATTTTTTGGGAGGATCTTCCATGAAATCTTCCCGTTCGATGTAGAGAACCCTGGAAAAGGGGACTTTGCGGCTGCCCATGCCCGGCTCGTTAGGATGATTGGGCGCTTCGAACTCTTCACTCTGACCGTCGGGATAGTTCTCAATCACCACACGCAAAGGATCAAGAACTGCCATGGCACGCGGGGTGGAACGATCGAGGTCCTCCCGTACACAGAATTCCAGAAAGCCCATGTCGACACAGCTGTCCTTTTTGGATACCCCGATGCGCTCACAGAAGTTGCGGATCGCCGCTGGGGTGAAACCCCGACGGCGCAGGCCGGCAAGGGTCGGCATGCGCGGATCTTCCCAGCCCTGCACGTACTTGCCATTCACCAGTTCCAGCAGCTTGCGCTTGCTCATCACCGTATAATTGATGTTGAGGCGGGCAAATTCGATCTGCTGGGGATGGTGAATGCCAAGTTGATCGATGAACCAGTCGTACAGTGGCCGGTGCGCCTCGAATTCGAGGGTGCAGATGGAATGGGTAATCCCCTCCAGAGAGTCGGACTGACCATGGGTAAAGTCGTACATGGGGTAGATACACCAGCGGTTGCCTGTGCGGTGGTGCTCGGCATGCAGAATCCGGTACATGACCGGATCCCGCATATTCAGGTTGGGCGATGCCATGTCGATTTTAGCCCGCAGAACCTTGGCGCCATCGGGAAACTCGCCATTTTTCATGGCCTCGAACTGGGCCAGGTTTTCTTGCACGGAGCGCTCACGACAGGGGCTGTTTATGCCGGGCTCTGTCAGAGTGCCGCGATGGGCGCGAATCTCTTCAGCCGACAGGTCTTCGACATAGGCCTTGCCGGCTTCGATGAGTTGCACGGCCCACCGGTACAACTGGTCAAAATAATCCGAAGCGTAGTATTCGTGTTTTCCCCAGTCGAAACCGAGCCATTGTACGGTCTCTTTGATCGACTCGATGTATTCGACTTCTTCCTTGACCGGGTTGGTATCATCGAACCGCAGGTGACAACGGCTGCCGCCGGGGGCGTTTGCATAATCGCGCGCCAGGCCGAAGTTGAGGCAGATGCTCTTGGCATGGCCAATGTGCAGATAGCCGTTAGGCTCAGGCGGAAAACGGGTGATAACGCTACCGTTGTTTTTATTCTGACGTAAATCGGCATCTATAATGGTGCGGATAAAATTTGTCGGCGTCGCCGATTCCGGCGAAGTGTTGTCGGTGGCAGAATTATCCGCAGATTCCTTCGAACTGTTGTTCGACATGGGAAAAACCTCGTAACGGTGTGTGGGGTAGTAACGTCGGTTTTAAAAAGCGACCATTCGGAGAAAGGTCGCAAATTTGTATCCAAAAAGCAATAGGGAATTGCCCTGTCGGGAGGTTGCCCGCAGGGTTAAAGCTGCAGTTCTTCGCCGGCGACAGCCTTGCGCAGCAACACGACCGCATGGGCGGATATCCCTTCGCCACGGCCTTCAAATCCCAACTGTTCGGTGGTGGTAGCCTTGACGTTAACCTCTGCCACTCCGGTAGCGCAGGCGACGGCGATATTTTCGCGCATCTGCCCGATAAAAGGGGCGAGCTTGGGGCGTTGGGCGATGATGGTGGCGTCAAGGTTCCCGATCACGAAGCCCCGGGATTGAGCTAGAGCCATGACTTCATGCAACAGTTTAAGGCTGGAGATGCCCCGGTAGGCTGCATCAGTATCGGGGAAGTGCTTGCCGATATNNCGGCAATGGCGTGCAGCAGCACGTCGGCATCGGAGTGTCCCAGAAGACCAAGGGTGTGGGGTATGTCCACGCCGCCGAGAATGAGTTTGCGCTCCGCCACCAACTGGTGAACATCGTAACCGTGTCCGATCCGCATCATGCCGGTTTGTCTCCTGGTGAGTCGAGAAATGCCCGGGCCAGAATCAGATCCTCGGGCGTGGTTATCTTGATATTGCGATAGCTTCCTTCAATCATGGCCACGGGGCCGCCGCGCCATTCTATCAGGGAAGCATCGTCCGTTCCACGGTAGTTTTGCCGAAGCGCCTCTGCATGGGCGTCCCGGATCAGGCCGTATCGGAAGCTTTGGGGTGTCTGCGCCTGCCAGAGGCTGCGACGGTCGGGAGTTGCGTCGATTAAACCGTTGCTGACCTGTTTGATGGTATCTTTGACCGGCACGCCGACAATGGCTGCTCCGAGACGTTGCGTGGCTGCGACAATGGGATCTATCAGCTCCGGTGGCAGCAGCGGCCGGGCACCATCATGAATCAGAACGATATCTTCGTCGTTGGCCTGGCATGCCTGCAATCCGTTGCGCACAGAATCCTGTCGTTCAGCACCGCCGGCCACGAGGGGGTGCACCTTGCTGAAGCCGAACGGTTCAATGACCTCCCGTTGACACAGGGGGATCTCAGCTTCGGGGCAGATGACATAAATATGGTCGATAAGGGGATGGCGATCGAAAAGCGCGATGGTGTGGCTGAGCACCGGCCGGTCACCAAGCGGCAGGTATTGCTTGTTGACAGACGCACCCATGCGTCGGCCCATGCCTGCTGCCGGAATCAGAACGTAAATACTCATGATAGGGATTCGGCAGCATCTCGGGGCGCCTGCCGGTACGCCAACAGGCCAGTATGGGAACTGGTGGACGATAAATGGAAAGGCTTGAAAAGCTTGTGATGGCGACAGGCTATGCTGTGGCCTTCTGTGTGGGGAGTCTAGTGCGTAAAAAAGCTCTCGACACGGTCAGCGACCTGCTGTTCTTCCTTGCCATCCGCCAGGGCGATTTCTTTGAAAACCAGTTTGCGGGCAAGCTCCAAAACCTTTTTCTCACCGTAGGAGAGTTCCTTCTCTTCCCGGATGAGATACAGTTCCCGCAGCACTTCTGCCACCTCGAATACGTCGCCGGAACGAATTTTATCGTTGTAGTCGCGTTGGCGGCGGCTCCATGAGGCCAGGCTTACCTGACTTTCCGGTTTGTCCTGTAGGATGTCGTAAACTGTACGAACGTGGGACTTGTCAATGAGGGATCGCATTCCCACGCTATCGACATTGTTGACCGGGATCATAATGGTCATGTCGCTGTCAACGATGCGAAGGACGTAGAAGTCCAATGTTTGGCCAACAAATTCTTTTGACTCGATGGCCTCAATAACTCCGACACCTTGGGCTGGATAAACAGCCATGTCTCCAATTTTGAACAAAGTTTGGCTCCTTTTTATCGCAAAAGTTAGATTAACATGATCGTTACGCAGACGTCAAGGGTGGGGGCATCAGGATGTTCTGGAGTCAGTCGATGGGAGACGGGGAAGGTATATACGGTGTTCGGATTCGGGAGCCGGACTTTATTAGGGTTCGTAGGTATCTTGCAGGGTTCCTTGCTCCAATCGGCACGCAGTACAAGCCGTGTGCCGATTGGAGCAGAGATGACCTCACAAGGAGCCGTGAATCCCAAGCCTGGATTCAATTCAGCTGAACAAGGGCCTCCTGTTTGACCTGTAGCAGGTACAGTACTTTATCGGCTTCACCGGAGGAGGTGAAGCCGGTTGCACCGGTAACCCCCGGATAGTTTTGTAGCTGATTCAAAGCCCTGCGAAGGCTTTCCCGACTGGCAAAACTTGGGTTTCGCAGTAGGGAAAGCACAATGTTCGCCACATCAAAACCCTGAGCTGTCAGTAGGGAAGGCTCGCTGCCATAATGCTCAAAATAGCGATCAACAAATTCACGTACAAAGGGGTAGGGGCTAAACCGATAAAAGCCACTGACAAAAACGGCATTATCCAGATATGGACCTGCCAGGGGCAGTAAGTTGGGCGCATCCCAACTGGCGCTGCCGAGGAGGACTGCACCCGAAAGCCCGTAGAAGGGTAGCTGGGGTGCAATTAAGGCAAGTTGATCAGGATTGGCGGGCATAAACAGCGCCTGAAAGGGAGCGGGAGAAGTTGGCCGCACGCCGGCGCCGGAATCTTTTTGGGGTTCGGGAATGTCGGGGTTTGAGCCCTGCAACAACTTGATTTGGCGGCGAAAGTCGGTGGTTTGCGGACTGTACGTTTGGCTGGCTACGATCTTTCCACCCTTGCTGCGTACAGCATCGGAAAAAGCCCGGCTTATTTCACGACCGAGGCGGGTGTCGGGAGCAAGGATGCCGAAAGAAGTCATTTTCTTTTGGTTGATGGCGTAGTCAACCAGTGTGCGCACCTGGAGTTCACTGGTGAGTGAATTACGAAAGATCCAGGGGCCGATCTGGGGGAGTCCGGCATGCTGCGAAAGGGCCAACATGGGCAAGTGCTCCTTCTGGGCCCGTTGTGCCGCAGTATTTGCGGCGCTTCCTGTCAGGGGACCCAGAACCCCCAGTACTTGCGGAGAAGAAGCCAGCTCTCCGATGAATTGATCGGCCAGGGCCGGATCTCCTGCACTATCCCTTACCAGTAACGTGACTTTGGGGGCTTGCTGGTTATGCAGTTCAAGGGCCAGTTCGATGCCCTGCAGAACCTGTTTTCCATAGTTGGCAAAACGCCCCGAGAGGGGCAATAATACCCCCAGTGCCCGCGATTGGCCGCCGCCGGAAAGTTGCTGCATCAGCAGTTCGGCATTGTCACGAAACGGGAAAGCAGTCGGATTTTTCAAAAGGGTGTCGAGGAGCAGGCGGGCCTGCTCGGTGCGGCCGGCCTCATTGTGGCGCCAGGCCTGCTGCAGCAGGGCATCCTGTCCCACAGCAGTGCCCTGGTATAAAAATGCAGCTTCGGCCAGTTCCGCATCGCTGCAACGACTTTGCAACAGCTCATGGGCTTGCTGCAGCAGTGCGGAAGTGTTGGCAGGCTCGTTGCTGCGAAGTACGCTCTGTTGAATAAAGTAAAGGGCTTCAGCATGGCGATCAAGCTGTAAAGCGCCTTCGTACAAAGCCGTCAGTCGTTGTTGCTGCTGGTGGCTGTTCAGGGTTGTTTCCGGGAGGGTTCGCAGGCGGTCCATGCCGGAAACAACCTGGCCGGTGCCCAATAGTCCCAAGCCCTCGAGAAAAAGGGCTTCCTCGTTGCGTTTTTCGGCCGGGATTGCCCCCAGTTGTGAAAGCATGTCGGCAAGTCGGTCTTGTTTGTGATAAATGCGCGCCAGAGCCAGATGTGCCTGCCACACCTCGGGATCCCCGGGGTTTTGCGAAATGGCGGATTTAAGTAGAGGAACGGCCCTTTCGGGGGACCCGGATTGGTACAGTTCCAACGCCTGCTGCAAGGGGGTAGTTGCCGATGCTGCCACGGCGCGATGTCCCGCTGCCAGGAAGATAATAGCTAAAAGAAAAGTTGCGACAATGGCGCGATTCAAGTGAGTGCCTCGTATTAAATGTCGATCCGAATAGGCGGATCAGCCAAACAGTTCTTTTACTTTATCAAAGAATGTCTTCCCCATGGGGTGAATCTCTTCCCCTCCTTCCCGGGCGAATTCCTCCAGGAGTTCTTTTTGGCGATCGGTCAGGCTGGTTGGAACCTCTGCTCTTAAAACGACCAACTGGTCACCCCGTCCATATCCCTGCAAAGAAGGAAAACCGCGATCCTGCAGCTTTATCACTTTCCCGGATTGGGTGCCGGGGGCGACCTTGATGGTGATCTTTTCCGTCAGGGTCGGAACTTCCAGCTCGCAACCAAGGGCCGCTTGCGGAAAAGAGATAGGGATTTCGCAGATAATGTCCTGGCCGTCCCGACGGAACAGCGGGTGGTCCTGAACCGAAATGACCACATACAGATCGCCGGGCGGTCCACCATTGAGGCCGGGATCCCCTTCGCCGGATAATTTGAGGCGACTGCCCGTTTCGACACCGGCAGGAATTTTAAGAGTCAAGGTGCGCTTGCCGCGTATCCGTCCACTGCCGCGGCATTCGTCACAAGGTTGGTCGATGATCTGGCCCTCTCCCTGACACTCGGGGCAAGGCCTGGTCAGCGAAAAATAACCCTGCTGGATTCTTACCTGACCTGCTCCTTGGCAGGTAGGACAGACGCGTGGCGTTGTTCCTGGTTTGGAGCCAAGTCCATCGCAGGTACTACAAGCCTGATAGCGTGGGATCTGAATTTTGGTTTCGAGTCCGAACGCTGCTTCTTCGAAGGTGATGGAGAGATTGTAGCGCAGGTCATCCCCGCGGCGGCCGCGACTGCGCTGGCTGGTGCGGCCCCCAAAAATATCCCCAAAGATATCGCCGAACAGATCCTCAAAAGGGCTGCCGCCAAAGCCGCCGGACGAGTAACCGCCACCTCCACCGCCGTTGCCGAGGCCGGCATGGCCATATTGGTCGTAGATTACGCGTTGCTGGGTATCGGACAACACGGAGTACGCTTCAGAGATTTCCTTGAATTTTTCTTCGGCGGCTTTGTCTCCGGCGTTTTTATCCGGGTGATATTGAATCGCCAGTTTTCGATAGGCTTTCTTTATCTCCGTTTCGCTGGCGTTGCGATGAACCTCCAGAACCTCGTAATAATCGCGCTTACTCAACTCTTGAATTCCTTATGTCCCAGTATGGACAGATACGGGTGTCCGACTGGCGTAAATCTGAACAGCAACAGGAGCCGGGGCATTCCCCGGCTCCTGTGGTGCTACAGAAGGGTGGTGTGTTTATTTGTTCTGGTCGTCGACTTCTTCAAATTCTGCGTCGACTACCCCGTCATCGGAGCTCTGCTCGGCGCCTTGGGGGGCTGCTTCAGCTCCTTCTTGGCTCTGCTTGTAGATTGCTTCGGCCAGTTTGTGGGATGCGGTGGCGAGAGCTTCGCTCTTTTCGCGGATCTCGTCGGGGTTTTCCCCTTCCAGGGATTTTTTGAGATCGTCAAGGGCGCTCTGGATTTTGCTGCGCGTCTCTTCGTCGATTTTGTCGCCGTGCTCCTTCAGCGATTTTTCGGTGGAGTAGGCAAGTCCGTCAGCTTGATTACGGGCTTCGATCAGCTCGCGTTTTTTCTTGTCCTCGCTGGCGTGCGCCTCGGCATCCTTGACCATTTTCTCGACTTCCTCGTCGCTCAGGCCGGAAGAAGCAGTGATGCGGATCGACTGTTCCTTGCCGGTGCCGAGGTCTTTGGCCGAAACATGCAGTATGCCGTTGGCATCGATGTCGAAGGTGACCTCAACCTGGGGGACGCCGCGCGGTGCGGGCGGGATCCCCACCAGCTCAAAGCGGCCGATGGTCTTGTTGTCGCCTGCCATTTCGCGTTCGCCCTGCAGTACGTGCACAGATACCGCCGGTTGGTTGTCCGCCGCAGTAGAGAAGATCTGGCTCTTTTTGCAGGGGATGGTTGTGTTCTTTTCGATCAGCTTGGTCATGATCGAGCCGAGGGTTTCGATACCCAGGGACAGGGGGGTAACGTCCAGCAGCAGCACGTCCTTGACCTCGCCCTTGAGGACACCGCCCTGGATGGCAGCGCCAATAGCGACGACTTCATCCGGGTTGACGCCTTTGCTGGGGGTCTTGCCGAAGATTTCCTGTACTTTAGCTTGTACAGCAGGCATGCGGGTCATGCCGCCGACGAGCAGGACTTCGTCGATGTCGGAGGCCGACAATCCAGCGTCTTTCAGAGCCATGCGGCAAGGTTCAACCAGCTTGGCCAACAGGCTGGCGCAGATGCTTTCCAGCTTGGAGCGGGTCAGGCGCATGGTGAGGTGCTTGGGGCCGGACGCGTCGGCAGTGATAAAGGGCAGATTGATGTCCGTCTCCATGGAGGTGGACAGTTCGCATTTGGCCTTTTCGCAAGCTTCCTTGAGACGCTGCAGGGCCATCTTGTCGTTGCGCAGGTCGATGCCCTGTTCCTTTTTGAACTCGTCAGCCACGTAATCCATGATGTGCTGATCGAAGTCCTCGCCGCCCAGGAAAGTGTCGCCGTTGGTCGATTTGACTTCGAAGACGCCATCGCCCAGTTCCAGCACGGAGATGTCGAAGGTGCCGCCGCCAAGGTCAAAAACGGCAATTTTTTCTTCGCCCTTTTTGTCGAGACCGTAGGCAAGAGACGCTGCGGTCGGCTCGTTGATGATGCGCAATACGTTCAGACCGGAAATTTTACCTGCGTCCTTGGTGGCCTGACGCTGGGAGTCGTTGAAGTAGGCCGGCACGGTAATGACCGCATCGGTAACTTTTTCGCCTAGGTAGTCTTCCGCGGTCTGCTTCATTTTCTGCAGAATCATGGCGGAGATTTCAGGCGGGCTGTATTTCTTGCCGCGCACTTCAACCCAGGCATCGCCGTTGTCGGCGTTGATGATGCTGAACGGGCTGATCTGGATGTCGCGTCGTACCGCATCGCTGTCGAATTTGCGGCCGATAAGACGTTTGATGGCGAACAGGGTGTTTTCCGGATTGGTGACGGCCTGGCGTTTAGCCTGCTGGCCGACAAGGCGCTCGCCGCTTTCGGTGAAAGCTACCATCGAAGGGGTGGTGCGGGAGCCTTCGGCGTTGGCGATGACGACGGGTTCGCCCCCTTCCATGACAGCCACGCATGAGTTGGTGGTGCCGAGGTCGATTCCGATTACTTTGCCCATGATTATATATCCTCCTTTAAATATGAACTTGGTTTTGTTCTGTCAGCTAAAAGTAATTATTTTTAAGCGGCCGGAGTTTTGGAGATCAGCACCAGAGCCGGTCGCAGCAGACGATCGTTAAGCACGTAGCCTTTCTGCATTTCCTGCAGAACGGTATTGGCAGGATGTTCCGCACTTTCCAACTGTCCCATGGCTTCGTGCCAGGTCGGATCGAACGGTTCGCCTACAGCCACGACAGGTGTGACACCAAATTTTTCCAGCAGTTTCTGGCACTGGGAGAGGGTCATTTCGACACCTTCAAGCAGCCCCTGAACCGTTTCCTCATTCTTGCGGGCGTGATCGATGGCACGCTCCAGATTGTCCACCACCGTCAGAATTTCGCGCAGCAGATTTTCGTTGGCGAAACGGACCAGATCCTCTTTCTCACGCTGCATGCGTTTGCGGAAATTTTCCAGTTCGGCCCGTTCGCGCAGGTACAGATCCCAGTTTTTCTGGGTTTCGGCCTGGGCGGCGGACAATTCCTGCTGCAGCAGGGCGACAGGGTCCTGCTCTGCTTCGGTTTCCACGCCTTCAGGGGCCTCGGGAACCGGCTGCTCCTCTTCCAGGCCGTGTTTTTTATCGGCTGCCTGTTTTTTCTTTTCTGCCACGATAGTCTTTCTCCTATTCCTCGTCGATGTCGAGGATGCTGCCAACCAGTCCGGCGGTGAAGTCCACCAGCGGAATGACTGTTGAATAAGGCATGCGGGTCGGTCCTATGATGCCCAGGGTGCCGGTGGCTCCCCAGCGGCTGGTAAATGAGGCCGCAACCAGGCTGCATCCTTCGATGTCGCTGTAATGATCCGGGCTGCCGATGTAAATCTGCACCCCTTCGGTTAACTGGCTCTTGTGTAACAACTCGACCAACAGGTTTTTCTGGTCGAAGGTACGCATTAGTCGCTTCATCCGGTTCAGGTCGTTGAACTCAGGTTGGTCGAGGATATTGCAGGCGCCTTCGATGAACACCTGTCCCCCCAGATCATCTTCCAGGGCCATGCTTGAAAGCTGCAGTGTGCGTCGCAGTATGCTGTCGTACATGGCCTTTTCTTCGGCCATTTGAGAGACGATGTACTGTTTGATTTCCTGAATGGACAGCCCGGAGAAGGTCTGGCTGAGATAATTGGTCGCTTCCTGCAACTCGGATTCGGTAAGCGGCAGGTCCGATTCGATAAGTTTGTGCTCGACAATGCCGGACTGACTAACGAATACCACCAGGATACGCCGGGCCGACAGGCGCACGAAATCGATACGTCGGCAGATGGTGGTGGTCAGGTGCGGTACCATGACCACACCCGTGTAGTTGGAAGTGGCCGACAGGATGCGGCCGGCTTCCCGCAGCAGCTCTTCCATGCGCAGGCCACGATGTTTGTAGTGCTCCTGAATCGATTGCCGTTTGCCCAGGGATAGTTGTTTTACCTGTAGAAGACTGTCCAGGTAAAAACGGTAGCCCTTCTCGGTGGGGACGCGTCCGGCCGAGGTATGCGGGGAGGTCAAAAAGCCCATTTCTTCCAGGTCGGCCATAACGTTGCGCACTGTGGCTGGCGACAGGGCGATGTTGTGCCGGCGGGTGAGGGCACGCGAACCGACCGGTTCCCCGGACATTATGTAGTCCTCGATGATAGCCTCAAGTATCAGGCGACAGCGTTCGTTCAACTCTTTGTTCATCGCAAGACTCAATCGTAAAACAAGCCGGGACATCCGGCTTGAAGGGCCGTTAGCACTCTTGCTTATTGAGTGCTAACGGAAGACAACATAACAACGGCCCTACCCTTTGTCAAGGGCAAAACAGGTGTAAAAATCAGCTGAAATGCCTACAGGAAACCGCTGATAAAATGGTCGAAAAGCAGCCATCCGCGCAGGTCCAGGCGCCAGTGTCCGTGTTGCAGGGACAGGTGCTCTTTGCAGCGTGCTATAGCCTGCGGAAAGGCCTCGGCAAAACGTATCCCGAAACGGTTGAAAAACCCGGCGTCATTCACGCCTTCGGTACACCGGAGTCCCAGATAGGCCGTCTCCGCCATGGCACCGGTACGATCGAAGGTTTCAAGGGATACGCTGGGGTCGAGACCGGTAGACACTGATTCGATATAAGTTTCAAGGTCTGGCGGCGCATATCGGCGCTCTCCCCATTCGTTGGCGCAAAAAGAGTGGGCTCCGGGACCGAGCCCCAGGTAGGGGTGTCTCTGCCAGGTGTTGAGATTGTGCAGGCAGGCTTTGCCCGGACGGGTATAGTTGGAGATCTCGTAATGTTCGAAACCGGCTTCGGCGAGTTGCAAGTGCAACTGACAAAACATTTCGGCATAGACCTCTTCTGAAACAGGGTGCAGTTTGCCGGTATCCAACTGTTGCGCAAAAACTGTATCCGGTTCGATACCCAGACCGTAGCATGAAAGATGTTGCGGTTCCAGTTGCAGGAGAGCCTTCAGGTCCGCGAGGGCGGCCTGGGTCGACTGATGGGGCAGGGCGAAGATCAGGTCGCAGGACAGGTTGTCAAACCCGGCTTTACGGGCCCATCGTACCGCGTTGCAGGCATCGGCGGCGGAGTGGATGCGGCCGAGACGCTTGAGATGCGCATCGTTGAGGGATTGTACGCCAAAGGACAGGCGGTTGATTCCGGCGGCACGATAACCGCTTAAACTCTTGGCTGACACCGTGCCGGGATTGGCTTCAAGAGAAATTTCCACCTTAGAGGTCAGGCCGAACAGGCGGTCGGCTTGTGTCAGAATGCGACCGATAGCCTTTGGTTGCAACAGGGACGGTGTGCCACCGCCGAAAAAAACTGTGGAGAAGGGGCCTTGCCACCGTTGCAGGTGACTTTCGTGTTCCAGTTGGGCGATAAGCAGGTCGGGATAGGTTGCCAGCAGTGCCGGATTTGACGGCACAGAGAAAAAGTCACAATACGGGCATTTGCGCAGGCAGAAGGGGATATGCAGATAAAGCCCCGGCCCTTCAAAGGACCGGAGCTCATGATTATGGGTAAGACCGGCAGGCATGTGAGGCCCGGGTCTATTTACATGTGGTGAACGTTGATCCACAGGTGCACAAGGATGCTGGCAGCGTAGCCAAGGGCGATGGCCCAGGTCCATTTAAGATGCTGACCAAAGGTATATATACCGCGTGCGCTGCCCATCAGGGCTACACCGGCCGCCGAGCCGATGGAAAGCAGACTGCCGCCGACCCCGGCGGTCAAGGTGACCAGCAGCCACTGGCCGTGGGACA
>DKEW01000020.1:0-1520 GCA_002452265.1 Pelobacter sp. UBA6812 | reverse complement strand
AAAAGAACAGCAGGGTGTCCCATTCGGCCCTGGCGATCTTGCGGAACAGGTCGAAGCCGGGCTGGCCGTTGGTGCCGGTGATGTCCAGAGGTCCGTCGCCGGCATTCAGGCGGTGTTCCTTGCGCTTGATATAGTAAGAGAAAAACGACAGATAGCCCAGGCCCAGCATCATGCCTACCGCGGGTGGCAGATGCAAAAAGTTATGAAAGGAGACGGCCGTGATAATGGTGAGCAGGAACAAAACGATAATGCGGCGGGCACCGAATTTCATCTGCATGACCTGATCCATGGCCTCGGGCTGTTCTTTTTTAATGGCCAGGCTCATGATAATAGCGGGAATCAGCCAGTTGACCAGTGCGGGCAGAAAGATGGAGAAAAACTCGATGAAATCGACTTTGCCCTTCTGCCAGACCATCAGGGNNGGGTGGTGATGTCGCCAAAGGGGGAAAACGCTCCACCGGCATTGGCCGCTACCACGATATTGATGCAGGCCAGGGTAATGAAACGACGATTGGCGCCACCCACAGTCATGGCCACGGTACCCATGAGCAAAGCGGTGGTCAGGTTGTCCGCCACAGGCGAGATGAGAAACGACAACAGACCGGTCAGCCAGAACACGGTGCGCAGGGTAAATCCACGTGAAACCAGCCAGGAACGCAGGGAGCGAAAGACATTGCGTTCTTCCATGGCGTTGATGTAAGTCATGGCTGCCAGTAAAAATAAAAACAGTTCGGCGTATTCGACCAGATTGCCCAGAATGGCATGGTGGGCCGCTTCAGGCTGACCGATGTGTTTATACGCCAGGGCCACCAGAATCCAGATGATGCCGGCGGCCAGGATGACCGGTTTGCTCTTGCGCAGATGCAGTTTCTCTTCAAAAATGACCAGCGCATAGGCGGCGACAAACAGCACCAGGCCGATCATTCCGTAAGGTGTTTGCGTCAGGTCTGCCACATGTTCGCCACCGCTGGCAGCAGCCGGCATGGCTGCCAGGCCTGTTAAGAACAACGTCCCTATAAAAGGCAAAAGTTTTTTCACTTGTCACATCCCCATCAAAAAATTATGCGTCCCAAAAAAGGCTTATAGGCCAGATACCACCGGTACATTAACCCCAAAACGCCTATCTTTTCCCATTTAGCCTGCCGGAGTCAAGCGCGACGTGGTTTATTTGGTGGGAGAACAAGTATTTTTAAATGCTGGCGGGTATAGGTGTGGCAGCAGGCTGATGGAAGGGGCGAGGCGTTGTAAAGGTTTTTCCCGACTCAGGGGGACGGCCTTAAGGTAAGTATTGCGCAGGCGCCTCCCCCTGAGACTGGTCGATTGGTTGTCCGCGGCCCTGTCAGCCGTTTGTCAGAAGATGGAAAACAGGGCGCGGTTGAGGAGCAGGTGCAGCAAGATACTGGCTGCGTAGCCGAGGGCGACGGCCCAGGTCCATTTCAGATGACTGCTGAAGGTATACAAGCCACGGGCGGTGCCCATCATGGCCACCCCGGCGGCCGAACCGATGGACAGCAGGCTGC
>DKEW01000064.1 GCA_002452265.1 Pelobacter sp. UBA6812 | reverse complement strand
GTTTGCCGAAGGCTATCTACAGAGTGCCCGGGATCAACAACGGTTTTTGGAAAAGGTTACTGGTAATGTGGTCAATAATCTGGAGCATGGTCGTCCGAACCATTCCCCCCGGGTTATGGAGCAGCAGTGGGCTTCCTTGCCGGAAGAGGAACGATGAATGGAAGGTTTGAATGTTGCATAAACAGGTCCGAGATCATGCGGGACCTGGCATCTAATCCATAGTCTTCTGCTGGTTATCTCTCACTTTCTACCTCCTTTTCCGGGTTGGGTTGTTCAACAACTTTTCCTTCTTTGATTTTTATGGAAGGCATTTCTTGACCTTGCAGATAATTTTCTGCAACCCGGGTACGGATCTTTGTCATAAAGACCTCCCTATTCCTCTTGTCGGATATATTCCAACTGAGCTTTTCACCTATCTTGATAGCGGCAATCTCGTTAATTAGTTCCGGGTTTTGTTTGGCCAGTTCCACCAGATTTGTAGTTCTGTTTAAGAGGGCTTTGGCGTTTTTGACCTCTTTTTTATTCTTTTCCGAATTAGAAGGAGGGAGATGCTCAACAGGGGGACTATTCCCCTTATCTTTATTTGGTGGTTTAGGATCTTCCGGAGGTGGCTGTTTTGCATATCTTTTTTCTGGTGCTTCCCGGACCATTTTTTTCAACCGGGCTAGATCCTCGTCCCGAGGGGTATAACCCTTAATGTCTATGCCTCGGGCGGCTGCTTGTAACCACACTTCCCTCCGAAAATTCATGTCCCCTTTTACCTTGATTTTTGACCACCCTTTAGCCTGGGCAATATCAATCATCGACTCGGACACCTGGGAACTTGTAGAAGTAGTTTCCAACCGGTGGCCTTTATCCTGGAAGGCTAAGGCCTCCGGGTTTTGGACGAAAAAATATTTTCCATCAATCTTGATATAGTCCTTTTTTACGTTCTTGGGCACGTTGTGCATTTCGAGTTTTTTCTTAGAGCGTTCTCGTGCACTGTTTTCTTCGAGACTATTGGAACCTGGACTTGGAATTGGATTTGGTCCTCGTCCTGGGCTTCCAGTTCCTGCCATTTTCTCCCTCCTTTATGCCGTCGCCAGATGGGCAAAAAATTGATTCACAATGCCGTCCATGGCTTCGTCGGAAATTTCGTCTTTCGGAATTTCGATTTGTGAAAAATCACAACTAAAATCGTTCAGGTCCATTTCGTCAATCCGCTCAAGATCCTCAACCGTAATAGCTCGTTCAACGGTCTTGATTTCCTCTTGGATTAGATTTGATGTGGAGAAGTGAACTTTCCCCTTAACCCGACGTTCCGGGTCAATAAGGGGTACTTTTGGAGCAGTCCAACGGATACCATCCCGGCCATTGCCCCTGGCTTTGAAAAGCGGGTCTTTGTACCAAATAATTCGCTGGCATTTGATCGGTAGACAATATTCCATAATTAAAATGGCTGCTTGCTTGCCTATCTGCATGACTTCCTGGGGCAGCAACAGCGGTCTGCTATGGTCACTGACATTTACCGACCGGCTTGCTTTTCCCGTTAGTGAGCGGCTGCGGGATTTGTTCTTTACTGTGGTGGTGCCGAGGGTGTCGGAAATCTCCTTGGCAACTTTGATGGTTTTGGGGGCAAAGATGATTTTTAGAGCATGATTTTCAACAAAGGTTTCGGCAGAGTCCGCGCCGTACACTTCCCGGAGTTGGGAAGGGGATTGAATGATGGGCAACATCCGTAGTCCGTACCCTGCAATATAGCTGATACCTTTGGCCAAGATACCAATCCTTCCCATAGCCGTGAATTCATCGGCCAATAGAAGACATTTGTATTTCAAAGCAGGGTTATGTTCCGGAAGTTCCCGGGTATTAAGATCTAAAGCTTGCTGAAAAAACAGATTAATAAGGGGAGCCAAGCGGTCCAGGTCATCCGGGGATATGGTCACATAGATTGACATGCGAGTTTTACGGAGATCCCGAAGGTCGAAATCATTCCCACCTGTGGCGGCATCTATGACCGGGTTATAAAACAGTTCCAGGGCCGCAGTGAACCCTTTCCGGACAGATCCCCGGGTTTTCTCAGGGGTGTCGAGATATTCTTTTAGTGCCAGATAACATTCATCGGATAATGGTTGCTTGCTTTGCTGACGCTGTTCAATAATTTCCGTCAGGCGCTTATCCCCCATAACCAGCTGCCGCAGGGTTTCGCCCAGCGTTACGGGCAATTCTGGTGTTTCCAATAGATAAAGAACCAGCCCCAACCATAATGAACGGGCCGAGGCTTGCCAGATAGGGGCTTCGCTCTCAACCTTCGGGAACAACATTTGTCCAATTTTTTGAATATCGTTGATCCGGAAATTGGGGTTATCGCTGATGTAATAGAGGGGGTTCCAACGATGGGTTTTGTAGTCGCGCGGGGCCAGGTTCAACAGAAAGCATTTTTGTCCATGTGTTGCCCGGAAACCACTGGAAATATCCCAATTCTCTTTTTTAAGATCCAGGACTATCGTGCTGTCCGGCCAGGAAAGCAGATTGGGAACTACAACGCTGACACCTTTCCCGCTACGGGTCGGCGCGGCCATAAGCACGTGAAGGGAATCCCCTAACGTCAGATACCGCTTGCCGAGCCCAAGAAAACCCGAGGTCTGACCGACAATTATTCCAGCCTTGGAATATAAGCCACTTTCTTTAATATCCCGGGATGATGCCCATTTGGCTTCTCCAAAAAGCTTACGGCGGCGGGGAATCAGGAACATAACCAAGGGAAGACCGATAGGCAGCAGGCCCCCTGTCCCAGCAAGGCAAAGCAAAGCCTGTGTTTTATGATTGGTGCCGTAATAATACCAGTATTGATAGAGGGTTAAAGGGGTTGCCTTGGTCCCATCGAGACCGGCCAGTTCCAGATAAAAATAGCCGCCGATCCAGGTCCAACCGACCAGAGCGGCGACAAACACCCCTAAAATAACAATTACTTTAATCCATCTGGCTCCGCTTGAATGTTGGGTCATAATAAATCTCCGTTATCATTCGTTTACCGCGAACATTTTTAAGCTGGATTATGATGTCCACGCACATGAACAGTAATTGCTTGATGTCCTGTCGGCTCATGCTGCTGCCGCTACTACTTTCCTTGAGAAATAAAACCAATTGTTCGATGGCCAGTCTTGCGCTGTTGGCGTGCATGGTGGTGATACTTCCGGGATGACCGCTGTTGACGTTCCGGAGATAGTAAAAGGCCTCTTCCCCGCGAATCAGTTCCGCAACAAAGATCCTATCCGGCTTCATCCTTAAACTGCTTTCAAGCAGGTTTTGTTGAGAGACCGGCGACACCCCTTGTCCCCCGGCGGAATAGAAAAGACTGACCGTATTGGAATGGGTTTTATATAAACCTAATTCGTCTACATTCTCGATGCTAATTAACCGTTCATCGTCGGGCACCAATTTGAGCAGGGACTTAAAGAAGGTGGTTTTCCCGGACCCGGTCGAGCCGGATACAATGATGTTTTTCCGGAGTTGCACGGCCAGCTTCAAGAAGTTTTTAAACTGCCGGGTTTCCTTCAGGGACAGCAGTTTGTTTTCGTCGTCAGACAGGGCGTTAACGCTTGTTTTACAATCTTCAAAAAATCCCTGTTGTTCGTAATCCTCCAGAGTGAATTCAATGTTCGATGGTTTACGAATCGTCATGCTGACGTATCCGGATAGGGTGGCTGGCGGAATGACAATTTGAATCCGTTCGCCATGCGGCAGGGTGGCCGACAACAACGGCTTGCGATCATCGAGACTTTGGTTTGACCAGGTGGCTGTTAGCTTGGCGATTTGGCTGCAGACTGCCAAGGTTAGATCCGGGACCTTATGGCAAACCCATCCGTCCCGGCTCTCCGTAAGAACCTGACCGGGTTTGTTAATGACGATTTCTGTGTTTTCGCCATTTTCAAGAAAGGGCTGGAGTACCCTTAGGTACTCCAGCAAAGAGGTTGCCTTGTGGTTGCTGATGGGGACCGTTTTAGTGTTATCGACTCGCTTTAAGGTCATAGACCCCCCTGAAATCCAGATCCCGGGCCACAAAAACGTTGATGTGTTCCCCTTGGTTTTTAAGCAGGGTCGGGGGAATATTGATGGAGTTTTCGAGGGCTATCCCTGCCATGTCCGTTGTGGTGTCGGAGGTATTGCCAAAAGTGATTGTGTCTCCATCATCATTACGGGCCAGATTGGAGGCGTAATTGCCCACGTCATCCAACAGGCTGAACATGATAGCGGCCCCGAACCTTGTCCAAAAATGTGTGTCAACATAGCCGGTATGTCCAGAGCGGCCAAGGGCGTCTGTTCCTGGAGAATCAAGGTTGACGATAACCCCGTTTGGCGTCTCGATACGGGTCCATAGGACAAAAATACGCGCTTGACCACGTTCCATGCCGCTCTGATACTGACCGGTAATGCGAGACCCCCGCTCAAGAAGCAATACCTTACCGTTTGTGCTGTACACATCGCGGGTCATACGGCAGCTGGTCATTCCGGGCTGATCGGATGAAATGGCCGTTTCCAAAGCGCAATCCAGATAGGTGCCCCGGGTAATAAACATGCTGGGATCGGTCAAGATGCTGGCCCGGGCACCGTCCACAGTGGTAGGCTTGAGGCTTGCGCCCAGCCCGTTGGCCTGGTCTTCTCCTGTGGCCAAATTGGCTTGTTCTGTCGCGCTCAGCTGGTTTTGATTGCTCGGGTTATTTTTTTTCCCGGACAACAAGACCCCACCTGTGAGTTTGCGTTGTTCGGGAGTGTTTTCATCTCTTTTACTGACGGGGGGCTGTCTACCGAGATCCCCGGTGTTCAGGTTTTTTTCAGGACTCTTTTCCAGTTCGGCGGCCGGAGGTGGTGGGGGAGCCGGTGCCGGTCCCAGCCGATTACCGATTTCCTTGGATGAACGACTTTGGGAAGATGTTTGGTCTTCATCGTTTTTACTGAATCCCCCGTTGACGGCGATAAGTGCCAGGATCGTGAGCACAGCAATGGCACCTAGAATTATCTTCTGTCCTATCCCCCCGGCTTTGCCTTTGCGGGAGATCGAGGGCATTCCGCGATCGGCGGCTTCTTCTTGGGAATAGTCGGGGTTCAGTTTGTCTTTAGGCTCGGTCATTTTTGTCCCCCTATTACGACACGTTCCACGCCACGTACGGTTGTGCCGGAGGGATTGCCGATGCCATCCGGATCATAAGCCTTATTGAAGATACAGGACACGGCGGCCCCTTTTCTAAGCACTAGCTGTTTGGCTATTTTATGAACCACGATGGTGTCCGGCCATTCCGGGTCGATATGCGTATTGACCAGGCTTTCGGAACCGTCCGCCCCGACTACATAGACCGCTGGCATTTCACGGTTGTTGCTGAATTTAAAATAGGTGAAACGCGCATCGTCAAAAGCCCGGTTCGGGGTTACTTCTTCAGATCCCCGAGCCCAATAATTCCAATTTGCCGGAATGGGTTCACTTTCCTTTTTCATGCGCTCTTGCAACTCATTTGCGTTTGCCTCAGCCAGCGCCCTTGCCGCTACATCCTCCGGATAGCGAAAATTGACCTGGAAGAACATATCGTTAGGGTGCGGATGCGCCCCATTTTGGGACCAATGCGCGGAAAGCTCGAAATTATAGACGCGTCGGGTCGTTACCACTGTCATATTGGTAGTGGCCTTTTCACCTACAGGCTTAATAAACAAGTGGTTTTGGTAGATTCCAATTTGCCAGGCTTCCAGATCCCCGCCACCGATTCTTTCCGTCTCTTCATTCTCTGCGAATTGAATATGGGTTGAGAATCCATAGTGCCCTACCAGCTGCACGACTTCTGCGTTGTTATAGTCGATGGTTTTTACCCGCTGGTCGTATGCACCTCCCTTCGGCACTTCCAGGGCAAATCCCAAGGCAGGAAGAAAAACACAGAAGGCAGCCAGGCAGATAAATGATTTGATTTTGACCATTTTAGCCCCCTATGCTTTCCTGATCGTTGCGATATCCGACAACCTGGAAGCCCAAAGGGTTTTTGAGTCGGTCTTCAATTTTCATGGTGTCGTTTCGATATACGAAGGTCACCGTTGCCCCCCAATGCGTCGTGAGATCGGTGTCGCCGGACCTTTTGACTTTCTTGGTATATCGCACCAGCGCGGTAGCTCGTTTTTCGCCGTTGACTGTTTCCCCAGGGTTAATAAAGCTAATGCTTTTAACATTGGTTTCAACTTCTGCATTTTGTCCATAAACCATCACCGGTGCCGAAGGGTTCCTTTTGGGATCGGTATAATCCGCATATTCCTGTTGAACATTGGATGCCGATAACACCCCTACCATGCGTCGGTCATAGTCACGCGTGTCCCACTGATACCGCTCACGATAGAGGATGTATTGAGCCATCCAATACTTATCCAGAGCCTCCTGGGCATCTTGCTTAACTTCCCCGTCTGTTTCGGCCAAGACTGAAACGACATCTACCAAACCGGTGTTGTTGTCCACCCGGATGACGAACGGCTCCACGGTTTTTAGGGGGGCCATGCTGGCAACAGCAAAACATGCCAAAAGGGCAACAATTGTTGCCGCGCCAGCTACATACCAGGCGCGTTTTTCAGATTTCTTTACCCCGGCGATTGTGTCCGCGTCCCAGCTGCGGGCTTCTTTGAAATACTCTTTTTCCAAGGCCGCTTTTGATTTGTTGGTTTTTGATTCCATGTTTAAAATCTCCTTCAAGACAGACCCGGGCCGTTATTCTTTTTAGCTGTCGCGGCTGGCCTTAATCTGTTCCTGAGTCATCATTTCAGGGTTAATTGGGTGTAGATCTAACCCGACATTTTCACAGCATGGTGGTTTAGGGGGGGCACAAGCCGCCATTAAAAGAGCTAAAAGAGTTATTACAAAGAAGGATTTCATGCCTTGCTCCTTTATTTGCCAGTAATAGAATTGAAACTTTTTTTGTAAGCAGGATTAGAACCTCTTGGTCTTATCCTAGGTGTTTTTAATCCACCTTTGGTTAGTTTTATGGGGAGTAGCATTTTCATTGCGGAACCGATAATGCTTTGCGTTGCTAATGCTATCCCCCCACCGAGAGCGGCGGCTATTGAAGGAACTTGGAGAATAAGGAGGACGACTAAGAGAAAAACAATAGCGATCATCATAAATTTATCTAGATTGACTAATCCCAGAGCGATAATATCAAGGCCGGGATGATACAAGTTTGGGATACCTAACTTATTTAAAAAGGCTCCGATTAATTGAATACCTATATCGCCAAGACATGCGGTTAGTATGAGAATAAATCCATAATTACATAGCATGTTCAACCACGTTTCAAAAAAGCGTTGCGTTCCTTTAAATAAGAGAAAAACAATAAACAGGGGGCCTATTCCTAAAAGTACAGCGGTCATGATTTTGGCCGACATAAGAAAAAAAGCTATAGCTAGTAATAGTGCGGTGCCGACAATCATGAATCCAAATCCTATGATGTACATTCCGAAGTTTCCTTTAAGAACACCGGCCTTATTCCAACAAGTCATTACAAGATCGAAAACTTTACAATAAAGGTTATCCATCGCCACCGCGATGGACTCGGAAGGGGAGCCGGTTGCTGCCGCCGCTATCGTTTCCGGTCCTTTGTTCATGAACTCCACGATGAGGTCCATGTAGGTTCCGAGGCTTAAAGCAAGCGCAAAAATGAAACCCACGCGCAGAATTCGGAAAACACCTTCTTTGAGTGGCTCATTGGATTGGCCCATCATGGTTAGGTAACCCCATATTGCTATCCAGATAATCAGCAGACTTGTGAATATAGGTTTTACAAAATCTATAATTCTCTCGGCCGTGTCGTAGATATAGGTTGCTAGAGTTATGTCTACTAATTCGAAAATCTTCTGAAAGAGGTCGGGACCCATGGTTTTCTCCGAAAGATTTAATACCAGTTACCAGTTGAGAGGGCCGTTAGTTCCTGTTGATAGTTGTATCTCGGCTGTCTCTGCGTTTTGACAATTAGGTAAATCTCCCAATACCCCCGGATTATTTGCACACTCATCCAGGACGGCTTGCCTTTCGACGTTGTGTTCTTTAAACCATTGAACCGTTTGCGTTTTGCCGGTGGCGAGGGTTTTTTCGTCAGAGCAGCCAGTCGAAAGGAATGAACATGTAATGCCGATAACCACAAAAGTCATTGCGTTTAAAAGAAGGTTTTTCATTATTTTTCTCCTTTACCAGTTAATAGGACCGTTGTTGCCTGTAGATTTAATGAGAGCTTCTACAATTTTAGCTTCGCGCATATCTTCCCTAGCCTTAGCTTGCATCTGGAGCATCGAGAGCTTAACCTTTTCGTTTTGTAACAAAACATTTTCTGCTTCGATCCTGGCTTGCAGATCCATAATGTCTTTTGGATCAGGACAATGGTTTACCTTGGCAACCAATTTTGACAGTTCGCTGAATCGCGCCTGGGCCTGTTGTAAAGATTTTTCGGACTGGCCAAGTTGCAGGGCCACATTTCTATTTCCCTCGTCGTAAAGTTCGGCCGTTTCCCCTACCAAGCCTGTGGCTTCGGCGGTTTTCAGCCCAGCGTTTTTCAGTATTTCACTTTCATCCACCTGAACGGTTAGATCATAAGTTGAGTGAATAAGGTCCCCCATACCCCGAGAACCACTAATGCGGTCTATATGTTGCTCCGCAACCGCCAGTTGGCTTTTTAGCTGGTTAAGCTGTTCCACCATGTGCATGACTTGTTGAATGGATTGGCCCAGATTTGCAACGTCCACAACGGGGATGCCTGAGGCAAATGCGTTTATGGAAGGAAGTGGAGACACGGCAAGGAACACAGCGACAACAACAGCGACAGTTTCACGCTTTGTCATACGAACCTCCTTTGTTCATGGAAGATCGGAAGCCAAACGGCGGGGTCTTCCCCATGGTTTTCAATAATGCGGCTTACCAACTCCACGTTATCCGTTGTCCCGGAAATAACCGCCAATTCATCATCAAACCCATTTAAATTCAGTTCAGCGACGACGCTGTTTTGACCTTGCTTGATGAGGAACCGGCGCGATCCGGGAGCCATATCCTCTTTAATCAGTTGAAATTCCCGTTCGGAAAGATGGAAGCCGTCCACATAATCCTTCCGGTCGGCTTTGGGGTTCGGCATGAAAATCATGGTGGCGCATTGCTCGATCAGGCTGTGAGCAATGGGGGATTGAAGTACGTCCTTGGCGGATTGCGTTCCGTACACCATGATCCCGTTTTGTTTTCGGATAACCTTCTGTTTGTTCTGGGCCAGATCCTCGAAATACTCATCCAGCAGCAACTTCCAAAACTCGTCCAGAAACGCCATAAATCGGCGGCCGTCAATGAGTTGTTCAATGCGATGAAACAAATACATAATGATGGGAGCCCGGATTTCATCGTTGTCCAGGAACTCGGTAACGTCGAAGCCGAACATAGTGTTGTTTTTGAAATCCAGTCGGTCTTCAGGATTATCGAGTACCCAAGCCAGGGAGCCTTCACCGCACCACTTGGAAAGCCTGGCATGAGGTCCTTCAGGATTTACCGGATCAAGAAATTCCAGGCAGCGGCCCAGCCGCCTTAAGGCTGGCGGCAGACCCATGACCCCACGTATAGCGTTGTCAATTTCCTTTTCCTCCTGGTTGTTAAATTCGCCACCACAAATCTTTTTCACCAGTTGGTTCAAAAACAGCATGTTTGCTTCAGTGGGGTCCATTTGAAAGGGATTGAACCCGGAGGGAACACCGGTTTTTATCGGGGAATACACTCCGCCGCTGGCCCGGACAAAAATTTCCAATCCCCGGTCTTTATCGAAAATAACTTGAGTCGGTCGAAACTTTTTAGCCTGGGACATCAAGAAGCCTTGGACCACGGTTTTCCCCGAACCAGACGGGCCGATAATTAACGTATTGCCAAGAGCTTTTTGCTCCTCTTTTTCTTCCTGAAGCGCATGAACACCTAGTTCTCTTTCGGCCTGGGCTTTTTTCTTGGCTTTGGCATTGTCCAAAGGTTCATGGAAGTTGAAGTAATAGGGGGCTCCAGATGAGGTCTGGAAGACGGTAACCGCCGGTCCCCATTGGTTTCCTGTTCGGCGGCCGGTAGGGTAATTGTGGAAGCTGCTGAACCCGGCGAAGTTTTGAGACGAGATTGGTGCAGGTCGGGGACGGTATTTGGAGTTGCCCGGAAGTTGAGCCCAGTAGGCGGCAGCCAAGGCCCAATCCTCACGGGCAACCACCATCGAACAATCGGCCATTTCCGCGCGGGCCGCTGTTAGGTAGGTTCTTAATTCCCGGGCATTGTCCGCGAACACTGTGAGGGATAAATGATGTTCCCCATAAACGATCCGACCGGAAGACAGATCATCCAAAGCATCGTCTATTTCCTCAACCTGGGACACGGCGAGATCCCCGGCGGTTTGCAACCGGCGTTGTTGCCTGAGCAATAATTCAATGGCCACCGGTTTGGACAAAAACTGAAAACTTTGCGTTAGAACGAAAGAAAAGGGAGCTGACAGCAACGCATTAAGTAAGCCGGGTTCGGTCCCCTCCGGGTATTCAGCAATCCCTAAAATGGCACCTACTTTGCTATCAACGACCCCGCGCAGTTCCAGAGCATCCGCCCCAAAAAAGGGCCGGTTCCGGGCCAGGCAATCGGATAATTTTTGCTTGGGCAGGCTTCTCGGAGTCCAATCCCCGTTAACCAGGAAGTCCAGGAATTCCAAGACTTCGGAATGGAGACGACCAAGGTGTTTATAGGTTCCGAGCACGCGAGGGCCGTAACTATTTAAAGAACTGGTCACAACGGAAACCAACTCATTTAATTTTTCTATGGCTTCATCCTGTTGTTGATTCACAATTTCCAGGTTCTTTTCCATTCGGGAGAAGAAACCAAGGGCTTTAGAGGCGGCTGGTCGGTAAAGAATGGTCAGATAAAGTTCATTAACCATCATCTTTTTTTGCGCCAGGTGTGCCCTATATTTGTCATCTAGATCCTGGTCAAGACTTCCAGTGTAGCCACTGCCAGGATAGGCCTTTTCTTCTCGCCGGACGGTGTTGGCCCAAATGCACACCTGGGGGGAAGAGATATTGCGAAGCAATATATTGATTTGGTTTTTCCATATAATGATGTTGTCAGGGTCCGCTGCTTCATGAGCTACGCCGTCCAATTTTATTACCTGTAAATAATTTCCTTCCTTTGTTTTTATTGTATTTTCATTAATTTGGGTGCTGTACGGGATAAAATCGGCTACCGGATTTTCCCGTTTCCATTGTTCGTTTTTCAGGGCTTGTGAATTCATTGAGGCAACCTTTTTCTGGCGCGGGTGTTGACCAGGGGGCAGGCTGTTGCTGCTTGCCAGTGCCGCCACCCAAGCGATTTAAGTTTTGTTTGGACCCATAGAACCAAAAGCCGGACAATCCGGGGGTCTCGCAGACAAAGCAGATAGAGGGTGCCGTGAATAGGTAAATACAACAGCAAAGAAAACGGGTTGCCCGTACCGATCATGACTATGGCCGCCAGAGCAAACCCCACAATGATGCCGTCGATGGTGACGCCCCACTTCATCGCAGGTCGGGTTGGTCCGATAAACAACCGGTCTGCCCCTTCAGACATGGCAGCCTCCCTTTAAGACACAGCCGCAATAATAAGATCCACAATGGATGCTCCACCGAAAACAAAGACAATGCCGAGGATATACTTTCCGCAGGCTTCCCCGGTGATCCGGCCAGCCCAAGCCATATATCCAAGAATGACGATCCCAATAATGGCGAGGCTCCGGGCAATACCGTTGGTCAACAGATCCAGCAGCCAGTCAACGCCTTCCTCAATTGGCCCGGCAAAAGCCAGGTTAAAAGAGACGAGGACAAGCAACGTGGCCATGGTTAGGGTGAAGAGAGCCATTTTTTGTTGGGATGCGGGTTTGATCATGGCAACAGGAGCTTTTTGCATTGTTTTTCTCCTTGAAAATGGTTGATGGTTTAGTGAATTGTTCTGGGGGTATTTTGGGTAAAAACATCCCAAGAGGCGGTTTTTTGAAGGTCTTGGCGATGGCTCCAGCCATAAATGTCCCACGGTTCCGGTGTTGGACGTTTTTTAGCCTGGACCAAAACTGGGGCCGTTTCGTGTCCGTTTATCTTGGCGTAAAACTCATGATCTCGGATAACGGCGGCGGGATTTGACCCATTGAAACGGGTCAATCCTTTGGAGACTTTCCCATTGTTTTCACGCTGGGCGACAATAGCCGGGTTTTGGAAGTAAAGTGATCCGTTCGTAGGATCGGGCAACCGTCCATCGAGAGACAGATTAATGATGGTGTCGATCCTTGCTCTCTGTTGCGGTCCCAAGGGGGGAAGTTTTTCCCAGCCCCCCGCACGGGTGGCCGGTTCAAACTGATTTTCCGCGTTGAGGATTTGGGTAACAGAAGATCCAAAATTGCCGGATACCAATCGATTCAGGATGACAAAAACAACCGCAGCCATGCCGGTATCTCCTTGATTCCCGGCTTCGGCATACGTTACGCGGGTGATAGCGTCTCTATCTATTTCGGATAGTTCGAGGGTCTTTAACGTGAACTCCGGGGCGGAGGGGGATTTTTCGATTGCCCAGGCGGATGTTTCGCACAGGATTGAAGCACAGAGTATAAAAAGGAAAATTCCATGTCTCATCATTAAATCCTTAAAACTTATTTTACTCGTCAATAGAACCTTCGGTTTTCCATTGCCTGGCGTTTTTGGAAATATTTTTTATGCGATTTTTCATTTCTTTGTCTTGGTCGGCGTCCGGACACTTATTTAAAAATTTCCGACGGGCTTTAACCGTGTCCTTCCACCAGTCTTTCTTGATCCCGAAATACCGAGATAAGGCAGGGGAACATTCGCTGGGGCGGTCGCCTGAAGACAGGCACAAAATTGCTTCACAGGCTAATTTCTTATCCCCTGTTAAAACATCTGCTGCTTGGGTTGGCGGAGCGGCCAGCCCAATTGTTATTAATGTTCCTGTCACTACCAACAACTTAATCATGACCTTAACCTCCTGTATTTCACGATATTTTTCTGGCAGATAAGGGGGGTCTTTTAATACGATTTTTTGTGGACGATCCGGTGTGCAATCGGTATTGACCAATTCTGCCTTTATATGTGTCATATGAAAGTATAGACAAGACATAATGTTGGGGATTGGAAGATATGGAAGCGTTTATCTTCGATTTGCGGAGGGTTTCCCGATGTGCGCAGTAAGCCTTGGCAAAACCTTTTACAACCAACTCTTGATGGCGCATGTAATCGTTAGTGGCATAAGCCCTGTGAAGCCGCCGAAAGGTTAGCTAGGCGAAAGGTCTCCAGCCAAAGATGTTGAAGCTTGCGGCTTTGACGGACTTTGGATTCAATCGCTCTATCGATTCGAGTGCAACCCCATCCAGTGCTGCGCACAATGCAAGGTTATGTTCAACGAGATCATGAATTAGGCGACTGAACTTTTCCGGTCCCTCGATCTTGTCGCTTAACCATTCCCGCAGAATCAGTTCCGCTCTCTTATTTCGGAAAACCTGGCATTCACCGTCAAAATTACGGGCGCAGGGTAACCCAATTTTTCTGTAAAGCGTTGCTGACCTTCAAGCAAATCAATGAACCCGGATAGGACGACGTACGAACATGTTTTGCCTTTTTCGGGTGTCTAGTCGTTTGTGGCTGACCGCCGGTGCTACGCCAGGTAGGCATATTTAGCTGTATGTGCGGCCTAAATAGGGTGATAAGGCTTATGTGCTATGATGCTATTCAATGCAATAATTCGATAAAATTATAAAATTTTATTGAACGTAATCTTATTTAATCTGAGGTGGGCAGTTTTGTCAATAGCAATAATTAAACATATCAAATCATTGCTGCGTACCTATATTGAGTTTTGCCTTTAGCTATGGTTAAGGAGTCCCTGGTCGTTAAAGGAGGAAATGTAATTTTTCAGGAAATTAATAGGTGGAGTTTTGGAGCAGAATGACTATTCCATAGGCTCTTTTTAAAACCTGATAGCGAATCTTACAGCCTGGGTTTGTCTGGGGTTGAGAAAATAGCCTGATAAAAAATGAACTTGTAGAAACAGGTTTTCTTCGCATGACGCTACGCCAGTCGTTTGGCTGATACCGGGTGCTAGACAGTTTAGAGGAGAGGGCAATGCGTTGATTGACTCTTACATTTATTGCAACAAAGCAACGATGCTCCTATCTCCTCTATGTATCAAAAGTCGAGACCCCTGTGCCTTTCATGGGCTGTCTACTTGATCATTGACAGTTGACCTATTTAAGGACTATATATGGTCTATGTCTGCGGGAGGTATTATGAAACTGTCCAGCCAAATCAAGCCGATCAGCTATCTCAAAGCCCATGCCGCCGAAATTGTGCGGAACCTGGGAGAAGAGCGAGAACCCCTGATAATCACTCAGAACGGTGAAGCTAAGGTGGTTATGCAGGATATTGAAAGTTACGAGCAGACCCAGGAAACCATGGCCTTGCTGAAAATTTTGGCCCTTGGTACCCGTCAAGTCGAAGAGGGCAAGGTTCAGCCCGCCGCCGATGTTTTTAAGCGGTTACGGGGGCGGGAGACAACCCGCTGATGGCTTTTTCGGTACTCTTGACCGATGATGCGGCAGGTGATCTGGAAGACCTGTTTGATTACATCGAACGGCACGATGTTCAGGGCAAAGCGGAATATGTTCTGGAGATGATTGAAAAGATCTTCAACGGCCTGGCCGAGAATCCCCACCGTGGAGTTTATCCAAAGGAGTTGTTGGCCCTGGGGCTTCGTGAATACCGTGAAGTCTTTTTTAAGCCTTACCGCATTATTTATAGAATCATGGAAAACAATGTATATGTGTTCCTGATCGTTGATGGGCGTCGTGATATGCAGAAGTTGTTGCAGCGCCGTTTACTTCAAGCGTAACGTCCAGTCTTTTCTTTTTTTTCCTTCGGTCGTGACAATCTGCTGCCCTCCCTCTGACATTTTGTAGTTATAAATTTTCTACTATTATTCCAATACGAATCCCCCTCAACAGCAACTTCCCTGATTCGGACATTTCGGATCCACGGTTCGATCTATACACATCTCCGTTCCCCCCAATTGTACCAGGTCAGCCTTGCCAGGCATCCCTTTCGCACCTTCTCCACCAGATTCAGAAGCATAGTGAAGCCCTATTCAAGCTATTTGCCCCGAATCTTCTCGTAAATTACAACCAAAGAAATAATTTTCTCCGTGTCCCTTAAAGCGCGCAAAGCCTTCACTCGTTTCTTCCCTAAGTGGATTGCTTCCTCTGACCGGCCCGGGGCGGGTGAATGTCGAGCCTTTCTTGTAAACGACAGGGCGGGGTCGGTGTTCTTGTCGCCCACCATGGAATATTTGAATAATATAAAAAGTATTGATTAATTTTGTGAGTAGGCTGTAATGTTGTGTTTAGGTCCTGACACCGCCTTGCATCTGCGCGTTTTCTGGCGAGAAAGGCTGTTTTATGGGTCGCCGGGAGATGGTCTCCCGACCTTTATCCGAAGAGGAGGTTTTTTATGGAAAAGAAAATTCGTAAAAAAGCCGTTACCACGCCAAGCATTGCCAAGTTGGCCCGCGATCTCGAGAAGGTGACTTGCAATCACCTGGTGGGGCGGGAGGTGATCGAACAGCAGATCGTTGATCTGGCCAGGGGTAAGATGGATGCAAGTTATTGTCAGAACTGGGAACGATGCGATAACGGCTGGGGAAAGTGCACCCCGGACAACAAACAGTGGATGGAAAAAATCCATGAATTGCGGATCGACAAGGTGTTGACTGCCGCAGAAAAGAAGATACTCGCCCAGCTGCAAGTGGATGCAAGGGTCAAATGAGTCTGCCTCTCAACCTGATCCTGAAGCTGACCCGTGCCTGTTCATTGCGTTGCAGTTACTGTCATGACCGGGTGGCTCAATCCGATGCGATGTCCTTTGAAGTGATGGCCCTGGCGATGGCTCGGGCCTTTGCCAGCGGTTACCGCGATTTTCGGTTTATCTGGCATGGGGGAGAGCCTTTGCTCGGTGGGCTGAGCCCGCTGCGCAAGGCGTTGGTGGTTCAACAGGAACTGGCCGGTGCCGATCAGCGGTATCAGAACAATGTGCAGACCAACGGGATGCATTTGAACAACGAGACGGCGCAGTTTCTTGGCGAGTTCGGCTTTCGGGTTGGCATCAGTATCGATGGACCGGCGGCGGTGCACGATGTGCAGCGTCCCACCGTCGATGGCAAGCCCAGCCATCAGCGCATTCTCAAAGGGATCGAACGCTTGCGCCGGTATGATGTCCCGTTTGGCGTCATTTCGGTCCTGACCGAGCGCAGCCTGGCTATACCGCCCATGGACTTGTTGAAATTTTACCGGGACCACGAACTGTTCGATGTGTGCTTTTTGCCGGTGCGAGGAAATGCCCGGGCGCAGGGGGAATCCCTGGCAGCCGGTCGTTATTATGCGTATATGATGCAGCTGTTCGACGCCTGGCTTGAACTGGACGATCCCCGCATGCGGGTGCGGGAGTTTGGGGACTGGTTACTGCTGTCCATGAGGTGGCCCGGTTCCCTCTGCAGTTCTGCTGCCAGTTGCGTTGGTGGAACATTGAGTGTCGAACCGGAAGGGGCTGTGTATCATTGTGATAAGTATGCCGGTGAGTCCGACTACTATTACGGCCACCTGCGGGAGCTCGATTTTGATAAGCTGCCCCATTCTGCAACGGCCTGTCGATTGCGGGCCATGGATGTGAATCTGCCGCCGGTGTGTCTGGCTTGTGATTGGCTCAAGCACTGTGCCGGGGGTTGCAGCCATGATCGCCTGGTTGAAGGACGGCACGGCAAGGCCACGGATATCTGCCATCGTCGGCGTTTGCTCGATCATGTACGCTTGATGACTGCGGATCATCCCTCCGTACAGAAGTATATTGCCATGGCGGCCGAACAGGCCAAAACGCCTGACTGGGCTCCTTGCTGATCAAAGGGAGTCGTTGGCTATTCGCCACCAATCCCCCGTGCGAACAACCAAAAGGGCCGCAACATCGTGTTGCGGCCCTTTAATTTTCCGGGTTACTTCTTCGTGGTTGTTTCCCAACGCACAAAAGGTTCGATCGTGTATTTTTCCTTCTGAAATTCCGGTTCTTTGGTGCTGGGCCACCAGTGAAGAACGTGAAGACCTGTCTGGTCGATAGGATTGGAGGACAGGGTGCTCTGGTCGGTAAGGTCCATCGATTCGTAACGCATCAGCACCGGTTTTTCCGGGAAGTGGTCGATTTCGATGATGTCATCAAGGTAAATCTCGTCAACGTCGTCAAACGCATGGGTACCATTACGGATTGACATGATCTTGTCACGCATGGCTCTTACCGCTTTGTCGGTATTTTCGGCGGAAAGAAGCATGGTGAAGTAACCGTGTTTTTTATGATGATCTTCATCGAAGGTAAAATGGGCCATGTATCTCATATCTTAACCTCCTTGTCAGGGAGTTGTGCGGTTTACTGGGTGGAATTGCTCGGGTAGCGCATGTGCTTATTTTACCGCAAACTGTTGGCGCAAGGGAAGATGACAACCCCGAGCGCCCCTTTGTTATAACTCAACGCTGGTCAGCGGCGCTAAAGCGGTTAAAATTAAAACCATTAAGTGTTTTGTCGTGGCACTTCTCCTGCTGAGACCTTATCCACGAGGTTCCTGATGAATATTCTGATGGTTACCAACACCTTTACCCCCCATGTCGGCGGCGTGGCGCGCAGCGTGCAAAGTTATTGCGATGCCTTTCGTCAGTTGGGCCACAAGGTGCTGGTCATTGCGCCGCATTTTGAGGGTGCGCCGGAACATGAGCCGGATGTATTGCGTTTTCCGGCGATCGAGCATTTCCATGGCAGTGATTTTTCCGTGCCGTTGCCGGCCCCGGTCGGTTTGCAGAGCAGACTTGACGATTTTGCGCCTGATATCGTGCACTCCCATCATCCTTTTCTGCTGGGCGATACGGCGCTGCGTGCCGCGGCAAAACGGCAGCTGCCGATGGTGTTCACCCATCACACCATGTACGAGCGTTACACCCATTATCTGCCTATTGATTCCGAGAGGGTAAGGCGTTTTGCCATCGAGTTGGCGGTTGGCTACTGTAATCTGTGCGATGCGGTTGTGGCGCCAAGCACCACTCTGGCCGACTGTTTGCGGAATCGGGGGGTGCAGAGTCCCATCGAGGTCATCCCCACGGGAATCGATCCGCAACCGTTTGCACAGGCCGACGGTGCGGCGTTTCGGCGCAAGATCGGCATCCCCGAAGAGGATTTTCTGATCGGTTATCTTGGACGGTTGTCGCCGGAGAAGAATCTTGTTTTTCTGGCCCGGGCGGTCGCCATCTTTATGCAGCAGCAGCCTCGCACCAGGATGCTGCTAGCCGGCGAAGGCCCCGCGCGGGAAGAGGTTCAGCGCATCTTCAGTGAATACCGGTTATCCGACCGGCTGCATCTGGTCGGACTTCTTGATCGCCCCGAACTCGCTTCGGCTTACCAGGCCATGGATGGTTTCGTTTTTGCCTCGCAAAGCGAAACCCAGGGCATGGTGTTGGCCGAGGCCATGGCGGCCGGTACTCCGGTGATCGCCGTGGCAGCCCCGGGGGTGCGTGATATCGTGCGAAATGGCCACAACGGACGTCTGCTGACTAAGGAAGATACCGATCTGTTTGTCGAGGGATTGAGGTGGCTGTACGATCAGCCGAACGAGGACCGGAAGCGCCTGCAAAACGGGGCGTTGGATACGTCCAGAGATTTTAGCATGTCCCGCAGTGCGGAGCGCATGCTGGCCCTCTATGGGCGTCTCATGGCCGGACACAACAAAGTGCCGTCCAATCATAAACGCTGGCTGGCGGCGCGCCATCGAATGGAAGAGGAATGCAAAATTCTGCACAACATTACCCATGCACTGGCGGAAGCGCTGCGCGCGGAGCCGGGATTGCAGCCACGGGAAAACAACGAGTGATCTCTTGCCTTTCAGAACCCGTCCCATGGCGCGCCCGTCTGTTGGGTGCCATCGGCGCTTTCGTGCTGTGGTTGTGGTGTGCGTCGTGGCGTAAACGGGTAACCGGAGTGGAGCATCTCGATGCCTGTATCGCTGCCGGTCAGCATACCCTGGTGCTGTTCTGGCATGGCACTTATGTACCGCTGTTCACTTTGTTGCGCGGTCGACCGGCGTGCATATTGACCAATAGCTCCCTGCGCGGTCAGGTTATTGCCCAGATCAGTCGGTGGTTCGGATACGCGGCGCTTGAGCTTCCCGATGAGCAAGGCCGACGATTTCTGGCCGCTTTGCGCAAGTCTTTGGATGAGCACACCGCCTGGGGCACCGCGGCCGACGGTCCGCTGGGGCCATGTTATCAGGTGAAACCGTCGCTGATAAGTCTGGCGGCGCATTTCGGGTTTTTCGTCCAACCGGTGGGGGTGGCAGCCCACCATGCCTGGCGCCTTAATCGCCGCTGGGACCGTATGCTGTTGCCGCTGCCTTTTACCCGGGTCGGCCTGGTACTTAGCGAGCCGATCCGGCTACCGCCAACCATGGATAAAAGCATGGCAGCCCGGCACGCCGAAATCCTGCAAAATGCAATGCAGCAATGCACTCTGGCTGCCGAGGATTTGATACGATAAAACGATTCAACGTTGTGCATGTGAGTGCCGAGGAGGCCTTATGAAACAACCCAGTACGATAAGCGAATATCTTATCAGTCGCCTGGCTGATTATGGCGTCGGACATGTTTTTGGTGTACCCGGCGATTACGTGCTGCAATTTTTCCAGCAACTTGAAAACAGTCCATTGCAGGTTATCAACACCTGTGACGAGCAGGGTGCCGGTTTTGCCGCCGACGCTTATGCCCGGTTGAGGGGCCTCGGCGTGGTCTGCGTCACCTACTGCGTCGGTGGTCTGAAAATCGCCAATACCACCGCCCAGGCCTTTGCCGAGAAATCACCACTGGTCGTGATCAGTGGTTCTCCGGGTTTGAACGAGCGCCATCATAATCCTCTGTTGCACCACAAAGTACGCGATTTCGATACCCAACTCAACATTTTCAGGCATCTCACCGTGGCAGCCACCGATCTGATCGATATTGAAAACGGCTGCTGCGAGATCGACCGGGTGCTGGCCGCAGCGGTGCGCCATAAGCGGCCGGTGTATATCGAATTGCCTCGTGATCTGACCGGAACCGTCTGCAGCTGTAGCCGCAACCCGCTGCCCCAGGCAGCAGGCAGCGATCCTCATGCCCTGCGGGAGGCGCTAGCCGAAACGGTGCGCAGGATCAGCGACGCGAAGCGGCCAATGTTGGTTGCCGGGATCGAGATTCAGCGCTTTGGCTTGCAGAGACCCTTCATGCAGTTGGCGGAAGCAACCGGCATTCCGTTCGCCACCACCCCCTTGAGCAAATCGACCCTGTCCGAGGACCATCCGCTGTTTGTCGGTGTTTATGAAGGGGCCGTGGGTAAGGAGCAGGCCCGCCAGGCTGTTGAACAAAGCGACTGCCTGCTGATGCTCGGCACTTTTATGACCGATGTTAACCTCGGCATCTTTACCGCCAACCTGGACCAGGCCTTGACGATATCCTCATCCAGCGAAGGCAGTTCCATCGCCTTCCACCAGTATCCCGACGTGCTGCTGGACGACTTTGTGTCCGGCCTGCTCGATCAGGACCTGCCGCAAAGAGCGCTGGACGTCCGCCCATCTGCGGCCGCGCTACCGCCGTTTGCGGCGCAGGATAAGCCCATCACCATCGCCCGTCTGTTCGAATACCTGGAGTCCTTCATCGACGACCATATCGCACTGCTGGCCGATCCCGGCGAAGCCATGTTCGCCGCCGCCGATCTGACCATCCGCCATCCGGCCGCCTTTCTCTCCCCGGCCTATTACACCTCCATGGGGTTTGCGGTGCCCGGCGCCATCGGCGCGCAGCTGGCGCGCCCAGACCTGCGGCCACTGGTGCTGGTCGGCGACGGCGCCTTTCAGATGACCGGCATGGAGATCTCCACCGCCGCCCGTTTCGGCCTGTCCCCTATCGTGGTGGTGCTCAATAACGGTGGTTACGGCACCGAACGGCCCATGACCGACGGTGGTTTCAACGATATCCCAGCGTGGCGCTACAGCCGCTTGCCGGAGGTGATCGGCGCTGGCCAGGGGTTCGAGGTGTTTACCGAACAGGATTTCGATCGGGCCCTCAAGGCCGCCATGGAGCGTACCGACACACCAACTATCCTTGATGTGCATATCGATCCCAACGATCATTCGCCGGCTTTGAAACGCCTCACCGATGCTCTGGGAGCGAAGGTGCGAAGCAGCGGTAAGTGAGGAGAAAAAAGGGGTTGGCTGCGCACCACCGACATGTTTGTTGTAACCCCGTCAGCGTTAGTCTTGATCGAATAGCTCTTTTCTTGTCACCCTCGGCCTGCATCGGTGATTTCTCAAGGGAGTTAAGCCATGGCCACCGTTGATTTTACAAAAACCTCGGTTGAAGAGACTCTTCGCCAGCTCCGCGCGGACAAGGAGAGGGGATTGACCTCGCCAGAAGCCCAGCAGAGGCTGGACGAGTACGGCACCAATGAAATCCCCGAAAAGGCAGAATCCCTGGCTCACCGGGTTTTCAGGCGCTTCTGGGCCCCCATACCCTGGATGATCGAGGCGGCGGCCCTGCTCTCCGCCCTGGTCAAAAAATGGGAAGATTTTACGATTATCGCGATCCTGCTGTTCGCCAACGCTTTCATTGATTTCTGGCAGGAATCCAAGGCCTTGAACGCTTTGAGCGTGTTGAAGAAAAAGCTGGCTAAAAAGGCCATTGTCCTTCGCGATGGGAAATTCCAAACCATTGATGCCCGGTTCCTGGTCCCGGGAGATATCGTCAAAATAAGGATCGGCGACCTGGTCCCGGCGGATGTCAAGCTGATCGACGGGGATTTCATCCAGGCTGACCAGTCTGCCCTCACCGGAGAATCGCTACCGGTCAGCAAAAAAAACGGCGACATGGCCTATTCCAACTCGGTGGTCAGGCAGGGGGAGATGATCGGCGTGGTTACCCATACGGCAGCCCACACCTTCTTCGGCCGGACGGTGGCCCTGGTGGCTCAGGCGCAGCGGGAACAGAAGAGTCATTTCCAGAAAGCCGTCCTCCATATCGGCAATTACCTGATCCTCATCACCATCTTCCTGGTGACCATCATCCTGATCGCTGCCCTGTTCCGCCATGAAAACCTGCTGGAGATCCTGCGGTTTGCCCTTGTTCTGACCGTCGCCGCCATCCCCGTCGCCATGCCGGCCGTGCTCACCGTGACCCTGGCAGCCGGAGCTATGAAGCTGGCCAAAAAACAGGCTATCGTCAGCCGGTTGGTGGCCATCGAAGAACTGGCGGGGGTGGATGTCCTCTGCTCGGACAAGACCGGAACCCTGACCCAGAACCGGATGACGGTCTCGGATCCAGTGGCTTTCTCCGGGCATACGGTGGAGGAATTGATGGTTTTTGCCGCCCTTTGCTCGCGGGAGGAAAATCAGGACCCTATAGAGATCCCCATCTTTGAATATCTGCAGGGCAGGGAAGGGCTGGACGCCTTGCTCTCTTATCGGCAGGTAAAGTTCACCCCTTTTGATCCAGTCAGCAAAAAAACCGAGGCTGTCATCAGGAAGGGAGACAGGGACTTTTACGTCACCAAGGGCGCCCCCCAGGTGATCCTCGATCTTTGCGGGGACCAATTCGACCGGGAGGAGGTTCTCAACAAGGTCGAAATTCTGGCCGAACAGGGATACCGGACTCTTGGGGTCGCCAGCAAAAACTCCGGGGACCCCCATTATGCTTTCATGGGATTGATTCCGCTGTTCGATCCGCCGCGGGAGGATTCGCGAGCCACCACAGCAGAGGCCGGAAAACTCGGGCTGGATGTCAAGATGGTCACCGGAGACAACATCGCCATTGCCAGACATATTGCCGAGTCCCTCGGCATCGGTAACCGGATTTTCGATGCCCGGGACCTGAGGGGGGCGAGCACCCGGGAATTGGTTCTGTTGGGAGAAGTCATCGCCAGAACCCTCTATCGCAAAATGAGCCCGGAGGTGCCGCCGAAGGAGGCCGAACAGTTTGCCGCAGAGGTGGTCAAGGCCCTGGACCGGGAACTGGCCGATATTGCGTTGCCGGAAGGTTATGTTAAACGGCATGAGAGCGAAATCATTGAAATTATTAAAAATGCCAGTGGTTTTGCCCAGGTCTTTCCCGAAGACAAATACCTGATTGTTGACCGGCTGCAGAGAGCCGGCCACATCGTCGGGATGACGGGGGACGGGGTCAACGATGCTCCGGCGCTCAAAAAGGCTGATGCCGGTATCGCGGTCTCCGGCGCCACGGATGCGGCGCGGGCGGCAGCGGACCTGGTGCTGCTGGCACCGGGCCTGTCGGTGATCGTGGATGCGGTCAAAGAGGCGCGGGTCACCTTCGAGAGGATGAAAAGCTACAGTATCTTTCGGGTGGCTGAAACGATCCGGGTCATCCTGTTCATGACGGCATCGATCGTGGTGTTCAATTTCTACCCCGTCACCGCCATCATGATCATCATTCTGGCCTTCCTCAACGACGTACCGATCCTGACCATCGCCTATGACAACACCAAAGTGAATGAAGGGCCGGTGCGCTGGAACATGGCGGAGGTGCTGACCCTGGCCACCATCCTCGGTATCTCGGGGGTCACCGCCAGTTTCGGCATTTTTTACATTGCTCGAGAATACATGGGCTTATCGCCCGATGTGGTGCAGAGCTTCATCTTCCTGAAACTGATCGTCGCCGGACATTCGACCATCTATGTCACGCGAACGGAGAAGCATTTCTGGCAGAGGCCCTTTCCTTCCCCGCTGCTGATCAGCGCCACGTTTTTCACCGAGATCGTCGGCACGTTGTTTGCCGTTTATGGTCTGTTTCTGACGGCCATCGGCTGGAAGTATGCCCTGCTGATCTGGGCTTATGCCCTGACCTGGTTCCTCCTGAACGATCAGATCAAGATCTGGACGTATCGTTATTTGCGCAAGAAAAAGAATTCCGCCTGAATAATAGGGGGAAATTCGCGATAGGTCATCATCGGGCGTCTTTCAAAGCAGTCGCATAGAATCTTAGTGCATAGTCCTTCACCATCCGCCGCGCGGAAAACGTCGCCGCGTTGCTCTTAATGGTTTCTTTCATAACCTGCACCCAGTCATGGGGAATGCCGTCGCTACCCTTGCGATAATAGAGGGGGATGATCTCTTGCTCCAGTAGATCGTAGATGGCCCCGGCGTCGGCGTCGGTGCGATCCCCGGTTGTTTCCTGCTGGCCGAAGGCCCAGCCGTTGCGGCCGTTATACCCCTCCTGCCACCAGCCATCCATGATGCTCAGCTGCGGCACGCCGTTCAGGGCCGCCTTCATGCCGCTGGTGCCACAGGCCTCCATGGGGGGCAGGGGGTTGTTGAGCCAGACATCCACCCCATGCACCAGATACTGGGCCAACTGTTCTCCGTAGTCTTCCACAAAAGCGATGCGTCCGCCAAAGCCCGGATCGCGCCCAGTCTGCAGGATCTCCTGCAGGATATGAATCCCCGGCAGGTCCGCGGGGTGGGCTTTGCCGGCAAATACGATTTGTACCGGCTGCCAGGGATCGTTAAGGATTTTTTGTAGCCGTTGTTGATCGTGCAATATCAGGTCAGCCCGCTTATAGGTCGCAAAACGGCGGGCAAAACCGATGGTCAATACCGTGGGATCGAGCATGACCCCTTCGGCCAGAGCCAGGGATGGGCTGAAGCGGTCCTGCACCCAGCGTTGGCGAACCCGTTCCCGGATCACATTGATCAGTTTGTTTTTTAACCAGAAGTGGGTCTGCCAGAGTTCCTCATCCGGAATGTCATCGATCAGTTCCCAAACGGCGGGGTCATCGTGATTGTCAAGCCAATCCGGGCCCAGATACCGGTTGAACAACAACGCCATCTTGGGTTCGATCCAGGTAGGGACATGGACACCGTTGGTCACATGGTCGATCAGGCACGGTTTGCCGGTCGTTCCCTCGCAGAGTGGTTGCCACATGTGCCGGGTGACTTCACCGTGTTTCTGACTAACGGCATTCCGATGGCTGGCCATCGTCAGCGCAAGAGCGGTCATGTTGAACCCGGCCGCCGGCGCTGCCGGGTTGGTGCCAAGTTTAAAGAATTTTTCGCGGTCCAAGCCCAGGGCCGGCCAATAGGATCGGAAATATTTTTCCATCAGCGCAAAGGGAAAGACATCATGCCCGGCGGGGACCGGGGTATGGGTGGTGAAAATGGAGGTCGCCCTGATCTGCTCAGCGGCAGCTTCAAAACTGCTGCCGGCCTGCACCCGTTCCCGGATTCGTTCCAGTAGGGCAAAGGCGGGATGCCCTTCATTTAGGTGCAGGGCGGAGTGCTTGATTCCCAACGCATTCAGCACCTCGTAACCGCCGATGCCGAGCACGATCTCCTGGCGCAGGCGCTGTTCCATGTCGCCGATGTACAGATGTGCCGAAATGTTCCGATTCCACGCCTCGTTGGCTTCGATGTCCGTATCCATGAGATACAGGGTGATCCGGCCCACAGCAACCTGCCAGACCGCGACATGGATAGGAGGTTCCATCTGGGGCACGCGCACGATCAACGGCTCGCCTGTGTCAGTCAGAACCCTGAGGATGGGGGCTGCGTCGCGTTCCAGGGGTTCATCCACCCCTTCCTGCCAGCCGTCCTCACGAATCTTTTGCCGGAGGTAGCCTTCCGGGTACATGAACCCGACAGCCACCAGCGGCACGCCGAGGTCGCTGCATTCCTTCAGATGGTCACCGGCAAGAAAGCCAAGCCCCCCGGCATAAAAAGGCAGTGAATGGTGCAGGCCGTATTCCGCGGAAAAATAGGCGATGGGCAGGGATTCGGGATCGGCAACATGTCCCTGGAACCATTCGCCCCGGCTTGCCAGATAGTGTTTGAATCGGGACAGGACCGCGTCGTAGTGGCGCAGGTAGTCGGAGTCCGCGGCGGCCGCAGCCAATGCTTCTCCGGGCAGATTCCTGAGCAGCTTGACCGGGTTGTGGATGCTCTGTTTCCATCGCTCGCGATCCAGCCGTTTGAAGAGCATGCGCGCTTCGGGATGCCAGCTCCACCAGAGGTTGCAGGCCAGCGGGGCCAGACCGCTCAGCTTTTCGGGTAGATCAGGGAAGTCATATTGCCCGTTTGAAGTCATGGTGCATCCTCCCAACATAGTTTCGGGCCAATGGTTCCGCTTAACAGGTCTTTTTGAGAAGTTTACACCTTGGTGACAGGCTTGCAGTGGCTAAACCGCCAACCATAATGTAATTAACACGCTATACTTTTACGATGTTGACTGTTCGGGGAGGGTGTGAATGCAATATTTGATCGAGCACTATGGTTACCTGGGGGTTCTGATCGGTACCTTCCTGGAGGGTGAAACTGTACTTATTCTGGGCGGCTTTGCCGCCCATCGGGGCTACTTGAGCTTGCCGGGGGTGGTTCTCTGCGCTTTTGGCGGCAGTCTCCTCAGCGATCAGCTATTGTTCTATCTCGGGTGCCGGCATAGCCGGTTTCTGTTGCGCCGGCGTCCGCACTGGGAACCGCGCGTTGCCAGGCTTAAGGTGGCGATCAATCGCTACCGGATTCCGATCATCCTGGCCTTTCGTTTCTGGTATGGCCTGCGGATGGTTACGCCTTTTACGCTGGGTATGAGCAAGGTACGCTGGCCGGAATTTATCGTGTTCAACGTCATTGCCGCGATGCTGTGGGCCGTTGTTATCGGTTCCGTCGGCTATCTGTTCGGCCATGCCCTGCAAGTTTTCCTGGGCGACCTCAAGAGTTACGAGGCCCTGATCATTGCAGGGCTGGTCTTGCTTGGCATGGTGGCCTGGGGTCTGCATAGGTGGAAAAACAACCGGCGATAGCGGGGCGGCCCCAAGGTGCTGTCGGATCAACGGTGAATAAAGTTGATGAAGAATTTCATTAGCGGAGGTATTCTATGGACAATATCAATCGCATTCTGGTCGTGAGCCGCATGACCAGACACTGTCAGAAAGCGGTTCATTACGGTGTTTCCCTGGCGCGTCAATACCAGGTGGAGCTGGTGGTTCTTCATGTCGAGCACAATCCCTTTGGCATCAAAGGTTGGAATCTTCCCCTGGTTTCTCTGGAGGAGGACTACAAAAAATTGCTGCAGGATGCGAAGCAGGATCTGGATAGTATTATCGCCGAGGAGATAACAGCTGGTCTGCCGATTCGGGAATTGATCAAATCGGGTGAGCCTACCCGGGAAATTCTGCAGGTCATTGAAGACGAAAAGATCGATCTGCTCGTCCTCCTGGCCCATGAAGAATGGCATCTTGAGCATTTTCTCTTTGGTCGAAGTAATCGGGAACTGGTCCGTAAAATGCCCTGCTCCATTCTGTTGGTAAAAAAAGAACCTGAACCTGTGGATTTCTGATCCGTGAATCATGTTTTTTAGTAAAAAGGAGGCCTTCATGGCGCAAAAACAGGGAATCAGATTTATTGTTATCGCCGTTTTGTTGCTGCTCGGGGTCTGGTGGTCACTGGCCTCGGCGGACAAGGGGGCAGGGCAGTTCGGCTATCCGGGGGGCAGGTTTATGGCAACAGCCGCCTGGCTCACCCAGCACCAAAACGATGCCAACCTTATTATCGTGGATGTCCGCGAGGGCAAGGATTTTGACGGCAAACTGATTCCGGGTGCGATCCACATGCCCTGGACTGAATTTCGCTATACCGATACGGCCCGCGGGATCGGCGGCGCTTTTGTCGGTCCGGTTCGGGCCCAGGAGATTCTCGGTGCCCATGGTATTACCCGCGCCGACGAGGTGGTACTGTATGATTCGGTAAAAAAAGATGGCGGCGCCACGGCCTCCTATGTGTTCTGGGTGCTCGATCTGCTCGGTCATCAGAAGATGCGCATTCTGGATCGTGGAATAGACGCCTGGGTGGCGGCCGGTAATCAGCTCGTCACCGAAGCGCGGCAGGTAGAATCGCTGCTGTATCAGGCGCCGACTGCCGAGATCGATCTACGCCGGCAGGTCGACGGGAGTTTTATCTATGACCGTCTCGGCGATGCCTACTACCAGATTCTGGACGTGCGCTCGCAGGAGGAATACCTGGGTGAAAAACCGAACCCCGCTCTGGACGGCTCGGAATTGAAGCTTGGACATATCCCTACCGCCGTCAACCGGGACTACCAAAGCAACTGGGTCGACCCGGAAACCAAAGCGGTCAAATCCTATGCGGATCTGCAGGAACATTACCGCGGACTCAACCCGAATACGGCGGTGATCACTTACTGCCACTCCGCCCGCAGGGGGTCTTACGGTTACTACATCCTGCGCCTGATGGGATTGCAGGACGTGCGGCTCTACGACAACTCCTGGTACGAGTGGGGCAACCCGCAGCGCTACTTCCCCACCGAAACCCAGCCGCGCGAATTTGCCGGTCAGGCTCTGCCGGCAGGCGGTATGACCAGCGTTACCGGCACCACTGTCGCGCCGGCCGGCGCATCCAAGGCCGGGGATGCCAAACAGCCCAAGGGCGGCTACATCTCCTGTGGAGGGTGACGGTATGAAACAAAATAACAATTCCCCCTACTGGAGCGTGATGCCCGCCGCCGTGGCGCTGGCCGGCATCATTGTATTCATCTTCGCCACCTTCGGCCCACCGGCCTCGTCCAGCGGTTTCATCACCTTGCTTAAAGGGGTTTTGGCCCATCTGGCGCCCGGTTACATCGCCACCAAGCAGCATTACCTGATGATGCCCGGACCCGGCTCATGGCTCATGGCCTTCGTCCTGGGGATGGCTATCGGTGGCTTCATCGCCGGCCGGACCTTTTCGGTGCCGGTGCGCGATGTGCCGGAGCTGTGGGAAAAACGTTTCGGCAAGAGTCGCGTAAAACGTTTTCTGGCTGCGTTCATCGGCGGGTTTCTGATTCTGTTCGGTGCGCGGCTGGCCGGTGGCTGTACGCTGGGTCTGTTTATCTCCGGCTCCACCCAACTGGCCATAAGCGGCCTCTACTTCGGTGTCGTCATCTTTGCCGTGGCCATGCTTACCGCGCGCCTGGTGTATGGAAGAACAGGAAAGGAGAAGTCATGACGCTAATTTTGCTTGGACTCTTTTCCGGGATCGCTTTCGGATTCGTCATTCAGCGGGTCGGGGCCACCAATGCCAACAAGATGGCGTTAGCGCATCTGATGCGCGAAGCGCAAATCCCCCAATTCATGCTGCTGGCGGTGGCCTTTTCCGCCATCGGCCTGTTCGGTCTGCAGGCGGTCGGCGTGGGGCGCACCATGGTTTTGCCGACCAGCCTGGTGGCAACCGGCCTGGCCGCCGTCATTTTCGGCGTGGGTTGGGGTATTTCGGGCTATTGCCCGGGCACTTGCTGGGCGGCCGCCGGCGAGGGGCGCATGGACGCCGTGTTTGCTCTGCTGGGAGGCTTGGCGGGGGCGGCAACTTTTGCCCAGTTTCACGAAACCTTGATTCCGGCCCTGTATCTGCCCACCAGCCAGGGCCCCATTACCCTGAGCGACTGGCTGGGCAGCAGCTGGCTGGCTGTGGTCGTGCTGGTTGCAGCCATGAGTGGCGCCGCATGGCTGGTCGGAAAGTTGTGGGGCCGTGATAGCGCTTAGCCGCTGGGGGATTTTACTGCTGGCGGTCCTGTTGCTGCTCACCGCTTGCCGGGAGGGAGCACCGCCCGCAGCGGAGTTGGTCATACCCCGCGGTTACGTTGCGACTCTGGAGGTTGAGGTCGACGGTCAGCGTTACGGTTTCGGGCCGTTTGTAGGCTATTATTTTCGGCCCCTCGACCCGGCCGATCTGAGCCACGTTGCGTTCATCTGCTTCAACGAGCGGCGCTTTTATACCCTCGATCTGCCGGAAAACAGCCGGTTGTTCGAAGGTGAAGGGGTGTTGGTGCGGCTGCCCGACACGGGCTACCCGCTGCCTGCCGTCGGCGGCCGCATCCGGCCGGTCTTGTTCGACCAGGCTCCGGCAGCCTGGCTGGCAACCCGGCCCGCGCCGCAGGATGAATACGTCCATTTCCATTCCCTGTACAATGCCGCCGGCCCGGTGCTGCGCGGTTACTGGCTGCGTCACAGGGCGACTGCCTCGTTCCTCTACGATATGGGGGGCCGGGTCGGACCCGGCGGCCCGTTGTATCACCAGGTCGTGCCGGGAGTTGATCGTGCCTTTGCCCACCTTGTAGAGTTTGATCGAGGACCGTATTTTGTCGATAGGTAACAGGTGCGTCCTCAAGCGCAAAGGCCTTGGCCTCGCCAGCCCCGTGCCCGATGCGGCTCCAGTCACCAGGGCGACCTTGCCGCTGTAGTAGCTGTCTATACTTACCTCCCTTTCACTCGGTTGCCTCGTATTGATCGTCGCTGACATGTTCCAGCCAGTCCACCGATTTGCCGTCGAGCTCTTCCTGAATCGCGATATGGGTCATGGGTGTGGTCGGCACCGCGCCGTGCCAGTGCTTTTCGCCCGGCGGGAACCAGATCACGTCACCGGGGTGAATCTTCTCAATCGGCCCGCCTTCGCGTTGCACCAGGCCGCTACCGGCGGTGACGATCAGGGTCTGCCCAAGCGGATGGGTATGCCAGGCCGTGCGGGAACCGGGCTCGAAGGTGACGTAAGCCCCCGTGGTGTGCGCCGGCTCTTGCGGTTTGAGAAACAGCGGGTCGATACGCACCGAGCCGGTGAACCATTCTGCCGGACCCTGGATCGAAGCTTGTGAACCGTTTCGTCGTATTTCCATCTTAAGTTCCCTTCGTACGTTTTTTGAATAATCTCTATTAACGAAGAAAGTGCCAAAAGCATCTACCGCACAGGGCACAGAGGACCGCAGCGAAGTTGAATATGCGAGGTCAGCTATAGAATCCTTTGGAAAACCGGCCTCACGCCCGTTCGCTGCGCTCACTCAAGCCGCGAAGTCGCAAAGGAAAACCAAGTCTTAAGGGGGGTGGCCTCTCTTGGCGTCTTTGCGGCTTTGCGTGAGACAAAGGGTTTGGGGGTTGAAGTTCAAAAACCCCTTGATCCTTTGTGCGTTGGACGGTCCCGCGTTGTAAATTCCCTTTCGATTAGAAGACTACTCCCCGGAGGAGCAATCCGGATAGATCAATCCTTTTAATTTTTTGCCCGATCCTCCAAAAACACTCTGAGATATTGCTTGGCGAATAAGGAACTTGTATGATTTATGTAACTGAAATAGGGAGAAAAGAATGAAAAAACAGGATGTTGACGGTTCAGGAATTACGCTGGACAAGAGCGAAGCACTCAAGGTGCTGGCGGCAGGCATTGCCCGATGGAACAAAGATTGTGACGGATTTCAAACGCCGATCCCGGGGTTGACCTTCTATCGCCACGATAAACCGACCGAACCGGCACCCGGTCTGACCGAGCCCAGTATCTGCCTGATTGCGCAAGGGTCCAAAAGGATCCATCTCGAGGATGAAACATTCGACTACGATGCTCACAGGTACCTGCTCGCATCGGTCTATCTGCCGACGATGTATCAAGTCATTTCCGCCAGTCCCGTGAAGCCGTACCTGGGTCTGGTGCTCAAATTCGATATGCGTGAGCTGTCCCGCCTGATGATCGATAGCAATTTACCCGCGCCGCGCACCAGGGATATCGACCGATGCATGGCGACCGGCGAGGTCACCTTGCCCCTGCTCAGCGCCTTTCAAAGGCTCGTCACCCTGCTTGACGAACCGGAGGATATCCCGATACTCGCCCCGATGCTGCACCGGGAAATCCTTTATCGCCTACTGATTGGCGACCAAGGCGACAGGCTCCGGCAGATCGCCGCAAGTGGCAGCCGCAGCCACCAGGTGGCGCGGGCCATCGAATGGCTGAAAACCCACTTCGCCCAGCAATTGAGGGTCGACGATTTGGCCGGAATGGCCAATATGAGCGCATCGAGCTTCCACAACCACTTTCGTGCCATGACTTCCCTGAGCCCGCTGCAATATCAAAAGCACCTTCGTCTGCAAGAGGCTCGGCGGCTGATGCTGGCGGAAGATCTGGATGCGACCAGGGCGGCCTTCCAGGTTGGGTATGAAAGCTCGTCTCAGTTCAGCCGAGAATACAGCCGGTTATTCGGGGCGCCGCCATTGCGGGATGTTAATAATCTGCGGCAGGCTGCAGTTGGTGAGGAAGGGTGAGTGAGTGAAAGATCTATAAATCCTAGATTATAAGAGAGGCCCACGATCCGGTGATCGTGGGCCTTTGCTGTCCGATGGCGGCTGAATTATTGGAAAAACCCCTGGCCTGACAACCCTACACAAAACACCAATGCTTGTAGGATCGGGCAAAAATCGAAGAGTTCCATGTATTCATCACTTCGCTGTAAGCCATTAATATTGGGGTAAGAAAAAAGCAAACTCCAAAACACTTACAAGGAGACACCATGCGAGACTTTACATTTTTCAACCCCACGAGAATTGAATTCGGCAAAGACAAAGAAGCCAATATCGGGCAATACCTCAAAGAGTTCGGCGTCGACAGCGCCCTGATCCTGTACGGGTCGGAGCGGGTGAAGAAAAATGGGCTATTCGACCGCGTGGCTACCTCTCTGAAGGAGCAGGGCATCACCTATGCTGAGTTGGGCGGGGTCGTCAGCAATCCTCTGATCAGTCGGGTGCGCGATGCCGTGAAAGTCACCAAGGAGAATAACCTGCAGGCCGTTGTGGCGGTGGGGGGCGGTTCGGTTATGGATTCCGCCAAGGCCGTTGCCGCCGGCGCGAAATACGACGGCGACGTGTGGGACTTTTTTGTCGGTAAGGCCGTGGTCGAAAAGGCCCTGCCGGTGTTCTCGATCATGACCCTGGCCGCCACCGGCAGCGAGATGAACATGGCCGGTGTCGTGACCAATGACGAAACCCGGCAGAAATACCCCATCGTCTCACCCCTGTTGTTTCCCAAGGTGTCCGTCATCAATCCCGAGCTGATGGCCAGCGTCCCTCGAGACTATCTGGCCTATTCCGCCGTGGATATTTTTTCCCACTGCCTCGATCTGTATTTCACCGCTAGCTACCTTCCGGAATTCAGCGCCGAACTGATCGAGGCCATCCTGAAAACCGTCATGCGCACCACGGATGCGCTGCTGAAAAATTCTGACGATTACGACGCGCGGGGCGAGTTTGCCTGGGCCGCCACCATGGCGCTGAACGGCAATACCTTCGTCGGCGTCGAGGGCAATACCTACGACACCCACATGATTGAGCATGCCATGTCGGCGCTGTACAACGTGCCGCACGGTGCCGGGCTGGCGGTGGTGCTGCCTGCCTGGCTGAAGGACATCAAAAATCAGATGCCGGAACGGTTTGAGCGGTTCGCCGACAAGGTGTTCGACGTCGCGGGCGGCGATGCCGGTATCGACAAGCTGACCGAATGGTTCAGCGCCATCGGCGCCCCGGTCACCTTCGCCCAGGCAGGTCTCCCAGAGGACGCTGTCGATCCCATTGCTGAGAATGCCTTTGGCAATGCCAAGCTCTGGCAGATGGATACGATGTACCCCCAGGAGCGAATTGCCAACATTCTAAGATTGGCCGTCTAGTCCGCATGAATTAAGCGGGCTAAAGGAGTGAGATGTGATGAAAACATCCCTTACTTTTAGGTGTTGCAAAATAGTCTTCGGCGTGACGCTGGCCCTGGGATTATCCATCCCCGGCGCGGCATTCGCCTATGACGCCCCCGGCGATGCCGCCAACTTTTACCAGAGTGACAAGGTCACCGTGCAGAAGGTGGCCTTTCAAAACCAGTACGAGATGAAGGTGGTCGGCAATCTGTTCATTCCCAAAGGTCTGGATGAGAAAAACAAGAATCCCGCCATCGTTGTCGGGCATCCGATGGGGGCAGTTAAGGAACAGAGCGCCAATCTGTATGCGACGATGATGGCCGAACGGGGATTCGTCACCCTGTCCCTGGATCTGTCCTTCTGGGGAGAGAGCGAGGGGCAGCCGCGCAACGCTGTATCGCCGGATTTCTATGCCGAGGATTTCAGTGCGGCGGTGGATTTCCTGGGCACCCGCCCGTTTGTCGACCGGGAGCGCATCGGTGTTATCGGCATCTGCGGCAGCGGCGGTTTTGCTATCAGCGCGGCCAAGATCGACCCGCGCCTGAAGGCCGTCGCCACCGTCAGCATGTACGACATGGGCGCTGCCAACCGTCATGCCCTCAGGCATTCCCTGACCCTGGAGCAGAGAAAGCAGATCCTCAAAGAGGCGGCGGAGCAGCGCTACGTGGAGTTTGCCGGCGGAGAAACCCTATACACCAGCGGCTCGGTACATGAGTTGAACGAAAACTCCCATCCGATCGAACGGGAGTTCTACGAGTTCTACCGCACGCCCAGGGGGGAATACACCCCGCAAGGCTCATTGCCGAACCTGACTACGCACCCGACATTGACCAGCAACGTCAAGTTCATGAACTTCTACCCGTTCAACGACATAGAGACCATCTCGCCCCGGCCCATGCTGTTCATCGCCGGCGAAAAGGCCCATTCCATCGAGTTCAGCCAGGACGCCTACAGGCTGGCGGCCGAACCGAAGGAACTGTATATCGTTGCCGGTGCCGGGCATGTGGATCTGTATGATAGGGTCAACATAATCCCCTGGGATAAGTTAACGGCCTTCTTTACCGAGGCACTCAGGTGATCGGATGAATCGAAACAGCCTCCGCGCCGAACGACGGGCAATGGTTCTCGATAGTCTTGATGTACAGGAACAATTTCACGAAAAAGGTGAGTGTCAAGAGTGCCAGTGTCTGACCCGTTTGATTCGAAAATATACCAAAATACCAATGCTTCTCCGATAGCTGTCCCCGGCCGCAATAAAGCTAAGCAAACCATAAAATTCAGAACCAGTGACTAGCGCACATAAAAGAGCCTCCCCTGAAAACAAGGGAGGCTCTTCTTTTACATATCCGACAACATGTTAAGAGAACCCCTTGGCTGGTTCCTGCGGGTTTTTATTTTCATCAAATCGAAAAAAGAAGAGGAGGCATCAATGCCGCAGAGTCAGGACGGGGTAAAATATTCCCTTTTGTCCTTGAGCAGGGCATGCCAGCCCTCCACCAGATCGGAGCGGGGCGGAGCTTCGCCCGTGTAACCGGCCAGAGCCGCAACCATGGCCGGCGGCACCAGTTCGCGCTTGCAGACAAACGCGGCTCGCGCCAACGATACGGCATGCAGGATGCCGGGGCTTTCGAACCGCTGTTCCAGATAAAGATATTTGTCGTCCCAGGTAACGATGCGGGTGACGATGTCGAACTTGCGCAACGGCGCAATCGGTCGGATAAAGGTCATTTCCGTCGCATTGAGCACCGGCAGCCAGCGCCGCTTGAGCAACGGCCCGATCAGTTTTATCCGGGCCAGATGCTCCACCCGCGCGATATCCAGCAGGCTGAAATAGCGGCCGTTGGTCAGGTGCAGGTTGAAATCGCAATCGGTCGGCAACACCCGAAACGGGCGGCGGAAGCTCTCGGTCAATGCCGCCCTGCGAGGTTTGAACAGCAGCCGTAAAATCATCCATAGCAGGCGAAAATAGAGGTTCATGGATTTCCTTTCAAACCGAAATGGGTGCAAAACTTGCCGGAGAATAACGACGTTGACAGGATAAACAGCCATTGGCATCCAGGCAAGTTCATTTATGTGCAAGCCAGCCGCTATAATAGGTGAAATGGATTTTTCTCTTTAGTTATTTATCAAGTTTACACTATCATAAAACCTTCCCTTTGCCTGGTTTTAGCGAAAGGTTGCCCCATGCCTCGCGCGGTTCAAATCCCTATGAACCGGGCGGTGAAAACTCGATCATTTCGTTTGTTTGATCAACCAGTACAGTTTTGCCCTTCCCCGGGGCGTGGAGTCGCGTATGGCCCAGTCCAAAGACCCAAAAGACGCCTTGGAAAATGTTCTCCGGCCGGAAACTTCATCCACCTGCAATGATTCATCAACCGAATCCGGACTGTTCGATGTCATGATCCGCCTGATACCCGATCCGGTCTTTTTAAAAAACCTGGACGGTACTTACCGGCGTTGCAATGCAGCGTTTGAAGAGTTCCTTGGCAAGGAGTGCGCGGAAATAGTCGAGAAAACCGACTATGACCTGTTTTTACCTTCCATTGCTCATGTCAATTGCCATAACGATGCCCGTCTTTTGCAGGAGAATCTTCCTTTTCATCGTTATGAAACCAGCATTGTCAGCCGGAATGGACGACGGCGTGATGTCATCATCCAGATTGCGCCCTTAGCCATTGAAGGCGGGCCAACGGGGATCTTTGGCATCATCAAGGATGTTACCGAACGCAGGCGTGCCGAAACCGCCCTGCGGGAGAGAAAGGATCTGCTGCACCGCATTACCGACAACATGCTCGACCTGGTAAGCGAAGCCGATCAGCATGGATTTTTCCGATACCTTTCCCCCTCCCATGAGCAGGTTCTTGGTTTTATCCCGGAAACGTTGGTCGGCACGTGGCTTTATGACCTGATGCATCCGGACGACCTGGAGCGCATGCAGATTACTTTTCAGGTGACCCTGCCGGCATTGAAAAGCGTGCGTGCGGAGTTTCGTTATCGCCATGCCGACGGGCATTACATCTGGCTCGAAACCATCGCCAAATGCACCACCGACAAACTTAACCGCATTAACGGCGCGGTGTTCGCCAGTCGCGATGTCACGGAACGCATCCGGGCGGAAAAGGCCCTGCGAAACAACGAGGAGCATTTACGGCGCATTACCGACAATATGCCCGCCCTGGTCAGCACTGCCGATACGGATGGTATCTTTACCTATCTCAGTCCTTCCCACCGGGGGATTCTGGGGTTCGATCCCGAGGCGCTGGTTGGTACTTGCCTCTGGAACTGGATGCATCCTGAAGATATGGAACGCATGCGGGAGGCCTTTCAGGTCACGTTGCCCGCCCAAAAAAAGGTGCGCGCCGAGTTTCGCTACCGCCATGTCGATGGTCACTATATCTGGCTGGAGACGGTGGCCAAATGCACCACCGAGGGGTTGCGGGTTACCGGTTCGATCTTCGCCAGCCGCGATATCACCGAACGCCGTCGTGTGGAGATTGCTTTGCGTGAGGTCAACCAGACCCTGCAAGCCACTTTTCAGGCCTCTCCGCTGGCCATTTTCGTCCTTGATCGGGAAGGGTGCATTCAACTATGGAATCCGGCCTCGCAGCATATGTTCGGCTGGACGGAAGAAGAGGTGCTGGGAAAGTTCTACCCCCTTGCGCCAGAGCATCTGGAACAGGAGTTCAGGCAGAATCTCGCCCGCATGAACATGGGGGAGGAGTTTCACGGCCAAGAAACCAAACGCCGGCGCAAGGATGGAACCCTGCTCGATATCAGTTTTTCCACCGCACCTTTGTATGATCAGCATGGTGCAATTATCGGCACTGTCGGCATCCTTGCCGACATCAGTGAGCGTAAGCGCACGGAAGTCGCCCTGCGGGAGAGTGAAGAACTTTTCAGGCAGATTTTCGAACAGAATGAAGATCCGTCCTTTTTACTCGATCCGGATACTCTGGCGATTCTTGATGCCAATGCCGTGGCGGTCCGGTTGTACGGTCACAGTAAAGATACCCTACGTGCCGGTGGGCTTGACCTGCTCATGAAGTCGCAGGTGCTTGCATCTTTTTCGCAAAAGCTTGCTCATGAACAGAGCACCCTGGCTGATGATGCGCCCTGGAGCCATGTATCGCCCCTCAGTACCATCGACAGTGACGGCAACGTTGTGATGGCCTCGTTTCGCGGGCGGTTACTGCGCTCCAGAGGTCAGATGTACCTTTACGGCATTTTCCGCGATATCACCGAAAAGCTCCGCATACGCAAGGAGCGCAGCGAATTGCAGGCTAATCTGATCCAGGCCAACAAAATGACCGCTATCGGTACCCTGGCTTCGGGTATTGCCCACGAGATCAACAATCCCAACAACTATCTGCTTGCCAACGCACAGTTTCTGGACGAGGCCTGGCCCGATATCCGAAGCATCCTGGAACATGCCGATCTGAATTCTTCCTTGACCATCGGCGGTCTGCCCGTTCAGGAAGCCCTCAAGGACATTCCGCAATTGCTGCAGAGTCTTATAGAAGGCTCCAGGCGGATCAAAAGTATCGTAACCAGCCTCAAGGATTTTTCCCGGCAGGACGATGAATCGATGCGCCGGCCTTTCGATATCAACCGGGTGATAAACGCCGCACTGGTCATCCTCGCCAATACAATCAAGAAAAGCACCGATCATTTCAGTTGTAATCTGGTTGCGGAGCTACCCCAGGTTGTGGGTCACTTCCAGAAGATAGAACAGGTTATCATCAACTTGCTCATCAACGCGCTGCAGTCCCTGCCGGATCGACAGTCGGGGGTTTTCCTCACCACTTCGCTGCAGGACTCGCCACGCTGTGTGGTCATCCAAATACGCGATCAGGGCACCGGCATACCGGAGGATATCCGTGGCCGTATTCTTGATCCCTTTTTCACCACCAAACATAAAACCGGCGGAACCGGGCTCGGCCTGTCGATTTGCTACGCCATCATCAACGATCACAAGGGTACTATCGATTTCGATTCCAAGGTCGGTGCCGGTACCACGGTTACCGTGACTTTGCCGGTTGTTTAAATCCATCCCGAAACATGCTTCACCGCTGGCGGTGCTCTGAATAAAAAAATCCGGGTGGGGACTAGGAGGGTCCCCCACCCGGATACAGGGCTTCTCGCAGAAATCCACCCCGTTTTTTTACAGTTCAAAGCGATACCTTGTCCATCCGGGGACCTATGTCAGGTTGCCTTTCCGTTTTTGTTCAAAAATTCCAGAAGGCATCGATCTCTTCGGGCGTGAAATCCCACACCACGTTGTGAGGCGGCAGGGGATCGTACTCGAAGAATTCGGGAAGGCGGTCGTCGGTGTTGCTGAATCCGGCCGCCAGATTGAAGGCGTGCTCGCGCTTGAGCACCGCTTTGCCCATCTCGATAAAGCTGCCCGGGTCGATCTCGACTCCGAAGCGGGCGCTGAGCATATCGGTAAGGGCGGGAAAGGCCTCTGGCAGATCCAGAATCGGAAAAGCCACGAAGATACACATGCCGGTGCTATCCATGGCCGTGGTGGCGATCTGCAGGTTGCGGGAGAGTTCCACCTGACCGTCTTTCTGCAGGGGGTCGACGAAACCGCCGCATTTAAGGATATTGGTGGCCACCGCGTAACCTGCCGTGTGGTCGGCACCCATGGTCGAGGTGGCGTAGGTGATACCGATCCCCTTGACCGCGCGGGGGTCGTAAGCCGGGATACCCTGATTCTTGACCACCGGTACCCGTGTCAGCCCGTAGGCTTCTCCGACCGACCCGGCGCCGTTGCCAACGATGTGGCCCAGGGCGGTGCCCCGGCCGACTTCTTCGCGCAGCAGGCGAATGGCCCCTTCGCCGTCGCCCCAGGGGATAACGCCGGCCTCCATGGCTACTCCTATGGTGACGACCCCTTCGATGGAATCGATGCCGATGTCGTCCATGATGTTGTCGCACTCGGCGATCTGGTCCAGATTATCGATCAGGCAGTGCGCCCCCAGTCCCCAGATGGTTTCATATTCAAACCCCGAGGTCAGATAATTTTCCTCGGCATCGTTGTAGACCTGCGAGCACTGAATGATGCAACCGGCATGGCAACCGTGCTTGGGGTGGCCGTTGCGGGAAACGATGATATCGTGCATGGTCTCGCCGGAGATCATGTCGTGTTTTTCATATTGCCCGTAGCGGAAGTTTTTGGTCGGCAGGCCACCGGCCTCATTAAGGACATTGACCAGTACGTTGGTGCCGTAAGTGGGCAGACCCTGCCCCGTCACCGGGTGATCCAGCACCGCCTTGGCGAACGCGCGCGCTCCCTGTTTGAATTTGTCGTTATCGACGATCGGGACCTTGCCGGCGCCCTGACTGTCGACGGTGATGCACTTGATGCGCTTGGCACCCATAACCGCCCCCAGACCGCCGCGTCCATGGCTGCGAATCTTGTGATCCGGGTCCTTGACCGAGATATTGGCGGCGCGCATCCGTTTTTCGCCGGGCACGCCGATGGACATAACCCCGACTTTGTCGCCGTAACGGTTTTCCATCGCTTCGATCACGGCGAAATTCTGCATGCCGACGGTCTCGGTTTCTTCTTGGATCGTCACTCCATCCATGGTGACGTGCAGGTGATACCACTTTTCCTGTTTGGGATGTCCTTCGATAATCATGGCCTTGATCCCCATGCGCGCGAATTGCTGGGCGGTGGTGCCTCCGGAATTCGATTCCTTGATGCCGTTGGTCAACGGGCTCTTGCTCCCCAGCGACATGCGCCCCGAGTTGGCTGCCGGAGTGCCGGACAACATCCCGGGGGCGAACACCAGCTTATTTTTCGGTCCCAGGGGATGGCAGGTCGGCGGTACCTCCGCGGCCACTACGGTACTGGTCAATGCCCGCCCGCCTAAAGTCACCCACTCAGCCGGAACCGCCTCGGTTGTCACCGTCAGGTCCGTCATGTTCACCCGAATAATTTTGTCCATTTCCATTCTCTCCCTCCGTGTTGTGAGATTTTCGGGACCGGCGGCCTCCCCGACCATCCGCGTAACCCAAGTGCGGGCAGCAACTTGAGCAGGGTCTGTGCCAGCAGGATGAGGAGAAGGAAAGTCTAGTAAGTTCAATGTCTTGGGTGGATTTTGGTGCGGTAGCGCTACGGCGTGGGGCTGCAACGTTACACGCGTGGCTTAACCCGGGTGCGAGGCGCCCTGCCTGCCTTGCCATCGACTCCAGGACTCTCCACGACATCGCTGCGCGCCGTAAGATCGTTGTCCGTATTCCATTAAAATTCAAAGGCTTGGCGTGAGGGTGCAAGGACAGACCCCTTGTACAGGAAAAAGCAATGCATATTGCAGCCGCAGGCTGGAGCTAAAAAAATCCGCCCGCCGGAACCTTTCACCCCGGTGTCGCCGGCCCCTGCAAGGTTTGTTGCATTTGCAATACCTCTTTACCCGCCTTTGCAACCTCGATCCCACCGCCTTCCCGCTTAAATCACTCCTCGCGTGAAGCCGTAGCCCCGTTGCACCCCCACAGTCGCGAAAAACTTCTCGTAAACGATATAATTAATTGAAAATACGGTTACTTAGGCAGCGTATACGAGACTGGCACTTGGCTTGCTCATAGAAGGTCTCCAACTTCCGGAAAATCCGGATGAGGGCTTGCCGAGTCGGGGCTCATTTCAACCAGCTGCAAAGGATAAAACCATGTCAACACCAGGCAACTATCGGATTCTGGCCATCAACCCGGGGTCTACCTCGACCAAGGTGGCACTGTTTGAGAACAACACATTGCTGTTGCAGGACACCCTGCGTTACGACACCGACGAACTGGCCGCCTTCGCCCATGTGCCCGACCAGTATTGCTTCCGGCGCGACACGGTGCTGCATTGGCTTGAAAACTACGGCATCAATGTCGCCAGTCTGGACGCCGTGGTTGGGCGGGGCGGCCTTTTCAATCCCCTGGAAAGCGGTACCTATGCCGTCAATCCGGCGATGCTGGAGGAAATGCGTGCCATCGGCCCTCGGGAACATGCTTCCAACCTCGGTGTGCTGATTGCCGACGAAATCGCGGATCTCGCAGGTGTGACGGCCTATACCGTCGATCCGGTGACGGTCGACGAACTGGACGACCTCGCCCGGTATTCCGGCCTTGCCGAAATTGAACGGCACAGCATCGCCCATGCCCTGAATATCAAGGCGGTGGCACGTCGGGCCGCCGCCGAGCATTTTTCCGAGTATGGGGATCTCAATCTGATCATTGCGCATCTCGGCGGGGGCGTCTCCGTCACCGCCCACCGGCATGGTCGCATGGTCGATGTCAGCGGCGCCCTCGACGCCGGTCCTTTTTCTCCGGAGCGCAGCGGCACCTTGCCCCTGCTGGATGTGGTCGAGCTTTGCTTCGCAGGAACCTTCACCAAGGTGCAAATCAAGAAAAAGCTGATCGGGCAGGGGGGGCTGGTTTCCTACCTGGGAACCAATTCCGCCATTGAGGTCGGCCGGCGTATCGCCGGGGGGGATGCCAACGCCCTGGCTGTGGCCCGGGCCATGGCTTACCAGATCGCCAAGGAAATCGGCGCCATGTCCACAGTGCTGAATGGCGAGGTGGATGCCATCGTCCTGACCGGCGGGGTGGCGTACTGGAGC
>DKEW01000019.1 GCA_002452265.1 Pelobacter sp. UBA6812 | reverse complement strand
TTTTTGGTAGAACTCAGGGCATGCTGCAACTCAGAACTGATGACGTACAATCTTGCCCTCGACCAGGTACAGGGTATCTTCGGCGATGTTGGTGGTCTGGTCGGCTATTCGCTCAAGATAGCGTGAAATGACCAGGTAGCAGATCAGGGCATGAATACGGTCGGGATGCTGCTTGATCTGATCGATGACCAGGCTATAGGTTTCATGGTGCATCTGATCGACCTCATCATCGAGACTAATCACCTCCCGGGCCATTTGGGGATCGAGAGTTACCAGCGAATCGAGACTCTTTTTAACCATGTCATGCACCTTGCCGGACATGCTGGCAAAGTCGAACGGGATGGGTGCACGTTCCATTTTCTGCAGATCGAGCACACGCTCAGAGATATTGACCGCCAGATCCGCGATGCGCTCCAGGTCGTTATTGATTTTCAAAATGGAAACAATGAAGCGTAAATCGTTGGCGACCGGTTGATGCAATGCAAGCACCTTGAGGCACTCTTCCTCGATATCGACCTCGAACTGGTCGACCTGAACGTCCGCATCGATGACCTGCCGTGCCAGCACACCATCCATGCGGTTAAGGGCCTGGACAGAACGATCGAAACTTTCCTCGACCATGGCGCTAAGGGTAAGTACCCGTTTCTTAAGATTTTCGATTTCCCGTGCGATATGCATCGTTACCTCATTGAGTTTGAAAGACCTTACCCGAAGCGACCGGTGATGTAATCTTCGGTCTGCTTATACCGCGGCTTGACGAACAGAGCTTCGGTGATGCCGAATTCCACCATCACCCCTTCGAACAGAAACGCCGTGTAATCGGAAACCCGGGCGGCCTGTTGCATATTATGAGTGACGATGATGATGGTGTATTTCTCACGCAGTTCACTTATCAGTTCCTCGACCCTGGCGGTGGACTTGGGATCGAGAGCCGAACAGGGCTCGTCCATGAGCACCACTTCCGGGTTGACGGCAATGGCCCGCGCTATACACAGGCGCTGCATCTGGCCACCGGACATCCCCAGAGCCGATTCATGCAAGCGGTCTTTGACTTCATCCCACAACGCCGCATTGCGCAGGCTGCGCTCCACGGTCTCGTCCAGTACGGTTTTATCCCGCACCCCGGCGATACGCAAACCATACACGACATTTTCATAGATGGTCTTGGGGAAAGGATTGGATTTCTGGAATACCATGCCGACCCGACGACGCAGCTCGATGACATCCATTTCCTGAGTGTTGACCTCCGTCCCATCCAACAGAATACTTCCTTCAACGCGCGCAACATCCACCAAATCGTTCATTCGATTCAGGCAGCGCAGCAGGGTTGATTTTCCGCAGCCGGAAGGACCGATCAGGGCCGTTACCTGATTGCGTGGAAAATCCAGACTGATATTGTGCAACGCCTTGGATGTCCCATAATAAAAATCCAGATTTTTAACCTGTACTATCGGATCCGTCACCATGACGGAATGTGTTTCACTCATAACCTCACCTTACTTAAAAAGTCCCATAAGTATAGCGCTTCTTCATCTTGTTGCGCAGATAGATGGCCACACTGCTCATGACCAGAACAATGAGCACCAGCAACAACGTCGTCACAAATACCATCGGTTTTGCGGCTTCGACATTCGGCGACTGAAAACCGATATCGTAGATGTGAAACCCCAAGTGCATGAATTTACGATCCAAGTGCAAAAAGGGAAACGTGCCATCCACCGGCAGCGCCGGCGCAATTTTCACCACCCCGGTGATCATCAGCGGCGCGACCTCTCCGGCAGCCCGGGCCATAGCCAAAATCAGCCCGGTCATAATCCCCGGAGATGCCATGGGTAACAGGATCCGCGTCAAAGTCTGGAACTTGGTGGCACCAAGGGCCAGTGAACCTTCCCGCACGCCGTTAGGGATGGCACCGAGTGCTTCCTCTGTCGCAACGATAACCACCGGCACGGTCAATAACGAAAGGGTCAGGCTTGCCCAGAGAATACCGCCGGTGCCGAATGTCGGATTAGGCAACTGCTCGGGAAAAAACATCCGGTCGATACTGCCGCCGATGCCATAGACGAAAAAGGCCAATCCGAAGATCCCATACACAATAGAAGGGATACCGGCCAGGTTGTTCACGGCAATGCGTACCAGTCGCACCACCAGGCCTTCCCTGGCGTACTCGCGCAGATAAATCGCCGCCAGCACCCCCAGAGGGAAGGAAAACAGGCTCATCACAAAAATCAGCATAACGGTTCCGAAAATGGCCGGGAACAACCCCCCTTCGGTGTTTGATTCTCGCGGAGAACCGAAGAACAGCTCTGCCAAACGCACCAGATAATAGCGAACCTTGCTGAAAACGGACATGGTGTTTGGTTTATAAAAACGCACCAGGTCGATTAGCGGCATGACCCGCTCGGTACCGGAAACATCGGCAAAGCTTGCCGTATAGGCCCGCAAGCGGGAAACCTGTTCGGATTGCTGCTCCAACAACCTATGGAAATCGCCCTGCAACGCGTCCTGTTGCTGTTTCAACGAAACGATTTCAGGATCCGATGGTTGTCGCCCCTTATAGAGCAAGAGTTTTTCCTTACGCTGGCTGCTCTCCATGCGGCGACTGGCGTCAGCCAGCTGATCGTCGATGGCATCAAGCTGTTTTTTCTGCTGCATGACATGCTCATGCGCCTGGCGCAGCTGCTGCCATGGATCCTGCAAGGTGGTCGTGGCTAGAGACTCGGCATTCAACCCGACAAACCTGCCGTAGAAATTTCCGTACTCCATACGCTCCAGCACCACAGAATCATCGGCATACTCAAGGCTGGAAATATCGGAATTGTCAACCCAGCGGAAATCGAGTCCATACAGTTCCCGGTTACCGATCTTAAATTGCAAACGCTCGCCTTCACCTTCAAAAACAGGTTCGCTGCGAACCACCTCTCCCATCACCGCTCCACCGTCATGCAGCTTAGCCGTGGCGACGCGTGATGGCCAGAATACCCCGAGACCGTTCACCAGCACCACAATGATAAGCACTGCCGCCATCAGCAGGGTCACTGACAAGGCGCCACCCGTCAGCCAAATAAAGGGCTCCCCTTTTTTCCAAAAGCTTTTCATAGTCAATCCTGTCAAAACCGGCCGTACTTTTTGCGCAAGTGCTGACGAACCAGCTCGGCCACGGTGTTGAGAATAAAGGTCATGACAAACAGAATAACCGCGGACAGAAACAACACCCGATAAAGGCTACCGTCGACGGGGGCTTCGGGTATTTCCACAGCGATATTGGCCGACAAAGGCCGCATGCCATTAAAAATACTCCAGTCCATGATGGCGGTATTGCCTGTAGCCATCAGCACGATCATTGTCTCGCCGATGGCACGCCCAAACCCGATCATGGTGCCGGCAAAGATACCGGGGCTACCCGAGGGCAGGATGACCCGCCACACGGTCTGCCAGCGACTGGCGCCAAGCGCCAGCGATGCGGCCTTGAGGCTACCGGGAACGTTGGAAAGAGCATCCTCGGCCATGGTAAAAATGATCGGGATGACGGCAAAACCAAGGGCAAATGCGATGATGATATTGTTGCGTCCATCGTATCGAACACCGGCTTCGCTAAACAGCCAGAGTTTGAAGTTCCCTCCGAAAAATGCGGCTTCGGCCACGGGCCCCAGTTTGATGGCACAAAAGACGGCCAGAATCAAAACCGGTGCCAGCAGCAGAAACTCGTAGCCGCGATCGAGCTTTTTGCACAGGGGGTGTTTGCAGATGAACTGCCACAGGATCATGGCAAGTAGCAAAAACAACGGTACGAACGCCAGGCTTAAAAACAGCGAAGGGATCGACCTTTCCAGCAGAGGAGCGAACCACAGAGCCGCAAGGAAACCAATGATAACCGACGGGATCGCCGCCATAACCTCCACCGTCGGTTTGATGATCCCTCGCAAACGGGGATTACCGAACTGGCTGGTGTAAATGGCCCCGAGAATCGCCAGAGGCACGGCAAACAGCATGGCGTAAAAGGTGCCTTTGATGGTACCGAAAACCAGCGGCGTCAGGCTCATCTTTGGCTCAAAGTCATCCGTTGAAGCCGATGACTGCCACATATAGGCCGGCTCGTCATAGCCTTCGTACCAGACCTTGCCAAACAGCGTCTTCCAGCTAACCTCCGGATGCGGATTATGAACGGTCCACAGGTGCGCCATGCCGCCGGCGTCGACGGCAAACAGGCCCCGTCCATCGGGGGATAGGCTGCTGAGCAGCAGCGGTGCCTCCGTTTCGAGGCTCAGCAAGTGTCTCTCACTGGTCATATGATCCAGATACAAAACGCCGTCAGCATCCGCGCTGATCAAAGACTTGTCCCGCAACGAAGGATAGATGGTTTTTATGGCCGCGTCATGCGAGGCCAGAGTATGAATACGCTGCAGGTGCTTTTTGTCACCGTCCGTGGACTCCCGCACGGCAAACCAGGTAGACACACCACCCTTGGCATCACCAACAGCCAAAGAAACGTCACCAAAGATTAATGCCAGCGATGTGATCGCCCGACGATCAGGGAAAGCCGGCAGACGATCGAGCAGCTCGGCTTCGCCAGGTTCCGAAAGATCCCAACGCAGCAAGGTACCCTGGTCGGTTCCGGCGTAGAGAGTATTGCCAGCCCTGTCCAGGGCAAGGGCCGCGATTGTTTCATCGGGCTGTCCGGAAAGAGTGAATTCATGGTTTGCCGTTTCCAGGTTACCGAACAGGTCTTCGCTCTCCACATGCTGGCGTACCAGCAAACCACCATCATCCAGAAGCGCCACCTGTGTTTGTCGTCCATCGCCGGAGAGGCGGCACAAAGCCATGGATAATTTCTTGCCAGGAAGGGATGAAAAAGACGCCTGCCGCACGATCTGCTGATCCTGAATGCGTTGTCCCTGCTCGTCAAAACGCGAGGAAAACTGCACCTGTTCCAACGTCTGCGATCCGTCATCCCACAATACTCCGAAAGAAAGGCCGGCAAACCGCTCGACAGATAACACGCTTGCCCCTGGGACAAGGGGCACAATGCGAATATCCTTCGTTTCAGGACCTTCGCTAGGCATATAAAACCGCACAACCCCATCCCGGCCAAACACAAAGGGATGTTCTCGATAATCATCGAGCCCAACCGCCACCAGATTTGCGGGTGGTATAGAGGGCGGCAACGCAAACTGTGTCACCAGTTCGGTGCTGGCTCCCTGAAACAGAGGGAATGCCACCCGGGCGATAAGAAACAGGATCAATATGACGCTGAAAATAATAGCCATACCGCCCACAGTGATCACGTAGCGGGCAATGCGGTCCCTGCGTTTGATCCGTTTGAGGATTTTTCGATTCATTGACACCTTACCCATGCAATCCGTTCACAACGCAACAGAGCCTGCCGGTTCAGTGAACCGACAGGCTTTTCTGATGCAATACACATTTACCTTTAATACCGGCAAGCAGAAACGGCCTATTTCAGAGCGCCAAGCTGCTTGGCTGCTACTGTTGCCGGCAGGGGCAGATAGCCGTCTTTGACGACGATTTCCTGGCCCTCTTTCGAAAGAACATATTTCAGGAATTCTTCAACATTCTTGGGCAGCGGCTTATTGGGGGCTTTGGCCACATAGAGGTAAAGCATACGACCCAGGGGGTACTTGCCTTCCAGAACGTTCTCGTAATTGGGAGCATAGGCGGTAGCACCGGCTTCCTTGGCCAGGGCGATCGCCTTGACACCGGAAGTCTTGTAGCCGATACCGGAGTAGCCGATGCCGTTTTTATCTTCGGTTACCGAAAGTACCACAGATGCCGAGCCGGGTTGTTCCTTGACGGTGTTCTTGAAATCACCCTTGGACAGAGCATGTTCCTTGAAAAAGCCGTACGTCCCCGAAGCACTATTACGTCCATAGATGCTGATAGGCTGCTGGGCCCAGGAACCCTTCAGGCCTGCCTGCCCCCAGGTCACGATATTCTCGGCATAACCACCTTTGCGGGTCTGGGAGAAAATGGCATCGACTTCGGGCATCGACAGACTCTCAATGGGATTATCCTTGTTGACATAAACGGCCAGTGAGTCAAGGGCCACACCGATCATGGTCGGTTTGAATCCATGTTTTTTCTCGAAAGCTTCAATTTCCTGACGCTTCATCTGACGCGACATGGGACCGATCTGGGAAGTCCCTTCGATCAGGGCAGGAGGCGCGGTGCTGGACCCTTTGCCTTCAATCTGAAAATTGACATTCGGATAATGCTTACGAAACCCTTCCGACCAGAGAGCCATGAGGTTGTTCAAAGTATCGGAACCGATGGAGTTCAGATTCCCCGACACACCTTGCACCTTGCCATAGCTTGCCAGCTTGGGATCCACCTTGATAGTACCGGCATGCCCTGCAGCCGCGACCATCGGAATTGCAACAACCGCCGCCAACATAGCACGCATGGCTTTCTTCAAGCCCTTCATTACCTCGACACTCATTCCTGCTCTCCTTTGTGGAAAATAATGTTTCTCATACTTGGAATACAAGGGAAACGATCATTACCTTCTGTGATGGAGGCCATCTTGGCGTTGAAGTGTTAGCGTCATATTAGCCCTACATGAATAGTTTGCAAGCCCCGCTGCCATGCCACCTTTAAAACGCGGAAAATCTCTGCATATCAGCTAGGTCAGTCTCCTGACAAAAGAATACGGAAGACACTGCCCTGCCCCGGCACACTTTCAACCGTCACGCGACCGTGGTGAGCCTTGACGATATGCTTGACAATGGACAACCCCAGGCCGGTGCCGCCGGCACGCCGACTGCGCGCCTTGTCGACCCGGTAAAACCTTTCAAAAAGGCGCGGCAGATGCTCGCGATCGATGCCGCAGCCTTGATCCCGCACCTGAATCTGGGTCTGTCGTCCGTCACTGCTCCCCTCAACCCAGACGGTGCCACCGGCATCGCTGTACTTTACGGCGTTGTCGACCAGGTTAATAACGGCCTGCTCCAGCAGCGGAGGATTGATATCTGCAAAAATATCGGGGTCACATGACAACACCAGTCCTATCGATTTCTCCCGGGCTTTGATTTCGCAGGCATGCACTGCTGCCTGCAGGACCGGCCTGATCGGTGAAGATATCAACTCTATCTCCTTTTCGGTTTCGTCCTGTTCTATACGGGACAAATCGAGCAGATCATCGATAATGGCGTTGAGTCGATCCGCTTGCTTGGCAATGATTTTCAGAAACCGCGCAGCATCTTCAGGGCGTTCTACTGCTCCATCCATGAGGGTCTCCACCGAGCCCTTGATACCGGTGATGGGCGTCTTCAATTCGTGGGAGACATTGGCGACAAAATCGCGCCGGATATTTTCCAGCCGATGCAACCTTGTGACATCATTCAAGACGATCAGGACCCCGATCCCCTTGCCTTCGCCATCCTGCAGCACCGTTCCGTGAGCTTGCAAAAAACGGTCGCCTTCAGCGCCGGGCAATACCACCTCGCCTTCCACCGGCGACCGGCTTGCAAGAGTCCGCTCCACAAACCGCTGCAGATCGGCCTTGCGCAACACTTCCTGAATACGCCGCCCTTCGACGTCTTCAGGAATGACATGGAACAGGTCGGCCGCGGCCCGATTAAGATGGATAATCCGTTCGTCGTTATCCAAGGCCAAGACCCCCTCTACCATGCTGGTCAACACCGCCTGTTGCTCACTGCGCTGACGGATGACGGTGCGAATGCGTTCATCGAGCTGTCCGGCCATGACATTCATGGCCCCGGCCAGTGCACAGATTTCCCGTGAGCCGGCTGCCGGCAATCTGTTTTCAAAACGCCCCTGAGCGAATTGTTCAGCACCCCGCCTCATCTGTTCCAGCGGACGGCTCATACGACGCGACAGGTACAAGCCGACCAATCCAGCAGCCATGGCGACCAGCAGTCCGCTGAACACCACCCCTCGATAAACCCCGGTCAATTCCCAGCGAATCTCATTCACGGCGCGGGCCGCTCGCACCACTCCAACGACCTGCCCTTGAATATGTACCGGCACAGCTACATACATCATGGTTTCCTGCAGGGTACGACTGTAATGGACCGAATCTGCTATTTGGTCCCGCAGTGCCTGGGCAATCTCCTGCCGCCCCGCATGGTTCTCCATGCGGCGGGGATCCTCCAAGGAATCACCAACCACCTCACCGGAAGCCAGTACCACGGTATACCGGGTGGAAGTACGCCGCCCCAGATCCTTGGCCAACGCATCAAGAGCGACCCGATCACCAGCAATCAACAATCCTCGGACCTGTTCCTCAAACAGGCGACCTCGCGCCTCAAGATCCGCTTTGACCTGCCTGTGATAAAAAACCCGTAAATCCTGGGAGAAAAGCCAGGTTGCAGCCACCATAGCCAGGAGAATAATGAGTAAGTACGATGGATAAATCTGCCAGAAAATCGGTTTTTTTCGCATGCTCAGTCCTTGAAGCGGTAGCCGACGCCCCGCACCGTCTCGATATATGGGCCGTATTCACCCAACTTTTTGCGCAACCCGACGATCTGCACATCGACCGCCCTATCGGTCACTGAATAATCATCGCCGCGCACCGCGTTGACAATCTGGTAACGGGTAAAAACCCAACCCGGTCGGCTGGCCAAAAGATGCAAAACCCGAAATTCGGTGAATGTCAGATCCACTGGTATACCTTTGACGGTGACCTGATTACGCCCCGGGTGGATTACCAACTCGTCGATATGAACAACAGCCTGCTCGGAGGCAGGTTCTTCGGCACTTTCCCTGCGACGCAGCACCGATCTTATCCGCGCGATAAGAATTTTGGGGCTGAATGGCTTGGTCACATAATCATCGGCTCCCAGCTCCAAGCCGGCAACCACATCCGTTTCCTCCCCCTTGGCGGTTACCATCACCACAGCGATACTGCGGGTATCGGCATTTTCCTTTAAAGCGCGACAAACCTGCAAACCGTCCATGCCGGGCAGCATCAGATCGAGGACCACCAAGTCGGGGGGGTCTTCGGCAATAGTCTCCAGACCCTCCTCACCGGTACCGGCAAGAGACACCCTGAAGCCCTCCCGCACCAGGTTATAATGCAACAGAGCAAGAATATCCTCTTCGTCCTCTACCACCAGAATATGTTTTTTAGCCATGAGATAGCCTAACTCCTCTCCTTAATTTGCAACGCGGCAATATCATCTACCTCACAATTGTTAGGCTCATATTAGAATAACTGTAAGAATCCCCTATGCAAAGGATATACTCGAATAAAAAAAGGCCGTCCGCGATGCGGACGGCCAACGGCGGGAAAACCGCCCGGACCAGAAGATAAGAGAAGAGATCCGGGCAGAGGGGGACCAAGGCAAACGAATTGGAACGTGATGACCAACCAGCAACCGTGCAATTACACTGTGCCTGTCGCCATCTATGACCATGGCACCCGAGGCACCGCAGCCATCAAACAGGTGTAGACTATGCACAACGATTGTTAATTGGCCGTTAAAACAAAGCTATTATAGCGTTACGGGGGAGGATATAGAATCGACCGAATAGACTGGAAGGCTTTAAACAAAGGAAATTTGCTGTTGCAATTTACAAAGGAGCGTGATAATTATTTGCGTCCAAACAGAACGGGATGTAGCGCAGCCTGGTAGCNNGGTTCGAATCCAGTCATCCCGACCAAAGATTTCCGTTTTCCCGGAAACGGTTAGCCCCACCCCCTTTGCAGGGAGTGGGGCTTTTTATTTTTAGTCTCCGGTCCTTCTCCGGTCCTCGCACCTTTTTCTATTTTGCCAACTGGCATTTCTCCGTGACACCTCGGAGAAGTCTAGGAAACCAGGGCGATTCACCCGGAATGACCGACCGCTGCGTTCGGTCATTCGCTTTGAAATTTGAAACCTTATCCGGCCATGCTGTCCACGTAGTCCGGTATGTGTCAATGCCTGAAGGCCACCCGGAAGTGTCTCTTGCCGACACAGAGAAATGGGTAAAGGAACGTGGGGAAAAACACACACCGCTTCCTTCAGAGATTGAAGGCAGACAAATTACCTCCTGTATGTCACGACAAACGCCCTCTATTCACGGATTGGGGGAGTTTCTGATTTGTCAGAAGTCATAATCCCCCTGTGTCACCCATTTAAAAGGCACCGGGTCAGCGAGAAATTTGTCTGAGACAAACAACAAGATGGCTCCGCCAAAAATGCTGGCGGGGCGTAATTTATGACGGCTACTGTTTCAATATTGAGGGAATGCAGGAACAGCGAAAATACTCTCAATAAGCCATTAGAAAACAATTTGACATAACTTTTGAGGTACCTCAACAGAGTGTTTAGGCGATTCAATGACTTGTGTTATGATTCGCCGGATCATTCACTCATTCAGGTTCTAATAAAAAAATCCGGTATGGTGTACTTCAATTGAGCGAAAAACGAATTTTCATTACGGGTATAGCAGGTTTTTTGGGGAGTCATATCGCGGAAAGATGTCTGGCTGAAGGGTACAGGGTTTCGGGATGTGACAACCTGAAGGGTGGCTACCTTGACAATGTTTCGAGTGGCGCTGCTTTTCATCAAATCGACTGCAATGATTTTGCG
>DKEW01000082.1 GCA_002452265.1 Pelobacter sp. UBA6812 | reverse complement strand
CTGCTAGTTGAAGTAGATTCATAGTTATCCCTTTCATATTCCGGCTACCTGAGCCATTTCCTCCCGGGTGGGTGCGGTGTAGATTGCGGTGCTGTTGATCGATTTGTGCCGGAGTTGCTTCTGTGCCAGCGCCATGGCGTTGGCCTTCATTTCTGGTGGAAGGTAGCGATCATCCCGCATGATCCGCTGCGCCTTGGTGTGTCGGCTGCCGTGAGGGGTGATGCGGCTGGTGATACCGGCCTCGGTGTTGCGCTTGGCCACCAGATCATTGACCGCCCGCACACACAGTCGTCCACCGTTACGAGAAACAAACAGCGGGGCGTCGTCGGACAGGTCTTCCCCCCACTGCCGCTTCAGCTTGCAAAACGCCTCAAGAACCCCCTGCAGCTCAACCGGGATATCCAGCTCACCGGTGCAGCCCTTGGCCGCGATCCGGCCGGTCACCTGCAGACGAGTCTTCCTCCACACGTCACCCACGTTCAGGCGGATGGTCTCCACCCGGCGCAGGCCCAGCAGACGCATGGTTTTCATCAGGGCAAAGTCACGTTCGCCCAGGCGGTCTTTCAGGCGGCGCAGGTGCGCCCACAGCTTTTTTTCTTCGGATTCGGTGTAGTAGTTCTCACCGGCTTTGGTGCGGGTGGTGTCGAACATGATCGCCTCCAATCATGGTTGCCTCAGAGTGTTATCCGGGGAGGGGAGGGCGAGGCGACCCTCCGTTCGGGAGCTACCCTATCCCCGGAAGCTGTTAAAAAGTCCCGGCGGGGTGAGGAGGGATGCATATCCCCCGCCGGGCAATCACGCTATTTAGTGCCGGTCTTTCCCGGCTTGTCAGCGGCCCCACTGTTGCACCCGTATTTCATCCTGATCCGGCTCAGGACGTTCCCTGACTACCAGGCCACCGGTTAAGGGAGGGGCGGCACCCACCCGTCAGTTCATTACGGCCGGACACCCTCTACGCCACGATGCCAAGCCGGTTTATGGTTGTTGCAGGTCACTTCGTATCCGTTGATTCTGCGTATGATGGTGTCTCGGTGGTGCAGGTTGTAGTCAGCACAGGTCGCCGACAGTTGACACCAGCTACACAGGCACTCGAAACCGAGCAGGTCAAGCATGTCCGTTCCTGCCTTGTCACCGAGGCGGGCCATTTCACCGGCCCACCTGTGAAACCTTCATCATGTGCTCCAGGTGGTTCATTTCATCCATGGTTGGTGTTTGCTTCCGCCACGCCGCTGGTCTCTCGTAGTTGATCGCTGGGCGCCACTCAGGAACCTTCCTTGATTTGGCCTCCATGTCCTCGCGGCCGGCCAAGCCAAGACCTACAAACAAAATCACCAGCAGTATGGCCAACAGCACCCGATCATCCCTGTCGGGCAGGTGGTCCTTCCGGTTACGGTGGTGCGGCAAATAATCGTGATATTCAGACATTGTTTGACCTCCGTATTTGGAGATTTTTACGAGCAGCCCTGATTATCTGAGCCACACTATTCAGCGCATTGCGCGCTACCTGGTCTCCAGAGATCAACATCCCTAATGAATGTTGATCAGCAGTTAGGTTTTGATCTTTCATTTCGAATTGCCTGACATCTGCTCAACCAAACGCATCAATTCACCGACGGCGATCAACACATCAAAACCGGCCGTGTGGATTTCTCTTAATTCATTGGGGGAAATGTTCTGACCGGAGTCTGATTTTTCGTGTACCGAGGTGCCTACCGACTCGATCATGTCTCCGAATCTAGCCACCGTCTTGCACACCTGGCTCGTCAGGGCCGGGAACGACTTGTTGTTGGCCAGCCCCGGCAGATACGTCCCATTGAACCGCTGGGCCAGGTACACTATGGGGGCCTGGGCATCTTCAGCCGCGTGCCCAAGGGCGGTGGCCTTGTCAATAATGGTTTCCAGTCTGTCCAGCGGGTTAAGCGCACCGCTGTCGCTGAAATCGGTGGCCGGTTCACAAAATCGATACACCGATCGCACGTTCAGTCGCAGAGCCTTGGCATGCTCAAGCGCATCACCCTGTATTGCCTTCTTCATCGCTTCATGACTTTTCACCGACAACCTCCGTCAAAACTGGCAAAACATTGTCATATGCGGTTGCATCAGCCCGATGTAGCCTGGGAACATGAAATGTCTACGCTGCTTCAGCCAGATCAGTGAAAGCCACAATCAGGCCCTCTTTAAGCGCTGCAGCGATGATCTCGGCAATTTTCGGGCCGGGGTTGCTGTCGTAATGGCCGTTGATGAGGATGTTCACTGTGCGGTGATTGAACGGTTGCCCGTTCTTGTGAAGATGATTGCGGCACCATTCGCGCTGAAAACCGAACGGCTTATTTGCGAATGTGGTCCAATCGTATCGGCCGGGGGGGAGTATGGTGGTATCGGTTCCTTGCATGAGTGATTCCCTCGTGTTAAAATCTATAGACTTTGGTTTGTGTGCGTTGTCGCCGGGGCCAGTGACATGATCCTTGTGGGCTACAACAAAAACGGTGCTGTCTTTTACGCTGTACGGCATGTTTGCCTGCAATGTGACAGGCCGGTGCTGATCGAAATCCCACACCTGGAGGTGGGCGAACTGTATTTCTGTACCTATTGCGGGCTGGACTGGAGACTTGCGGCGTCTTCCCTTCCAAAGTGTCTATAAACAATCTATAGACAGAGATAATACAGTACACTGTATTTGTCAACGAGGAAATACATTGTTATGGATAAATTTTGTAATAGGCTGGAAATACTAATAAAAGAGAACAAGACCAAGAAGCGTGATCTTGCGGATGCGATAAACAAATCCCCGCAGGCGATTACCGAAATGGTCAAAGACAGGATGAATCCGTCACTGGACACCATCCGGGCCATAGCCAGGTACTACGGGGTGAGCGAGGAGTGGCTTGAGCATGGATCCGGACAAAAAATCATGGAAGAATCACCCGGGTATGTCCCAAGCGTTTTCTACGAGAAGCTGGATCCGGCAGAGTTGGAGGTATTAAAGCTGCTGAGGGATTCACCGGAGATACAGACCATAGTCAAGGCGCTCGGTGTCAGCAAAGAGGTTCAACAGGACGCGCTAGATGCTGTGGAGGCACTGGTAAAACTTCCCAAGAACCAGCGCAAAAAGCACCTCGGAAAAATGTTTGAGGACTTGGATAAAAAATAAACCCGGGGCGAGGTGCCCCGGGCCGGTTACTTGTGTTTTCCGATCTCGACAATGGCCAGGATGGCCCCGAGCGTTAAAATAGGATCCACCTTCATTCGGATCAGCTTGCGGATCAGGCGCACCTTGGCAATGGCGCTTTGCTCTTCTGCATCACGATATCTGGCCTTATACAGCTTTGCGTAGTCCTGCAGCATTACAGTTGCCTCCCGAAATTAAATTTGACGACGCCGAACAATACCATCAATGGCTGACGGCAAATGTCACAACGTGCGTTAATCCAGTAATTACAAGGAATACGTCAGATGAAAAAGATTGTAGTCTTTGCCGCGGCAACATTTCTTTTGGCTGGGTGTGCACAACGTCAGGTCAACCGCGACGAGTGGCTGACCATGACCACTCACACGTTCCCCAAAACCACCATTGATGCAGTGCTTAAAACCGGAGACAAGGTGCTCACCCTGTCTGATCCGTCCGATGTGGCGGTGGCCCACAGCAAAGAAAAACTCTCCGCTTACCGTAAATTTCTGATCTATGCAGTGTTTTCGGCGACTATGGGACGGTATGAATTTGATCTGACGGCGGAACAAAAAGGGGAGGACGTGGTCACTACGCTGGACATCAAAAGCAGCATCACTCCGGTATTCGGCGGAGAGATCAAGCACCCCTGGAAATGGCGAGAGGCATACGAACTGTTCTATGGCCGAATGGATGCGCTGCTTTATGGCGGGACCTGGCTTACCTGCGCAGATGCTCAAGAAAAATCGGAAGCCGACTGGTATTTGGAACCGCTATGCTTATTGGCAGACGACACCTTGCCGGAGGCCGGAGTAAAGCTGACTGACGCCGACCAAAAACGGCAGGACGCCAAACTGGCCAAAAAATCATATACCGACAAACTGTAAATGAGTCACAGACGCAATTCAACAAGACCGAACGTCCTGCAATGGTAATCAACTGCGCCATATACATCCGCAAGAGCCGGGAAGAAAAAGACCGGCCATCGCACCGCCTCACGGTTCAACGCGAACAGTTACCCGCTTACGCAACATCGCAGGGCTGGCAGATACGTGTTTATGACGACGGCCATGCCTCCGCGGCCAGGGGCAAAGCCGAAAACCTTCCAGAGCGTGCAAGACTTGAGTCTGATATCCGCGCCGGGAAAATCAACGTACTGCTTTGCATCGAACTATCCCGACTGTCCCGCGATGACACCCTGCAGGATTATACTGCCTGGCTTGCATTATGCTCCGAACACCGGGTAAAACTCGCCACACCCAGTCGAACACTCGATCCATCACAAACGTCCGACTGGATGCTGTTGATCATGGAGGGGGGATTTTCGTCTGTAGAAATGAAGGTGCTGCAGGCTAGGATGAAGGATGGACGTGACCAGGCATTCCGCGAAGGCAAATGGCTGGGCGGGCAACCCCCGCCGCCGTACCGTTATGATCACGCCTCCGGCAGGCCGGTGATAGATCCCGATCAATTGCCACGCATGCAACAGCTCTGGAAGTTCGCTGAGACTCTTTCCGCAAAGGCCATTGCCGAGCGTCTGGGTATGCCCGAGATATCAGTCCGAAGGGCAATTAGCGACGAACGATTACTCATCTGTCAAGCGCTGCGTCACGATCCGTCCACCATGGAGGTTATAGCCTGCGATTGGGAGCCCTGTATTGATGCCGAACAAGCAGCCCGCATAGCTGCAGGTAGGCGCAGTCGTAAAACTATTACTGGGGAAAAAGCACCCTATGCGTCTCTACTTTCTGCACTTGGAGTGCTTTTCTGTGGATATTGCGGAGCAACAATCAAAACATGGCGAGGACGCCCAACGCAGCCACCGTACTACGGTTGCCAAAAAAAAGGCGGTCGCACCTGCGACAAATCGAGACTCGTTCAACAATCAGTGCTTAATCCAATTATTGTAGGCAACCTACTTAACACATTGTCTCAAATAGATGCCCTGCGCGGATATTGGGAGAGAAACGACCAGACGGAGGCCTCCGGGAAAACGATCAATAAGTTAAACCGTCAACGGCGCGAACTTGAACAAAAACGTCAACGCCTTGTAACCGCCATTGGCGATGGGGTGATTGAATTTACTGATGCCAAGCAACAAATGATAACGCTTAAAGCCGAAATTGAAGAGGTAGGAGTTAAGCTACAAATGGTATCAGAGGCCCCAGGCACCCCCGATTGGGATTCAATAACCATAACCCTCGATGAATGGTCCAGCCTGGACATGGACAGCCAGCGCGCCATCATTACGGCGGCAGTAGACCGTATTGACCTGCAACACTCTTATGCCATCATTTCCTACAAATTCCCTGTCAGCACCTCAGGCCGTCGAACCAGCCAGATACACCTTCCACCGCCAATCAAATAAAAACCCCGTAACCATGAAAGGTTACGGGGTGATGTTCTGCTGTATCATTTGCTCTACCGACTGAGCTACTGGGG
>DKEW01000087.1 GCA_002452265.1 Pelobacter sp. UBA6812 | reverse complement strand
TGTTAGAAACCGGAGCGTTGTTTACACTTTTTCGCCATGGAAATGTTCGAGTAGCTTTTCATATGGCGTCATATTGTCAATGCCCTTGTGAGGCTTGACCGTGTTGTAGAAATTAATGAAGCGCAGCAGGCTGATCAATTAAACAATATCAATTAAAAGGTTTAATTTAAGAAATTTTTCTATGAACTATAACTAATTTTATCATTCCACCCCGTAAAGCCCCCATCCCACAATCAATACCCACAGGAGACTAACAGTAAAAAGCGGACCATCCCGAAGCAGCGATTCGGTGGGATCACCGCTTTTCCCAGATTCAATCCTAAGAACATACCGCATCAAACCAAAAGCGCACAAGGGGACGGTATATATCAGAGTGTTTCGAGAGATGACGTACATGGTATAGGTCACCAGTACCACCGCCCCGGTCATGAACATTGCACCCTGGAGATAGATTTCAGAGTAGGAATCAAGGCTTTGCCGGTGATCACCGGCCGAATCCCCTAAAGAAATCTTTTCACCAAGACGTTTGCCTGTACTGAGAAACAGGGACAAGAGGAAAACACTTAGAAACAGCCAGTCAGAAACAAAAACACCGAATGCCTCACCACCGGCAATCAACCTAAGCAGAAAACCAGCTGAAATGGAAAACAGGTCGAAAAGAGGAAGATTTTTAAGTTTCAGTGTATAAAGCAGCGCATTTCCAAGATACAAAGAGAGGATGCCAAAAAATACTAGAGAAGTTTGCCAGGCAAGTAATAACGCGCCGCCGGCCAGAACAACACTGAGAAGGACGGCAATGGTAGGCATAATCGATCCAACTGGAATAGGCCGAGACCTCTTTTGCGGATGCATGGCGTCCCGCTCCGCATCAATCAGGTCATTCAAAACATAACTAGCACTGGAAGCCAGACAGAACGAAAAGCATGGAATAAAACCAACGCTCAAACTCTGCAGATTATGCAGCATCCCACCCAAAAACGGAGGGAAAAACAACATCAGGTTTTTAATCCACTGATGCGGACGCAGAAGAGCAATCAGGCCTTTTATTTTCACAAGCCCTCCAATCGCTCGATATATGTCTCCGCTGCCCCACGATAATGTGCATCGGCGGGGGCTTTAGCCAAGGCGGCACGGAAGGACGCAAGAGCGGATTTCTCATCTCCCATGCTCAGCTGCATTTTAGCGATCCGGTAGATGGTAAACGCACTGGGCCTCAGACGGCACTGCTCCTCCAGCCAAGCCAAACTTTCCTGCTGGATGGACAAGCGCAATTCGGCGGTATCAGCGCGGCCGATACGTTGATCATTGATCCTCAACAGCGCTTGCAGCAGATCGTAATATTTTTTTGGGTTAACTCTGAGCAGCGGCAGAAGAATGGCACGTGCCCCCTCAACATCCCCTTTGGTGAGCATACGGCCGGCAAGGTTCATATCATCGTTAATATAATCCGGAGCACTACTTACATCCTGCATCCCCACCAAAATCTCCTCAGCTTCGGCCACCCTGTCCCTTCGCAGCAAGGCTGATGCCAGCTCGGTTTTGGCCGCGGCTAAATAAGGACTCTTAGCCACAGTATCCTGATAAAGCCGAAGATTATCCTGCCAGATCCAGGCCCGGTGCAATGTTGTAGCGAAGAAAACCAACAGCAGTGCCGCAAGGACCACATCCAATCGGCGCCGAGTCGGGACAACGACAAGCCTTCGCAGACGCAGAAACAGGAAGGCAATCAGTGGTGCAGATAAAGCGATGGATGTGTAGAGGTAACGCTCGGCTAGAGGCGTCCACGTCATGTTGCCAAAGACAACCAATAGCGCCGGAGAGAGCACACAAAAAGACATCAGCCCAAAGGCCCCAGCAACATCAGCGCGCCGGAGCAGATAAAGAAGCAGTACAGCCAGGATTATCCCAACAAGCACATACAATCCCGAAATCTCGATAATGCCAAAATTAAGCGGCCAGGGAACCAGCAGCTTCTTGAAATAGAAACCATACACCTTGAAGGCAATTCGAATCTTATTTAACAGGTCATACCCACCGCCGGTCACGCCCTTGAGAGCGGTACTGATGCCACTGTCCCGGACGATGGCCAGGTGCCGCAAGGCAAAGTAGCCTATCACCGCCATCGTCGGCATGAGCAGCGTCCAACAACGCCCACGCAGTCGACAGGGCCAAGAGCATGCCCCCGGATAGACCACGATCAGCCAGAGCAGGCCGGGTAAAATAAAAACAGCCACTTCCTTGGCCAGACATGCCAGAAACAGTGCAGCACCACCAGACAGGCCTACCAAGGGCCTTCTCGATGATAGGGCGAACAAAGTCAGCCACACGGCCAGCAACAAAAAAACAGCCATCAAAGGATCGGTCCGCCCACTAATCCAGCTAACTGATTCGGTAGCAAGAGGATGCAAAGCGAAAAAGAGTGCGGCAAGCAGGGCTGCCCCCTGCCCCTTGATACCCCACAGAGGGAGTAAACGTTTGGTGATTGCAAAGACCAGCCAAACGCAGGTCAGGTGCAGCAGGACGTTCTCCAAATGCATGAAGGAAGGGAGCGAACCCCACAGGTCCCGGTCAAGGGTGTAACTGAGAATGGTGATTGGCCTATAATAATAAGAATGGCTGCGCACGAAAAGTCGCAGCAAATTGAGGGGCCCCGACTGGTCGATACCGCTGATCATCTTCAGGTCATCGATGGAATTGTAGCCGGCGGATAGACTTGGATAATAAGCAACCAGAACAGCCAGAGCCAGCAATGACAGACAATGCCAGATCTTCAGGCGCATCGGATTTCTCCTTTGGCCCGAACCAGAGCCAGGAAGTACTCCTCAACGTCCCGGCGACGCGGTTCGATCAGATCGAACGAACCGCCATTTTTCAGCAATTCGGAGGCAAAGGAATCGTACCCATCCCTTGGCACAAATAGTTCGCAGATACCGTCACCGCAGGTGACGCCCCCGAAAGACTGCAGGATTCCAGCAGCCAGCCCGCGTACCCGGCAGAAATAGCCATCGATCCCTTCGCGCAAAAGTTCCCCGACCACTCTTTCTTCCTGAAAGACACCATCAACAATCACACCAATACGATCGCAGACCCGTTCGGCGTCAGCTGTTACATGGGTACTGAAAAAAACGGTTTTTCCCGCCTTTTTAAGGTCGAGAATGATATCTTTCACAAGGGCCCGACCAATAGGGTCGAGTCCGCTCATCGGCTCATCTAAAATATAAAGATCAGGATCGTGCAGAAGCGTCTGGGCAATGCCGAGACGTTGGACCATGCCCTTGCTGTAGCCACGTATCGGTCGTCCCGCAGCACTACTCAGATCGAGCAACTTGAGCACCCGTTCACTCTCTGCTTGAATGGCTGCCGATGACATGGCAAAGGACTCTCCGACGAAATGAAGGTATTCACGGGCAGTCAAAAAGTCATAGAAGGCCGGGTTTTCTGGCAAGAAACCGACTCTGCGGCGAGCTGCTGGATCGGCAGATGAAATTCCAAAAATGCGCGCCTCTCCGGCACTCGCACGGATCAGTCCCATCAATATCTTGATGGTGGTACTTTTGCCAGCGCCGTTGGGGCCAAGAAAGCCAAAAACTTCACCAGGGACGAGAGTGATGGACAGGTTGCGCAACGCTTCGACCTTTTTGCCACGCTTACCACGGTAGCTCTTTTGCAGTTGGGATATGCTGATCGGTGCTGTAGTCATGCTCATCTCTCACTTATCAGAAGATGCTGCCGGGGAGTCATCGATGGCAGACCGGCGTGACGTGGCAAAAGCAAATTTGCTGGTGGTGCAAACCTTTCCGTTGTCATCAAGGTAAAACTCACCACCGTACAAGTCAATCGGCTTGGTCACAAGGTAGCCAGTATTCAGCAGATCATCGATACTATCAGGCAGCCGATGCCTATCCTCAGCATAGCGATCACGGGCCTGCTCGACAGCCAACACAGCTTTAAAAGTTTCGATTCTGACCCGGAGAACCTGCTTGAGTGCAGGGGTCCGGGCATCCTTCTCAATAGTCCGCAAATAGTCGATGGCCATGCGGGTTTCACCCACTTCCTGTAAGTACCGACCGGCCAGCGATTTAAAAAGTGTCGCCCCAGACAGTTCTCCGGCACGCATGTACAGCCGGGCCGCTGCAGCACGATCCTTCAGGAAATAGGCTTCGTTGAAGGCTGCAAAGAAAGGCAATTGCCAATCCCAGGTCCGATATTTCATACCGTATTCCAACAACTCTGTTGCAAGTTTGTACTGACCGACATCCCAGACCAAAATCGACTGGCCAAAATAATAGCCATCCATATTGTAGGGGTCAAGACGCAAAGCGGTGTGAACAGCCCGGGACATGGCTGGATAGTCAGCAGCAAGGTGCACCTTCCCAGGATTATCCACCTCATCAGTCAGCGTTCCATAATAAAGGAAGATCCGGCCAAGGATATTGGCACCGAGGAGTTCTTGATAATCAGGAAAAAGTACCTGGAGCACCTTGGGGTGCGGAACCATGCCGAGTCTTACAGCATAGGGCTTTTGCGCCATGGACCGGGTAAAAGGACCGAGAATAACCAGATAGGCAGCCAGCACACAGAGGCCGTAGACAACGTAGCGCTTCATGATCTATTTATCCAAGTTGCCGTCGAGAGTAGACGGCTGCGGCGGCGATCAGCACAAAAGCCATATAGAGAATACCGTAACCGAGTGTCAGCGCTAAAGCGTGGAAATCAAGTGGCAAGGCGTAGATCGCATTGACTTTAAGGTCAAAGGCGGACAGATTGGGCAGGATGTAATACAATACCTTAGCGAGTCCTTGCGCCAAAGGTGACAGGGACCGACCGGCCGGCGAGAGGACATAATCGTAAGCCTGCTGACTCGCACCCCCTACCAGATAAACGGCTATGGTACCGAAAATCGGCAGGAAAAAGGAGGTGCTAACCGAGGAAAAGAGCACCGCAAAGGCAACCAGAAGAAGGCACTTGAAGGCATCGAACCCGAGAGCAACCACCACTGCAATCCAGGAGACAGGTCGATCCGGGGGATAAGTGTGGGAGACAAACAGGACAACAGCAACAGTGAGCAGGCCCAAGAGGACTGCTACCCCAAGCAAAAAAAGAGCAATTCCGGAAAAGCGCTCCAACAGGTAGCAGGTCCGACTTCGGGGGAAGGACAGAACACTGTGCGTATAGCGCCGTTCCACGTCTCGCCACAGGGAAACCCCGCCAAGGAAGATCGCCAACAACAGCAGGATGAAAGAGACCAGAGATAACGACAGGGTCAGCGACAGTTCCGTCACCTGCCGCATTGACAAGGTGCTCACCGCCGGTATTGCCAAAAAGACTAAGGCTGCCACTAAAATCCCCTGCAACACTCGGTCCCGCAAGAGGCCTTTCATAGTAACGGTAACGATTGTCATTCCACCAAGCAACTTTCTTGAAAAAAAAACGGGATGTCGAAACATCCCGTTGTTTTAAAAATTAGGCAAAAGGACTTACATAGACTTCCAGTCGGTACCAGTGAAATCGCTAGTATCGGTAGCCGTCGGCACAGCAAGAATCGGTGTACCGGGTGTGCTATCCGAGACGGTCTGAAACATTGAGGTGCTATCGTAAGAAGTACCGTAGGCCTTGGTTCCACTTTTGTGCTGAGTGACCAAGGTATAGCCACCAGTTTCAGTAATCCAACCCACACCCACACCAGTGGACATCTTTCCAATCAGCGCGGTAGTGGCAGTGGCCGCGGTAGGGTCACCGTGCAGAGCCATACCCTCGTCGGTACCATCAAGCAGCATAGTGCCAGTGGCACCAGAAGCGATAGCAAAGCAGCTTGATGCAGAAAATACAAGAGCCGCCGTCAAAACAAGAATCTTTTTCATAAAAACACTCCTTTTCAGACTAAATCTAGTCAGGTTTAAAAGGTTCCGAGGAAAGCAGGGTATTCTTGGTTATCTGCCTGGTAGGCTTCCATGCCGGCCTTCAGATTCTTCAGATCGCTGGTTGCAGCGCTGTTATAAGCCTTCTGCCGATAAGCAGCAAACTGAGGAATGGCTATGGCCGCCAGGATGCCGATGATCGCAACAACGATCANNTCAGCAGCTCGATCAGGGTGAAACCCTTTTGTGATTTTTTAAGCATTTTCGACATGTTTTACTCTCCTTCCAAGTGAATGGATTTTTGATGCCGAAGCACCGACAAAGAACAAATGTTAATTGAATTTCGCTTGTTTTTATGCACTTGTTTTACTCTTAAGTGCAAGAAAAAAATCTCTTCAGTGTCTACGCACCTTGATAATAGCAACAAAGATGCCAGATATTCCCACGAACCAACATTCTCTCAAGTGTTTGTTTTTGTAGTATTTTTCTTTATACAAAAAACATGTGGCTTCGAGTTTTACCAGGTAAAGCCAATTTCTGCTCATCAAGAGTGACAATATCCGTCACACACCCCACCTTTTTTCTACCTTCCGTTTGAAGCCCGAAGCCGGTCCATAGTCAATTATTCGTCCATCCCATCAACCTCGATATCGAATTTGGCCAGTCGATAGCGAATCGAGCGGAAAGTAATGCCGAGCAATTCCGCAGCACGTTTGCGTACTCCGCCGGTGCGATCCAAGGCCTTGAGGAGAATATCCTTTTCAATGGCGCCCAGGTAGGCATCGAGATCGAGACCATCCTCCGGTAAAGCGGTAAGCGACCTGTCTCCACTTGGCTCGACACTACCACGTATCTGCGGTGGCAGGCTGTCTTCGCTCATACTCTCCCCCCGCCCCAGGACAACGCAGCGCTCCATGGAATTTTCAAGTTCCCGGATGTTGCCGGGCCAGTGGTAATCAAGAAGTCTCCGCATGACGTCATCGGGGACAAGCAAGTCGGGATTACCTGCCAGCTTTCCCAGAAAATGTCGAACCAACAGAGGGATATCCTCGCGTCGCTCGCGCAAGGGCGGCAGAGCAATTTGAATGACATTAAGGCGATAAAACAGATCCTCGCGAAACTGTTCCGAGGAGACGGCCTGGCCCAGGTCCTTATTGGTTGCGGCTACTAGGCGAACATCCACTTTAAGATCTCGAGTACCTCCGACGCGGCGAAATTCGCGTTCCTGGATGACGCGCAGCAGTTTGACCTGCATCATGGCCGGCAGTTCGGCAATTTCATCCAGAAACAGCGTGCCACCATCAGCTACCTCGAAGAGGCCGGACTTTTGTTGCACAGCACCGGTAAAAGCACCTTTTTCGTGTCCAAACAGTTCGCTCTCGAGCAGGTTTTCGGGGATTGCACCGCAGTTAATAGCAACAAAAGCCTGATCTCGCCGATCACTGTTATAGTGGATGGCCCGGGCGACCAATTCCTTACCGGTGCCGCTTTCTCCGGTCACAAGAACATTAACCTTGCTGGCTGCAACCTTTTCGATAAGGTTATAAACATCCTGCATAACCTTGCTTTTGCCAATGATATTGGCAAAAGAAAACCGCTGTCCCAACTCTTTTTTCAACTGCAGATTTTCCCGACGAAGGTCCATGCGTTCCAGCGCATTTTCAACAACCAGGCGAATTTCTTCATTTTTAAAAGGCTTAGTGATGTAATCGTAGGCACCCTTTTTCATGGCATCGACAGCTTGTTCGGTGGTGGAGAAGGCGGTAATCATGATCATAGCCGTACCAGGGCAGCGATCCTTAACATAATCCAACACACCGAAGCCATCCAGTCGGGGCATTTTAATATCACTGATAATCAGATCGAACGTTTGATCTTTGAGTCGATTGATGGCTTGTTGCCCGTCACCAACAGCCTCGACCAGATACCCGTCCCTTTGCAGTAAAATGCAAAGGAACTCACGCATACTCTCTTCATCGTCAACGACAAGGATACGGTGTTTTTTTACGTGGGGCCTGCTTGTGGCTAAACTATTCGATGCCATCAACAATCCTTGGTTTTAAATCACATGGGGAATTAATTGAAAAGTATGCCTGCAAATGAACACTCTCAATATTTTCACGAGCAAACTTCGTTCTCATCCAAGGGCAAATGAATGATAAATTTCGCTCCGCCGCCGATGCTATTTTCCAGCTCGAGGGTACCGCCATGGGCCTCAATAATGCTATGCACCGTTGCCAGACCTAAACCTGTCCCGTGATCCTTGGTGGTAAAAAAGGGATCATAGATTTTTTGCCGTAGTGCTTGTGGCACACCCGCACCTGAATCGGCCACGATCAACTCCTTGCTCAACGGATCATAGCTAAAAATCAGACGACCTCCATCCGGCATGGCTTCAGCGGCATTAATAAGAAGATTCCATAATGCCTGGCGCAATTGTTTGCGGTCACCATAGAGCAAAATATCCTGCGGACAGGAACGCTGCACGTCAATGGCCAAAAAGCGTCGGTCTCCGACACAAAGGTCGGTAAGTTCATGAACGAGTTCGGCGGCCTTGAACCACTCTTTTACAGGCTGTGACGGACGGGCAAAAACAAGGAATTCCTGCAATAGATGGTTGAGTCGATCGGCTTCCTTGATGACAATATTCATCAAATGCCGATCTTCGCTGCCAAGCACGGTATTTTCTGTAAGCAACTGCACCGAACCACTTATCGATGCGAGGGGATTACGTATCTCATGAGCCAGCCCCGCAGCTAATTGACCGACGGCGGCCAGTCGATCGCTGCGTTTCAACCTTTCTTCCATTTCCTTTAAATGGGTCAAGTCCTGGAAGGTAATCAATAAACCATCAACCTTATGAATGGGGTCAGTTAAAATCGAAGTATTGTATCCAACAGGGCGAGAATGGCCAATGCGGTCGACAAGGAAGCCCTCCCCCCTGGTGATTATTTTAAATTGGCCATCCTCCAGCAGACACTGCCCTGGGAAAAAATTGGTAATATCGGCATCGTATAATTCACTAAAACGATCTCCTAACATTTCCTCAGCGGCTGTATTGATTGAGCGAATACGTAGTCGGCGATCGACGATCAGTAATCCGCTAGTCATATTTGCCAAAATTGCCCGATTGAGCCTCTCTAATTCCTCATAATCAATTTCTATCTTTTGCCGTACATCTTCACTGTAACGCAGGCGACTGACCAGCAAACCTCCAAGCACCCCAACAACCAGAAAAGCGAAAACATTAATAAAAAGTGTGTAAAGGATTTCGCCCCCCTCAACATCCATGAAAACAGAGACGCCTGATAACTGGGGCAACATTTTATAATATTGCAGATTTATCAAACTTCCGTAGAGAATTGCCGCGGCAGAAGCAACCAACAGCACATCTCTACGGGAAAGGAGCAAAACGCTGCTCAAAATCACAAGAATATAAAAGGATGAAAAGAGGCTGGTAATGCCACCGGTCAGATAAATCAAAATGGTGGCGAAAAGCAAATCCCAAACGATCTGAGCCTGCGCTAAATATCGCATCGGCCCAAATTTCTTCACACATACCAGCGAAAATAAAGCTTGAAGATACGATATTGCGATCAACACATAAAAGTAACGAAGGGCTGTCACCTGCTGCCCTGCGTTACCTTGAATCTGAAATAAAATGGAGCCGCCTAGAAACAGGCTGATAACCAGCACGCGGATCCCAAGGAACCAACGCATCAGCCTAGGCGTCAACCGCTGGCAACCGAGCCATGAAAAGGTACTAGGCATTTTGGGATACATCAGCCACCGACAGTCCCCGCAATTTTGAAAATAGGCAGATACATAGCGATGACCAGACCACCAACAACGGTGCCCAGAAAGAGCATAAGCATCGGCTCCATCATGGCGGTCAGGTTACCAACCGCATCATCAACCTCATCATCGTAAAAATCGGCGATTTTATTCAGCATGCTGTCTATGGAGCCGGATTGTTCACCGACAGCAATCATCTGACATACCATTGGAGGGAAAACGCCTGTCTTCTCAAGAGGTTCTGCAATGGTTTTACCCTCACTGATACTCTTTCGAACCTTCATGATGGCATTTTCAACGGTCTTGTTACCAGCAGTTTTGGCTACAATATCGAGACCATCAAGAATCGGTACCCCACTGGAAATCATGGTACCCAACGTACGGGAAAATTTGGCGACGGCAACCTTGCGAATAAGTGGACCGAATATCGGTAATTTAAGGGAATAGGCATCCACAAGAGCTCGTCCCTTGGGGGTAGCATAAAATCGTTTAAACAAAAATACAAACAACATGACTGCACCAATGATGGCAAAAATCCAACTTCTGATGAAATTACTGATATTGATAACAATTTGAGTTGGCGCAGGCAGAGCACTACCGAAATCGGCAAACATTTTCTGAAAGGAAGGAATAACAAATACCATTATGACACCAATGACAATTACTGCGATCCCAACTACCGTTGCAGGGTAAGTCATGGCGCCTTTGACTTTTTTCTTAAGCTTATGCGCTTTTTCCAGGTAGGCGGCCAAGCGGTTGAGGATGGTGTCCAGAATACCGCCGACTTCACCGGCTGCCACCAGATTAACAAAAAGCTCATCGAATATTTTAGGATGTTTTTTCAGCGCATCTGCAAAGGTAGAACCCGACTCGACACTTTCTTTAATCTCTATCAACGCCTTTTTCAGGATTTTATTTTCCTGCTGCCGTGCAAGAATATCCAGACATTGGACCAGAGCGAGGCCAGCATCGATCATCGTGGCAAACTGACGGGTGAAGACCACCAGGTCCTTGGTAGTTACCTTACCGCCGAACCCAGGAATTGTTATATCGACATCCAAGCCCTTGCCACGTTCTTTAATTTTGGCGGGCAGGATACCCTGACGCCGCAGTTGAGCCCCAACTGCCGCCTCATTGGGCGCTTCCATTTCACCCTTTTGTATATCTCCACTGCGGGTTTTCCCTTCCCACGCAAACTTGGCCACGCGTTACCTCCTTTTATACGATCGCTGCCAGCTGCAGCCGATAGTCATAATGTGTCAAATCTATTGGCTGGAGCCTCTTATTCAAACCACATATCCATCCACAGGCAGCATAAAAAGTCACACGGATACGTGTTATGCCTCAAAGGGAACTAGTCTATAAAGTCGCGACCTACTGGCTAACATGAATTTGTCGTTTGAGAACGGCAGCGGGATTGGCCATCATTTGCTTAAGTTCATCCGGCTCAGGGGACCGTGTCAAAGCTGTGTCTACGGAGATCAATTTTCGGTGGCTGAGCATAAACAAAGACTGATTCATGGTCTGCATACCATAACGATCCTGGCCCATTTGCATTTGGGAATAAATCTGATGAATTTTATCGTCACGAATCAAAGCCCGGATGGCTGTATTGGGCACCATGACTTCCAGAGACAGGATACGACCCTGACCGGATGCTTTTGGCAAAAGATTCTGCGAAAGAACCCCTTCAAGAACGAAGGACAATTGAGTACGCACCTGCGATTGTTGATTGGTGGGAAAAACATCAACGATACGGTTGATGGTTTGTACACAAGAATTGGTGTGCAAGGTGGCAAAGCAAAGGTGCCCCGTTTCCGCGATGGTAAGAGCGGCCTCAATGGTTTCGAGGTCTCGCAACTCGCCGAGTAGAACCACGTCGGGATCCTGACGTAAAATATACTTCAGCGCTTTTTTAAAAGAATGCGTATCGGAACCAACCTCTCGCTGATTAACCAGACAGTTCTTGTGAGGATGGATATATTCGATAGGATCTTCAATAGTGATGATATGTTCGTGACGATTGTCATTGATGGAATCGATAATAGAAGCCAGAGTGGTTGATTTACCACTACCGGTCGGGCCGGTGACCAGCACCAGACCCCGGGGTTTGCGCGACAACTCCTTAACCACCGGCGGCAAACCCAACTCTTCGAAACTGCGAAACTTGTACGGAATCATCCTGAACGCCCCGGCCAAGGCTCCGCGCTGCAGATAGATATTGCCACGGAAGCGAGCCAGCCCCTTGACACCGAAGGATAGATCGAGTTCGTTTTCTTCCTCGAACTTGCGTTTTTGCATATCCGTCAGGATGCTGTAGCAAAGCTGTTTGGTATCAGCCGGTTGCAAAGGAGGATGTTTAAGCCCCGTAACCTGGCCATCCACTCGCACCTGGGGTGGCGCGCCTGTGGTGATATGAAGATCGGAAGCGCCCATTTCAACCATGGTCTTCAACAGATCACGAATCCCGAGTTTAACGTGTTGTTCCGATTCCTGCATACGCTAAGTAGTCCTCCCCGAATAAAATCTAGATATTAAAGCCGCTCCACAGGTGGGAGCAAAAAGCTTCAACAGGCGAAACGGTTTTTCAAAACATCTAAACGGTTCAGCGGTACAACCTCTAACTCAATCATCCGTCACAGTGCAGCGCAAAACTTCCTCAAAAGAGGTCACGCCTTCTTTGAGCTTAAGCAATGCGGACTGGCGCATGGTTTTGACGCCGAGACGCATCGACTCCCGCTTTATCTCAGCGGTATTCGCCCCGGCCAGAATCAGCTCCCGTATTTCTTCAAACATAGGCATGACCTGGTAAATACCCACCCGTCCTTTATACCCGGTGTTATTGCAAATATCGCACCCCACACCGCGATAACAGACATACTCATCAACTTCCTCCGGAGACACCCCGGCATCGATCAGGGCCTGTTTAGGAATTTCTTCAGGTTCCTTACACTCCTTGCAGACTCGTCGCCCCAAACGTTGCGCCGTAATCAGGTTAACTGCCGAGGCAACAAGGAAGGGTTCAATCCCCATGTTTAACATTCGACTGATGGTACTGGGAGCGTCATTGGTATGCAGGGTTGACAACACCATATGCCCGGTCAGGGCTGCCTTGATTCCGATTTCTGCGGTTTCAAAGTCACGGATCTCACCAATCATGATGATATCCGGATCCTGACGCAAAAAAGAACGCAAGGCGGCGGCAAAGTTGAGCCCGATCTCCTCGTGCATGTGCACCTGGTTAATACCGGCGAAGTTAAATTCGACCGGATCTTCCGCCGTTGAGATGTTGAGGGTACTGTCGTTTAGTTCGGCCAGAGCGGAATAAAGAGAAACGGTCTTGCCCGATCCGGTCGGTCCGGTAACCAAGACCATGCCAAAAGGTTTATGGATGGCCTCCTTGAACCATTTAAGCGGTTGCTCATCATAGCCAAGCTTGGTCATGTCGAGTTGCAGGTTGGACTTATCCAAAAGCCGACAGACGATCTTTTCCCCGAACAGAGTGGGCAGACAACTGACCCGGTAGTCCATGTCTTTACCACCGGGCAATTTAATCTTGATACGACCATCCTGCGGCAAACGGCGTTCGGCGATATCCATCTCCGCCATAATCTTGATGCGGGACGTGATCGCAGCGCGCAATTTGGTGGGCGGCTTCATCACCTCATAGAGAACGCCGTCAATGCGATAACGCACGCGAAACGATTTTTCGTACGGTTCTATATGAATATCCGAGGCTTTTTTCTTGATGGCATCCGTCAAGATAAGGTTGACCAATTTAACTACCGGTGCATCTTCGGTAGCCTTTTCCAAAGCATGTACGTCGACCTTCTCATCATCGTCCACGATCTCAAGATCGATATCTTCCAGATCGTCCATGACATCAGCCAAGGTGGCAGATTGGTCGTAATATTTATCGATCGCTTTCTTGATCGCCGACTCGGTGGCGACAACCACCTCGATATTAAAACCGGTCATGAACTTGAGATCGTCAATCGCAAACAGATTTGACGGATCATTCATGGCAACGATCAAAGTGGAACCTGCCCGGTTCACAGGTACGATCTGGTATTTCTGAGATATCTCGGCAGGAACATGACGAACGACATCCGGGTCAATTTCAAAGTCATTCAGATTGATGGATGGTACGCCATACTGCTTGGACAAAAAGGCGGAGAGCTCTTCTTCTTTGACAAACCCCAAACGCACCAGGCAAGTACCAAGGCGACCGCCGTTAAGCTTCTGATCCTCCAAAGCCTGGTTCAATTGCTGGGCACTTATCAGATCGTTGCGAACCAGCAATTCGCCGAGTCGGTTACTTGTCATGAAAAATTCCTCTGATCACCAAAAAAGAACCAAAACTTAAAATAACATAACATTAATTGCTCCGCAGATTAGCCAACGGCTTGAAATAAGTCAAGAATTCATAATTAATCTTTGCAAAACGAAAAAATTGCCTGCTTCATAACACCTTTCGGGCATTCCTGGCCGGTCCAGATGCGAAACGCATCTTCACCCTGCGCAATGAGCATTCCCAGCCCGCCTGCAGCCAGATGCCCATACTCGCGGGCCGAGGTAACCAGCGGTGTATCCGGCCTGCGATAAACAATGTCATAAACGACCGCGCTGGAATTAAGCTGTAGCCAGGGAATCCCCTCAAAAATTTCACCTTTCATTCCCAGGGATGTACTGTTAAGAAGCAGGTCTACAGATGGACACACTTCTGAAAGTTCCACCTCATCCAGTCCTAGTACAGCAAAAATCGTTCCCGGAAACAAGTTTTGAAATGCCTGCGCCAAATCTTCGGCCTTTTGCCGGGTGCGATTGGCGATACCGATCCACTGTGCGCCCTGTTCGGCAAGCGCTACCAGCGCAGCACGACTGGCGCCACCTGCGCCAAGCATCAGGATACGCCGGCCATTGGGGTGAAAAGCCAGATCTTGGGCAAGTGACTTTATGAGCCCCGTCTCGTCGGTATTATAACCGATAAGACGACCATTCTCATTTATTACCGTATTGACAGCACCGATCATGCGGGCCTTGGGATCTAGCTCATCGAGATACGAAATGATATTTTCTTTATGGGGGATGGTGACGTTCACTCCTCGTATCCCCAAAGCACGTATAGCCTCGACAGCTTCTTCAAGTTTAACAGGAGCAACCATAAAAGGTACGTAAACAGCGTCCAGGCCGGCAGCCTGCAATGCTGCGTTTTGCATAACCGGTGACAGTGAATGTTCAACCGGATAACCGAAAATACCGAGAACCTGCGTTGTCCCCCGAATAGTCATCAGACCTTCCCTCCCCCGGTTGCCACCTGTCCGCAATCGAGGTACTCCCTATATTCAACAATCTTTGCATCAGTTAATAAAATACGGGCCCGACGAATGTCTTCCCCAATAGCAGCCATCAAAGCTTCCGGACCATCAAAACATTTTTCATCCCGCAGTCTCTCGACAAAATACACTCTCAGGCTTTCGCCATAGATATCCGCTTCAAAATCGAGAAGATGAACTTCTATAAAATACCCTGCCGCGCAAAAGGTTGGATTCTGGCCAAGGTTCAAAACACCATCATGTAAAACATCGCCGCGCTTGACCTTAACGGCATAAACGCCGGGGCAAGGCATTAATTCCTTGTCGGTTTTAAGATTTGCGGTGGGAAAACCAAGCTTGGCACCGCGACCGAAGCCATGCACCACCTTACCTTCGAAGGTATAGTGCCGCCCCAGAACCTCAACCACCTCGCTTACCTGCCCTTGCCGGATCATTTCTCGCACCCTTGTCGAACTGTACACCTGGCCGTGGGTGGCGATCGGCTCCAGTACTTCGACGGAAAATCCGAGATACTCGCCCATGCGACGAAGTAACTGGATATCTCCGGACCGATCCTTTCCGAACAGATAATCGTACCCCACAACCAGATGACTGAGCCCAATTTTTTCTACAAGGATCTCGCGAACAAAGCGATGAGCGGGAAGTTCAGCCAATTCACGGGTAAAGGGGGCGCAAATCAGCACATCGATACAGGAGGCCTCTATCAATTTTTCCTTTTCAGGGTATGTGTTGATCAGAGCGGGGGCATGTTCCGGCGCAACAACTTTCAAGGGGTGGGGGACGAAAGTGTAGACAACGGAGGTTCCCCCTACTTCACGACTGCGCCTGACCACCCGCCGGAAAATTTCACGGTGCCCCAGATGGATCCCATCAAAGTTGCCAATGGTGACAACGGCATTATCAATAGGGCTGGTCAATTCTTCAAGATTATGAATAATTTTCATGACTTAATTCAACGCTTCTTTTTGCTTGACCGGTGTACAGAACCCACCGACGCTACGGAAGGCATCATGCCCTGAAGTTCAAAATCCAACTCCCGGCGATCAAGATTGACCTTTACCAACTGTACGGTCAACGCATCCCCAATACTGAAAATTCGACGACGTCGCTGACCAACCAATCGATGCAACTCCTCGTCAAATTCGTAAAAATCGTCTGACAGAGTGGCAACGTGCACCAACCCCTCGACAAAAATATCCTTCAATTCGACAAATATTCCAAAAGGTTGTACATCGGCAATGCAAGCTTCGAAATCCTCCCCGACCTTGTCGAGCATGACTTGGCAGCGTTTCAGCGCTACGATTTCACGCTCGGCTTCCATGGCACGGCGTTCCCTCTGAGACGTAAGGTCGCCAAGTTCCTCAAGCCCTTTGACAGGAACCGGCACTCCACGGCTGACCAGCGCCTGGCGTAAAATACGGTGAACCACCAGATCGGGATAACGCCGGATGGGTGACGTAAAATGGCAGTAACAATCAGAAGCAAGACCAAAATGACCCAGGTTTTCAGAACTATAGCGTGCCTGCTTCATGCTTCGCAACAGAGACTGATTAACCATGCGCTCTTCAGGTCGGCCACGCACCGCTTCAAGCGCACCCTGCAGCGCACTTGGATGCACGCCCTCCCTGTCCAGCACCATGCCGACATTAAAATGGGCCAAAAATGTCTGAAAAGCAAAAAGCTTCTCTTCCTCTGGGGGCTCGTGTATGCGATACAGAAGGGGAATGTTGCGATCAGACAAAAAGGTGGCGACAGCTTCATTGGCTGCCAGCATGAACTCTTCGATGACACGGTGGGCAATCGTACGTTCCGCACGGAGAATCTGATCGGGGTGCCCTTGGAGATCCAGCACGATCTCAGGTTCGGGCAAATCAAAGTCAAGACTGCCCCGACGGTATCGCATTGCCTGTAATCGCAAGGCAAGTTGTTCCATGACACGCAGTTGCGAGATCAACGCATCGGACAGCCCTGAATCCGGGGACTCTTCCTCCGTCAGTACTTTTGCTACCTCGCGATACGTTAACCGTGCCTTGCTGCGCATGACTGCAGGATAAAACCTGCTTTCCAACCTCGTCCCCTGCGCATCAAAAAGCATCTCGGCGGTCAGTACCAACCGGTCGACATCGGGTTGCAAGGAACAGATACCGTTACTTAAAGCCTCCGGCAGCATGGGCAGGCAGCTACCGGGAAAATAAACACTTGTGCCCCTGTCCAACGCATCGCGATCAAGGGGACTGCCAGGCGCCACATAGTGGGCCACATCGGCAATAGCCACCCACAAGCGAATAGCGCCACCCGGTTCCTGGCTTACCGACACGGCATCGTCAAAGTCCTTGGCCGTTTCTCCATCGATGGTAACCAGCAACCTGGAACGCAGATCCTCCCGACCGGCTAAATCTTCTCCGGTAATTGTAGCAGCAACCGATTGTGCCTGTTCCCAGGCTGCAACGGAGAATTCACGAGGGAGGTTGTACTTATGGGCAACAGCCAGGATTTCAACCTTGGGATCAGCAGGGTCACCCAATACCTCCAGGATAGAACCCACAGGAGGATGCTGTCGATCAGGATAACGATCAATGGAGGCAACCACCAGATATCCCGGGTGGATATCGGCAGGAGGCGCGGTAGAAAGCAGAATCGCCTGCGTCAATGCGGGATCATTCGGCAGAACAATTCCTGGCCCCGGACCGGGCCGATAGGTGCCGACAACCCGTTGATGAGCCCGCTCCAAAACACGCATAATGCGGCCTTCGAAGCCGCCCCGCGATGAGCGCTGTACACGAACGGCGACTCGGTCGCCGTTCATGACTTCGCGCATATATCTGGCAGGGACAAAAACATCTGGGCGAGTTTTGTCTTCAGGAACAACAAAACCGTACCCCTGTCGATGAACCGAGACCTTGCCAACCACCGTATCTGTTGATTTTGCCACGGCATAGAGGTCTCTTCTCACTCGGCGCACCAAGCCTTCCTCCACCATGGAGTCCAGCAGGCGCAAGGCATGTTGGCGTTCACCACGTGAAAGCTTAAAATGAGAAAGGATCTGACGACCGGTAAGAGGTATTCCCCGGCTTTGACTCAATATTTTTAAAAGACCATCGGGCGTAAGGTTCATAAAGAAGTAAAACCTTTATTGTTCCTGCTGAAGCTACAAACTCCTATCGAACAACCCGAATTTCGGCAGGTGGATAATTTCAATCTTCGACCGTCTCGCCGCTGACGATTTGATTCACGACCAGACCACTTAAAAGTTTGGGGTAGAAATACGTCGATTTTTGCGGCATTTTTTCCCCAGCGTTAGCCACATCCCTGACCTGCACCATGCGCGTGGCATTCATCAAGAAAGCCAGCTGGTATTGCCCGGATTGCACCAAAGAGAAAGGCTCATCAAAATTTTTCACATACTTAAGGTTGGTCTGCCGCTCCTGAGCTTCAGGCGTTATGTGCAGCATTTTTTCCAGAACAAGGCGGTGCAATACCGAGACATCCAGGGTTCGCAAGGCCTTGGAAGCCTTTTCATCAAAAAAACCATCCATACAGCTCGTATCCTTAAGGGTCAAAACATAGAGATTACGCCCTCCGGCAAAAAGGCCGATGGTGGGCCGATCCTCACCTTTGTTCTGAAGGATATCGCGAGCTTCACGGCGTGATTGAGCCTCATCCGGATCAACAGTATGTGCCTCAACGTCAAAATAGACGCTTAATTCAGAGAGAAAAGGCTCAAGCCGAAAAGATTCCAGACCATAAACCAGGCGATGGGTAGGAAAGATCGACATACCCTGGTCTTCCATATTTGCAAAATACATCAGGACATAATTGAAAAGTTCCTTGCCGCTGAAATCCTGACACTGCTGTCGTCTGAAATCCCGATAATTCAACGCAGTTTCATAACGGTGATGACCATCGGCGATAAATACCGGTTTATTTTCCAAAAGATCGCAGATTTTTTCGATGACGACATTGTCGGTCACCTGCCACAACCGGTGAACAACACCCTCCTCGTCGGCTACCTCGACTTCCGGCGTGCGCTTTTTCAGTTCCCAGGTCAGAGCCTCCTGTACGCAGCAGGGATCGGAATACAAACCGAAGATGGGGCTAAAATTGGCTTCGCAGGCCTTGGTTAGTTTCAACCGGTCGGTCTTCGGCCCGGAAAGGGTTTTTTCATGGGGCTTGACCATGCCGGTGGCAAAATCCTCCAGGCGCGCCAAAGCGATAAACCCTTTACGCACCACGGTCCCTACCCCTTCGACCTCATATTCTTCATCGTACAGGTAGATGGAAGGTTGTCCGTCCCGGACTAGAACATCATCCGCCAGCCACTGCCGGAAAAACCCCGATGCCCTGGTATAGCGATTATTTCCTTCGTCGTCTGTATCTTCGATTTTGCCTAAGATAAGACGTACGATATTAAAGGGACTGCGCTGATATAAGTCATCTTGCAGTTCAGGTGAGATAACATCATACGGTGGGGCCGTAACATGCGCTGGATCCTGGATCTTTTCGAGATTATAGCGTACAGCGCGAAAAGGGGCTATTTTGGCCATCGTATCAACTCCTATATGGGCAAAAGGACAGGCAAAATCCAAGGGGTTACTATACGCAATGGCTAACTGAGGGCGCAAGGGAAAAACGGCGGTGGCAATAGGGCAAGGCTGCTTGACCAGGAAAACTTTGTCTTAGCCTTAAAAAGTAAAGGTGAAGCGGGCATCCCCGTTTCACCTTACTTCAACCAATTTCTGTCCGAAACAGATTTAAAAAATCTCTCGCCAAAAGCGCACCCGAGTGTAGGGCAATCCCCCCACCTTGGTCTCATTGTTGTACTTTGACGAACCGAATGACTTAAGCCCATCCCGTGTCTTTATATACAAGTGTTCGTCCTCAACTATCGGAGTGGTGACAATATCACCGACTTCCAGTCCGTGTTCACCTGTGTCAGGATCATTGATGACCGACAGACCCGAGTAGGTAAAACCATAAATCCGGCCTTCGTTAGAACCATCGCAAGGATCCTCGGTATCGGAAGTAGCGGTACCAAAATAGATGTTCCCGGCTGAAGCAAAGGCCGACGCAAATACTCGCTGACCAGCCGGCAGAGCTTCAAACCACGACAGTTCAATGTTGGAGGTGGATGTCGAGCCTTTCTTCGCATGGTCCGTATAAGCGAAGAAGTGATACGTTGTGTTACCCGTATTAATATCTTCATCGGCATAAGGACTATCGCCTGTCCCAAAGAAAACTCGGATGTTATATTGCAAATCGCCGCTACTGGTCAGACTGTTATCCACGACAACTGTCGGTGAAGCATAGATCGAATGATACCGCTGACTCACCGGCACCGTGTAGGTCGTCGACACATCGTCAGATTCGTCATCAACAGTACCCATATCATTGACCTCGACATAGTCGAAATCAGTGTTGATGATACAGTGGGTAATTGGATAAGCTGCTTTGTCAGGACTGTCCGGCAAGTTGACTTTGTACAGATAGCCTTTATCCGTGCCGATATAAAGACGGTCGATGTAACCGTTACCATCAGTATCAACAATGGCAGGCTGCCCGGATGGAACGCCACCGGCTCCCCCAGTTTCACAATTAAGAAAAATGCGTTTAATGACACTGCCATCGGCAATATTGATTACATAGATAGAGGGATACAATGTATCATCGTAGGTTTCACCGCTGACAAAAAAGGCTGCCCACTTGGTCTGACCGCCATCAACGATGCGACCGAGCACCGCTACCGCTGGCGACGAGCGACTGCGGAAGAGATCAGGATCGGAAAACTCCCACATAAACTTAGGGTTGGAGATATCGGTAATGTCGAGGGCAAAAACGGTATCACCGCCATTGCCTTCAGCACAGAGCACTACCGTCTTCCATGCACCGCCGATATAGACATCGGAAACGGCCGGCGAAGCATCAACATAGGCGCGGTCTTCACCTTTGAGATAATTGTTTTTTAGCCGAGGCAGAAGATTCGCAGGTATAAAAGCCCATTTTTCCGAACCATCCCCGTAGTCAGGCGCCTTGCTACCTTTGGTCTGCCAAGTAAAAAATGGTGCTATCGTTTCCGGATCATCATCCGGATAGGATGCCAAAAAGGTCGACCACCAACTGGTAATAGCGCTGGCATCGCCCCATAGGAAATAGCCGCGTTGCTCAGCGTCCGGCGTTTCCTCATTATCACCCCAACGAAACTGGCCGGCATTAAAGGCGTGCAGCATGCCACTACGTGATCCCACCAAGACAATGCTGCCACGGTTTTCATGAGCCTCGACGAAAGTATCGTAGGCTGTGCGCTCTGAAGTTGCGATATCGCTGCCGTAATACCAGCTTGGCCGCCCGGGTGGTGTCACCACCGCTGGCACAGAGTGATCAACAGGATCAAGTACCCACGTCTTTTTGGTACTGACACCATCGGCATAACCCCGAACCCAATTGACCAGCCAATCCCCATCGGCTTCACTATAGGCACCGTCGCCATTTAAATCGTGCCGATAACCGGCACCGAAAATGTAGGTATCGTCAAGATCCAGTAAGGCATTGGTGACATTAGCCCCGGTAAATGCCTGCAGGGTCGACGAAGCGCTGTACCAAGAATAGTTGGCCGTAATTGGCATGCCGGCTGTCAAAACTTCATGAGGGGTAATCTCCCACTCGCCGGTAAAGCGATTAATGGTGCCGGTCCCTCCCAGGCTGCCCTCAAGGACATCGGTATGCTTATCGGTGAAAGTCTCAGTACCCGCGATTATTTTGACACTTTCGGCCAGCACAGGGAAATGCGCAAAAGTACCGCTAAAATCTTCGGCAACGCCATCTGCAACAGGGTCGATCAGTTCCTCATTTACAACAACGTTCAGGGTAATCGAAGGATAGTAAATACGTCGGCTACTCGGTGCAGCAGCTGTCAGCACTTTACCCGCGTCCCAAAGTTCAACATTGTCTGTGAGATTGGTATTCAATGGATCGTAAGTCCGCATGGCCCGCAAATGACCGCGCAATTGGGTTGAAGTCCAATCGGCTGCAGGGGTCTCGTAACTTCCGGTATAGAGCACATTGGCCTGCACCACCGGGGAGGCGCGGGAAATATCTGCATGAGTGGCTACAGAACCGGTCAGATTAACATCGACGATCTCTGCCACGCAGGTCTCTTCCTCGCTGGTCAAAACCGCTTTCCAGATCAGCTGCCGGCCAATAATCCCCAGACTGGCAAAATCGATACGCCTGGACCGATACGTGTATTGCGGACTCCCCGCCGACCAATAAGAAACATCCGCGCCTAGGATTTTCTCCCCATTGTCCAGAGTATATTCCTTCACAGTATCCCAGGCGGTTATTTCGTACCAATTGTCCCCGTTGTCTATAGAAACATAATAGTTAATATCAGTCTGCCCACTACAGGGGATGTTGTCATACACCTCAAACTGGACTGCCGTATAGTAGGCTCCAGCTTCATCCGGCTCGATCGCCTGACTGCTTTCAAGCTCAGCGACACCACCGGTTCGCCGTTCGATCTGAAAAATGACGTCATTACTGTCCGTATCACCACCACCACCAAGATCCTCCCACCCAAGAACCCATTCGTTGGGTTTATCGCCCGGAGCGCCGACAATGACATGCGAGAACGGCTCATATCTCACAATTGGTAAGGTTGCGATGTCATCATCAGCAAAAGTCAAATCAAACAAATCCGAAAGACGTGTCAGCGCAGGAGCAGTCATCCAGTTACTGTCTTTTTGACAACCGCTCTCGCTCGTCAAGGCACGGCCTAAATGGTACGTTTTGGTAAAGGAATCGCCGGTACAGGAGCCGTTCCAGTCATCCGTATTCCAAGCATCCTTGGTATAGAATGTCCTTCCTTCATCATCAACCTTAAGATAAAAAACAAGCTCGGTGCCCGCAGCGAACGTTCCTAGCACCCGCCTGTTATCGAGGGCGTTAACCGTGCCATCGCCATTATAGTCAACACCTTCAACTCCATCGAGAACACCGTTGCCGTTATTATCATTGATATTCTGATAGACCTCGTGCTTTGTCCCTCCTACGCCATCAGCCGCCAGCATCCAGCCAAAGTCGCTTTTTGTGTATCCGGCACCTTCGTAAAGAAAAGTCACGGAAACTTCCTGTTCGAAGGGAATAATAATGTTGTTGGGATCTATGGCATCGTCACCGGTCTCCAGCCTCAAATAGCCATCGTCGGTAACGTTGACGTTATTCAGCTCGAAATGGCTGGCGTCAAAGCCGCCGGAATAATCGGCATATTTACTGGTACCACAGCCAGGCACCGTCGTTTCTGCCGAAAGGGTAAAGCTGGCATCGTAATTTTCTTCGTCGGTCACGATGACAGCGATACTGGCTACAGATCCACTTAACCCCCCCGACCAGCTATCAAATTCAGACCCGATATCTGCATTGGCGCGGAAAGTGACCTTCTCGCCGTTATAAAAAACACAGCTACCATCAGCATCGAGTGTGCATGCATTACCTTGTGAACCGCTCAGAGATACGCTTCCACTTCCGTCACCGCTGAAGGTAAGGTACAGAGTTATTTCCTCAGAAGGCGTATCGGCAGCACCAAAGGTTGCGGTAACGGTTTGGTCGCTAGAATTCATATAAAGGGAAACAGACCCGCTCGTCCCGCTGACCGCGCCGCCCCATTGAAGCGTAGACTCATCCCCAGGGACACCTGTCAATGTCACTGTCTCATCGAGATAAAAGTCATAAATGCCGCCGACCGCCGTTGCCCCATAGGTATGCACCCCTGAAGAGCCCGACAGAGTCACCGTACCATTCCCCGTGCCATCAACAGTCAAAGAGAGTTGCTCAACCGGCGGCAAGGAAAAAGTAGCTGTAACGGCTTTGTCTGCCGTCATAGTAATATTTTGGGGACTGGTCGTACCGCCCAGACTGCCACCCCATCCGCTGAAAATCGCCCCTGCATTTGCGGTCGCCGTAAGGGTGACTACTTCATTTTGGTTGAATTCATACGAGCCACTCGAGGTGGCGGTATAATTATGGGTAGTCCCTTGCAACTTTACAGAACCACTGCCCGGTCCGCCCATTGTCAGATTAAGAACCCGCGCCGAAGTGGGAATTATGTCGAAATAAGCAATAACCGTTTGGTTGTCCTTATCCATATCGAATGAAGCAGAAGTGTTTGAACCACTCACAACTCCACCCCAGTGCGAAAATACCGACCCAGCGGATGGCGTAGCCTTTATCGCCACCGATGCGTTTTTGTCCACATTTTTCAACGTGCCATCTTTATCAAATGTATCTTCTATGTAATGGCCCGGCCATGTGGCTTTAACCTCTACAACACCGCTGCCTGTCCCTTCAAACTGAACAGAGACTTTCTTGGCCAGGGCCATAGAACTGAAGACCACCGCCTGACCTACCAGCAACAGCAGCAAACAGACTGCCATGCGTATGCATTGTTTTATGTAAGCGTTCATATTCCTTCTCCCGAGTATGTCGCTAGTTTATCTGGGTGCTGAAGTCAGTGATGGCGTTGGTATCGTTGGAGTTGTAATTTTTCCCGGCCCCCGCGCCCTCCTGGGCACCGTATCCACCGAGGCCCGCGCCTCCAGTCGATCCGCCGAACAGGCTGATTTCAATACTTGCAATACCACCATTAGGCACTTGGGCATCAGCGCGCATATAGATCACTGAATCTGTGTCGTCGGTGGCCCCGCCACCGTCGTCGTTATTCCACACGGTGACATTGTAGAGATATACCGAACCAAGGTCGCCACCGGTAATCCAGCGAGCACCGCCTGCGTAAGTAATATCGGTAGCAGCGTCAACACCGGTCTGAGATCCGTTAAGAACAAAATCCCAGTCCGGCGTAACCCCTGCGGCGAAATGGGAAGCATTCTTTTCAACAAACAGCGTCTTGAAATTGCGCCGCAAATGCTCGATTCCCGCTTCGGCGGCATAAAATGCCTCGGTATGTGAGCGATCCGAGGAGGAAATCATCGTCTCCAATATTGATGTATTGGTGGCGGCAATTCCGATCAAGGTCAATAGCGTAAGGATTATCAAAGCGGTAATCAGTGCCGCACCACGTTCACCATGGATGTATTTTGCTGCCATGCGTTTGCCCTTTCTCAAATTTCGCATGTTAGAGTCCCAGGTTCCGGACTTTGACCGTAACAGTGACCTGACGGCGGCGGAAACTGTCGGCAGCACCAGCCCCATGATCTTCCATAGCCGGTCTTTGGCCGTCAAAATTCCTTTGTTCATGGGCTGAACGGCCAAGCAGATTCATAGTAACCATGCGCACCTGATTTTTTTGGAGGTTGGTCAAATCAGCACTGCTGACCGTGGCATCAATACTGCCGTCATCATTGGTATCCAGTCCGAATGAAAGTTGCAGATCTTCAATATATTCGGCGATGACCTGACCGCCATCCCCTGTATCTCTCACCAGACAGGGAATACCATCCCGGTTCTGAATGGAATAGATCGCCTCATAGATGCCACCGAGCGGGAAAAAATTAATCGTGCTGCCAGCCGGATAGGTATTCAATACCTTGTTGGGATAGGTCACTCCTTCATAAGTGAAGTTTGGTGCATTGCCGAGTTTATCTGACTCGGGCAAGGTACTGGTAAGAAACAGAACAGATGATTGCGACCCATCCGGGGTAGTGATAATGAGTGGCATCCCTGGCGTAGGCTGGGTGAAGGTGGACCCCTGACAGTAACAATCATCATCCCAACCAACTCCCGACGTGAGATCTTCGACGACTATCGCCACCGTCGCCGTATCCGGCATGTCTGAAGTCAAAGTCAACTGCGGAAGTTCATCGCACGCATCATTAATCCCGCTCGGATCAGCTCCACACTTTTCGGCTCCAAAATTGTAATAGCGCACCACCAACAAATCTGACCCTGAAACAATGATATTGCCGGCATCAACAATCTCCTTCGCCCTGCCGATAGTGCCATCAATATTGTTTTCAAACTCAAAAGGATAAACAGCAATACCGCCATAAGAAAAATTGGGGATCCCGGCGCCGGCCATGCGGATATCCCGTTCCAGGAACATCTTTCCTATGCGGACATTCTGCTGCATTTCAGCCACATCTTCCTGCACCACATAGGAACGCTGACTGTTGTCGAATAGATTAAGGACGCCAAATAGAACAACCAGGGAAACGGCCATGGCAACCAAAAGCTCTATCAGCGTAAACCCGGCCTGTCTTCGATATCTGAACACATTCATCATCAACCCTCGTCGGATACAATGGTACGCAATACAACCTGATGACGGCGCAGAGTGCGCCAGGAAACGGTCACCGTAATACGTTTCAGTTCATTGAGCGGCGTATTGTTCTCAATCAGTATCTCTCGATCGTAAATCGATCCGTCGACACCGCTCTCTAACTCAGGGAAATTAGTGACGGTGATGTCATCGTAGGCAGCATTGCGTATCTGTTCGATTGCTTCCTCAGCCAGCGTGGTAGCTTGCATCATGGTATTGCCGTGTTGATTCCCGGTGATGGCTGTACCCTGCAAACCGGCAATACCGATCAGGCCGATAGTCAGAACAACTATCGCGACCATCACTTCAATCAAGGAAAACCCCCTAGCGTTCATCATCATTAACGCGCTCCTCATCAATCCAACCAGCCAGAGCCATAATTGGTCCAGATCTTTACCCGCCCGGTCGTAGCCAGACTGCTGACAGCAAAAGTTTCCCCGCCGGCATCGGATAGATAGACCGTTCCCGACTCACTCGTCCCATTCGGGTTGAACACAACACGGTTGGCGGAAAAACTGACACCATCCCCCGGCAGGCTCGAACCGCCAGGCCGCATACCCTGTCCGCTGCCATAAGAAACCTGTTCGGGCAACTCGACCCTTCGATATAGGGTTTCATCGCCGTCCGACCAATTCTCAGAGCCTAAAGTTTCTCCAGAATTGTTAAAAATCATGTATCGCCGGTTGGCAACATCAAACTCTATAGCCCATGGCCTTCCATCACGAATAGCCCCGGTACGGGCCAGCTTCATATAACTAGAGATATCACGTGACTCGCTCTTTAAGCGGGCTCTTACGCCCCGCCCCCCCATCATGAAATAGGCCACACTTAACGTCACGGCCATGATGCTTATGACAATCAGTGTTTCCAACAGGGTAAACCCCTTGTTGTTAAGGCAACATTTCATCAACAATCTCCTCTGTTGAGTTTTTACCAGGACCTATGATCCATATTGAAAGCCGCAGCTATTTTGTGAAGGCCTTCCGTCCATAAAAACGCCAATGCTGCAATGGACTTCAGACTACCTGAATGCAAAAACAAACTGATTTGGCCGTCAAAGCTGGAAAAGATCGTCTCTCGCGCACAAACCTTAAACAAAAGTTAAAGCACTGCAATTCATGAGCCAATTAAAATCTCAGGTCAAACGTTGGGAGAATGGGGGGACGCAAAAACGCATGGGACCCATCGCGCAAAACATGCACATGTAACACGCAAAGTTTACGCAACCACAGATAGTTGAATAAAGTGCTTGCAGCGCTCTTTTGGAAGGAGTGTTCAGGGGAGAGATAAATCAGGATGCTTCTGATAAAAATTGATGGTTCGTGATCGGAGTTTGCTTCAGTTTATGAGCATGGCAATTTATTAAAAATCATGCTTTACTAAAAACATAAAACAGAAAGGCAGGGGGAACATGTTCGATGCGGAAACCCTCAAAACTTGATCAGGGAGATAACAACGAAGGGATAAACATCCATAAGGATTGTGGGTAGATAATTTCTGAGATTGAGAAATTTAAAATTCAATAGGTAAATAAGACCGACAACTGCCACTCTTGAAAAAGATCCATATTGTTGTCGATCAACAAAAGCAGAGCCTGAAATCCGTAGCAGATTATATAAATTGTGGAATCCACTTCAAAGCATCACATATGCGCCAAGCCTGTGGCGCTTGAGTCTACCACAATTTCCAGATCAGGGTCCTCATTCACCCGAATAAAAATCGTTTTATTTGAAGACCCCTGAGGTCTAAAAGCAATGGAGAAGCTGCCTGAATCCGACCATGCATTGGTTACCAAGACTTTTGCTTCTATTTTGACATTATTCGAAAATGATAATACTTCCCCATCCAGGGTATACGTTCGTGCATCCAGATCGACACTGACCGTTTTAGTCTGATTATCATGCACAGCCATGCTACGAGCGCGACGCAAGGTGGATAATATTTCCCGTGCAGTCTCTTTGTTTTGAGCACTTGCCCGCCACGTGCTGGTTATCGGAAATGACAGAGCCACAAGAATCGATAATATCGCAACCGTCACAAGCAATTCAATGAACGTAAATCCTTTGCTATTCATGCAGCCCATCCTTACTTTTTCCATAAGAAAGATTCAATTCGAACTCCTGACCGGCCCATCCACCGTAAGCGTCTTCCACGCGTATGGTAACCGGAAACACTCCTTCGGTTCCCGGTTTCACTTGCCAGACTAACCTCCCACTATCAGCATCCAGTTGCATGCCTTCAGGAGCATTGATCAAGGAGATATCCAGACTATCCTCATCCGCATCCACTGTTTCAATCAGGTATTCAAATACTCCTTGGACCACCTGTTCTGGTGGTGTCGACACAATTTCCGGCGGAGCGTTGGACACCTGAACTTCACCACTTTTGACCACCCCACCTCGCAGCCCTCCCTGCACGGCAGTGACTTCAACGGCAATCATATTCCCTCGCTGGAAATGCTCGCCTGACAAGGACGTCGCATTCACCCCTTCGACCTCTTCACCATCGACAAACCACCTGCAATCATAACGAACGTTTTTTGCAGATCCATGCAGCAACCGGGGAACCACTTCGACTCCGCTGCCCACATGAAAAGCAGCGGGTTTATAAGTAAGGTCATAAATCTGCGGACCCTTATTAGCAGCATGCGTGCCCACGGGGTAACCACAGAGCAGCACTAAACTGACTAAAAATAGGCTCCATTTGCCTTGAACTGAAGATCGTTTCATTACCATGTCATCCAGTAAAGGGGATAAACCGTCTCAATCTCGTCAAGAGTAACGTTGGGAAATGCACCGCCCGAACCGACAAGGATCGAAGTACTGCCATCCTTGCCGATTACGACAACCAGTCCCGAGGGAATTCCCTGACCGATAGCGAGCGAGCGGTCTGCACGACGCAGCACATCGGGACTATCGGTATCACCGGATTGGGCCCTGAGACTGCTTGCTGATGACTGGTTTTCACCTAATCCGTCAGTACCCGTGGCAGACCACCAGTTATAAACGGCTTCGCCGGTCCTGGAATTAATTGCATATAACCTGGACACACCCAGGTTGCCACCCGCACAGGGATCTAGCGTTTGGCTGGAAGCTGAATTGGGAGTATAGGTTGTAAAGAATGCTACGTTGGCAAAGACGGTCGGTGGAGCAAGAACCTTTTCACCATCATTGGCGTTCAACTTGATGTACCATCCATAGTAAACGCTTCTTGGATCACCGGCAGTATCTGTCGGCAAATAATTATACAACTTGTCGATCAAAGCATCAGCTTCAGCCGCTGTAGTGTCATCACGCTGCAACTCGTTTTCCGTAACATCGACCAGATAACTCTCGGTCAGGACAGCCGGGGCATTTGAGTTATCATCATTTTCACGGTCACGAACCATGTACAAACGATCTAAAACCGCACCACCGCTAGTACCAGGGTTCAAATAATTTAACGGATGTTCGCGGTCACCGCTGCCGAAGTAAACAAAAACATCGGGGTAATTATAGGTAACCGTCGGCTTGTAAAAAACCTTACGCCCTACGTCCGCAGTACCCGTATTGGCCTGAAAAATACGCTTTACGGACCAATTGGCTGTCGAGGGATCCTCAACCGCAAAACGCCATAACTGACCACCTGTATCGACTACATAAAACCGATCCGCATAATCATTGAGATCCTTGTCATACACAAGCACATCGGATGGTATCGAAAACTTCATATCATCCAGTTCGGAATCACTGGCATCATAGGTAGCACTCCAGATAAGCGACCCGGACTGGGAGAGATCAGGCGTATACCCATCATCGGTGCTGTTCAACGTCGCTAACTCGACTACGTATAAACCACGCCCTCTAGGCTGATACTGGTTACCGCCAACACTGCTGGCCCCCACACTGAAACCATCAGGCGCTGCGGAAGTATTTGTCGTGGATGACGTGCCGGGCGGAAAGGTCTGCGTATTGCCAAAGCGTAAGTCTTCGTTATTGTCGTAGCCTGCTCCGAATACAGCAACGATTTTGGGGACGCCCCCTATGTTCATTTTTGTCAGACGCGGCTGGCTCCAGGTTTCGCCCATCTCACCAAAACCACTGGTTTCACTATTTATATGCCAAAGATATTTGGGCTGCACAGGGTTGGTTATATCGATGGCATAATACGACCCACGCGACGGTGGCGGGTCACCGGCTGAAGCAGGGGGAGTCAGCGTATTACGTCCACCACCCCGACGCAGCCCGAAAAGAAGAATAACTTTATCCCCACTCTCGATAGTGCCATCCCCGTCAGCATCGTGGACATAGGCCAAAGGTGAATTATCTACAAAATAATAGTGGTTGGTCGTGTCCTGTATATGCTGAAGATCATCCAACAGTTCCGGAGGAATGAACGCCCACGCCTCTTCGCCATTATAGTCATAAACGGCATGCAACATACCGTCATTACTACCAAAAAAGACAATGCTCTTATTTTTTGCGGCATCAGCCTCATTTGCCTCGGTAAAGGAATAGTTGGCGTAGTTTACAATCAAAGGCTTGGAGTGAAGGATATCGCCAAGGATCCAGTTACGCTTGGTTGTTCCATCTGGCAAATATCCACGAACGAACTTGATGATATTATTCTTCTCTGTATCAGTGGACACACCCATTAAGCTTGCTGTCAATGCCGCGTTGGAGGTTGTAAAAGCATGAGCACTGTTGTAGAGGTCACTGGTAACATTGTTACCAGACAAATAGGTATAAATATTTCGTGCGGAAGTCCGAGCTTTCAAACGGCCCCCAACCCCACCGGAATCGACTAACCCACCGTCATAAGTGCCATCGGGAGTCCAGAATGATCGGATGATCGGTGTAGGAGGGTCGGTGGAGTTATCGGTCAAAAAGTAACCTTGTGAATCTGTGGCGTTAACAAGAGCGCCCGCAGAATTGAATGCAACGATGGCATTATCCGTACTTAGACCGAATTTTTTAAGATTGCCCATCCAGGGTTCATCATTCATCGGCTTGAAAAAACCGAGATAAATGCGCTGCCCGCTGTATGTACGGTTTTCCGGGCTGGCCGGGACAACAGGCGCAACAAAAGAGGTGTCCTCCTCAAGGATGGACATAATAATGTCAACAAGCGCATCATAAATCTGACTTGATTGACTGACATTTACGTAGGTTCCATGACCGTAGGAGGCAGCATCGGCCAATTGCTGGATAATCGGTGTCATCAACTGGATGATATGAGTATGCACACGAGCCTGGATATCATCGACCTCGTAATCGAGGTTGTTATACAGGTAGTACGCAGACTCTGGTGCATAATAATCATCCGACGGTGCCAAGACGCCATCCTTGTCCATCTTGGAAATAGGATTACTTGTACCTAAATTATCTTTGGTCGCACCCGTTGCAAGAACAACGATGTGGTTATTCTGGCACCAATAATTAATGGGCGAATCACTGTATGCCGCATTATCGTTCGAAGTACTGTTGGCATGCGATGACCCGGTGGGATCGCCAACCCAGTAGAGCCAGGCATCCCAGAGCGCACCTCCAAGAGGTTGAGCATTGGCCGTCTGAGTGATGGGAACAATATCCGACGTCATCTTGGCAGACAGTGCCGCGGCCGTATTTTGAGCTACTGGCAACCTTATGGCACCACCCTGGTCGTTGCTGTTGTATTCCATTAAACCGACATTGGCCAGCGGTGCCAGATACGGGAAAATATTATTGTTAAGTTCATACTCAAGAACCTTGATCAACGAAACCTGAGGCTGCCAGGAGACCGTACCGTCCGTATACGTGGCGGTGACATTAACCGAACCGGCGGCAGGAAAGGGGTCACTGCTTCCTGATACACCGGCCGCAATACACTTGTATTTCTGGCTGGTCGACAAAGCTCCCGCCTTGTAGACCAAGGATCCGACCGCATAGCTTGTATTAGCTGACCATTGGCTGGCGGTACCGACTGAACTTTTCCAGTTCAGATAATCACCCGTATAATAATCTTCGGTTTTGTTGGTACACTTTTCACCTTTGCTGTCGATGCAACCGATAAAATTTCCATTATTGTAAAGAGCGTTGTAGGCCGTTGTGTAGCCTGCAGAAACCTCTGTCATATCGGTATTGGTAGCCTTGTAGGTGGCATCACTCTTGTAGTAGACCGTATTTGTGGCATATCCGGCGGAGGGCCAGGCAGTAGCCGTGCGCGCATAGGTCCCCGAAGTTCCGGCTTCACTCATCTGTTTAGAAGTGTCGATAAAAAACAGGATGTTCGGCTTTACCGAAGAAGTCTGCCCACCGACATAAATCGAACTGTCGCCATAATAATAATCCGGCTTGGCTAAAATCGCCTGCGGCAACACAAACAGGGTTGCAAGGATTATAATTGCTTGAATTTTTCTCATTTCAGCCCCCTGAGGTGGTGACATAAACAGAGTCGTCGCTTTTCTTGAAAATGCGAACTTTTGAGGTTTCAATCCGTGCGCGAGAATTATTTCGTGCCTGGGCCTCAACATTTATGCGGTAAAAGTTACCGGCAAACTCATCACCAAATTTACTGCGCAATGCGGCAGGCAGATCGCTGGGCCCAAGATTATTGACCACGTTGACATCTTCATCTTCCGATTTCACCAATTCCGTCCCCGTAGCCGTATCCTGAAGATCGGAAAAGCGGTCGGCAACCGTGGCACCAGCCACAGTTTCATCCGCATCGGTAACAAAGTCGTCACTCCCCTCCTGCACCAATGCAAAGTGCGTATCACCGGTTTCGAACAAGATATCCGGGTTGGTTGCATATTCCACTGCCCGCTCGGCCGCACCAAAAGCGTCGGCGGCAGAACGATAATTGTTCGTTATGGCCAAATCGGTATCTGTCAAATTGAGAACCAGAATCCCTAAAATCGACAGGATAAGCAGCATCGACATGGTCAAAACCAGTGCGAAACCATCTTCTGCCTGTCTTCTTTCAGTCCCCGAAAGTACCCTCATAAGACTACCCCGTTATGTATTTTAACCGTGGTGGATAAAGTACGCGTTTTAACCCCCGAATAGTTATTCCGACCTGTTTTGGTAGCATCCGTCTGCCCAGCTATCGTGACCTGGACAGCGACGATGTCGCTCAAAGTGGATGTGGCATTACCATCATCATCCAGATAAGTCAGGACGATTCCGGAAATATTGGAAGCGATCAGCTGAAAATCCTCTATAACGGTACCGTCAACATCCAGAACCCGTCTTTTCAGATCGTTCATATTCGGATCGCTCGATGAACTGTCAACCAGTTGATAATCGATCTGAAGCGGGAAATCGTCATCTGCCGCACCGGAGGGTAACAGCACCAGCAGATCACCATCCCGAATAGCTCCTGCCAAGGATGCCCCCCCCGATAAAGTCACCTGGTTTCCAGAGACACTGGCAACCGAAAGAACCGAGGTTACGCTACTCAGAATGGTCGCCCTAAAAACCCGCACCTTGTCGCCTGCGGCAAACTGTTGCATCGAGCTTAACGCCAATTCAATAGCGAGATTGGTACCGGCGGCAGAGGCACCCTTAATACGTCCATAATTCCGCATGGAAGTTACACTGATAAGCGATAGTAAGGGACGTTCATCCGTGTCGTCAAAGTCGCCATCGCCGTTGCTATCGACCAACATCTGCGCGGGAGCGTTGACTAATGCCGTCTGGTCGGAAGGTGTGAGAAATTCAGCCATCCGGATATCCTTGACCAGAAAGTCCAGCCCGGCCCGCAGGTTTTGTTGAACTTCCACCACCTCTTCCTGTGTATAAGAATGCCGTTGGGTATTGATGAAGGTGCTATACACGGCACCAACAACCACCCCCATTATGACCATGGCGACCAAGATTTCGACCAACGAAAATCCCTGGCGATTTTTCCAGAATGTCATAATAACTCCTAACGGTTTCTTTTCATCGTCGTTTGGGATACCGATCGGCCGCCGAAGGCATCATCTGTAACAGTAACCGTGATCTGGGAGATCCCATTGACCGGAGTATTTACAGCAACAGCGTAGGTGGCGGAAAACCCCTCAATAGCAAGGGTTTCCGGCCAAGCGGCTGCAGGACTTATCGCCGTGTCGAAAATGGGATCTCCGGCATCACGCGCCATAAGATTTTGAACGATACCGTCGGCCAACCCCACAGCTGCCGTCACCCGCTGCGATGTTGCACCGCCGTTTATGGCGGTGATCTGCATGCCGGCAAGAGCCAAGAGGCCTATGGCAAAAACGGTGATCGCCACAAGAACTTCAATAAGCGTGAACCCACCATCCAAATATTTAATCTTCATAATTAGCCTACCTTTATAAAGTTTACCGATTTGCTCAACATCTAAATCTGCAAAATATGAACCAAAAATACATAGCCGGAAACACACTGAAAATGTTCAATATATTGTGCATTAATTAATTTTTTTCGCAACTCTTGTGCAAATCATTCATTGCATTAATGCAACTTTTGCGTACCGGAATCGTAGATTGTCAGCAACAAAAATATAAAAGGCGAAGCCTTTCGGCTTCGCCTTTTATATTGAATTAGCAGTTTATTTGCGTGCTCTACTTATTGTTTTTTTATTAATTGCATAAACTATTCACCAGTTACTACCTGAGTGGACAGACGAAAAACCTCCCTGTAAAGTGAGTGCCACATCCCAGCATCCAACCATTACGATTCGATGCGATATTCTTTAATCTTGTATAAAAGCTTTCGCAGACTGATTTCCAGCAATTTTGCGGCTTGGGTTCGGTTGCCTTCCGTAACAGCCAGAGCTTTACTGATATATTCCTTTTCCAGGCGAAAAGAAGCTTTTTTCAGAGACAAGTCTTTAAGCACATTGCGATTTTCACGACGCATATCCGCAGGCAATCCATCGATTTCCAGAGTGTTGCCACGACTGAATATCATTGCCCTTTCGATAAAATTGGCCAATTCGCGAACATTGCCAGGCCAGGAATACTGATTCAGAATTTCCATCACAGCAGGACTTATATTCGGGGCCACCCGGCCTTCGCGTGCAGCAACACCACGTACGAAATGATCGGCAAGCACGGAAATATCCTCGCTGCGTTCCCGCAATGGCGGGATATGCACCTCCACCACCGCCAGGCGAAAAAAAAGATCGTCGCGAAAGCTACCCTGCACAACGGCCCCACGCAGATCTCGGGCAGTGGCCGCCAGAACCCTTACATTGACTTTACGAGGAAGGTTCTCCCCCACGCGGCGCACTTCACCTTCTTGAAGCACCCGCAACAGCTTCGGCTGCAAATCCAGGGGCAACTCACCTATCTCATCCAGAAACAAGGTACCCCCATCAGCCTCTTCGAATAATCCGGATTTCTGCTGCATCGCACCGGTAAAAGCTCCACGCGAGTGACCAAAAAGTTCACTTTCTATCAATCCTGACGCAATGGCACCACAGTTAATTGCCACAAAGGGTCTCTTTTGTCTCGCGCTTTGACTATGTAGCGCACGGGCCACCAGCTCCTTCCCTGTACCGGTTTCGCCGGTAATCAGCACCGGACTATGAGAGGCGGCAACCCGTGAGACCAGGGTCAGCAAATCCTCCATGACCCCGCTCTGATAAACAATCTGATGGTTGTTATTCTTATGCGAAAGCTTTTTACGCAACAAGGTGTTTTCCTGCTGTAGATACATTTTTTCCTGAGCTTTGCGAAGCGTGAGAATAACCTCATCTGGCTTGAAAGGCTTCGAGATATAATCATAAGCGCCTATTTTAAGACACTCCACAGCCGTATCAATGGTTCCGTAAGCGCTCATCATGATCACGATACCATCGAGATTGTTCGCTTTCATCTCCTGAAGGAAGGTCAATCCGTCCATCTCCGGCATGCGTATATCACACAGAATGATATCGAAGTTCGCGCGATGCAAACACTCCAGCGCTTCACCACCGTCCTTAGCCTCGGTGACCCGATAATCACCCCTCTCCAGCACGAGACGAAGCATATGCCGCATACCCGCTTCATCATCGACAACCAGAACGTTTTTCCCATCAACCCGCATCGACGTTTAGCTCCCTTTTCAGGATCACTTTAAAAACACTTCCGACTCCGATTTCGCTTTGTACCTCGATGGCCCCACCCACTTCATCCACAACCCGATGGCACACAGCCAAACCAAGCCCCCGCCCCTTGCCCGGGGCCTTGGTAGTATAGAAAGGATCAAAGATATACCGTAGATTCGTTTCGGTAATGCCTTGACCATCATCAGCGATGGCCAACCAGACACTCTTATCGCTTGTACCGCCGGACACGCGGATCTGCCCCATGGAAGGCGATGCATCGCGCGCATTGACAAAAAGGTTAACACAGACCTGCAGCAATCGGTGAGGCACCATCCGAACACTCGGCAATTGTGCAGGCAAATCGTCTACCAACGTTACGGAATCAAATACACCCTGACGATCGAGCATGGTCATAGCTTGCCTCGCTATCTGCACCGGATCGAGATTTTTCTCCTGGTCAGTAGCTGGCTTGGCATAATCCAGCACATCGCGTACCAATTGATCAATACGTTCCAGTTCCGTCTCGGCGTGACCGACAATATCACGGTGCCGTCCATCCGACAGCTCCGATTTAAGCAACCCCAAATAACCTACCACCGCAGCCAGGGGGTTACCTATTTCGTGCGCCATACCTGCTGCCAGATGACCGATCGATGCCATTTTTTCCGAACGCAGCAATTCATCTCGGGTTTGTTCCAGTTCCTGGTTAGCCTGTTGCAACGATCGAATATGTTGATCCGTACGCTGCCGACTGCTTCGCAAAGCTTCGACCATAAGATTAAAAGAAGTCGCCAGAGAGTGGATTTCCGCAGGTCCTTCCTCGCTTACTTTTTCATCAAGATTGCCATCTGCCACTTGGCGGGTGGAAGCCATCAGGCTGCAGATAGGCCTCAACACATTACGGTTCAACTGGTAAAGCCCAAAAAGAAACAGAACCGTTCCATACAGAAATACGTAGACAACAAGGATTTTAAAGGACGTGCGAACGCGATGCCCGACACCATCAAGGGGAAAACGCATCTGCAGCACACCGACAAACCCGCCTTTGCTATATAACGGCATCGTTACTTTATAATATGATGAAGAAATGCGCCCCAGGGACAACCAGGTATTGGCATAGGAAAGGACGAAATGCGGTTCGGGGACATAGCGAACTGACACAAGTTGTTGTTTGGAATCAAGAGCCGATTTTTCCGGGCCATGCAGGTAAACTGGCGTAAGAGTATTTGCCGACCATTTCCAGACACCGGTAGTGGTCATTCCAGATGAAAGAGGTTGCAACAGGCGGGCTATTCGCGGCTGTAGCGTGGTGAGTTTTTGCTCCGTATCAAGTATATCTCCCAACGCACTACCAACCATCTCCGCTGCGGAGGACAAGCTTGTGACGCGTTGATCCACGAGCTCCCGTTCGGTCAGTTTGAGGATCAGGAAGCCGCCAAACAGAAGTGCCGCCCCCAACAAAAGAGTCATATGGAGAATAATCTCGGTGCGTAAGCCGAACTTGGTGGCCACCCTATTCCTCCGCAACGTCAATATAAAGGCAATTCAATGAACCATGGCATAGCGAGTCAAAATACCACAGGTACAAAGTAGCGACAACGTAAAGAATCTTCCGACCAATCCTTAGCAGTCGGTAGGCATCCATACCGCGAACTGCTACAGTATCGGGAAATACTGTCAGAACGATTAATTGCAAGAATCGAGTCCATAAATGACCCTGCCAAATGCCCGCATAAAAGGCAATATTTTTAAACTCTACGTATTTTCTTTCCTGAAGATGACCCTGTTCCCCATGGCAATCATCACGCTGTTCTGGAAGGATCATATCGGCCTGAGCCTGACGGATATTCTGATCTTGCAGGGATTGTTTTCCCTCGCCAGTGTTCTGATGGAATACCCTTCGGGTTACCTCAGTGATCGACTCGGTTACAGGGCCGCCCTGATTGTGGCTTCCTTATTCGGAATTACTGGCTGGATATTTTACCTGTTTGCAGATTCTTTTACGAGCGTGCTGGTGGCGGAACTGCTGCTCGGCGTGTGCTATGCCTTTATCAGTGGTTCCGACAGCGCTCTACTGTTTGAAACACTGCAAACAGGTCAACGCGAAGAACACTATGCACGGTTTGATGGACGCATGACCAGTTGGGGGCAGACCGGAGAAGCTGCCGGGGCTTTATTTGCCGGCGTCATGTATGCCACCTCGCCGCTCATGCCCTTCGCCGTGCAAATCGTTGTCTGGCTGCTGGCTCTGGGGATCTGCCTGACCATGAGGGAACTACCCATGGAGCATACACCTGCTATCAAGTCCCACCTGTCCGAGGCGCTGGGAGTATGTCGCTACGCCTGGCGCGACAATCCGGCCATACGCACCACCATAATCTTCGGCACCCTGCTCGGACTGGCCTCGTTTTATACGGTGTGGATGATTCAGCCTTTCATGCAACAGTGCGAGGTTCCGCTGGTCTGGTTCGGTCCGGTATGGGCCGGCGCCAATCTGACCATCGCGGCCTGCTCGCTGCTCAGCCATCGGCTGCAGGCCAGCCTCGGCCTGCGCGGCATGACAATACTCTTTATCACCCTGATCGTGGTCGCGTACAGCGGCTTGGGCTTGACGGCCGGGCTGGGCAGCTTCGCATTTTATTACCTACTGACGGCCATGCGCGGCTTGCAGGGCCCCATGATGCGCCACCGACTACAGCAGGCCAGCGCCCGCCGCAACCGCGCCAGCATCCTGTCCCTGCACAGCCTGTCGTTTCGAATCGGCTTCATCGCCAGTGGCCCCTTGATCGGCATGGTGGCCGACAAATGGGGGATGAACAGCGCCTTTTTACTGTTGGCGGCCGTGTTTGCTGTGCTGCTGCCGATTGCAGCACGGCGGTTTCTGGTGCAAGCTGCATAACTTCCAGTTAACAGTTGTCAGCTATAAGCTATAAATACTCAGCACTCAGCACTCGCTTTCGGCCAACCCATCCGCCAATTGCTCAAGAAACGATGCCGCGTCCATAACGATGCCAAGAGATTGGTGACTTCCACGATCCTGCAGCTTGGTCACAACCGCCGGGTTGACATCGACGCAGACCGTGACAACCCTGGCTGGCAGCAGATTTCCGGTGGCGATGGCATGCAAGGTGGTACCAACCATAATCGCCATGCCTACGCCGGGGATAAGGCTGCGCATGGCACGCTGGGCGGCAAGCACATCGGTGATGACATCGGGCAACGGGCCGTCATCGCGAATGGAGCCCGCCAGCACATAAGGAATGGAACAGGTTACGCAAGCGTGCATAACACCGCGGGTCAGCACCCCCGCCTCCACCGCCCGGGCTATGGAGCCGGTGTTGCGGATGCGGTTGATGGCCCACAGGTGGTGGGCATGCCCTTCATGGCACGGCGGATTCCCACCGACGGGTACGCCGAGGGAGGTGCCGTAAAGGGCCGACTCGATGTCATGGGCCGCCAATGCGTTACCGGCGAACAACACGTCTACCCAACCGTCCCGAATAAGTTGTTCCAGCACCGGCCCGGCACCGGTATGGATAATGGCAGGGCCGCCAACCAACAGAATCTTGTCACCGGCGGCCTTGACCCTTCGTGCGGCCTGCACTATCCGCTGCAACAATGGACGTTTGGGTTTCTCGGCCGAAACCGAGCTGGCCATAAATCGAAAAGCGGCATCGTTGTTGTCCCGCGGCGGATAACTCACGCGTACCCCTTGCGTCCCGACGACCACCATCTGACCAGCCCTGACATCCGCCATGGGTACGGTGCAGGCCTTATTCATGCCACCTTCGACCGCAATGGCCAAATCCATCTCAACCCCGGACACCGGCAGCCACCGGCCGTTGATCAGCACCTCCGTTGGCAGGTTGGTGGTGGCATAAAAATGGTCCGGCAACACCCCGTCCGCCGGAGCCGCTTCGCATTGCACCGGCAGCGGCACCACAGGTTCGGCGCCCAGTCGCGCCAGGGCACGCAGAATGGATTGAAGAGTGGCATCATCCGGAGCCCCGATATTAAGCAAACCGGTACTTTCATCCCTGCGAGTCCGTCCGATGGTCAAGGTGACGATTTCGTAACGACCACCCAGGCGATCGACGGTATCGAGTACCTGCGAGAGAATCTGTTGATCGATGAAATGTCCTTCAAGCTTGACCTGCTGCTCCGGCATGGCCTTCTCCTTCCCGACAGAATCCCAGCCATTATCACTGGCGCTCGTGGTTGTTTGTGGGGTAAAATACGCGCGGACATATCAAAAAAGGGAATAAAACATGCTCAACGCCATAGCCCTCCTGGATAAATATTACACTCCCGGCAGCGATGCGCACCGTATTCTGCTGGCACACAGTATAAATGTGGCCACCAAGGCCACCGCCATAGCCCAAACGCTGCCGGCTGGGACGGTGGATGTGCCCTTTGTCAGCGAAGCAGCGCTTCTGCACGACATCGGTATTTGCTTTACCAACGCTGCTGCGCTGGGGTGCTTCGGCGACCTGCCGTATTTATGCCACGGACTCAAAGGGCGCGAACTGCTTGAGGCCGAAGGCCTGCCACGCCATGCCCTGGTATGCGAGCGCCATATCGGGGTAGGCCTTACGAGCGCCGAGATCCTCCGACAAAAACTACCTTTGCCTGAGCGTGACATGCTGCCTACAACTGTTGAAGAGAGGATTGTCGCCTACGCCGACCTGTTTTTTTCCAAGGACCCGGCCAAGGATGGCCTTGAGCGCACGGTAGAGCAGGTGCGAAATTCATTAGTGCGTTTCGGCAAAGAAAAGCTGGAAGTTTTTGATCAGTGGCAGGCCATGTTTGCAACAGGCTCCTAGCACGATTTTGAAAATCCCACATAAAAGATCAAAGGCCGCCTTCCTTAACGAAAGCGGCCTTTGATGCTTCGGGCTACAGATAAGATGGCATTTCATCGAACTGCAGATATCGGTACAACTCTTCGATGTGGGGAGCTACCCGGTCCTGATAAATGGAGAAATACTCCTCCGGTGTGGGAATCCGACCAAGGGTGCTGATGATGGCCGCAACCTCCGCAGAGCCAAGATAAACCTGGGCGCCATCGCCGAGCCTATTATCGAAATTGCGGGTCGAGGTGGAAAAAACCTGTGCTTTGGCCGGAACGCGTGCCTGGTTGCCCATGCACAGAGAACAACCGGGGATTTCAATACGTGCGCCGATGGCACTGAAGGTAGCAAACAACGCTTCTTCCTTGAGTTGTTGATTGTCCATGCGGGTCGGCGGACAGATCCAGGTTCGCACCAGGGCATTGAAAGGACGACCTTTCCAGATGGCCGCCGCGGCCCGAAAATGGCCGATATTGGACATGCAGGAACCGATAAAAACATCCTCAATGGTCTCACCGGCAATCTCTGACAACGGACGTACGTCATCCGGATCGTTGGGACAGCAGACCAGGGGCTCCTTCAACTCATCCAGATCGACTTCGATAACGGCTGCATAGTGTGCATGGGGATCGGCCCGCAGCAAGCTGGGATTTTCCAACCACTCTTCAACAGCCTCAATACGTTTTTGCAGGGTTTCCGCCGCTTCATAACCGTCGGCGATCATGCTTCTCATCAGTGCCACGTTGGAGCGCAAAAAAGCTGCCACCTTCTCTTCAGATAGCTGAATGCAGCCTGCCGCCGCACTGCGCTCGGCCGCAGCGCAGGTTAATTCGAAAGCCTGCTCGACAGTCAGAGCCTCAAGTCCCTCCATCTCCAGAATGCGCCCGTTGAAGATGTTTTTTTTGTTTTTTTTGGGAACCGTCAAAAGCCCTTGGCTGATCGCCGTATAAGGGATGGCATTAACCACATCGCGCAAAGTAATGCCTGGCTGCAAAGCGCCCTTAAAGCGCACCAGAACCGACTCCGGCATATCCAGCGGCATAAATCCGAGCGCCCCGGCAAAGGCCACCAACCCGGAACCGGCCGGGAAGGAGATGCCCATGGGAAAGCGCGTATGGGAATCGCCACCGGTACCGACCGTATCCGGTAACAACAGGCGATTCAACCAGCTATGAATCACCCCGTCGCCAGGATGCAAGGCAACACCGCCACGCTGTGCCATGAACTTCGGCAGAGTGTGATGCATTTTAACATCCGAGGGTTTCGGATAGGCCGAAGTATGGCAGAAGGACTGCATGAACAGGGGCGTCTGAAATTTAAGACAAGCCAGTTCTTTCAACTCATCGGCAGTCATTGGACCGGTAGTATCCTGTGAACCAACGGTGGTCATGCGCGGCTCGCAGGCGGTTCCGGGCAAAACCCCGGGCAGGCCGCAAGCTTTGCCTACCAGTTTTTGTGCCAGGGTATATTTCTGATCAGGTAAAGGTACCGGATTGTTCGGCAGAGTAAAAAATTTCGCAGGTTCCTTGTGCAGGGCCTGCCGTGCCCGATCCGTCAAGGCCCGACCGATAATAAGAGGAATCCTGCCACCGGCTCGGTATTCATCAGGCAGCGTATTGGGCTCCAGTTCGAAAGTGGTCAGCACGCGACCGGCATCGTCAAGGATACGCCCGGTTAGGGGTTCGATAGTGACTTCGTCGCCATGCTCAAGCTTGTCAACTTCGGCACGAATCGGCAAGGCACCGGAATCCTGCGCGGTGTTGAAAAAAATCGGTGCAATAGCGCCGCCGATGATTACCCCACCACGACGTTTGTTGGGCACCCCGGGAATATCATCACCAATGTGCCAAAGTAAACTATTGCACGCTGATTTACGCGAAGAACCGGTACCAACCACATCACCGACAAACGCCACCTGATGGCCGGCTCCGCGCCAGGCCGCGATCGTCTGGAGACCGCCGGGGAAGCGACTGGTCCCCATACTCAAGGCATGCAACGGAATATCGGGACGGCTCCAGGCATCGCTCGCCGGTGAAAAGTCGTCGGTATTGATCTCACCATCAACTCGGAAAATTTTGACCCGGATGCTTTCAGGCATCTGCGGCCGTGTTTTAAACCAGCCGGCTTCGGCCCAATTTTCGATGATCTGGCGGGCAAACGGATTTTGTTTCGACAGCGCCAGCACCTCGTCAAAGGCATCGTACACCAGAGTCAGCCCACTCAAAGCCTTTGCCGCAATCGGCGCCAGGGAAGAATCACCCAAAGCATCCAGCAAGGGGGCGATATTGTAGCCCCCCAGCATCGCGCCCAGCAACTCAACCGCAGTGGTCTTATCGATGAGCGGACTTTGGACCCCGCCCCGGACAATGCGGCCGAGATACTCCGCCTTGACCTGTGCCGCCGGATCCACTCCAGGGGCAACGCGATTTGTCACAAGGTCGACCAACAATGCCTCGCGGCCCACTGGGGGAGCGGACAGCAAACGGCATAATTCCTCAGTCTGCTCCGCAGACAGTGGCAGAGGCGGAATCCCCATCGCCGCACGATCATCAACATGCTGTAAATATTCACTGAGCATTCAACATCTCCTCACATTTCAAGGGCAACCAGCAGCAATTGGCCATAAGGGAGCCAACCATCAGTATGTATCCTAAATTAAAGGACATATCCAGCTATGGTCAAGCGCCTGTTTTGAAAAGGTGCATATAGCATACGTATTATGCCACAACCATCAAATAAAAACGCCCGCCTGGCATGAGCCGGGCGGGCGTTTTTCGTCAGGGCCTGGATTATCAGTATGGCTGCGTTGTCTGCTGTTGGTTCGGTGTAATGGTTATGGCTACACGACGGTTCATCTGGCGGCCCGCCTCGGTGGCATTGCTGGCGATAGGCTTGCTCTCGCCATATCCGATGGTCATCAGGCGGGCAGGTGCCACCCCATAACCGACCAGCGCGTTCTTTACCGAATTGGCACGTTGTTGGGAAAGCTGCATATTGTACTGTTCACTGCCGGAGCTGTCGGTATGCCCGGCGATCTGGATCGTGGTCTGGGGGTAGTTATTAAGAACGCCAGCCACCCGCTGCAACTCATCATAACCTCCGGGTTTAACCGTGGATGAGTTAACATCGAACAGAACATCGGACTTGAAAGTAACCGCCAGAACATCGGCATCGCGCTGAATGCTGGCACCTTCCACCCCGGCGAGTTGCTGACGCATGGCCATTTCCTGTTTTTCCATGTAATTGGCGAAAAAACCACCGGCCGTGCCGCCCAGGGCAGCACCGATACCGGCACCGATGAGAGTCCCCTCCGTATCACCGCCGATCAACTGACCCAGCCCTGCGCCAACGGCAGCCCCTGTGCCGGCGCCAATGGCCACACCTTTTTGGGTCTTTGTCATGGGTTGGGCACAACCAGCCGCCATCAGAGACACCACTGCAACAACAATCAGAAATTTTTTCATCACCTACTCCTTCCAGGAATAAATTGTGATATCGGCCATGCCGATTGGATGTTTACAAGCAACCTATTTTTAGCACGCCGCAGGTAAAAAGCAAACTCTAATTATTAGAAGGCCTGATCATTTCTTTTTTGTATGAGACGAAACTTTTGCAGAGAGGTTTACACGCTGCGTAATATTTTTTGGGAAAGCACATGTTTTACTTAAAAATGTCCCGCTGTGCAGGTTTCGGTTTATGCCACCATCAAAGGCTCTGCACGATACTGCCCAGAGAATCCTTCCCCGGGCTGTCTTCGGTCCATGCAATGGTACTCGTCGGCTTTTGAACGACATGGGCATTATCGTAGACAAAGGTCAATGCCCGTCGAACTCGGGCAAGTAAACGTGTAAAATTCAACGGTTTGGCAATAAAATCGAAATACCCCATATCCAGAAGCATCGCTTCTTCTTCGGGGTAAGCTCGCGTTGACATTCCGATTACGGGAATTTGCCGGGACCGGCAATTGGTCTGTAAAGTGCGAAAAACATCCTTACCGCTCATCATCCCTTGCAAGGCAGTCTCCATAACGATGAGATGAGGCATTTTGGCCAGAACCAACTTCAGGGCGTCGGCACCATTATCTGCCTCCAGGGTTCGGTATCCACCTTGTTGCAACTTGGCGCAAATAGCTTTGCAATAGGTTTCCTGATCGTCGACCACCAGGATGGTGCGAAATTCGCTTCCACGCGGATCAGCTTCTTCCAAGTAGAATATCCGCGTGGCCCGATCAATCTCGGCAGGTGTCGCAAGTACCGGCACAGTGCGCAGACCGGTTCGAAAGGCGACAGAGTCCAAGGTGGCCAGATCCAGGGGGTTACAAATAGCCAGGTAAAGGATTTTATCTTTAACCCCGAGGGGAAAAATCTTTTTTTCCAGCGCCATGCGACTATCAACCTTTTTGGCGAGAGACTCGAACTGCACAGGTCGCCGGATCTGCTCAATTTTCTTCATTTGGAACTGGCGAGCTAAAATACGCAGAATATCCTTGTCACAGATAATTCCAAGATGCTCAAAAATTTGCCCCAATGGCTGCCGGGTGATTTTCTGTCGCGCCAAAGCCCGATTCAAATCGGACTCGGAAATAACTCCCATCTCGAGCAAAATCTCACCAAAACGTAAGCGTTTTTTCATAATGCAATTATCCTTTTGCGGTACATTCTTTACTTTCCTGCTAAGGATCTACCTCTTATGTAAAGCATGCAACTTTTGCTCCATCTTGACCCGTTCCAGAAGGCAACACCCGATAGTTGCTATAAACGAATGGTTCATTACCTCCTGTCTCCGCTCATACAGACGTCAGTGTCAAAAAATGGCGCCGATTTGTCAAAACTACCCTCAAAAGTGACTCTGAACTCCATATCACCAGGCTCGCAAAAAACCATCCGGGAAAACCCGGGTTAAAACTTGAAAACCGCCTCTTTTCCATGCTAGTTTGACGGTTTGTGAAAATGCGACACCATTTATACGGAGGTTGACCGATGAAGATAAACAGGGAACAGGTTGAGCATGTTGCGCGACTGGCGCGTTTGGCTCTGTCAGATACGGAACTGGATACCCTGACAGTCGACATGGATGCCATACTCGGCTACGTGGAAAAACTTGACGAACTGGACACCGACCACATTATCCCCACGGCGCATGCAGTCCCGGTGGAAAACGCGTTTCGCGCAGATGTCGTCGGAACATCCATCGGTACGGATAAAGCTCTGCAGAATGCTCCGGAAGCATCCGACAGCTGTTTTGTCGTCCCGAAGGTCATCGAATGAATTCCGATCAGGTGACCAGCGCAAGCCAGGAACACTGACGCACCACTCAGTCTTTTGGCGTCGTCTGAACGCCTTGTAAAGTTACAGGAGAGCCACATGGCACTAACGGATTTGACTATTCACGAATTACAAACGCTGCTGAAAAACCGGGAAACCTCATCCCGCGAGCTTACTGAGGCTTTTCTGACGCGTATTGCCGAAACCGACAAACATATCGGCGCCTTTATCACCACCTGCGAAGAAGCAGCCCTCAAGGATGCCGACGCAGCCGATGCACGTTTGTCCGCAGGGCAGGCCGACGCGCTGACCGGCATCCCCCTGGCGCTGAAAGATATTTTTATCACCGAGGGAGTCCGCACCACCTGCGCTTCGAAAATCCTCGGCAACTTCGTTCCGCCTTATGACGGCACCGCCGTGAGCAAATTAAAGGCGCAGGGCGCCGTTTTACTCGGAAAATTGAACATGGACGAATTCGCCATGGGCAGTTCCAACGAAAACAGCGCTTTCGGGCCGGTCAAAAACCCCTGGAACCGCGACTGCGTACCCGGCGGCTCTTCGGGTGGTTCGGCAGCCTGCGTAGCGGCGCGTCAAGCGGTAGCCACTCTCGGCACCGACACCGGCGGATCGATCCGCCAGCCGGCCTCTCACTGCGGTGTGGTCGGTCTCAAACCGACCTACGGGCGCGTCTCACGCTACGGTGTCATCGCCTATGCCTCCTCCCTCGACCAGGTCGGTCCTTTGACCCGCGACGTAAAGGATTGCGCCATCATGCTCGGTGCCACCGCCGGCTATGACCCTGCCGATTCAACCTCCATCAATCTGCCGGTGCCCGACTACCAGGCAAGCCTTAAACAAGGGATCAAAGGGCTCAGGATCGGATTACCCAAAGAGTACTTCATCAAGGGGCTCGATCCCGACATCCAGCAAGCCATCGACACCGCCATCGCCACCTTGCGCGACCTCGGTGCCGAACCGGTGGAGGTTTCCCTGCCGCACACAGAATACGCCGTGGCCTGCTACTACCTCATCGCCACCGCCGAGGCTTCCAGCAATCTGGCCCGGTATGACGGGGTCCGCTACGGCCAACGGGTGGATCAGGGCCGCGGGCTGATCGACATGTACAATCAAAGCCGGGCCGCGGGATTCGGTCCCGAGGTCAAACGGCGCATCATGCTTGGCACCTATGCATTGTCGTCGGGTTACTACGACGCCTACTACCTCAAGGC
>DKEW01000041.1 GCA_002452265.1 Pelobacter sp. UBA6812 | reverse complement strand
GGCGCCGCTGCTCGACCGTATGGAGATCATCCGCCTGGCCGGTTACATCCTCGAAGAAAAGATGGAGATCGCCCGCCGTTACCTGATCCCCAAGGCGTTAGAAAACCACGGACTGCAAAAGGGCCAGGTGGTGATCCGCAAGGATGCTCTGCACGCCATCATTGACGGTTATGCCCGCGAGGCAGGGGTGCGTAACCTGGAAAACCGCATCAAGAAAATCATGCGCCACGCCGCCATGGAAATTACGCAGGGGCTTGCCGAAAAAATCACCGTCGGCAAAAAGGACGTGGCTACCATCCTAGGCAAACCCATCTTTACCGAAGATGAGGTTTTCGAGGATGTGCCGGGCGTCGTCACCGGGCTGGCCTGGACCAGCATGGGCGGCGCCACCCTGCAGATCGAAGCGACCGCCATGCCCAGCAAAGGCAAGGGATTCAAGCAGACCGGCCAACTCGGCAAGGTCATGGTCGAAAGCTCGGAAATCGCCTATTCCTATGTCATGGCTCACCTTGAGGATTACGGCATCGACCCGGAGTTTTTCGACAAGCACTTTGTGCATTTGCACGTACCGGCCGGTGCCACGCCCAAAGACGGTCCGTCGGCGGGCGTCACCATGGCGACCGCGCTGCTGTCCATGATTTCCGGAAAACCGGTGATCAAAAAACTCGGCATGACCGGGGAACTGACCCTGACCGGCAAGGTGCTGCCCATCGGCGGCGTCAAGGAAAAGATCCTTGCCGTAAAACGCATCGGCATTACCACCGTGATCTTGCCGGAAGCTAACCGAAAGGACTTTGAGGAACTGCCAGACCATTTGCAGGCCGACCTGAGCGTTCATTTTGCCCGCGATTATCAGGATGTTTACAAAGTGGCTTTCGGATAATTGAATTTACGCGTTTTTTTGAATCCACCCCAGCTATAATTTACCCTTAAGGAGTATTGCCGCACATGACAGTTGAAGAATTGAAGCAAGCCGCATTCACCCTGAGCCCGGAAGATAAAAAGGCCTTTATTCTGGATGCGCTGCCGGGCCTGGCCAAAGACGCCATGCAGGACAGCAGCTTCTTGCTGCAGATGTTCCCGGTGTTTATGGGGATCCTTAAGGACAGTGGCATCGAATTGTCCCAGTTGCTGCAACTGGCCACAGCGATGGGTGCCTCGCAGCCCGGCAAGTAATTTTGAGCATTGACGCCATGGCGGCAAGCTGCTAGTTTTACTGCACTATGAATACTATGATTTTCCATCACAATCTGACCGATCGCCGTTGGTGGCGCTGGACCGCATCTTTTATCGGTTCGTGCGCCTGCCTTCGGTAATGAGCGTCGCGGACCTGCCGGTCCGCGGATGGATAAACAAACGAAAGCCGCGGCCATTTGACCGCGGCTTTTTTTATGCTTACCCCAACCAACGAGGTACCACCCATGCGCGTTCTTTCAGGCATCCAGCCTTCCGGTTCTTTGCACCTGGGCAATTATTTCGGCATGATGAAGAAAATGATCGACTATCAGGAACATCATGAGTTGTTCTGCTTCATTGCCAACTACCACGCCATGACCAGCGTACCGGACGGCAAGGCGCTGGCCAAAGGCACTCTGGAAGCCGCCGCCAACTTCCTGGCGCTGGGTCTCGATCCGGAAAAAAGCGTATTCTGGGTACAATCCGACGTACCGGAAGTGCAGGAACTGACCTGGGCCCTGTCCAACTTCACCCCTATGGGCCTGCTGGAACGCTGCCACAGCTACAAGGACAAAGTCGCCAAGGGCATTGCGCCCAACCACGGTCTGTTCGCCTATCCGGTGCTGATGGCTGCCGACATTCTGCTATACGGGGGAGAGCTGGTACCGGTCGGCAAGGATCAGAAACAACATCTGGAAGTCGCCCGCGACATCGCCATCAAATTCAACAACGAATATGGCGAAGTTCTGGTAGTCCCCGAGCCGGATATCGATGATGACGTCGCCACCATCCCCGGTCTCGACGGCCAGAAGATGAGCAAGAGCTACAAAAACACCATCGATCTGTTCCTCGACGAAAAAGCCCTGCGCAAGCAGGTGATGCGCATCGTCACCGACCCCACCCCGGTTGAGGATCCGAAAAACCCGGACACCTGTAACGTCTTCCAGATCTACCGGCTGTTTCTGGATAAACAACAGGAGCAAGCCCTGCGCCAGCGTTACCTGGCCGGGGGGCTCGGCTACGGCGAGGTCAAACAAGAACTGTTCGAAACGGTTCGCGACTTTTTCGCCCCCTTTACCCTGCGCCGCGAAGAACTGCTGGCGGACAAGGATCATCTGCGCGGCATTCTCGCCGAGGGCGCTCAGAAAGCCCGCTACGCAGCCTCCAAAATCCTGCGCAAGGTGCGCAAAAAAACGGGTTTGACGTATTAAAAGCGAGTGCAGAGTAACAAGTGTTGAGTGCTGAGATAATCGAACCCCACCAGATCGCCTCAGCACTCAGCACCCTTTGCCACCTGCCACTTTAAAAGGTATGATGTAATAAGGATCGAATTATCAGGTCGGATACATAAAGTCCATGTTGCCAAGGAGCCACCATGACCGTCTATCGCAAATGGTACTGCACCTGCACCGGCGAACCGATTGAACTGACCTACGACGAAATCCAGGAAGACGAACCGGTGGTGCCGGTATGCGAATTCTGCGGCGCGTCTCCATCTTCGGATCCCAAAAAAACTATCATCTATCGCGACGAGGAGAATTGGGACGACTGACGTCTCAGGCCTGTTTTTCTGCCGCGCGGGTAAAAAGCACAAAAGCCATGGCCGGACGCTTGCTGGCTTCGCGCATAGCGAACTGCATGCCATCATATTGCCACCCGCGAGAGGTCCATTCGTTCAAAATCTCCTGCAGGGATTCGTCCGTCACCAGACTGGTCTCCACCACCTTGTATTCCACCATTTCGCTATCTACTCCTGACTGAACCCAGCTCTATCAGCTATCAGCTATCAGCTATCAGCTATCAGCTATCAGCTATCAGCTCCCAGCTCCCAGCTCCCAGNNTTACAGCTTACAGCTTACAGCTTGCTGCTTACAGCTTGCCGTTTGCCTTTTAGAATCGCGCATTTCCAGGGGTGCGCGGAAACGGAATCACATCGCGGATGTTTTCCATGCCGGTTACATACATCAACAATCGCTCGAAACCGAGACCAAACCCGGCATGGGGGCAACTGCCCCAACGGCGGGTATCGAGATACCAATCCAGGTGCTGGGGGTCGATACCGACCTGGCGCATCTTGTTCTGCAGTACATCCAGCCGCTCTTCGCGCTGGCTGCCGCCGATGATTTCGCCAACCCGTGGCACCAGCAGATCCATGGNNTCAGGCGCATGTAAAAAGCCTTGATCTCGGCCGGGTAATCGGTCACGAACAGAGGGCCGCCAACCACCTGTTCGGTGAGGTAGCGCTCATGTTCCGACTGCAGATCCGCCCCCCAGCTTACAGGATATTCAAAATCGACCGTGGCCTGCTGCAGACGCGCGACGGCTTCGCTGTAGGTCATGGAGGAAAACTCGGCTTTGGCGAGCTTTTCAAGCTTGTCGATCAGCCCCGGTTCGATGCGTTCGTTGAAAAAGGCCAGGTCTTCGGCACATTCGTTCAAGGCAAAACACACCAGGTAGCGCAGAAACTCTTCTGCCAGGGCGCAATCGTCAGCCAGGTCCGCAAACGCCATTTCCGGTTCGATCATCCAGAATTCGGCAGCATGCCGACTGGTATGGGAATTCTCGGCCCGAAAGGTCGGACCAAAGGTATAAATATCGGAAAAAGCTGTCGCGAACAGCTCCCCCTGCAACTGGCCGCTGACCGTCAGTCCGGTTTTTTCTCCGAAAAAGTCCTGCCGCCAGTCGATCGCCCCATCCTGCATGGGCGGCCGCTCCGCCGAGAGGGTGCTGACCCGGAACATTTCTCCCGCCCCTTCGCAGTCATTGGCGGTAATAATCGGCGTATGCACATACAGGAAGCCACGCTCCCGGAAAAACCGGTGGATGGCAAAGGACAACGCGCTACGCATGCGAAACACCGCGCCAAAGGCATTGGCGCGAGGACGAAGATGGGCGATGGAACGCAGAAACTCAAAGCTGTGACGTTTCTTCTGCAGAGGGTAAGCACCATCGGTATCGCCAAGGATTTTGACATGGCGGGCATGCAGTTCCCAGGCCTGGCCGGCGGCCGGCGAAGCAACCAGGTCACCTTCGACCGCCAAGGCGGCACCGGTGCCACAGCGCGATACGGTTTCAAAACACGCCAGTTCCGGGGTAAGCACCACCTGCAAATTGGCCAGGCAGGAACCGTCGTTCAATGCGATAAACGCCACATCCTTGCCGCGCCGCACGGTACGCGCCCAGCCACAGATGCATAACTCGGACACCGCCTGCCGGGCCTGCAGGGCATCTTTAATACGAATTTTGCGCATGCGCAAACCGGTCGTTCTGGCCATCGTTCAGATCTCCCATGTCTTCCAAATAAAGTCAGGGTACGTGCCTCAACGGAAACTCGTCGGTCTCAACCGTGAATCAAGCCTTCAGGCACATTTCAGCAGAGCACATTTCAGCAGAGCACATTTCAGCAGAGCACATTTCAGCAGAGCACATTTCAGCAGAGCACATTTCAGCAGAGCACATTCTACAGCATGAGAACATATCAAAAACAGGGAATTTCTTCCCATATTTTTCTTGGCGCTGCCCTGCATATGCCAACAGGGCCACTTCTTACGAAATGGCCCTGTTTTAAAAAAATTCTCAAGTGCTTCTAAGCTATCCAAGAGGGAAAGTCCCTCTCAGAATGGCGAGGTTATATCAAAATGCTGGCAAGACTGGCTGAGTTTCCCCTGCTGCAACTTTGTAACAAGCACTGGCTGCACTATCTTTTAGTGTGAAAGTTTCCAACATATGATTGAGCTGAGCGACTTGAGCTGAAAGCTCTTCGGTAGAAGCCGCGGTTTCTTCAGCATTGGCCGTATTTTGCTGCGTGACGGCCTCGATCTGCCCCAGTCCCTGATTGATTTCATGAATACCGGATGCCTGTTCTTTCGATGCCGCGGAAATCTCAGCCACCAAGTCGGATACAGTAGTCGTGGCAGCCACGATTTCGCTTAGAGCACCCGCTGTCTTGCGCGCGAGTTCCGTACCATTATGGGTTTTAAGCACGGAGTTTTCGATGAGATCCGACGTTTCGTGGGCAGCTTTGGCACTGCGCGCCGCAAGGTTGCGAACTTCTTCGGCAACAACGGCAAACCCCTTGCCGTGCTGACCCGCACGGGCTGCTTCGACAGCGGCATTCAGGGCCAACAGATTAGTCTGAAAGGCAATATCATCTATTACCTTGATGATTTTCGAAATATTTGTTCCGGAATGCTCGATTTCAGCCATCGCATTAACCATTTCGAGCATAAGCCGATTACCTTGCTCAGCCCCCTGTTTACTACTCAAGGACAATCCTCGGGCTTGCTCGGCATGATCCGCATTGTTTTTGGTCTGGGAGGTCAGCTGAGTCATCGACGCGGAGATTTCCTCCATGGATGCAGCAGACTGGGTCGCCCCTTGCGAAAGCGATTGACTGGCATCGGAAATCTGTGTTGTCCCATTTAGAATTTCCTCACCGGTCGCGCGAACCTGACTCAAAAGAGCATTCAGATTTTCGGTCATGCGTTGCAAGGCACTACCCAACTGATCCTTATCGGATGCCAGGGGTACTTCAAGGCTCAGGTTACCCCGGGAAATTTCCTCTGTCAGATCGGCTTTCTGCTGCAGGGAGATAGCCATGTCATTCAAGGCCGCGGCGAGCACACCAACTTCATCTTCCTGTTTCAAATGCAGCCTCTGTGACAAGTCACCGCGAGCAATCTCTCTGGCCATCTGCGCACCTTGCCTGATCGGTCGGGCCAACCCCCGTGCAATCACCGAGAGCAGCACCAACGCAAGGATTATGCATATTACGCCGATTCCGATTTGTCGCCACATGACAGCCGCTACCTCGGCCAGCGCGACCTGCCGGGGAACCATGATATGCACCCACCAGGGGGTGCCGGTCTTTCCAAGATTCAGAGGCACGAAAACTTCCAGTCCGCGCTTGCTCCAATCAAGAACCGTTTCGCCTTTGCTCAACCGTGTAGAATAGGCAGCCCCGATGGCATCGATTTCAGCCCAAGGCTTACCACCTGCTTCAGGGCTGCCGGTCATGCCGGCCACGGTCCCACCATTGGTAATAATGGCGGTTTTCCCGGCACAGTTGAAGACCTTGTTGTCATCCGCCAATTTCTGAAGGAATTCAAGGGTAAAATCCGCGGTTGTCACACCATAAAAGGTTCCATCCACCATGATGGGCGAGGCAACGGTGGCCATCAGCACATCGACACCGTTAACCGGGTAGGAATAAGGCTCCGAAAGGGTCTCATGGCCTAATTTTTTCGGTAAGAAATACCAGTCCCCTACGGTTTCGTTGTCGTAATCCACCAGAATGTCATAATTAACGCCATTGGCACCATCCTGATACCAGTAAGAGATCATCCGCCCGGAGGCATCATAGGTCCCATCTGCCGCAAACGCTGCGTCCTTGCCATCGAAAGCATTAGGCTCCCATGCCGTACCTCCACCAAAAAATTGCGGGTTCTGCAAAAAAGCCTCCCGCAACATCGCCTGGGCTTCGACACGCTCCAACTGAATCGGCATCGCCCGATTTTTGGTCGCGCCAAGTATGCTTGCCAGGCCATGGGTAAAAGAGTGCGCATCTTCCAGCATGGAGAGGATTTCCCCACTATATTTTTGCGCAACAGCCAGGGCATTGTTTTCAGCAGCTCTCATGGACTGGTTGCGAAGTGTTATCGCTGAATTGAAGACAATGGCCCCAGCCGTAAGAAACAGGCAGAGACCGGCGAAAAGCGTAATTTTCATCTGAATTGATTGAATTTTCAACTACATATCCTCCCTTGCTCCTGATAATATTGACTTTCCATTGCGCATAAATGCCTTGAAAAAAGCAAGTCGTTAGAATACTCATATTTGAAAATCTTACTATCCCCCAAAAGAGGGATACTGCCTTCTCACTCTTCAAAGGAAAATGTCTCCGTATCGGCTGTTTCTATTTTTTATCTTTGAGCAAATATTGCGGAAATTGCTTGGTCGGAGGCTTTCCAACCAAACTCAAGGGAAGGAATTTGTTTCTTTTCAGGGGATATACCCGCGCGGCCTGACTTGCAATTGCTATCCCATTCGGCTAACCTCCAAAACTCAGGAAATCGTTAACCATCCTGTGAAAAAGAGGTGGTTATAACCTGGATGGTACAGGATGCGATAAGATGAAACGCTGCACGGTGCACGCCACACCGATAGATGGCGTGCAGGACGGACAAACTCTCTTGCCAGAAAGACATCAGGCTCACGGAAAGGATCATCTATGCCCCGAGGAAAAGGACCCTGTCGTCACGGCTGGGGGCCGCCCCAAGGAGGCGGTTTCGGCAATCTGCCCCGGTTCATCGAACCGGTGGTGCTTTACCTGTTGAAAAAACTCGGGCAGGCTCACGGTTACCAGTTGGCTGGCGAACTACCGGATCACGCCATCGGCGAAACCATCATTGATCGCGGTGCTTTGTATCGTACCCTGCGCCAAATGGAAGCGTCTGCCTATGTCACCAGCGACTGGGACATTTCCGGCGCCGGGCCGGCCCGTCGTCTCTACCGACTGACGCCCGCCGGCGAGGAATATCTGCGGCACTGGACGATACTGATTGAACGCATGACGGGCTCCATGACTACGTTCCTCACCAAAGTTGCTGAACTGGAAACAAAACAGCCCCCCAGGGATTCCTGAGGGGCTGGATCTTACCGATATGGATTTCTCAATCTTGAAATTTTAAACTTTTATTGGTGACATCCGTCAATTATGCTCCCGGGTCTTATGGAATATCACCTGGGGCCATTGCTCCATGGTGTGCCCGAGACGCCATTCGCTTGAAGCCAGATAGGCCAGATTACCTTCCGCGTCATAGGCCAGATTGATCTGGCTTTTCTTCTCGAAATCTTCCATGACCTTGCGGTCGTTGCATTCCACCCAGCGCGCGGTGGCATATTCCACCCCTTCATAAACAGCTTCGACGCTGTATTCGGTTTTAAGCCGCGACATGATCACGTCGAACTGCAACACCCCCACCGCTCCCAGAATATAGTCGGTGTTGTACAGCGGCCGGAACAGCTGCACCGCGCCTTCTTCGGCCAACTGGAACAAACCTTTTTCCAACTGTTTGCTCTTGAGGGGGTTTTTCAACCGCACGCGGCGAAAGTGTTCCGGAGCAAAGCTGGGAATCCCGGTAAACTTGAGCGGCTCTTTGTCGGTAAAGGTATCTCCGATTTTGATGGTGCCGTGATTGTGGATACCGATGATATCCCCGGGGAAGGCTTCCTCGACGTTGGTACGGTCCTGGGCCATGAAGATGGTGG
>DKEW01000001.1 GCA_002452265.1 Pelobacter sp. UBA6812 | reverse complement strand
CAGGGATGAAGGGGATACAGGGGATTTGGATTATGGTCTTTATCCCGTTCATCTCCTTCATCCCTGTTTATGTAATTGTTTTTGATTTGCCGCTAACCCGATTAAATATCCCTTGCTTAACGGAGTACCCATGTCCCAGGATATCCACGGCGAAAAGATACTGATTCTCGACTTCGGTTCCCAATACACCCAACTGATTGCCCGTCGCGTACGCGAGGCTCATGTCTATTGCGAATTGCACCCTTTCGACATGGACATGGAGGCCATTCGCGCTTTCGGTCCCAAGGGTATTATCCTTTCCGGTGGTCCCAAGTCGGTATACGAAGAGGGCGCGCCTGCGGTTGCGGAAGCTCTGTTCGATATGGGGGTTCCTGTATTGGGTATCTGCTACGGCATGCAGCTCATGTCGCTCCATTTTGGCGGTAAGGTGGTGCCCGCCGGCAAGCGGGAGTATGGGCATGCGACCCTGTTGGCAAGCGGTTCTCCCGGGCCGTTGTTCGACGAGTTTTTCGTCGAGGGCAAAAGCCCGGTGTGGATGAGCCACGGCGACCATGTCGAGCAGGTGCCGGAGGGTTTTGAGGTGGTTGGCTTCAGTGATAATGCACCGGTATGCGCGATCCAGAATGTTGCGCGCAATCTTTACGGCGTGCAATTTCATCCCGAGGTTAACCACACTCCGCGGGGTGAGCAGCTGCTCGATACCTTCGTACGCAGTATTTGCGGATGCACCGGTCAATGGACGCCGGGGCAGATTATCGAGGATGCGGTCGCCCGCATTCGCGAGCAGGTTGGCAGCGAGCGCGTGATCCTCGGTTTATCCGGCGGTGTCGATTCTTCGGTGGCAGCCGCTTTGATCCAGCGGGCCATCGGCGACCAGCTCGTCTGCGTGTTTGTCGATAACGGCCTTTTGCGACTCGACGAGGGTGATCAGGTCATGCGCACCTTTGCCCAGAACATGGGGGTCAATGTCATCCGGGTCAACGCCGAGGAGCGTTTTTTGTCGGCATTGGCCGGGGTTGAGGATCCTGAGCGCAAACGCAAGATCATCGGCAACCTGTTCGTCGAAATTTTCGAGGAAGAATCGTCTAAAATCGACGATGCCACCTGGCTTGCCCAAGGGACCATCTATCCCGACGTCATCGAATCGGCCGGCGCCAAGACCGGCAAAGCTCACAATATCAAGAGCCATCACAACGTCGGCGGGCTGCCCGAGCATATGAAACTGAAACTGCTCGAACCGTTGCGCGAACTGTTCAAGGACGAGGTACGGGCGATCGGCGAGGAACTGGGGCTGCCGCATCCGATGGTTTATCGGCATCCCTTCCCCGGTCCGGGCCTGGGGGTGCGTATCCTTGGCGAGGTCAAACACGAGTACGCCGAAATTCTGCGCCGCGCCGATGCCATCTATATCGAAGAGCTCTATCGCACCGGTCACTACGACAAGATCAGCCAGGCTTTTGCGGTTTTCCTGCCGGTCAAGAGTGTCGGGGTCATGGGCGATGGCCGTACCTACGAATATGTTATCGCCCTGCGCGCCGTGGAGACCAAGGACTTCATGACCGCCGGCTGGTATCCTCTGCCCTATGCGGATATGGCCCATATCAGCGGTCGTATCATTAACGAGGTCAAGGGGGTCAATCGCGTGGTTTATGATATTTCCAGCAAGCCCCCCGCAACCATCGAGTGGGAATAACAAGATGTCGGATCGCGAGCCGGACGGGCGAGGGCGGCCGGCCCGTAAGTACAGCCAAGCCGCGCGCCTGCACGACCTGATTCGCATTCTGGAAGTTCGCCACGGCAGCACTGCCGACGAGCTGGCTGAGGAATGTGCCGTGACCCGCCGTACCATCTATCGCGATCTGCAAGCCATTGAAGAAGCCGGCTATCCCCTGGTTAAGGAACCCTCGGGGGATGGCCGGATGCTTTACAAATTTCTTACCGGTTTTTCCAAAATCCCTCCCATTACCTTTTCCCTGTCCGAACTGATGACGTTGTACCTGTGTCGCGGCCAACTTGGTTTGCTCCAGGGGACACCGTTTCTCGACGATCTTGACGCTGTATTCGCTCGGATTCGTGCCAGTCTGCCGCCGCGCAGCGTTGCGCATCTGGAGCGTCTGGCGCAGGTGATAACGCCGCGTTTTCAGGGACGGCGCGATTATGGCGACAAACGGGAGATTCTCGAATCGCTGCGACGCGCCCTGTTGTATCAATACCGCTGCACCATCCGCTATGCTCCGGCGCGCCGGCCAGCCGCCGACTACCTTTGCGATCCCTACACCCTGCTTTTTTTCAAAGACGCCCTGTATGTGGTCGGGTATGTTCACAACCGCCGAGCTTTGCGGCGTTTCCTTGTCGATCGTATCGAAAGTGTGCAGGTCGAAGAAGAGCGTTTTGAAATTCCGGACAGTTTCAATCTTGAGGAAGTCGACAGGGAAGCCTTCGGCATGGTCGGCGAAGGGCTGCAGGATATTCGTGTACGATTCCTTCCGGAAGTAGCGCATCTCATCCTCGAGCGTCAGTGGCATCCCACTCAGAAGTTGGATGTGCAGCCGGACGGCTCGTTGATCCTTTCCCTGCAAGCCGGTGGGCACAAGGAAATCCTCTCATGGCTCTATTCTTTTCTGCCTCACCTTGAAGTTCTTGCCCCCGAAACATTGCGACAAGACTTTATTGCGGGATTGCAGAAATCTCTCGCCGGACAGCGGTAGGTTGCGACTTAATCTGTCACATGGGGTTGTTATTCTGCCAGTGTAGACAAATCAAACACCGGAGGATGACACTATGCTGGTACTTACACTGGGCGAACAAACGGGCGAAACGGTTTATCTCGATATCCATCATGCAGAATGGCGACAGCATACGGGAGCCGCTCACTGGGCCGTTTCCGCTTTGCTGGGTGACGGCTGGTATGAAGGGGAAGTTTTGATCGAGTCGGGAGAAAAGGTCCAGGTTACCTTTGCCGATGAATGGATCGGGCATTCCCGGATTGGGGAGCTCTTTGACCGGGTAGGACGGGAAAACCTGCTTGAGGCCATTCGTGAAGCTGTTGCAGGGCGCCATCTTGCGGACTTTCCTCAGTTAAAGGGGTGTCGCAGCATGTTTTCCTGACGCCGCATAGCGGGTTGTTGTGTTGTTGATAGAAATCTTCCAATGTGGATTTTAACCGATAAGCACCCATCAAGAGGCAGTTGTCGTTGCATTTAAGTGGCTCCTGAAGTAAAAAGAAGGATATTTTTACTCTGGGAGTGTGTCTATGAAGATTATTGTCCTGGCTTCAACCAGTCCATATCGGATGCAGCTCATGCGGCAGCTTGGCTTGCCGTTTCATGTTGCTGCTCCCCAGTATAAAGAACGGATGAATCAGGATATCGCTCCCGAATTGCTGGTCAAACATCAGGCTGCCGGCAAGGCCAGAAGCCTGGCTCAGAATTATCCGGATGCGCTTATTATCGGCTCCGATCAGGTGTTTGTCGATGCGTGCGGCAGGATTGTCGGCAAGCCTGAGGACTTTGAGGGCGCCGTGCGTCAACTGCGCGGTATGGCAGGCAAGTGCCATACTTTTTACACCGGCCTTTCGGTTTATGATAGTAACCGCGACGAGGCGCTGACCGGTTTTGCGACCTACCGGGTAACCTTAAGGAGCTTGAGCGAAGATCAAATACGCGCCTATCTGCTGCGCGAAAACCCCTTGGACTGTGCCGGTTCTTTCAAGGTCGAGGGCTTGGGTATCGCACTTATGCAGAAGCTTGAGGGGGACGACTATACCACCCTCATCGGCTTGCCCCTGATCAAGTTGGTCGATTTTCTCGGGCACTTCGGGGTTTCGGTGCTGGATGGTCAGGCGACTTCTTGACGGTTCGCCTTTGCGATGATAAAGTGTCGCGTTTTTTACCCCTTCAAACTTGTAATTGCCTCCTCTTATCTCTATAAAATTTAACGTGATTGTTGCCTGACTACGGTTCAATCGGCCCCTTATGTGAAATGGGCCCCACTGTGTCGGTGGCAGTTGTGCTGGTTGGATATTGCATGGAAAAAGCGCCTTTTGTTCATCTACACGTTCATACCCAATACAGCCTGCTCGATGGCGCCATCCGAATCGGGGATCTGGCCAAGCGTGCCGAGGCTTGCGGCATGCCGGCCATGGCCATTACCGATCACGGTAATATGTTCGGAGCCGCAGAGTTTTTCAGCAAGCTCAAGGGCGGTCCCGTTAAACCGATTGTCGGCTGCGAAGTCTATGTGGCACCCGGATCCCGGTTTGAAAAAAGCAACGTGCGTGGTGGCGATAAAGCCTATCACCTGGTCCTGCTGTGCCAGGATATCGAAGGGTATCGCAATCTCTGCCGCATGGTTTCAGCCGGTTACCGTGAAGGCTTTTACTACAAGCCGCGTATCGACTGGGAATTGCTGCGTAAGCACAACAAGGGCCTGATTGCTCTGACCGCCTGCCTGGGGGGCGAACTCCCGACGCTGATCACCCAGGGTAAACATGACCAGGCCCTGGCGCGGGCCCGCGATATGGCCATTATCTTTGATGAAGAACGCCTGTATCTTGAATTACAGGAAAACTTCATTGCTGAACAAAAGGCCGTCAACGCCGGGCTGATCACTATCGGCAAGGAACTGGGACTGCCCCTGGTCGCTACCAACGACTGTCATTACCTTACCCGCGAGGCCGCTGCGGCGCATGAGGTCTTGCTTTGCGTGCAGACCGGTAAGACCATGGACGACCCTAATCGGTTCCGGTTTTCCAACGATGAGTTCTATGTCAAAACTCCCCAGGAAATGGCGGAGCTTTTTCATTACGCACCGGAAGCTTTGGCAAATACCCTGGTGATCGCTGACCGCTGTAATCTGGAACTCGATTTCGATACCTACCATTTCCCTCAGTACGAAAAACCTGCCGAAAAAACCCTTGCGCAGGTCCTGGAGGAAGATTCATGGAAGGGGCTGGAAGAACGCCTCGATGAAATTCGCAAAATCCGTCCCGATTTTTCCGCCGAACAGGAACAGGTCTATCGTGATCGCCTGGTGCGGGAGCTCGAATGTATCAACAGCATGGGGTTTCCCGGTTACTTTCTGATCGTGGCCGACTTTATCAACTGGGCCAAGGATAACGGCATACCCGTTGGTCCGGGTCGCGGCAGCGCCGCCGGTTCACTGGTAGCTTATGCTATTCGTATTACCGATATCGATCCCATTCCCTACAACCTGCTGTTTGAACGGTTTCTCAACCCGGAACGTGTTTCGATGCCTGATATCGACGTCGATTTCTGCATCTACGGCCGAGAAGACGTTATCGAATATGTGCGGCAGAAATACGGCGAAGAAAACGTCGCGCAGATCATTACCTTCGGTACCATGATGGCCAAGGGGGTTATCCGCGATGTGGGGCGTGCCCTCAACCTGGCTTACGGCGATGTGGATAAGATCGCCAAGCTGGTGCCCACGGTTCTTAATATTACTCTGAAGGATGCTTTGGAGCAGGAACCGCGGTTGCAGGAACTGTACGACAAGGATCCCCAGGTAAAACAGCTGCTCGATATCGCCCTGACTCTGGAGGGGTTGACCCGGCATGCTTCCACCCACGCGGCCGGGGTGGTGGTAACCCCCAAGCCATTGTCGGAATATCTGCCGTTGTACACCGATCCGAAATCCCTTGCCCAGGTTACCCAATTCCCGATGAAATTCGTGGAAAAGATCGGGTTGGTCAAGTTCGATTTTCTCGGATTGAAGACTCTGACCGTCATCGCCAATGCGGTGCGCCTGATCCACGAGGGTAAAGATCCGGAATTTGATCTCAAGCTGGTTCGCGACGATGATCCCGATACTTATCGACTGTTATCAGCAGGCGAGACGACCGGTGTATTCCAGCTCGAATCCTCCGGTATGAAGGAACTGCTGATCAAGCTCAAACCCAGCTGCTTTGAAGACATCATCGCTGTTTGCGCCCTTTACCGGCCGGGTCCGTTAGGCTCGGGGATGGTCGATGACTTTATTCTGCGTAAACATGGAAAAAAGGATATCACCTACGATTTTCCGCAGCTCGAGCCGATCCTGAAAGATACCTACGGTGTTATCGTTTATCAGGAGCAGGTCATGCTTATCGCCCAGGTACTGGCCCGCTATTCCCTGGGTGGCGCCGACCTTTTGCGACGGGCCATGGGCAAGAAAAAGCCCGAAGAAATGGCCAAGCAGAAAGAAATTTTCATGGCCGGGGCCGGCGAGAATCAGCTTGATCTTAAAAAGGCCGAGGCCGTTTTCGACCTTATGGAAAAGTTCGCCGCTTACGGCTTCAACAAGTCGCATTCGGCAGCCTATGCCCTGGTGGCCTACCATACGGCTTATCTAAAGACCCACTATCCGGTAGAATTCATGGCCGCGTTGTTGACCGAGGACATGGAGAATACCGACAAGGTCATCAAGAATATCAATGAAGTGCGTTCCATGGGTGTCGAGGTCTTACCACCCGATATCAATGCTTCGAGCAGTTCCTTCACCGTGCATGATAAATCGATCCGTTTCGGTCTCGGAGCTGTCAAGGGGGTCGGTGGCGCAGCCATCGAGGCCATCCTTGAGGCTCGCGGGGATGAACCGTTTGTGGCGCTTAATGACTTTTGCGAGCGCTGCGATCTGCGCAAGGTTAATAAAAAGGTCATAGAGGCACTGATTAAATGTGGTGCCTTCGATTCCCTTGGCGGTCGGCGTGCCCAATTCCTTGCAGTACTGGAGGAAGCCATGGATATCGGGCAGAAGATGCAGCGTGAAAAGGAACAGGGGCAGGCTTCGCTGTTCGGCACCGATGAAATCGTCTCGCAGCGCGGAACCAGTTACGGGGAGCTCCCCGAGATGGAGGAGTGGCCGGACAAGGTCAAGCTCGGTTTTGAAAAAGAGGCTCTGGGTTTTTATATCACCGGCCACCCGCTGGGGCGCTACAAAGAAGTCATCCGGCGCTTCGCCAACTGCACCACCGCAGAGCTGGCCGAGCGGGCAGATAAAGAAGAAGTGCGCTTGTGCGGTGTCGTCAGTGGCATCAGAGACCTGATGACCAAAAAAAATGAACGCATGGCCTTCGTTACGTTGGAAGACCTGAGTGGTTTTGTGGAGATGGTGGTTTTCCCCGAGACGTATCGAGAGGCGGCGGAATGGCTGCACAGCGATCAGCCTCTGCTGGTTACCGGTACGGTGGAAGTATCCGAGGATACGCGCAAGCTCATGCCGAGGGAAATCCTGCCTCTGCAGGAGGTCAGTCGCAAAGAGACCAAGCGGGTTCACATTCGCTTTCAGGTTCCGGGGGTTTTGGAAGACCAGTTGCACCGGTTGCGGGAAATCATTCAGCGTCATCGGGGTAACTGCCCGGTTCTCATGCATCTGGTGATTCCCGATATGAGCGAGACGGTGCTGCGTCTCCCTGAAACGCTTAAAATTGCGCCAACGGATGAAATGATGGAAGACACCGAGCGCTTGTTTGGGTACAATGTGGTGACTTTTGAATAAAAAATATTCATGCCTGTGCCTGGTGTCCCGGCAATGTCGGGTATTATCGTACCATTGTACAGGCAAGGATCTAGGAGAGGTTCATGCAATTTTATCTGGAGTTTGAAAAACCCCTTGTCGCGCTGGAACAAAAGCTCAACGAGTTGCGGGGCTATTCCACTGACGAGGTCGATTTTTCCGGGGAGATCGGAAAATTGGAAAAAAAGGCCGAAAAATTGCGGCGTGAAATCTTTTCCAACCTCAACCGCTGGCAATTAACCCAGTTGGCGCGTCATATCAACCGTCCTTTTACTCTCGATTTTGTCAAACATATATTTACTGACTGGTTTGAAGTCCATGGTGACCGCAATTTCCGTGATGACCCGGCGCTGGTGTGTGGCTTTGCCCGGTTTGAGGGGCAACCTTGTGCGGTTATAGGGCATCAGAAGGGGCGGGACACCAAAGAAAAAGTCTATCGTAATTTCGGCATGCCCAATCCCGAAGGTTACCGCAAAGCCCTGCGGGTTATGCAGATGGCTGAACAATTCGGCCTGCCTATTTTCACCTTTGTCGATACTCCCGGGGCTTTTCCCGGTATCGGCGCCGAGGAGCGGGGACAAGCCGAAGCGATAGCTCGTAACCTGCGCGAAATGTCTGCCCTTAGAGTACCCATTATCGTAACCGTTACTGGTGAAGGTGGATCGGGGGGCGCTTTGGCCGTCGCTGTCGGTAACCGGGTGCTGATGATGGAGCATGCGGTCTATTCGGTTATTTCCCCGGAAGGCTGTGCCGCTATTTTGTGGAAAGATGGCACCAAGGGGGCGGAAGCGGCCGAAGCTTTGAAGCTGACGGCGCGTGATATCGAAAAGCTTGGATGCGTCATTGATGACGTGATTCCCGAACCGTTGGGGGGGGCGCATGTCGATCATGAGGCTGCCGCCGAAATGGTGCGTAGCTGCCTTAAAAAGCATCTGGATGAGTTAAATAAATTGTCGCCGGATGAACTTCGGGAGCAGCGTTATCAAAAACTGCGTTCCATGACGATTGTTCAGGAATAGTACGCCATGATACGTCCTGCCGCCGGTGAAAAAATAGCTGGCAGCGGTTTCAGCGTCATCGGGCTTGGGCAGTGTTCCCTCGATATACTTGGATGCGTTCCTTGCTATCCAGCGATAGATAGCAAGGTTGATCTTACTGACACCCTTATCCAGGGCGGTGGCCCGGTGGCTACCGCCCTGGTTGCCTTGGCGCGCCTGGGTGAAAAAACAGCTTTTGTCGGTAGAGTCGGTGGCGATGATTTCGGTCAGCGTATTCGCCTGGGGCTACAAGAAGAAGGAGTTGACTGCCGTTATTTGCTGACTGATTCCGGCGCTACCAGCCAGTTTTCGTTTATTGCGGTCGATCAACGCCACGGTTCGCGCAATATCTTCTGCCATCGTGGCAGTGCCTCACCTCTGGGCGAAGAGGACTTTCCCGCGGTTTCTTTGCGCGATAGCCGTATATTGCACCTGGATGGGTCTCACCCGGGCGCTGCCGTTGCTGCCGCCCGTTGGGCCCGCCAGTCAGGCATGGTCGTCGTGCTCGACGGTGGAAGCTGGCGCCCCGAATTGGAACCCTTGTTGCCATATATTGATCACCTCGTGGTCAGTGAGGCATTCGTCAAAGCTTTATGCCCGGGAAGTTCACCGCAGCAGGCTTTAAAACTTTTGATGGTTTATGGGGCACAGGCCGTTACCGTTACTCTCGGTGCGAAGGGTAGTTGGACGTTGCCTCAAACCGGCATTATGTTTCATCAGCCTGCCTTCGATGTGACGGTGGTTGACACGACCGGTTGTGGCGATGTGTTTCACGGTGGTTATATTTATGGCCTGCTGCAGTGTTGGCCTCTGGATTGCATTATGCGTTTCGCAGCGGCCTGTGCGGCCATTAAGGCTACGGCTCTTGGTGGGCGCAGTGCTATTCCCGGGCTTGCCAGGGTTAACAGGTTTTTGGCTGACGCTTCCAGCAGGCAGGAGCTGCAAGGCCCTGCCTGAGGGGTATTGGAAATCTCGTTAAATAAGCGCCAGGGTAGTTATGCTATCACAAATTTTCCGATGGATAGGGGTTGTTGTTCTGCTAACGGGGCTTTTGAGCGGTTGTGGCGGTGGCTATCATACCCGGGTTGTTGAAACACCTTCTACTGCGGGGCTAAAAGGGCATCAGAAACCCTATACCGTGAATGGCCAGATGTATCACCCCATGGCCTCCTGTGAGGGTTTTGTGCAGGACGGACTGGCCAGTTGGTATGGCCCCGACTTCCATGGCAAAAAGACCAGCAACGGTGAAATCTACAATATGCACGCCATGACCGCGGCTCATAAAACTCTGCCTTTGGGGACCAGTGTCCGGGTTGTCAACCAGATCAATGGTCGTCAGGAAATCGTGCGTATCAATGACAGGGGGCCGTTTGTTGGTAGTCGCATCATCGATCTGTCATATGAAGCAGCCAAACGCCTGGGCGTGGTAGGCCCAGGGACCGCTCCGGTACGCATCGAAGCTCTTGGCATCGCGCAAACCGATGCTCAGGGGAATCAAACTTATATCTCCTCTGTAAACTACGAATCGGGCAACTATGCGGTTCAGATCGGTGCGTTCAGCCTGAGTGACAATGCGCAACGGCTTGCCAGCAAATATCAGCAGAAGTTGGGAAGTGCCGTGATCAAGCAGGGTTGGGTTGGAGGTAAGCTTTTCTATAGAGTATGGGTGGGGCGTTACGAATCCCTGACGGCTGCGTATGCGGCCAGTGATGAATTCGGGCGCGCAGGCTATGGGAACAGCTTTGTCGTTGCACTTGATTAACCGGTGGTATTTGCTTTTGACACCGAGCCTGTTCCGGATTGGCGGGCCTGATTGGTTATTATGGAATACGTAAGTCACGAAGACAGGTCAAATATGGAGAATATCGCGTCCATTGAAGCGATCATACAGCAGCGTCTTGAGTTGCCCACTCCGCCCAATGTCGTTTTCCGGTTGCTCGAAGTTATCAAGGATGAAGAGCGCTCCTTTAAGGAAATCGGCGACATCATCAGCAAAGACCCCTCTTTGACTGCCAAGATGATGAAAGTGGCTAATTCCTCCATTTTTGGTTTATGCGGCAAAATCGGTACCATCGAAAATGCCCTGGCGGTACTGGGTATGAACGTGATTCGCAATATTGCTCTGTCATTTGTGATTATCGATGGTGTCAAGGCGCCTTCCTCAGAAGTGTTTGATATCGAGTACTTCTGGAAACGTGCCATTACCGCGGCTGTTGCGGGTGAAATGCTCGCCGCCCATATTCATTTTCAAAGTGTAGATACCTTCCTGTGCAGTCTTCTTAAAGATATCGGCGTGCTGGTCATGTATAAGCAGCTGGCCATGGAATATAAGCAGATCTTGTTGCTGAAAGCCTATGCCGGAAGTCGGAGCTTTCCGGTGGAGCGGGAGCTTATTGGTTTTGATCATGGAGAGTTGGGCGGACTCATGCTCAAACAGTGGGGATTGCCTGAAACTATCTACCTGCCTATTTTTCATCACCATGATGATGTGCCATCTTCCGCGCCTCATGGCACGTTGATCGGTATCCTGGATGTTGCTGATAATCTCTCTGCTCTTTATCATGGTGCAGCTGACTCACGCACCCTTGATGAGGTCCATGCGATTCTCTACAGTCGCTTTGGTTTGGATACCAAGGCAGCCAACCAGATGATTGATTCCCTGGCGGGGAAGACCGTCGAGATCCTGAACTATTTTGATATCGACCCGGGGGAGATGAAACCTCTGTCGCAGTTGTTGCAGGAAGCTAATTATGAGCTTGGTAACCGTGCGATGTCCTATGAAAACCTGGTTTACGAGCTTAAACAGTCGCAGGAAGAATCCAGAGAATTCATCAGTAATCTGCTTGAGGCCAATAAAGCATTGCGTAAGCTGGCTTACCGGGACGAGTTGACAGGGCTTTACAACCATCGGTTCTTCCAGCGCGAAATCGAAAAGGAGCTGGAACGGGCGAAACGTTACAGCCATCCTTTGTGTCTGATCTTTTTTGATATCGATTTTTTTAAGGATATCAACGATACCCATGGACATCTGGTTGGGGATGTGGTGTTACGCACCGTTTCTCAAAAGCTAACCTCTTGTATGCGAAGTTGTGATGTTTTTGTTCGCTATGGTGGGGATGAATTTGCCATTATCATGCCCGAAACGGACTACTCCGGTTTCGAAGTTCTCGCCGACCGGTTGCGCCATTCTGTTGAAACGCTGCTCATTCCCATTAACGGAAAGACCATTGGGCTGACCATCAGTATCGGCGGCGCTTTCTTTGATGGAACAAAAGATAACGTATCGCGATTTTCGATGCTGAGCGTAGCCGATCAGGCTATTTATCAGTCTAAAAAATCGGGTCGCAATACGGTGACCATTAAATCCGTTGACTGATTGTATGATTAGGTAATACAAATCGGCAACCTAACAATTCAGGGATTATCATGGACAAGAAAAAAGAGTTTGTATTGAAAATGGCTCCGAATCATGGCCTCTCGTTATATCCGGCGTGTGATACATGCGACGGGAAAAAACCCGGGGTTGGATATTTATGTGGCAGTGACGAAGAGGGTAACGGTTTTGTCGTATGGATCACGGATAAAGATGTTTATCAGATTATGGAAAAGTTGATCGCCAAGGGATGATATCCTGTTTCGACATATGAATATTTCGGCCCCTCGCTTCTTTGCAAGGGGCCTTGCATTTACCACGTACAAAGATGACCCGTCTTCCTGCCTGACCGTCATGGTGTTTTTTAAAGGGCCCTTTATTAATTCCATACCAATCCATCTTCTCCCTCTCAGTTAATCCGGAGGTGCCATGAATATCCTGGTGGCTTGCGATTCCTTTAAAGGGAGCCTATCCGCTTCCCAGGTCTGCAGCGTCGTGGCCTCTACCATGCGCGCTGCCCGGCCGGATTGGGAGCTGAAATGCCAGCCTTTAGCAGACGGCGGTGAAGGCACGGCTGAGATTCTGGTATCGACATCTTCAGGCTGTTGGGTGGAGGTGCAGGATATTACGGGTCCATTGCAGAGCATGACCATTAAAGCTTCTTTTGCCTGGCTTCCCGAAACCGCAACAGCCATCGTGGAGATGGCGCGTGCCAGTGGTCTGGCTTTGGTACCGGCCGATCAGCGCAATCCTTTGCTGACTACCACTTTTGGCACCGGCCAGCTGCTGGCGTCCGCGTTAGATCGCGGGGCGCGGGAGGTGCTGCTGACGTTGGGCGGCAGCGCCACGGTAGATGGCGGTACCGGAGCGGCGCGCGCGCTTGGTTGGCGTTTTCTCGACGCACGGGGAAATGAAGTCCCCCTTGGCGGGCGTGGTTTGCTTGACATCCGCCGTCTCGTGTTACCCTCAAGGCCTATGCCTGTCATATCGGTGCTATGCGACGTGACCAATCCCCTGACCGGTCCCCAAGGTGCCGCCCGCGTTTTCTCTCCGCAAAAAGGTGCTACGCCGGAGCAGACTGATATGCTTGAGTCCGGGCTGGAAAACCTGGCCAGGGTCATCGAAACTCAACTCGGTATCCGTGTCCAAGACATCCCAGGGGGAGGTGCCGCAGGTGGATTCGGTGCGGGGGCTGTGGCTTTCTTTGGTGGGTGCTTGCACTCCGGTGTTGCTGCGGTCATGGAAAAAGTTGATTTTGAAAAGCAGGTGCGGTGGGCCGATTGGGTGATTACGGGCGAGGGCTGCCTTGATCGCACATCCCTACAAGGAAAGGTGGTCAGCGGAGTGTTGGAAATCGCACGGCGCTGGCGGGTCCCCGTGGCGGTTCTGGCCGGACAGATCAGGTTAACTCCTGATGAATTGTCGCGCGCAGGTATTAATCTCGGCCTTTCTGCCATGCCGAAGGATATGGGGGTTGAGGAGGGGATGACTCGTGCGGAGGAATTACTTTCCAATGCTGCACTGCGCCTGACAAAGAAACTCTTTTCCTGAGCATGATTGTCAAGGTTGCCTTTCTGAAATTTTTTTCTATTCCCGATAGTTGGTAGCATTACAAATTCCAGATGCTATGTTTAAAGCAAGTGTTTTTGATGGTTATCATTGACTCCTCTAGATGTATGGAGGGCTTTCCATGGGATTTTGGAGAAGTAGGGAATGTGGGCAGACCGCCGTGGAGTATGCGGTAATCCTGGCTTTGATCATATCTGTTGCGCTTTTGTCTGTAGGAAATCTCGGTAAAAAAATCAATAAAACCTACCAGCCGTTAGCAAATGCACTCCCTGGTGACGGCGGTTCCGGCGGTGGTTCCGGCGGTGGTTCCGGC
>DKEW01000077.1 GCA_002452265.1 Pelobacter sp. UBA6812 | reverse complement strand
TCACGGAAATCCTTTTCTATCTCCGGGGCAAGGGTTGAACTCCACAGTGACGCTTCCTTCTCTGCTGCTGCTCGCGTCGGCTGGTTATAGATGTTGCAAATTCTCTCTTTGGCCTCATAAGCTACCCTAAGCTGTGGGAACTGATTTAGCCATTTTTCAGCTTTAGCCGACTGCACCTCAGTCAGATTTCTTTCTCTTCGGAGTAGAGTAAACCGTTCTTTTTTGAGACGAACTCTTGTTCCGCGATGCAAGGCGTCCTTCATTCTGATTCTGGCCCTGTCAAATCCAACATTCGCCATTTTGACCACGTGGAATTTATCAACGACGATCATTCGGCCAGGAAACATCTTTTGGCTTACCAGTCTATATGGATTCCACATATCCATAACCAGCGTATGAACATTTTGCTTGTCAGGTAATTGATCAAAATACTCTATCAGCCTGTTTTGTTTTCTTGAGCTTATGAGATCAAAAACCGAAAGCTTGTCGATATTTGTCAGCATGGCCCGGTAATCACCAATTATCTTTACTTCGTCAATCCCCAAAATTTCAGGCGTCTTAAATTTCACCTCTTGTTTCATTCGAGCGTCATAATCATCAAAGATATGACGGATCGTTTTTTCGTCAACACCCACTTCGCGTGCAAGGGCAACAAAAGTTTCTTGCATGCAACGTTGCTCAATGTACGTTATAAGACGTTTTGTGGCCTGACGCCTTCCATCTATGCACGAGAGCGGTGCAAAAAAGGTTTTATGGCAATCCTGGCATTTGTAACGCTGTCTTGCGACCTCCAGAAGCACTCTTTTCCCGTGCATCGGTGTGTCCATGTAAGACTGAGTCTGGGTACCGTGTTTGTGAAAAAAAAGTCCTGAGCATTCAGGGCAAAGGCATGCTTCTTCAGTGCCCTTCACGGTAACGCGGTAGTGGCCGCCGCAGTCTTCACATGCGACTGTTGTAAGCCCTCGAAGGTTTATGAAATCCAACGGCTGGCTCATGCTTAAATCCCAAGAATTTGTTTAACGCAGACATCAAGGGCTGCTCTTTCTCCTGTTGTTGGGCCATCACCCCTTAATGTGATCTTTTTAGAGAGAGCTGCAAGTTTCTTGTGAAGCTTATTCTTTTTGTCAAACTGGGGCATATGCAAGTATTCTGCGACACTTGCCCCCAGACTCAGCTGAGCAGCATAAGCGGAAACTGCTCCAGAGATAATTGGCGAATTTAGGAATCCCGTCAGGTAGGCTGCTTCATCTTCGGTAGCAACCGGGATGAAATAGAGCTTGTGATCAGGAATCACCATCTTGAGGCCTAAGACTGGATCAACGACAGATCCTATATAAGCTGCTGCAAAAGCATTGCCGCCCATTTCTCTCCACAACACTTTGTACGGGGCGAAGGTGTATGCGCCTGTACTCCAAAGAGAGTAATATGGGTGTCCCTGCTTTATCTGGAAACGCTTGTAGCTTGAGCGCCCTTCGAGAATGTTCTTAAACCCTGCCAAATACCTTGCCGTTTTGGGGGCTGATATTGGCAAGCCTGGATCTCCGTGCATGCCCCGTTGCGGCACAATAATGCGAAGATCATCAGGAGTTGCCGAAAACGGCTTAACACCTCGACCACGGAGAAGAGGAAACACATGCTCATCCTCAATAAACGCCTTTTTAACTGGGATACCCTTAGTCTTCCCGACTGTAGCTGCATTCCGAATCATTACATCAGAGCCATTGCGTTGCATAAGCTCGACCCAGAATATTCCGTTTCTGTCTGTTGTGACCCCTTTACGTGCTGTGTAGATTTGACTTGATGGACCAAAGACCTTCTCAAATATCTTTTGCTCGGCAGCGGTGCCGATTATCCATGGACGTGAAGTACCACCTCCAGGAACCGGCTGAGCAAGCAAATCCATGGCACTGGCAAGCGACCTGAACTCAGTTGCTGAGTTGAATTGTCTGATCTTTTTCCCCTGGCTGTCGTAAGCAGACCAGACACGGTATTTAACCGGAAAAGGGGTCTGTTGGCCTCGCCGTACAACAAGAAGGGTTGGGTTGTTTGACACGCCCTCAAAGGGCAATACAGGGGTGTAATCCTCTACAAGCTCAACCGATCCGGTCACACGGCCACCGTCTATGGAAAACTGCCTGAAGCCCTCACTTGATTCGTTTGTGAATACGGAACCCGTTATGAAAAATCCTAGCTTACCGTCGTCAGACAGATATTTGCGAATTGCTTCAAAAGTGATTACCGTTGAAATGTCTGATTCGATTCCTCCAACCCATTTGTCAGAACTGAACACACCCATGGTCCGACACTTAGGGCCTATGAAGCTGGCATATTCGGGTGGCAGGTGACTCCACTTTACCCACGGCGGGTTGCCGCAAATATACTGGACTGGAGGTATGGCACCGGCAGAGAAGCGGTCCGCAAGAATTGGACACCAGATCCCGTTCCAACCCTGTTGATGCAGCTCTACGAGCGACGTAACGGTTGAAGTAAACCGTTCATCATCCCCGGCTGAAAAATTGAAGCGTCCAAATTCATCATAGATGGCACTTGTGATTGTTTCAGGACAGAGATCTGCGTCTATCAGCTCTCTCAGCCGGGAAAATACAGTATGAAACAAGGGGGATTCAACGAGCGATTCAGGGCACCTGAAGTCAATCTGTCCTTTTTCCGTTTGCAGGTGATGGACATAGCAATTGTCGGCTTCTTTGCCGGCAGTATTGATGGCGTCTGCGAGAAACACAGGGATACGAACAGGTTTCTGCGGGTCGAGATAGG
>DKEW01000059.1 GCA_002452265.1 Pelobacter sp. UBA6812 | reverse complement strand
ATCCATCGCGCGGTGGTTATTGGCCTCTGCTTCCCGTCGCGACTTGCCCCCCGCAGGGGAGCCCTTTTTTGCTTACTTTTTGTGGGCTTGGACAAAAAGTCAGGCGCCGGGCGGGGGCGCGTCCCCGCGGTCTTGAAGTTGTGTTTGAATGTTTCGAAACCTTAACATCAAGTTCGCCGGTCCCGGCCGGCAGCCGGGATACTTTCTTTGCAAGGCCCCAAAGAAAGTATCCAAAGAAATGGCCTAGGGTCTGGCTTCGCCGTTATGTCTGTCGCAATGGGGCTTGACTCGACGCACCTTGCAGGTAAAGGACACACGGCACGTCTTCGTTGGGCTTCATTTGTCGACAGAGGTGGGGCGCGCAACTCGCAGCACAGCTGTTGCCGGCACCGGCGCTGCTGCCTCGGAAACACCGACAAGCCGTTTTGCTTGGGGTTTTGTCTGTGATTTCAACCAACTGCCTCTTGACGCCCGCCTCGCAAGAAACGAATCCTCTCGTAGCCCCCTGCCACCGGTTGCCAGAAGGGGAGTCGAAAGAGACCACCGACGCTATGCATCACGTGACGGTCACTAACTTCGGCTTCCCGTCGCGACCTGCCCTCCGGAGGGGAGCCCCTTTTTGCTTACTTTTTGTGGGCTTGGACAAAAAGTCAGGCGCCGGGCGGGGGCGCGTCCCCGCGGTCTTGAAGTTGATATCTTGGATTCTTAAAACCTTTACTTCAAGTTCGCCGGTCCCGGCCGGCAGCCGGGATACTTTCTTTGCAAGGCCCCAAAGAAAGTATCCAAAGAAATGGCTTAGGGTCTGGCTTCGCCACTATGTCTGTCGCAAAAGAGCTTGACTCGATGCACCTTGCCGAGAAAGCAATCGGCGCGTCTGCGTTGGGCTTCATTTGCCGACATAGGTGGGGCACGCAGCTCACAGCACAGCCGTCGCCGGAACCGGTGCTGCTGTATTTGATAAACGCATTTGCCTTGCCCTCTACTCTATCCTTTCCCCTGTGCGGCCGACAGGCAGGGGCGCGTCCCCGCGTTTTGATCTTACAAGGACGTATCAGGAACGATGCGTTTCGTGCCTCAGCACATCCTGCGGGGTGATGTGATCAATTCGGCTCAAGTGAATATTTACCGATTCTCCATTCCTACCTGAAATTAACCAGTCCATAACCTTTCCCTAATTTTGCTGCGCTAGCCTTCGCTTGTTCCGATAACGCATCAATGGAGGCAAGCGCTATGAGCGACCACATTACGTCCGATCCTTTCGATATTCCCTGGCCCCTGGCGCATAACCCCATGTTCAGGACCCTGGTGGTCGATCCGCTGGAAAAACTTCTCGGAGTGCGGCAATGCCGGGATATATATCGGAAATTGCCACAGAAGGACACGCCTGAGGATTTCTGCCGGGCGGTGCTGGAGCGCATGAACGTGGCTTGCGAACTGGAGGGCGAAGGTCTTGAGCATGTCCCCCGCCAGGGGGCGGCTATCGTGGTAGCCAATCATCCGTTTGGTGCCATTGAGGGGCTGGTCATGATCGAGACGCTGCGGCGTATCCGTCCGGATGTCAAGGTGCTGGCCAACAGTTTGCTACAGCGCCTGCCGCCTTTGCGCGAGGCCCTCATCGGGGTTGATATCCTCGGTGGTGCGCAGGGCGCGCGCGTCAATATCGGGCCTTTGCGTCAGGCCATCCGCCATGTCCGCGAAGGCGGGTTGCTGCTGACTTTTCCGGCCGGTGAGGTATCGCATCTGCAACTGCGTCGCCGCGAAGTGGCCGATCCTCCCTGGCAAACATCGGTGGGGGCGTTGATCCGCCACTGCCAGGCCCCCGTGATCCCCGTATATATCCCCGGCCGTAACGGCATACTGTTCCAGGCGGCCGGCCTGATCCACCCGCGTCTGCGAACCTTGTTGTTGGGGCGCATGTTGTTGCGCCATCAGGGCGGCACGGTGCGATTGCGCGGCGGCCGACCGGTGTCCTGGTCGCGCCTGGCCCAGTGTGCCGATGACCGCGAACGCATCGATTATCTGCGTTTGCGCACCTACTTGCTGGCAGAAACCGCGACCCCGGCGGGGCCTTCCAAACCCTCCGGTGGTGATGTTGCGCAAGATATTATTTCACCTCAGGATGCGGATCTTATGGCTGATGAGGTGTCCCGGTTGTCCCAGGGGCAATTGCTGGTGCAAAGCGGACCTCTGCAGGTGTGGCAGGCCGAAGCCGGCCAGATTCCGTACCTGTTGCTGGAGATCGGGCGATTGCGCGAACTCACCTTCAGGGCGGTGGGGGAGGGCACCGGCCGATCCTTTGACCTGGACCGTTTCGATCAGAATTACCTGCACCTGTTCCTGTGGCATAGCGAGCGGCATGAGCTGGTCGGAGCTTATCGTGTCGGCTGCTGCGACATGCTGCTGGAGCGCTTCGGCAAGCAGGGGCTGTATACCCATACCCTGTTCAAATACCGCCGCCGCATGTTCGACGCCATCGGCCCGGCGCTGGAGTTGGGGCGCTCTTTCGTGCGGCCCGAATACCAGAAAAGCTATTCCCCCCTGTTGCTGCTGTGGAAGGGGATCGGTCGATTCGTGGTAAAAAATCCCCGCTACCGGGTGCTGTTCGGCCCGGTCAGCATTACCCGCGATTATTGCGACCTGTCCCGTAAGCTGATAGCCGGCACCCTGCATGCCGAAATGCCCTTGCCGCAATTGTCGCGGCTGGTAAAACCGCGCGTGCCGTTTCACGCCAAGGCGCGCATTCGCGGTTGCAGCGGGGAGATGGCCCGAAACTTTTACAGCAACATGGAACAGGTGGCTCCCCTGGTGGCCGATATCGAGGTGCAACAGAAGGGGATCCCGGTGCTGCTGCGACATTATCTTAATCTTGGCGGCAAGCTACTGACTTTCAACCTCGATCCGCAGTTCAGCGATGTGCTGGACGGGTTGATCCTGATCGATCTGCTGCAGACCGACCAGAAAACCATCCAGCGTTACATGGGACGTGAAGGGGCCGCGGCTTTCTTCACCTATCAGCGGTTGCTCAGCGGCCGCCGGGAGGCTTTGTGCGCATGATGAATCTCATTTCCATGGTGGCGATGCTGAATGTGAGGCAGTGGCTGGGGGATGGATGGCGTAACCTTGCGCGGCTATGGCAAGCCTGGCGCAGCGAAGGTAAATTGCTGCGGTTGCGGCGTAAGCTGCGACGGCTTGAACGGCAGGCCGCATCCCTGCAAAGGCGCATGCATCCAAATCGTACGCGTCAGGGAAGAGCAGGTTTTAGGGCTGCGGTGGATGCCGACTGGTGTTGATACGGTCTTAGCGGGCTCGTCGTAAACTGGATGGATCTCGGATTGGGTTGTGCGGCTTTTACCCTAATCACATCCGATCCCAACCAAATCCTGACATGGACGGGGCAACCTGACCTCGGATGCTCCTGCAAGAGCGCCAAAAAGGAGGTTTTATGGCTTTTCTATATGGGATGTTGTTCCTGGTCGGACTGGGGTTGCTCGGGGCATTCAACTACCGTTCGGCGATCAGAACCGCCCGCCGTTTGCAGCAGTTGTATCCGGATAAATAGGCATGCGCCCGAATTCGTCCGTTCCATCCCCTTCCTTGGAAACCGTCATGCCGCTACGTATAACCCTGGTAACCGAAACCTATATGCCGCAGATCAACGGGGTGTCCCGTACCCTGGGACGGTTGGTCGAGCATTGCCTGCGCCAGGGCGATCAGGTCCAGCTTATGGTGCCGGATTACGAGGAGGAATATGAGGCTGTCTCTGGCTTGGTCCGCCACTCCTGGCGCGGTTGGCAGTTGCCGTTTTACCGGGAGATACAACTCCCGATGGTCGCCCCGCGTCATGTGCGGCGGGAATTGCAAAACTTTTCGCCGGATGTGGTGCACATCGCCACCGAAGGTCCGCTGGGATGGGCGGCATTGCGCGCCTGCCGGCAACTCGGTTTGCCGGTGGTGAGTTCCTATCATACCAACTTTCCCCAGTACCTTTCATCATACAAGCTTGGATTGCTCGAACCCGTGGCCTGGCGTTACCTGCGCTGGTTTCATAACGCTACCCGCGCCACCCTGTGTCCCACGTCGACCACCCGCGAGTTGCTCGTGCAGCGCGGTTTTGAACATGTCAAAGTCTGGGGCAGGGGAGTCGATACCCGGTTGTTCGATCCGGCCAGGCGCAACCTCGCGGTACGCCGTGAACTCGGCATTGGCGATCACGAAGTGGTGGCGGTCTATACCGGTCGGCTGGCGGCGGAAAAAAACCTGCCTCTGCTTATGGATGCCTGGCAAAACCGGACCGCCAATGGACCGGATCATCTGTTGCTGATCGGGGACGGACCCTTGTGCACCTCTTTGCAGGCGGCCGCTCCGGATGGCGTGGTGTTTGCCGGGTATCGTCGGGGTGAAGATCTGGCGCGTTGCTATGCCGCTGGTGATTTTTTCGTTTTTCCGTCGCTGACCGATACCTTTGGCAACGTCATGCTGGAAGCTATGGCGTCGGGGTTGCCGGTGATCGGTTTTGATGTCGCCGGTCCACGGGACATCGTGCGCCACGGGGAAACCGGCTTGATTATCCAGGAACGCACCATTGGAGCCCTGGCAAGGGCCATGGCCCACCTAACCATCATGACCCAACAGCGGCAGTGTATGGGGCAGGCGGCCCGTATGTATGCCAAAACGCAGTGCTGGGATCATATTCTGGAGCAAGTTCGTGAGCAGTATCGAGTTATTGCACCCGGTGTTCGATGTGGAAGAGGTCGACCCCTATATGCTGGCCGAAATTCTGAAGGATATTCTTGATAACCGTCGTCTGACATCCCTTTTTCAGCCCATCATCGATCTCCAGGCGGGAGTCGTTATCGGGTATGAAGCGCTTATGCGCGGTCCGTCGGACAGCCCTCTGCATGCGCCGACCGCCTTGCTGTCCGTCGCCGGTCGTGTTGGGCGGCTGGGGGAGCTGGACCGGTTGTGCCGCGAAGTGCATATCGCCAACTTTGCCGCCCGGAAGCTGCCGGGCAAGTTGTTTCTCAACGTCTGCCCGGAGACGTTGATGCAGGCCGACTTCCGTTCCGGCATGACCCGGCGGGTTTTGCGTGAATTGGGTCTTACGCCGGACCAGGTCGTCATCGAACTTACCGAACATTATCCTATTGAAGATTTTGAACCGGTGCGCCGAGCCATTGCCCACTATCGCAGCATGGGGTTCGCCGTAGCCATTGATGACCTGGGGGCGGGATATGCCGGACTGCGCCTGTGGTCGGAGTTGCGCCCCGATTTCGTTAAATTCGACCGTCATTTCATCCAAAACATCGATTCTGACCCGACCAAGGGGCAATTCATCCGCTCCATGCAGGAAATCTCCAAGGAACTGGGTTGCCAGACTATAGCCGAGGGGATTGAAACCGAAGCGGAATTCCGCGCGGTGTCCAAGCTGGGCGTCACTTTCGGGCAAGGGTATTTTTTTGCCAGGCCGTCTTCACACCCCGATTTGGCAGGGGATAAAGTCGGCCTGTCCGCATTGGGCATGGGCAAAGACCGCCCGATGGTCAGCGGTAAGACGCGCAATGTCAGCTGTCTGATTCGCAGGGTGCCGTCCGTTTCTCCGGTAATACAGGTTCATGAAGTGGCCGACATGTTTGTTGATCTGCCTTCGGTACAGGCTCTGCCCGTAGTCGGCGTGGGGGACGTCCCGGTTGGGCTGATCGCGCGCCATCAATTCATGAATATGCTCGGCAGCCGCTACGGTCGCGATCTTTATGGGCGCATGCCGGTAGCAAAGTTCATGGATGCCCAGCCACTGGTTATCGAAAAAGATCAGCCCCTGGAGCAACTCAGTCAGCTGATTACCAGCTCGCGTGAGTTCACCTGCCTGGATGATTTCATCATCACCGAAAACGGCAGCTATGTCGGCACCGGCACTCTTTTGTCCCTGTTGCGGGAAATCACCGACCTTCAGATCAGTCATGCCCGTCATGCCAACCCTCTGACTTTGCTGCCAGGCAATGTGCTTATCAACGAGCATCTGGATAAACTGCTGGCCGATGGTACCCCGTTTTCCGCCTGTTATTGCGATCTCGATCATTTCAAGCCATTCAACGATACCTACGGCTATCGCCGCGGCGATCAGGTGATCTGCCTGCTTGCGCGTTTGCTGCAGGAAGAAGCCGACAGTCGCCTGGATTTTATCGGGCATATCGGCGGCGATGATTTTCTGGCGGTGTTCTGTACCGACGATTGGCAGCGACGTTGCGGCCGGGTGTTGCGCCGCTTTGATGAGGAGATCAAGGCTCTTTATGACCCCTGCGATTTGCAACAGGGAGGGATTCGAAGCCAAGCTCGCGATGGAAGCCGCAGGTTTTTTCCCCTGGTCAGTCTGTCGATTGGCGCTGTGTATGCCGTTGGGGGAGCGTTTACCTCTTGCCACGCGATTTCTACCGCAGCGGTGGAAATGAAACAGCAGGCCAAAAAGGTTGCCGGCAGCCATCTGTTCATCGATCGGCGCCAGTGTGCTTTGTCTGAACGGGAAACCTTCAGCATGGCTGCCAATGGTTCCCTTGCACAATCCTGATCTACGGCAAAGGCAAACCCATTCTCACGCCCGCTCCTTTCAGTCGCTCAAACCGCAAAGACGTCAAGAAAAGCGGTTTTGTCCTGCTTTGCGTCTTTGCGGCTTGAGTGAGCAACGCGAACGGGCGTGAGATGCTTTATTCTTTTCAGTAGTGGCCGGCAACCTTTCTGAAGTCGTCTCTCCTTAATTCTCCCTCCCCTCAACACAACTCTAGCAAGTTGCTAACAGCTATTAAATCTCAGCGGAATATCCTTTTCTTACAACGCCGGAATTACTGGATTGTTGGTGTTTCACCTTTTGCCAGACAGGAGGGGTCATGTCCGATTCCTACGTCCAAAAGAGATTTTTCGCCGGTTATGCCCACTATGTCACACCCGTGGAAGCCGGGCTGATGCGCCGCCTTTGCTGGCTGCGGGATTACCCTTGGCTGACGGCAAGCTTCAAGTTCGTCAGCCGACTTGGCGACGGTCCGCTCTGGGGCGCCATCGGGATTACCCTGTTGCTACTGGGAAGAAATCCGGAGCGTTTGGCGGTAGCGGCAGCAGCGGTATCGGCCATGGCGGCCGTGGGGCTGTTCAGCCTCATGAAGCGGATGATCCGTCGACCGCGCCCCTTTGAAAGCTGGTCGGATCTGTCCTGCCTGCTACCGCCTCCGGATCGTTTTTCTTTCCCCTCTGGGCATACGCTGACCGCGTTTGCCATGTACGGCAGCCTGGGGAGTCTGGTTCCGGCGTTGGTGCCGTTGCTGTTGACCTCGGCCGTGCTGATCGGCCTGTCGCGAGTTTACCTGGGTGCCCATTACCCGACCGACGTACTGGTAGGCGGACTGCTCGGAACCTTGCTGGGACGTACCGTAGCCTGGGGCTGGGATTTTTTGTTTATCTGATGACTTTATATGCATGGTGTCGCTTCGCCGCAGCATGGATGATGCGCACGCCTTTTTCGTTAATTTTTATGTAGTTGGAGGGATCACAAATGAAGTTAACCATTGGGAAACGCCTGGGATGCGGATTCGCTGCCGTACTGGTGCTGGTCGGGATGATGTTTGCCATGACCTGGTGGGGGACGCGGGATCTGAGTCTGGCCCACAAGGATCTTGGTGAAGCCTTGCGCGCTTCATCCCTGGTGAAGGTGGAACCCACAGCGCAGGAGATCTGGGCGGCGCAGCTCAAAGAGACGCGCGCGGATCTCGTGGCGCACCTGAACGCACTGCGCGATGCGGTGCTAAATAACGCGGCCCAGGCCGAGTTATTTAGTGCTGATCATTCCGATGCCCTGTTACAACTGATGGCCGGCGACACGCTGGCCGAAATGGTCAAGGCCCTGCCCGAAGCGCAGGCGGCTGTGGAGTCCCTGCAGCAGGCTGATGAAGCCCTGCGCGCCGTCGACGAGCAAATTCGCAGCACCTGGCGGCCGCGTCATGAAGGATTGGCCGAAGCCCTTGATGAAATCAAACGTACCCAGCTGTACTGGACCCTCAAGGTCGCCAACATGCTGTTCATCAAAAGCAGTATCGGCGAACTGTTGTATGAGGAGCTGACCGATACGCCTCTGGAAGAGTTCCAAGCAGGACCGGTTTACAAGCGATACGCAGAGGAATTTCCGGTGCTGACCGAGGCCTTGGCCAAGGCCACCGAGAGCAATAGCCGGTTGTGGGATGCCTCTTACAAGCTCGCCGGCCTGACCATGGAAAGCAACTGGGAACAGGCGCGGATATTGTATCGCGATGAGTTTCCGAGTACCGTCAAATCGATGTCTGTCGATCTGGACCAGGTGCTCGCCGTGGAAGGGCAGATCCTGCAGGCACAGCACAAAGTGGTGGGGTTGCTCAACCAGCAGGTCAAGCAGGCCTCCGAACAGGCGCTGGCCGCTCTTGACCAACTGCAGGGTCAACTTGAAAAACTGACGAACTCCAATGCTTCGGCGATCGGCGAGTCGGCAGCCCTGCTGCTTTCCCGCGAAGAGAGCGTTTCCCGCAAGCTTGTCAATATGCAGCGGGGCAATCTGCTGATAACCCTGGTGGTCGTGGTGTTATCCACCCTGGCTGGCTGGAGCATTACCCGCAGCATTACCCGTCCGCTGCATCAGACCGTGGATATGATTCTGGATCTGGAAAAAGGCCGCCTTGACCGTCGCCTCGGTTTGACACGTCAGGATGAGCTGGGGCAGATGGCCAACGCCCTCGATACCTTTGCCGATCACATGCGCGACGATGTCATGGAAGCGTTTGATCGGCTTGCGGTGGGAGACTTCACCTTTGAAGCCCATGGCCCTATCCGGCAGCCGCTGCAAAAAGCCAATACGGCTCTGGGTCGCCTGATCCAACGCATGCGGCAGGCCGGCGATCAGGTCGCCGCCGGTGCCGCGGAAATCGCCCGCGCCAGCCAGGATCTTTCCCATGGCACGCATCAGCAGGCGTCTTCCCTTGAGGATATCACCGGCAATCTCGGTGAAACGGCCCGTCAGGCCCGTGAAAATGCCGAGCGCGCGGTACGCTCCACCGGTCTGACCGACCAGCTCGCCCAGGCCGCCGGCAGCGGCCAGCAGCAGATGCACGACATGGTCACCGCCATGGCGCAGATCCGCCAGTCGACCCAGGATATTGCCCGGGTCATCAAGATGATCGACGAGATCGCCTTCCAGANNGACCAATCTGCTGGCCCTCAACGCCTCGGTCGAAGCGGCCCGCGCCGGCAGTCACGGTAAAGGGTTCGCGGTCGTTGCCGAAGAAGTGCGTAACCTTGCGGCGCGCAGCGCCCGGGCCGCCAGAGAGACCGGCAGCATGATTCAGGACACCCTGCAGAAAGTGCAACTCGGTTCCGAGGTTGTATCCGGCACCGACCGCGCGCTGCTGGAGATCGGGCAGGGCGTGGCCCAGGTCAAGGAACTGGTCGATGAAATCGCCTCGGCCTCCGATGTCCAGGCCGAGCGTATCGGCCATATCAGTCAGGAGGCCGATTGTATCGACCGCATCATCCAGCAGAATGCTTCCAGCAGTACCGAGGCCGCCGCGGCAGCCGAACAACTGGCCAGCTGGGCTGACGAACTGCACTCCATGCTGGGGAATTTCAAGCTTGAAGCAGGTGCCGGCAATGTGATCGCCGGGAAAACTGGCGGGAGCGTGCCCATGCTGGTCGGATAAGGTTTGAGGGGGGGGGAATCATAGAATTTATTGCACATCCTTGGAACCTCAAGGCTAAGACCGCGGGGACGCGCCCCCGCC
>DKEW01000068.1 GCA_002452265.1 Pelobacter sp. UBA6812 | reverse complement strand
CCAGACTGCTCCACCCCGCGTCAGTGGAATGTGAAGATACACAATCGTTTGAGAGTTGTCAACCTACAGTTTCGGAAAAATTTACAATCGGTGTTTTTTGTACGGTTGCCGCCATGACGCAAGGCTGATAGAATGATTTCGTCATTCATTGAGAAGGATACAACCGTTGAGTAAATCCTCACCCAAACAAACGTATAATCGCCTTTGCGCACGGTGCCTGCGAGATTGCCGGCAATCGGAAGGAACACTTTTAATCAGTTGTCCCCGCTTCATGCCCCGCCCCTTCAAGGTCAAGGATTACCGCTTCGACCAGCTCGATCTTTTTGGCCGTCCCCGTAAATAAACATTAGGTTCGTTTGGAGGCCGGTACGGCAGGATTATTATGCTGTAAGGCGATCCAGGAAATCCGTGATGAAATGGGTGAACTTTTCGGGTTCCACCAGAAAAGAATCGTGCCCATGGTCGGAGTCGATCAGATGGTATTCAGCCGGTTTTCCGAGTTTGTGCAGAATCTGAATGATCTCTTCCGCTTCTTTGGGTGGATAGAGCCAGTCGGAGGAAAAGGTAAACCATAGCGAAGGGCATTGGATACGTTCAAGAGCCTCTTCCCTGCTTTCAAAATTCCAGGCAACGTCGTAAAGATCGAGGGCTTTGGCCAAGTAAAGAAACGCGTTGGTGTCAAACCGATCGATAAAGGATCGGCCGTTATATTCCAGGTACCGCTCGACTTCAAACTGTCCAAAGAAATCAAACATACCGTCACGGGCGGAGAAACGCCGGCCGAATTTGAGGTGCATGGAAGCGTTGGACAGAAAGGAAATATGCCCGATGGCACGTCCAAGGGCCAGGCCGTCTGCCGGAGGATGTTCGGGTTTGTAGTTGCCCTTTTTCCACATGGGATCGTTGAAAATAGCCTGGCGCGCAAGGGCGTTGAGAGCGATGGCCATGGGCGATGTGCGACCGGTGCCGGCAATGGGGATGATGGAGCGGACCCGGTCAGGGAATAACACCCCCCATTCCAGGGCTTGCATGGCTCCCATGCTCCCGCCTATGACGGTCAGCAGGCTTTGCAAGCCCAGATGGTCGATGAGGCGTTTCTGGGCGCGAACCATGTCCCGCACCATGATAACCGGAAAGCTGAGGTTGTAGGGGCGTCCAGTACGCGGGTTAATGCTGGTCGGTCCGGTGGAGCCGCCGCAAGAGCCGATCACATTGCTGCAGATGACAAAATAGCGATTGGTATCGAGGACTTTGCCGGGTCCGATCATGTCGTCCCACCAGCCGGGTTTGCGGTCTTCGGTAGAATGTCGGCCGGCAGCATGAGCATCGCCGGTCCAGGCATGGGTCACCAAAATGGCATTAGAGCTATCGGTATTGAGTTGCCCGTAGGTTTCGTAGGCCAGTCTGATGGGGGCGGTGAGCAGACGTCCGCTTTCCAGACGCAGGTCGCCATCAAAGTCGATGGACTGGGTTTTGACGATGCCGACAGAATCTTCCAAGATCAACAAGCCTTCCCATACATAAAAAACGACCCTTCCCGGAGATTGGGAGGGGCCGTGAGGATTGCGTATGATCCTGCTGTATGCGGCTCCATCCTCATCTCTCCCCTGGGGCAGGGGTAGGAATTAGCACCTGGCATCCGCGCCGGCAGACCGGTTGCTGTGGTTTCGCAGGGCCTATCCCTCCACCACTCTCGATAAAGACAGTACAGTTTTACCTGTATGTTGGGGAAACTCTAAAGGAGCAACCGTCAAAAGTCAATCTTTCTCTCTTTTTGGCGGATACGACTTGGTGTGGCCGCAGGCAGACATGATCCGCAGTCAGAAGAAGAGTGGTTGCCGTTGGGTATTGAAAAAGAGTCACCCTTATTGATGAGGGCTATCAAGTTTATTGACAAGTCCGGCTACGGGATCTTTGCAGGTTTTACCCATTTCACAAAGCTGAGCAAAACTGTAACGACTCAGAACCTCAATCAGTTGCGTGCGCGCCTCATGCCAGACCTTGTTGACCGGGCAGTACAACTCCCGTTCGCAATGGGTTTCATCTGCAAGGCACAGATTGAGGTACAAGGGGCCTTCTTCTGCCTTGATGACGTCGAGCAAGGTTACTTCAGACGGATCCTTCATCAGGAAGAAACCGCCACCGACGCCACGATGGGAACCAACAATACCCAGTTTTATAAGAGGCTGGAGAATTTTAGTCAGAAAGGCGGGGGTAATATCCTGCTCCCGGCAGATATCTTTTTTTAAAACGATTTCGCCGCGTGTTTGACTGGCCATGAACAAGACTGCCCGGATAGCGTATTCGGTTGCTCTGGTAATGATCACATCAAAATCCTTGAAAAGATGACTTTTGAGGTTATGAATAACCTGTCCTGTGCCTATTGTCAACGATCAATTTGCTATAAGTGAAATAATGTATACATAGTTGGTTTTGGTACATGATACCAAATTAAATTTTATGGCCAGGGAAAGCACTTATGCTTTATGATGAAGTGTCAGTGAAGGGCGTGCAACATGAATGGAGCAGATTATTGTCCTGCGTTGCGGTGTTACGTGGCGGGATCCGAAAACGTTCATTCAGGAGATATCCGATGGAAAAAATTGCTCTGGTTGGCTTTAACGGGGAGTCCATGTGTTTTGTCCATGTTTTACTTAATGCCCTTGATATGCAATCCAAGGGTTTTGACGTGCGGGTGATTATCGAGGGGAGCGCTGTTCGGCAGATTGCGGAACTCGCCGAACCTTCTCATCCGTTTACGGCACTTTGGGCCGATGTGCGGAAGTCCGGCATGATCTGGGCCGTGTGCCGCGCTTGTGCTGTCAAGATGGATAGCCTCGTGGCTGCTCAGGAACAGGGGCTGCCGGTGCGTGGTAATATGTCGGGCCATGTTGCGCTGGCAGAGTGTGTGCTGGAAGGGTACCGCATTATCACGTTTTGACGTCCGTTAGAGAGGTGTTTTTTTGTTCTGGTAACGAGTACTTATCCCAACGGGGTGGCATGATTTCCATGGTATTTGTTTTTTCTGTTTATGCACTTGGTTCCAGTGAATTGTTTTACCCTTTCATCTTTTAGCACTTTTGTGGGCCTTTGGGACCATGAGGTAAAAAACGCAGAATCTAGAAGCTTGAAACACGAAGATCACAGAGGACACGAAGGGGAAAACTAAGGCTAGAGATAACTATAAGGGTCTGTTTTGTCAGTATTTCTTCGTGCTCGTCGTGTCCTCCGTGGTAAAAAATTTATTCGGTTGTCCACTTTACGCTGGCGGTGCACCGATTTTCGAAGATTTGGGCAACTTGAGAATTGGTGCATAACCAGATTGTTTTTATTGGGGAGGGGGCGTGACAGGAAGACTTTGGCGAAGTTTGTGGGTGGCTGGTTTATTGTTCTTGCAGGTCAACCCGGGGTATGGGCGACAAATCCCTTGTCGTGATCCTTTGTCATTGTGGCATGATCGTCCGGTAAAGCAGGCGATTGTTAATTTTGTCCGGCAGGTAATAGATCCTGCCGATGCCGCGTATGTCCCGCCCCGGGATCGTATCGTCACCATCGATATGGACGGAACTCTTCTGTGTGAACGGCCTTCATCTGTGGGGATGGTGTTTGCGGAGAGCCTGTTGGAGGAGCTGGCAGAGGCCCCGCAACTGCTGGGCAGGCAACCCTTTGATGCTGCACGCCAGGACAGGCTCAATGCACTGCGCAAAGAACATTTTGAACTGTTCTTCGGCATGTCGGGTGCAGGTCTTGAGGAGGATGCCGTTCGGCAAAAGGTGCGGACTCTGGCCCGCCAGGGGCGTCATCCCCGTTTTGACCGCCCGTACGGGGAACTGTTTTATGGTCCGATGCTGCAGTTGGTCTCTTACCTGGTGCAGAACGATTTTATCGTCTACGTCCTTTCCGGCTCGGATCAGACCGTGGTGCGAACCCTGTGTGCCGAACGGCCGGAGTTTGCAGGTATGCCGCCATCGCGCTTTATCGGGACACTGGTGGCGCTGGATGTTGATTACGGCACGAGTGGGCCGGTTTTTTACCGCTTGGCCAGGGAACTGGAGCCGGTCAATCTGCGCAAAGGCAAAGCCCTGAATATTCTCTATCGTATCGGGCAGCAGCCGATTCTGGCCATCGGCAACAGTTCGGGCGATTGCGGCATGCTGGCGTCCACTCTTCGTTCCGGGTATCCCGCCACCCTGCGCATGCTGCTGAACCATGACGATGCCGAGCGGGAATACGCCTATCCCCGAGCGTCAGATTCCGATGCCGAGATTTGCCGGGAACAGGCCGGTGCCGATATCCTTTCCATCAGTATGCGGGATGACTTTGAACAGGTTTTTCCCTTCGACTCCGGGTTGTAAGGATCGGTTGCGGGATGGGGAAAAGCCTTGCGCCAAGAGACTGGTTGAAAATCCGGGAATACTTTCCCCGCGCCTGTTCGCTATGCTCACTCAAGACGCAAAGGCGCAAAGAAAATCACATTGTGATGTTATCTTTCGCAGTGTTTGGCATTGTAATCCCAGAAGAGGATAACCGTACTTTCAGAGAGCTACTTGTTTGTAAAGTCGGAGAAAGCGGTCTTTTTATAATGACCCTCGCTTACGTACTGCAATAATTCCCGGAATCGACTCGTAGGTATATATCCTTTTACGTCAATGATCGGTTTGCCGTGAATATCCAGAAACGAGGAAGTGGGAGTGAAGTAGATCCGAAAGTCGTCTTTTAGCTTTTTCTGTTGGCTGATATCGACTTCCACCAGAAGAAACCGCTCGTTAAGGATCGAGATGATTTCATTATTTTGAAAAACCTTGCGTTTCATCTCTGTGCATTTGTAACACCAGGGGGAGGTAAAAAAGATAAACAGGGGCCGTTGGTCGCCTTTGCTTTTTTGCAGCGCGGTTTCATAATCTACCCAATTCAGTTTGTCGGCAGCGCATAGATGCGCCGGGCATCCCAACCATAAACAGGCTAGGAATGCGAAGCAGACCGGAAGGAAGTAAATCCATTTTTCCTTCCGATCTGCCCTTAAACAGAGAGAGAGTTTTTGCAGGATGCATCCTGACTGAGTCGGCATTCTCAACCTTCCCTCCCAAAAAACCGCGTTTTTGTCGGAAGAGAGACCGTTCATGGGATCAGAACGGACTCTTTTCATAAGACTCGAAGGTCATGGTCTTGTATTTCCCCTCCGCCACATACTTCAGCATGCGTTCAAAGCGCGACTTTGCAATCACATCTTTTTCTCGCAGTACCGTCGATCCGTCGGGAGCGATAAAGATATGGGTGGGTGTGTAATTAACCTCGAACAACTTTGCCGTTTGTTTTTGTTTATCCAAGTCGACGACGACGGGGATAAAATGTTGATTGACAAAATTTATGACTTTTGAATCCTCGTAAACCTTGCGCTCCATGTTCTTGCATCGGTAGCAATACGACAGATGGAAAAGTAGGAGCATGGGTTTTTTGAGCTCCCTCTGCTTTTCCAGCCCCTGTTGATAGGTCAGCCAATGCACGCCCTGTTGGTTATGTTCACCAGCCATGGCCGGAGCCACAAAATGTGTCAGCGTCACGACGGCTGCCAGAGCGATAAGTGTGAGCTTAAAACCTTTCATGGTCTCCTCCATTATGCGCGGTTTCTGGTTTCTTAGAAACGGTAGCTCGCCATAAAACTGAACGTATCCATGGTATGAGACACTTTGGAGCCATAAAACGGATTCGTCATTGGATTGGCATCGCCGTTGTTGGTTTCGGTATTCGTGAAGGCATGTTCGTAAGCGAAATCGAAGTCCCAATTCGTCCAGGTGTAGGTAAATCCTGCAGTGGCATGGTGTTCGACAAGAGCAGGGAACAGTGGGCTCAGGTTGACATTGGTGACCGGAGTGTTGCCGTAATTGTAACCAGCGCGGATTTTGAAGGACTCGGTCAATTCGTACTCCGCTCCGATGGCGATCACGTATTGATCATCCCAATCCATCTCAAAGGGTATGCTCATTTTTTCATACCCTGCAGGCACCGCACTGTTCGGGTTAGTGGCTGTAACCGTAACCGTCTTGATGGCGGAACTCCAATTGATCCAGCTCAGGTCCATAGCAAGCAGCAGTTTGGGGGTAGCCCGATAGGCTGCGCCCACTTCCACCTGTCGGGGCCAGGTAAAACCATCCATCTTTACGTCACGGTACTTGACACCCGCTGCGGTTGTAAGCTCGCCGTCCTCAAAATCGATAGAGCTTTCGGAGGTGTAAGTGGCCCCTACGGACCATTGGTCATTGATTTGATAGTTGAGGCCGAAGCGTCCTGAGAAGGTGAAGCTGTTCAGATCTTTCACCTTGTGCCCGATGGTGTTGGGAAAAAAATCATACTTAAGGCTGGCATAGCCTGCAAACAAACTTGCTCCCATGGTCAATTTATCGGTAACGTTATATGCCACGGTGGGTGAAAGTCTGACGAATCCGACTTCGGACATAATGTCGTCTTTCATTTCAGGCATCATTGTCGGCATAACTTGAACGTCCTTAAAATCAACACCCATGCCGCCCTGCGCGAAGACGCCGACACCTGCGGACCAGCGGCTGGTTCCGATACGTTGAGCATAACCTATGAAAGGAACTGGGAATACTTGAAATTCATTGTCGGTGTTGCTTCCGCCGGCCGGCGTGTCTTCCATGTCGGGAAAAAGAAACGATCCGCCCACGGAAATGACGCGATTACAGGTTGTCGCCAGCTGCGCCGGATTCCCCGCTATGGCCGTGCAACCCGCCGGAACCGCCACATCCGCGCCGCCCATGCCGGCAGAGACTGCGCCCGTCCCGATCATGTTCATGCCGTTGGTCGCCCAACCGGTCAGTGGTGTAAAAACATCATAGTTACAACAATTAAACCCGGAATAATCCTCTTCTTCATACCCCCCCCCATTGCTTTTAGATAAGGATAACTCCAGGCTAACAGCAGTATTCCGTTAGCCTGGAGCCTGTGGATTTTTCTTTTTTATCCCGGGACGAGCCTGTTCGACATGAAATACGTAGCCTGTTGTTCTCCAGCAATTATGTTGGTTGGGACCTTATTGATGCTGGGTATTGAACATCTTTCGATTTGCACAAGCGACGGTTTCTTCGCGCCCGGTTGGAACACCATCCATAGAAAATAACCGGGTGAACCCAAAGGGCTCACCCGGTGCGATTTTAAATAAACAAATTGTTGTCCGAGTGCTCGGAGGCTTCAAGGTAGGCGGCGACTCCGCCGATTTGAACCCCGTCGATGAGCTCCTCTTTGCGGATACCCATCAGATCCATGGACATCTGGCACGCTACGATGTTCACGCCGCCTTTGATGGCCAGGGCCATCATCTCTTCAAGGGCCGGGACATTATGGTGTTTCATAATACCGCGAATCATTTTGCCGCCCATGCCGCCCATGTTCATGTTGGACAGAGGCAGTTTCACGGAGCCGCGGGGCATCATCCAGCCGAAGGCCTTTTCGATGATATTTTTGCGCAGGCCTTTTACTTTGCTCGGTTTGCGCAAGGCATTGAGGCCCCAGAAGGTGAAGAAAAGGGTTACCTTGCGTCCCATGGCCAGGGCGCCGTTGGCGATGATAAAGCTGGCGATGACCTTGTCCAGTTCGCCCGAAAAGACGATGATGGTTTTGTCGTTGCCGGCCGCAGCAGGGACCGCTTCAGGTGACAGGCCTGCCTTCTCGATAACTGCTTTGACGATACCTTTTTGCACCGAAATGTCTCGCACCACATTGCCGGTGGCGCGTGCCCAAGCCGGTGCGTCACTGTAGAAACCCGCATCGCTGGCGGTAATCGACAGCGCCTCGCCCGGCTGCAGGACATCCATCTCCTGTTTGAGCCGCATTACCGGGCCGGGGCATTGCAGCCCGCAGGCGTTCACTTCGACAATTTTCGTAGGGGCTTCGTTTGCCGGTTTAACCATGGGAATCACCTTATGTTCCGTCTGTGCTGCAGGCGCGGTTTTGGTCGCTTTGTGCTTGGTTGTCGCTACAAGATAGGTTTCGTAACCGCCGGACAGGTTGTAGACATTATCAAAGCCTTTGCCTGCCAGTACGCGTGCCGCCTGGTAGGCGATGAGCCCGACGCGGCAGTAAAGGACGACTTTCTTGTCGCGGGGGACTTCATCGAGCCGGTTGCGCAGTTCGGCTTGCGGGATGTTGACCGACCCGGACATCACGCCGCTGGCGCACTCCGCCGGAGTCCGAACATCGAGCAGGAAGTACTCTGCAGGATTGGCCACGATGTCGGTCCATTTCACGGTTTTGATCAAGCCGTCAAGGACGTTCTGGGCCACGAAGCCGGCCATGTTGACCGGGTCTTTAGCCGAGGAATAGGGCGGCGCATAGGCGTGTTCGATCTCGGTCAGATCGTCCACGGTCATATTCGCCTTGATGGCGGTGGCGATGACGTCGATACGCTTGTCGACACCGCTGTAACCGGTGCCCTGGGCGCCGAGTACTTTGCGTGTTTCCGGCGAGTAGAGCACCTTGAGGCACATCTTCATCGCACCTGGATAGTAGCCGGCGAAGTCGTTGGGGTGGATGATCACCGAATCATAGGGGATCTCGTGGGACAGGCAGAGCTTTTCCGAGGCGCCGGTCATGCCAATGGTAAGATCGAAAATCTTGGCGATGGCGGTCCCCATGGTGCCGTTGTAGGTGCGAGGCTTTGCGCCGTGCATGTTGTCGGCAACAATGCGACCCTGCTTGTTGGCCGGCCCGGCCAGGGGGATGGCTGTTTGTTTCTGGGTTAAGGGGTGCAGCACTTCAATGGCGTCACCCGCAGCATAAATATCTTTCTGGTTGGTCTTGAGAGTGTCATCCACCAGGATGTGGCCGCGTTTACCCAGTTCAATGCCGGAACCCGCCAGAAACGCGGTGTTTGCCTTGACCCCGATGGAAAGCAGAACGAGATCCGCTTCTATGGTTCTGCCGCTGGAAAGCTTGGCGACCACTGAGCCGTTGGCCCCGGGGGTGAATTCGCTGACGCCATCCTCCAGTTGCAGGTCGACACCGTGCATGGCCACTTCCCGATGCACCATGGAAGCGATCTCGAAATCGACCACGTTCATGGCCTGTTTGGCCATTTCCACAACCGTCACGTCGATATCGCGGTATTTAAGGTTCTCCGCCATTTCCAGACCGATGAAACCGGCACCCACGACCAGGGCTTTTTTGACTTTGCCCTCGTCGACCATGGCGCGGATCGTATCCGTGTCGGGGATGGTCCAGAGGGTGTGAATGGCCGGATGATCGCTGCCGGGAATGGGCGGTTTTACCGGAGAGCCTCCGGGAGCAAGAAGCAGCTTGTCGTAGGTCTCATCGTACTCACGGCCGGTTTTGAGATCCTTGGCCTTGAGGCTTTTGGCTCCGGGATTGACGGCCAGTACCTCGTTGCCGGTGCGTACTTCGATATCCATAAGCTCCCTGAGCGCTTCGGGGGTTTGGACAACGAGCCTTTCCCGTTCCTTTATCTCATCGCCGATGTAATAGGGCAGGCCGCAGTTCGCGTAAGAAACGTAATCCCCTCTCTCGAATACGATGATTTTCGCAGTTTCGTCCAGACGTCTGAGACGGGCCGCCGCAGACATGCCGGCTGCGACGCCTCCAACGATAAGATATTTTGCCATTTGGGCCTCCAGGTAAAGGTTTTAAATGGGTCGTGTATTAATCAGACTGAAGTCTGTTTTTACCCCGCAACATTCCAAAATCAAAATATATGGAAAAGCATATGTAATGCAACCCCTTATTTTGTTAAAATTGTCTTAACATTATGCGGTCGGGTTTTTGACCAACGAGGGGAGGTAGAGGGGTGATATGTGTGCTGGGGAATGTACTTTTTTGCGACCTTGGTCGGACTGTCGGTGGGATTGATTTGCAGGCCGCGAACATGGCCTGCCACCTGTTCTGTCGGAACTTTGCAGATGGCAGTGGACGGTAGGTATCAGCATTAGCGCATCGATTCGCCCGCGGCCTGATGGTGTTGAGTCAAGCGCCGCTGCGCTCAAGCACTGTGGCCACGGCATCTGCCATCCGCTTATAACCGGCGGCATTGGGGTGAATCATGTCGCTTTTCAGTGTGTTATCTCGCAGGATACTGGTCAAAACCTGGTTCTCTAGCGGAATCCGGTAGTGATCGGCGACCTCCTGGTAAAAATCGGCTGATCGGAGGAGTACGCCCGGTTGCGGTACGCCGAGCATGACTACCTGGGCACCACTTTTGCGGATCATTTCGACCATGGAGGCCAAGTGCGCGGCGGTGGTTTTGTGGGCTATGCGGCGCAGCAGATCGTTACCGCCGTGGCATAGTATCACCAGGTCGGGATGGTGCCGTTGCAGCAGGCCGGGTAGCCGCGTTAACCCTTCGGCGCTGGTTTCACCGGGAACCCCGGCATTGATGGTCTGCCACCCGGTCAGTTGTTGCAGAATGGCCGGGTAGCTGCTGGCACGCGGTGCGCCGTTGCCGGCAGTGAGGCTGTCGCCAAAAGCTAAAATTACCGCATGGGCCGGGAGTGGTTGCAGTCGTGGAGTCCGATCGCGGCATCCTGCAGTCAAGGTTGCCAATATTATCATCGACATTGATAAAATGCGCCCTGTCCTTTTCATGCTTTTACCCATGGCTGGCCTCGTTTCTTTTCGCAAGATCCTGGGAGACTGTTGGACTATCCATGCGCCGGTTGCAAGCTCGGCTGTTTGGCCCATGTTTCAGCTCATTTTCGGCCCATAGTTACGGCTTTGAACCTTTAAACGAACCAAAATCGGGTCTCAAAAATCCAAATTTTCGCTTCGGCCCAGATAGTCCAACAGGCTCCCAGGAAGAAACTATTTCTTTCAATTTATCGGTCCGGCAGATTGTCTTGTCAAGCATCGTATTTGTTCCGGGGCTTTCCTAAAATGGGCGAATCTGCCATAATCCTGTTTTGCACAATGTAGCAATCAGGAAGTGAGAATTCCCACCATGGCTCTGTTAAGTATACAAAATGTCAGTCTCGCATTTGGCGGGCCGACCTTGTTTGAGGATATCAGTCTGCATGTCGAGCGCGGCGATCGTGTCGGGCTGCTGGGACGCAACGGCTGCGGCAAATCGACGCTGTTGCGCCTGATCTCCGGTGAATTACAGCCGGACAGCGGCGCCGTGGTCTGTCGCCAGGGGGTGCGCATCGCCAGCCTGCCTCAGGACGTCCCCGAGGATTTGAACGGCACTGTTTACGAGGAAGTATTGTGTGGCCTGGGACAGGCCGGGCAGGAATTACTGCGCTATCACCGTCTCGCCCGGCAAGTTCAGGAGGGAGACGATCAGCAATTGCCCGACTTGCTGGAATGCCAGCACACGCTGGAGGCCTCCGGTGCGTGGCCGCTGGAGCAGTTGGTGGTGCAGGTTCTTTCCCATCTGCACCTTGAGGGCGAAACGCCGGTGTCCGAACTTTCCGGTGGCGTTAAACGCCGGGTATTGCTGGCTCGCGCCCTGGTAGGGGAGCCGGATATTCTGCTGCTGGACGAACCGACAAACCATCTGGATATCGACACCATCGACTGGCTGGAAAGTTTTTTGCGCCGCTCATCGTTGACCTTGCTGTTCGTTACCCATGACCGTGAATTTCTCAAGGCTCTGGCGACCCGCACGGTTGAACTCGATCGCGGCAAGCTGTTCGATTTTGCCTGCGATTACGAAACCTTTTTACGTCGCCGGGAAGAAGCGCTGCATGCCGAGGAGCAGGAATGGCAGCGTTTTGATCGCAAGCTGGCTCAGGAGGAAGTCTGGATCCGTCAGGGGATCAAGGCCCGCCGCACTCGCAACGAAGGCAGGGTACGGGCACTGAAGGCCCTGCGGGAGGAATACCGCCAGCGTCGCACCCGTCAGGGTACCGCAACCATCCGGCTGCAGGAGGCAGAGCGCTCCGGCCGGCTGGTGATAGAGGCGGAACAGGTCGGCTTCAGCTATGGCGACCGGACCGTGATCCGCGACCTCTCCACCACCATCATGCGGGGTGACAAGCTGGGAATCATCGGCCCCAACGGCTCCGGCAAGACCACCCTGCTGCGGCTGTTGCTGGGTGAGCTGGAGCCCCAGTCCGGCTCTATCCGGCAGGGCACCCGGCTGGAAGTGCTCTACATGGATCAGATGCGTGACCAGCTTGATCCCCAGAAAAGCGTTGCTGAAAACGTGGGGGAAGGGAATGACACCCTAGTCATTGGCGGTAAATCACGCCATATTATCGGCTACCTGCAGGATTTCCTGTTCTCACCTGATCGAGCCCGTTCACCGGTTTCAATCCTCTCCGGCGGCGAACGCAACCGGCTGCTGCTGGCCAAGCTGTTTACCAAGCCGGGCAACGTACTGGTGCTGGATGAGCCGACCAACGACCTGGATGCGGAGACCCTTGAACTGCTGGAAGACCTGCTGATGGAGTACAGCGGCACCCTGCTGCTGGTCAGCCACGATCGCCATGTGCTGCGCCATCTGGCCAACCGCGTGTTCGAAATCGATCACGGCTGCCTGACCGCCTACGAGGGCAACTACGATTATTACCTGGAAAAGACCGGCCGCGATCATCGCCAGCTGTAGCGTAGCGCTGAAAACAACTGGCGACGATCAATCGGGGCGGTCGGTGCGCTGCCGGCTCAGGGGATCGGCGCGCCCAGCAAGGTCTCGGCAAAGACCCGCAGCTCGGCCGGCAGGGGGCTGTCAAAAATCAGCGGCGCGCCACTGAACGGATCGACGAAGGCCAACCGGCTGCAATGCAGAAACAGCCGGGGCAGCGCCGGCGGACAGGGGCCGCCATAGCGCGCATCACCGAACAGGGGATGGCCGGCGGCGGCCAGCTGGCGGCGGATCTGGTGCTGGCGGCCGGTCTGTAGGTCAATCTGCAGCAAACTGGCCTGCTCGCTGCGACGCAGCGCCCGGAAGCCACAACGTGCCTCCTTGAGCTTGCCCTTGGCCGGCAACAGGCTGGCCAGCTCACCCGTGGGCGCCGTCCGGCCCTGCACCAGCGCCAGATAGCGTTTCTCCACCTGCTGGCGCAGAAACAGGCGGCCCAATTCACCACAAGCCTTGCGGCCCTTACCCAGCAGCACCGGGCCGGAGGTGGCGCGATCGAGCCGGTGAATGGGCGCCACGGCAAAACGCTCGCCCCGCTGAGTCATCAGCGTCTGTACCCGGCCAACCAGATGATCGGTTTGCTCTGCGCCGCCATGCACAGCCAGACCGGCCGGTTTATCGACCACCAGCAGTTCGGCACTTTCGTACAGCACAGGCACACCCGCCGCCTCCGCCGCCTGGCGCGGTGCCGCCAACAACTCCGCCAACCGGGCGCTGCCAGCCAGCTGCAGCTGCTGACCGGCCTGCAACAACACATCAGCGATCAAACACTGACCATCACAGCGCACCCGCCCCTTCTTGAACAGCTGGCGCAAATAGCCGCGACCGGCGGCCGGGACAGCCGCGGCCAGAATCTCCAGCGCGCTCTGGCCCTGCTGGCGCGTGCTGACCACGATGATTTCTGTACAGGTTTCCATATTTTTTCCTCTCGGCGGCAATCCCGCCCGTTACTTGCGAAACAGGTGCAGCAACAACGACAACACCAGACTGACGACGATCATCGTGGTCAGGGGAAACCAGACCTTCAGCCCCGGCCGCTCAAACAGCAGATCGCCCGGCAGTCGGCCCAGCGGCAGTTTGGCCAGCCAGGGCCACAACAAGCCCGCCAGCAGAAACAGCACCCCCAGCAACAGCAAGATTTTTTGCATCGCTTAAATCTCCTTAAAAATCTGGCAGCTCCCGCCTGTCCGGTTGCAGCCGACCGCGCCGGCAACCGCGCAGGGCATTGATCAGCACCAGCGGCGTGTCCGGCCCGATTTCATGGCGCCGGATGATCGCCTCTTCGATACGTCCCTGCTCCAGCCAGTGCTGGCGCTGCACGCCCGGCAACAGGCCGGATTGCAACGCCGGGGTCAGCCAGCGACCAGCACGGCGCAGCAGAACATTCGCCGTAGTGGCCTCGGTCAACTCATCACGCTCATTGTACAGCAGCACCTCATCGGCCTCCGGCCCCGCCAGCTGGCGCAACCGGTCGTAGCGTTGCCGCTGCTCGGTCTTGTGGCGCAGGGTGGCATCGGTCGACTGCACCGGCTCGGCTGCCCAGGCCAACCGCAACGGCCGCGAAGCCGCGCGCTGCGGTTCGGCAAGAAACTGGCATTCGATGACACCCTGACTGTCCAGCAGCAGACGCACGCGGTAACGGCCCTGCCGTGGCTGACAAGCCGCCTCCGCCGCCAGTCGTTGCCGCAGTTGCTTCGCCGTGCAGGGGTAGCCATGACAGGCGGCCGAGTGCAGCAGACGCCGCAGATGCTCTTCCAGCAGATGGAAACCGTCGCTGGCGCTCCAGCGCAGGGTCTCCAGCAACCGCACAGCGCCCGGCCGCCGCGGCAGAATGGCGGCCTTAAGCTGGCTTTCACGGTATTCCGCCACCGCGGTGGAATCCCAGACAATACCACCGCCGACACCGTAGCTGGCCGTGGCGCTGGCGCGATCAACCAGCGCCGTGCGGATGGCGACGCTGAAACAGCTGCGCCGGCCGGGTCGGCAACAGCCAATGGCGCCAGTGTAGATCTGGCGTGGCGCCTGTTCCAGCCGGGCGATATGCCGCAAGGTATTCTCCTTGGGGGCGCCACTGATGGAGGCGCAGGGAAACAGCGCGGCGAACAGCTCGGCCAGCGAGGCATCGGTGCGCGCCGTCACGCTGCTGGTCATCTGCCACAGGGTCGGATAGGCCTCCAGCGTGAACAGGCGCGGCACCCGCACCGTCCCCGGTCGGGCGATCCGGCCGAGATCGTTGCGCAGCATGTCGACAATCATCAGGTTCTCGGCCCGGTCCTTGACGCTTTCAGCCAGCAGCCGGCGCTGAGCGGCATCGGCGGCCGTGTCGGCACCCCGCGCGGCCGTGCCCTTCATCGGCCGGGTCAAAATGCGGCTGCCGGCCCGCTCGAAAAACAGCTCCGGCGAGGCGCTGCAGATGGCAAAACGACCCAGATCAATGTAGGCGGCATAGCCGCCGGGCTGCCCCTGCTGCAACTGGTGAAACAGCGTCCAGGGCGTGGTCGGCAGCAAACAATCGTACGGATAGGTCAGATTAACCTGATAGGTTTCGCCGGCGGCGATCAGCTGGCGAATCCGTGCCACCTGGCGGGCATGGGCCGCGCCATCGAGCTGCGCCAGCCAGCAACCACCCAGATCGGGACCATCGGGCGGCGGCAGTTGCGCCAGCAGCTGCGGCGGCGCGAACAGACCAAACCACAGCAGCGGCAGGGGCCGTGGCTGCCAGGGCTGGGCGCGACTGAAGGCGGCGCCCGCCTCGAAACCGACAAATCCGGCGGCATGCAGACCTTCACCTTCAACGGCCTGCTCCACAGCCTGCAGCGCCGCCACCACCTCGGTCGGCGAATGAGCGACGATCTCCTGTTGCGGCCGGGCATAGAACTGCCACAGCCGCCGCCGCGGACAGTGCAGCAACACCTTCGGCCCGGCCGACGCCAGCGACGCACCTAACGCCATGGAAACAGACACCTTGCTCCTCAATCAGGGGGAAATGCACCCAGCGGCAGCGGCGACGCGCTCCGTCAGCCGGGCGAAAACTTCTCGGACGGGACTTTCTCTGGCCAACAGCATGACCGTTCATTATAGTATGGCGATCGATTGCCGACGATCTGTTTTTCTCCGGCACGGCTTGCCGCACCGCCCGCTGACCCGCGCCAAGGTTGCGGTCCGCTCCGGCAGGCGGTGCTGTTACGTCTTTTTCCCGTCTCAGGCCTTGTTCAGCGAGCAGGGCCTGCAGCTTTTTCCGGATAACCGCATGTGGTCTGCCCGCTTTCCCTCCCTGCGCCTCTACCGCTGCGAACTGGCGGCACTGCTGCGCCTGAGCGCTCCCCTGATTCTAGCCCAGCTGGCCCAGACCAGCATGGGCTTTGTCGACACCCTGATGGCCGGCCGGGTCGGCGCGCGCGATCTGGCGGCGGTGGCCATCGGTTCGAGCCTGTGGTTTCCGCTGATTCTGCTGCTGCTCGGCCTGCTCAGCGCCCTGACGCCACTGATGGCCCAGGCTCAGGGTGCCGGCCAGCGGCAGCAACTGCGCCAGTTGCCGGCCCAGGGCATGCTGCTGGGCGGGCTGGCCGGCCTGGCCCTGGCAGTGCTGCTGCCGCAGAGTCGCCATCTGTTACCGCTGCTGCAAGTCGAAACAGCGGTGCGACCGCTGATAGACGGCTATCTGGTCGGTGTGGCCTGGGGCTTCCCCGCTATCGGCGTCTGCTTCGCCCTGCGTTACTGCAGCGAAGGGCGTTCCCTCGCGCGTCCAAGCATGATCGCCAGCTTCATTGGCCTGGGGGTCAACATCGTCGCCAACACCGTGCTGGTGTTCGGCCTGCTCGGCGCTCCGGCCCTGGGCGGGGTGGGCTGCGGCCCGGCAACGGCTCTGGCCATGTGGGCCATGCTGCTGGTCATGCTGCTGCTCTATCGCCGGATCGACCGCGCCGCCCTGTCTCTGTGGCGGCGCGGCTGGCGCCTACTGGATCGCCGGCTGCAGCTGCAACTGCTGCGCCTGGGCCTGCCGATCGGCATCGGCCTGTTCATCGAATGCAGCAGTTTTGCCCTGATCGCCCTGCTGCTATCGCGCTTTGGCGCCGGTGAGGTGGCGGCCCATCAGATCGCCCTCAACTTTGTTTCGCTCATCTTCATGATTCCCCTGAGCATCAGCAGTGCCACGGCCGTTCGGGTCGGCTTCAGCATTGGCCGGGCTCGACCACAGCAGGTGCGCTGTGCCGTACGCACCGCCGTCACCACCGCCCTGGTGCTGGCCCTGACCAGCGCCAGCCTGATGCTGCTGCTGGCACCGGCCTGCGCCGCTCTCTACACCAGCGACGCCCATCTGCGCCAGCGCGCTGCCGAACTGATTCTGCTGGCGGCCCTGTTCCAACTGCCCGACGCCCTGCAAGTGATCTTTGCCGGAGCCCTGCGCGGCTGCAAGGACACCCGCGTTCCCATGCTGCTGCAGACCCTGGCCTACTGGGCCATCGGCCTGCCCCTCGGCTGTCTGCTGGGACTGCGCCTGCAACAGGCCGCGCCCGGCTTCTGGTACGGCCTCATCGCCGGCCTCAGCTGCGCCGCCCTGATGCTCGGCCTGCGCCTGCGCACCAGCCTGCGACGCGTTATCGCCGGGTTGCGCCCGGGCACCAGCAATTTTCCCTTGACAAGAGCGGGCGCAGTCGTTACTGACTGACCAATCACTCGAACTGTCCGGGAGGGCCCATGACCCCCAAGCGTGACCGAATCATCACGGCGGCCATCGCCCTGTTTGCCGAAAAAGGCTTCCGCAACACCAGCACGGCGGAAATCGCCAGTCAGGCCGGTGTGGCCCAGGGCACCCTGTTCTACCATTTCAAAAACAAGGAAGGCATCCTCACCGAGGTGCTGCGCGAGTTGCTCGACGCCACCCGGCAGGGCTACGATCGCATCGACAGCCGCCGGCTAAGCGGCTATACCTGTGTTGAACGGTTGCTACGCAGCGAACAAACCCTGGTCGAACGTGAACAGTTGCGCGTGCGGGTACTGATCCGCGACATGACCGACGAGGTCCTGGTGCCCGGCACCTGCGGCCATGGGCTGATCCGCGACTTTCTTGGCTACAAGATCAGCCTGCTGATCCGTTTTCTGCAGCAGGGCATGGCCGATGGCAGCGTCCGCCCGCTGGACGCCGAAAAGACCGCCTGGTTCATCGACGCCGCCTTCTACGGCATCCTGCGCATCCGCCTGCTCAAGGATCTGCCGATCCCCCCTCTGGCGGAACACGCCATCGACCTGTGCCTGAGCGCCCTGCGTCCGCCCTGTGCCCCACCCCCAGCCAGCTAAGCCACTGTTTTTACCGCCCGGATTTTCCGGCTGATTTTTTCCTGCCGTCCGCCGTTTATTTCCTTGTTCTGTCAACGGCTTTATGCTTCTATTGGCGCGTTTTTTCGTTTTCCAGCCTTTTGTTTTCTGACAAAAAGGAGGCGGGCCATGTGTGCAAAAAAGCTCACCCGGGTCAAGCGGCCACGCAACAAAATCAAGCTGCGCGGATTCAACAATCTCACCAAGACGCTGTCGTTCAACATCTACGATGTCTGTTACGCCAAAGCGCCGGCCAACCGCAAGGAATACCTTGAGTATATCGACGAGGAATACAACGCCGAGCGGCTGGTTACCATCCTGCAGGAGGTTGCCGACATCATCGGCGCCAACATCCTGAGCATTTCCAGTCAGGACTATGACCCGATGGGCGCCAGTGTCACGATCCTGATCGCCGAGGAACCGGTCGATCCCAAGCCCGACCAGGTACTGGCACATCTGGACAAGAGCCACCTGTGCATCCACACCTATCCGGAAACGGATTCGAAGCTGGGCATTTCCACCTTCCGGGTTGATGTCGACGTGTCGACCTGCGGCAAGATCAGCCCGCTCAAGGCCCTCAACCATCTGATCGAATCGTTCGAATCGGATATCGTGCTGATGGACTACAAGGTTCGCGGCTTCACCCGCGACACCAAGGGCAAAAAGCATTATATCGACCACCGCATCCACTCGATCCAGCAGTTCATCAAGCGTAAGACGCTGGATCTGTACCACTGTGTCGATATCAACATTCACCAGGAAAACCTGTTCCACACCAAGATGCTGCTGAAGGATGTGGAACTGGAAAACTACCTGTTCGGCACGGCGATGCAGGATTTTTCCGACAGCGAAAAGGAACGGGTCAAGGAACTGCTACGCCACGAGATGACCGAGATCTTCTATTCCAAGAACATCTTCTAGTCGCCCGTCTCCGCCGGCCATCGGCCTGACAGCACCGCAACAGCAAAGCCCCGCGCGGCCAACCAGGCCACACGGGGCTTTTTTATCTGACGACAAGGGGGCGCTTCAGGCCGGATCGAATTCGCTCTTGGGCGCACCGCACAGCGGGCAGCACCAGTCTTCGGGCAGATCGGCAAAGGCCGTGCCGGCGGCGATACCGTTGTCCGGATCGCCCTCGGCGGGATCATAGACATAACCACAGGGACCACAGACGTACTTTTCCATCACGCTCTCCTTTGGCTCAGGGCCGGCCGGAAATCCCGCGGGGATCAGGCCAGCGGTTGCGGGGCCGGACGCTGGCCCAGTTCGTTGTTGACCATAAAGATACCATTGCCGGAACTTTCGACCAGCCGCAGCTTGTCAAGAATGCCATTGATGGTGGACTCCTCCTCGACCTGCTCGTTGACAAACCACTGCAGAAAGGAGTTGGTACCATGGTCACGTTCCTCCAGGGCACGATCAACCAGCTTGTAGATGCGCGCTGTCACCGAACGCTCGTGCGCCAGGGCCTGCTCGAACACGCTTAAGGGTGACCCGTAATCCTTCTTCGGCTTGGGCATGGCATCCAGTTCCACCGGCTGGTTCTGGTCCAGCAGGTAATGGTAGAACTTCATCGCGTGCAGCTGCTCTTCCAGATACTGGTTATAGTGCCAGCTGGCAAAGCCGTCGAGGCCCTTGGCACTGCAATAGGCACTCATGGCCAGATAGATGTTGGCGGAATAGAACTCGTAATTCATCTGCTCGTTGAGAGCTGCTGCCATGGTTTCACTGATCATGAGAGATTCTCCTGTCGCTGGAAAAAGAGAAACAAAGCAGGGGCCTCAGACCCGGCCGGCGCTGCCGAGCACGGCTTCATTCTTGTGACGGATCAGCCGGACCAGTTCGCTGCGGGCCGCGCCGAGGTACTTGCGCGGATCGAATTCCTCCGGATGCT
>DKEW01000018.1 GCA_002452265.1 Pelobacter sp. UBA6812 | reverse complement strand
TCCATGTTCTTTGCGGGCTAATAGATAATTGAATAAAGCGGTTCTTGCCCCGCCGATATGTAGATAACCTGTAGGACTGGGCGCAAACCTGACGCGCAACTTGGACATTATATTCTCCTGTAGACGTAAAAATAAAAATGGGCTGTCATTTGGACAGCCCACACTTTTATACTGCAACAGGTTTATCTTGACAAGAAGTATTTAGTTCGATGAAGTGCGTAACTGACTCCGTTATTCGATAATTACTCCCGCATAGCCAACAACTTCAGACTGATCCCCGGTCACATCCCCAGAGTTTCCATAACAAACAACACTGCCTTTTTTTGCACCAAGATATCGGGATGCGGCCAGCATGACTACCGTAGAAACGACCCCGCACATACTGATGTGTTCGCTCGTAACGGTCCGGTAAAGCCCTTCTGGATCGAGGGCACACACATGATCAAGTGCTAGTTGATCTTTTTTGCGTGCTGAAGCACCGGGTTCATAATGCGTCATATCAGAACTGGCGACTATCATGGCTGGCTCTTTTTCTGCCGCCAAAACCTTTCCAATAGCTTCCCCTAAAGAAATCAATTCTTCCAGGGGCACGGGAGCAAGACAAAGTGGTACGATCTGGGCACTTGGTTCTTTTACCTGGATAAATGGTACCTGCACTTCCAAAGAATGTTCAAATCGATGAGCCAGATCATCTGCTACCAAGCGAGGGTATGCTTGCAGAATTTTACCTGCGAGATCTTCTGCAATCCGAACTTCGCCTAAGGGTGTAACCCAACTGCCTTTGGCAAAAAGTGCAAGTGACTCCCCGTATCCGGTATGATTTGGTCCAATAATAAGGATCCTGGACGGTACATTTACCATTCCAAACGTTTGCCCTGCAAAACTCCCCGAAAAAACATACCCGGCATGAGGAACCATGACTCCATATACCGATTTACATGCAATTGGTTTATGAAGAAAACCCTCTACCATGGAACGCAAGCTTTTAGGATCAGCAGGGTAAAACTGCCCAGCAACAGCAGGCATACGACGCATAACAACCTCCCTGACCACTGAATAAACGGCTCTCAATATTCCCAAGAGGTGAATCCCTATTTGGCCATGTTCTCCGTGGACATTCTACTCTACCATGAATCGAACGGTTGGCAATCTCATGCCGTGTTAAACAATATGAATTTGAAAAGGTGTGGGACCTGAGATGCGAATCGTCATAGATAGGATAAGGTTAGAAAAATTTAAAAAAAAGAGCCAGCGAAGTTATCGCTGGCTCTTTTAATTTTTTATGGAGGCCCCGACCAGATTCGAANNTGCCTTACCACTTGGCGACGGGGCCTCATGTCTCAAAAGCCCGATAGTGATACCAGATCCGTAGCCTGAGTGTCAAGCGGAAAAAAGGTTGTGTTTCGTTTATGTAAGTAGAATCCTTCAAGACTAGCGTAAACTACGAATAAGCTGCACGTATTGATGCTTATCATAAGGAATTTCATAAAACAATGCCCTCAAAAAACCATGTTCAGGACCGTCAAGAGAGCCATACAACTTATTTTTAAGTCTGGTAAAAGGATAAATCCGGCCATCATTAAGAATGCCGGCAACCTTGGAAGCAAAAACCCCAGAGTACGGGTCCTGGTCAAGCAGAGTTACAGGTCCTCCTACAGAAAAGTCTGTTCTACCAAGGGTTGCCATAAGCGAGTCTAAAGAAGTGTCATCACTGGTGCGTGCATCGAACACCTTTTCTAGGACTATGGCCTTGCGATAAAACCCATCTTCAGTGCCTTCAGATTCGCGGATAACATTAAGTAGGGTATAGGCATTCAGCATAATGCCGGGAATGTTTTTCCCAACATGTCCAATCATGGCATTAAAGGGGGTATCATGGTTACCCAACCACATATCCACGACCTTTGACTGCTCCAACTGTTCTGCAATGGTAGTCATATACTGAAAGTAGTTTTCGACGCGGCCATCAAGATTGGATTGATAGGCCAGTTGCAAAATACTCGTGACGTCGAAAGGGAACAACTCAATGGCCTGCAATTGATAAGCGAAAAAGAGGGAATTTGCTTCGACACCGGTGCTGTACTCGGAAAGTTGTTGATACACATCGGCCAGCTCGCGAGCAGCATAGGCTGCAAGAAAATAGGCGTTGTCCGGAACAATATCCTGATCGATACGCGCATGTCTCTGGAACAAAGCGCAGTACTTCAAAAGAGGACTCTCTACGGGGAAAAGAGTTTCTATTTCATGAGCTTTACGACGTGCTTTATAATAGTCGGCAAGAATGATTGACAGTTTTCCTGATGCATCCCACAAACGATGCATAGACATCAGATAATCGCCCCGTTTGTAATATCCATCGGCAACATAGCCATTGGACTGATTGGCTCGCACTGCCAGAGTATCGTACAACTCGATTCCCTTATCTAGATAGGCCGCTGCTACTCCGGGCAATTGTTCGAAAAAGCGGGTTGTGGCAACGGGGTCGTCCGGATCGCTCATACGCCTGGTGACATACGTCAAAAAACCCATGTACTGGGCCATGATCGTAGCCCTCCCCTTATTGGTATCCGCCCAGAAATAGGCCAATTGATAAAATTTCCGTGCAGCATTAAACTTGGCTACCAATATGTCGGGATCGGTTGCGGACTCAAAGTCATTGCGATTGGCCGTCCCCTCAAGAAAAGCTACAGCAAAGTTTAGGTTGTAGTTATCGGAGGAAACCCCATCCATACGTTCTGCTATAGCTTCGACAAGCGATTTATAACCATTTTCGAGGGATAGTTTGTCGCGGATCGATAAAATAACGGTACCAAGAGAAGCAAGATTGGGCATTTCCTGTTCGATAATGGCCCGCCGAATGACCAAGTGAGCGATATTCTCATATAGGTGAGGCAACTCCTTGACAAACCCGACCTTTGCACGATCAGTGTCCATGAGAATATTGTCAACTTCCTGCTTTAATACGACATTTTCCCAAAGGGAAAAGACCGAAGCCACAAAACCATTACTATCTTTTAGCGACATTTGCCGATAAGCGGCGAACAAATGCTTCCAAAAGGCTACATCCCCTTGTGGTTGTTTGTCGGAAAAGACAGAAATGGCAGTTTCAGCATTATCCAGGTGAACAATTTCATCATTCGCCAAATACAAACAAAATTCAGCTAGAGAAAGGCGATAATAGTCCGCCAATGGTTTTCCAACCAACAAGGCATCCTGCTGTAAGCGACCATCAGGACCAACGTCGGACGCAAGAGTCTGCAACAACCCATCGCGATACGACTCGATACTCTCGCCATATTCTTTACCCTTGTCCTGCAGTAAACTCTGCAAATCGGTTTTTGGATACCAACTGAAACGATAAGCGACATCCAAAAGGCTATCCCACTGGGATGCGCCGGCCAGAGCCGGCAAGACCAACAGCACTCCAAAAATGATTACCAATCTCACTAATTTCATTGCGCTAGCCTCACGTCTAGGGATTAATACATTGTATAGCCGTACGAAGCGCCTCGCACCGGTCAACAAATTTTTCTGGATTAAAAACATCGACTTGCAGAGTGTACCCATTTTCCGTGTTTTTGAAGAAGAAAATCATGTTGCGAATGGAACACTTGCCATTCATATCAAGAGCGGCAGCAAGTGATGTTTTTAATGGCCATTCGGCATTGGGATCGATACAGGCATTGAGTTGATTAAGGCTGATCATGCGTGCAGGATCATAGTACACATCATCGACGCCATTAAAACTGACGCTTCCAGACACGAGGCCGTCCCCCGAAGGATTTGAAGCGGACTGCTGCGTACCATTTAAAGAACCTGAGGCCTTCCCCACCCCTGCAAGAACCGGCATTTCAACACCCTTCGTGCCTCCAATCATGCCGACCCTTTCACCAACGCTGCGCTTAGTACCGGAGGGCGTACCTGCAGAAGCAACGCCCTTATTCAGAGGGTCGGTAAAATCACCCCCAACTCTGGCCGCACTGCGAATGGAAATATCCGAACCAGTATTACCAGCAACAAAGGTTTTTGCGCTACCATTCCCCCGCATGCTTTGTGCCGAATGAGGAATCTTAAAGTTCTTTTGCATTCCACCAGTCGATGGCAGATCAACATTTGTACCAAATGCCATAGCAAGAGCAGGTTGTTTGCGTTGAGGCAATGCCGTGTCCGAAGCAGCTGGGGCTTGTTCATAACGATCACCCAAACTGGTTGATGCAACTAACGTATTCTGTTGGCTGCGCGGAGCAAATGACTTCGATAATTTTCCATCAGGCACTGGGCCAGCCACAACCTTGGATTCCTGATACTGGCGGGTAACGGAGCGCGGACCGGGCAATACCGTTTTCTCAACGGCCGGTCCAGGCAAGACCACAACCTTTTCTGGTGATTTGTATACCGTCTTTTTGGGAGGAACCAGCACCACAGGCGGTGGAGTATCTACAGGCTTTGGTAATGGAAGGGCAACGGGTTTATTCCGAGACAATGCGGGTTGAGGAACGGGTACGACCTGGGGTTCCACGATGGGAGGCAAAGCGGCCGGTTCTTCCAAAACCATGGCAAGAATTTCAAGTGGAGGTGATTCCTTCTGTTCAATCACAGGCAGATATAAACTTGCCAAGCCAAAAACAATAATCATGCATAAGGAAACCGCAAAGACCAAAAAGACCTGTAAGACCGGCAAGTCTCGTTTCACCAAAGCGGACCACATGGACCAAAAACCCAAATGCGGCTCGTAACACCGACGCTCCATGGGAATGGTTTGCTGCGGTAACTTTCTTCGGTCATCGAAGATATCTATCGTGGCTCGTGGTTGAGGAATGTTACAAACCCCCCAACCATAGAGACTTTCCTTCAAAAAGATCATGGTTCAGAATCTCCAGCGACCGTTTCGGCTTCTACAACGGTGCGACTACCATCGGTCCAAACCTTGGCTATGACGCCAGCCGCGTAAAGGAAATCCTGACTAAGTGAAGTTTTTTCAGGAAGCAGCATAGGACGTATATTGCGCTGTTTCAGAGCAAGCACTTCAGGTAACAACTGTTCCTTGGTAAGGATTTTATCCTCGTTTCCGGAGACGGCTTTCCCCATGCCAGCCTTAAGCATGCGATACGGTGTGGGATGCTTTTCGGATACAGCAAAAACCTGCAACTCCCATACTTCCTGCACCTTGGCAACGGGTTCCATGAGTCCGTGTTCCGGAACAACGGGAACATCCATTTCCGCCAGTTTTATCGTAATATTGTCTGGTGCGCTCGGTATCAGGCTGAGACTTATCAGCAGCAGAAAAGCCAGATCGGTAAAAGAAAATAGCCAGGTTTGGCTGTTCTTCATTTTCATAACAGTCACCGACCCTAAATATCTGAAGAATCGTCTGCCAGTTGCACAATGGCAGCCAATCCCTCATCAATTCGTCTGTGCGCCAGGGCATAAAAGACTTTACGCATGAACTCCAGAAAGGTGAAACAGATAAGAGCAATAAAAGTCGTGTAAAGAGCGGTAGCGATACCGGCTACGGTAACCTCGCTGTTAAGCGTTCCTGAGTTTGATAGAAAATGCACCACCATGCCGATAATGGTTCCGATAAACCCCATGGGAGGCATTAAATTGGCCATCATCCCAACGGGATCCAAAAATTTTTCTTCGAAGTAACGTTCGCTGAATTGAAAAGCGGCATCACGAATGAAAGCGTCCGGTGGGATTACCTTGTCAGCGGTGCCACGCTGTTGCTCTTGCTCATAATGCAACTTGGTACGTGCAAAAAAAGAAGCGGAGATAAGCGCAAGGGGCATAGAAATGTCGGCCGTCATATTGTACAAGGACTTACGACTTTTAAGTTTACGAAAATCGTAAAATGACAAAGCCCGGAATGACTGGAAGGATTTGATAAGAGCGAAACCAAAAATGCAGGCCATAATCAAGTAGACGATTAGCTGCAACAGTCCAGAATAACTATTAATCAAATAGGTCAGGACATCAATAATACCGTTGGACAATACGTTAAAAATGTTTTCTTGCTGTGGCATATACATCACCTCTGAAATTTTTCAAAATTATCCCTTCAGGACAGTTCCTCAGGGGGTGAGCAGTTTAATTTCAAGTTTAGCTGCACCGTCTGCCAGACGGGAACAACCCATTTCCGCAGGATCGACGACGGCATTCAGGATGGAGCTATCTTTTTTATAACGTTTATTGAAAAGCTTCAGAAGTTTCGTTGCACGACCATCTTGTCCGGTTTCCTCATAGATGGAAGCACTCAAAAGGGTAACTTTTGCCACATCAAGGCGGGTTTCAACATGTTCTTGCGCCTCACTATCCTGAATGATCGGCATGGCGTAGAGTTCCACGTATTTCTGTACTTCGCAACAGAACTCCTTCCCGCTGCAAGCTTTTTGTGCCTCTTCCGGAGTCATTCGCCGATGCGACTCAAGTTCTTTTGCCGTCAGGCGAAAAACTTTCAGATTCTGCCTGACATTATCCAGATAGATTTTTTTCTGGGGAATGGACATATGCCCCAGCACGGGTTCTTTCGGCCAATCAGATTTGTTACAGGCACAGCAGCCCGAGAGTGCCAGAATCAAAACCGATAGGGCTAGAAAAAAGGCTTTTTTTCTCATGCATGACTCCTTCAAAGTTACACTTATTGAAGTAAACCAGATATTACTGGCATTTCCACATCAAGTTTATGACATAAAGACCACTGCAACGCATTCCTGCAAGTCCGAGATTGGTGTAAAGAATACGCGCTATAGTGCCAGGTCAGGGTCTATCAAGGACAACCAACAGCATTCACCGGCAGGTTGAAAGGCGTATCCGGGCAATGATCAAGTCGATCTTCAACGCCATCCGAGTCTTTATCGCCTCGATCCGGAGCCGGGCAACCGGCGGCAGTTACAACTGTGCCTTCAAGTGAACCAGGACACAAATCACGGTAATCCGGCACTCCGTCTCGATCGGTATCGCGGGAACAACCACGGCGGGTTACCGGTACGCCTGGAGGAGTTTCGAGACATTCATCTACGACATCAAGTACACCATCTTCATCCGTATCCAAGTACGCCCGGGTTTCTCTGGGAGTCCCCAGCTGAAAAACCAGGCCGGCCGAACAAAGTAAATTCCAGTACGTGTCTGGAGTATGACCGTTTTCGCCGATATTAATATCGAGAATGGGACGAATATCCCCCCTCAGAGCAATGTCTTTTGTTATAAAATACTTAAGGCCGGCACCAAACGCGAACTGAATGTCGTCATCAGAAGAAGCACCTTCCGTCTTGGCGAACAAAGCACCGGCTCCACATGCAAGATAGGGAACTAACGGGCCAAAAGGACGAAAATGATGTAAGATATCTAAACGCACATCAAAAATATGAACATCCCTTCCAGCATTTTCAGATGGAGAATAAGAAAAAACCCCCTCAGCACTCCACACTTCTGAAAAATTATATCCGACCGCAAGTCCACCTGTTAGCGATCCGTCCGCGGGTTGATTGCCTTCCATGAGACGTCCCCCAACAAAAGGTGAAACTGTAAATACATGGAATTGATTTTCAGCGAATGTGTTTCTCGGAATGATAAAAAAAAAGCCCAACATTAAAACGCCAGCAAAAATCCGAAAAAACCGATCCATCACCACGCCTCCATTCTAAGAAAACCATAATTATAATAACAAATTAATATATTACCTGCATCTGACTCCCATGATATTAAAAGGTATTAAATATTTTCCCGGTGACTCTTTATAGCATGACAATGAATCTATTCCAAGAAATGTTACCACTGCAATTTCGAAACGCAAAAGTATGTTCCAAAATAATTTAACTAACCCACACTACGTTTTTTAGCAAAAATTACACCAGCGTTGATTACTACCTATAAATTCGGTCTTCCTGGTTTACCTGTCCGGCGTGACCTGCCCTGTGACATAAGGCTTTCCTTGCGATGCTTGCCGTCTCATATCTGTTAGAACACCGAATGACTCACCGACATACAAGTCTTCCGCTATCTCTTTATCCAACTGATCCGCTCCAGGTTTTTTCTGTGGAGCCCCGGTTCCGAAATCAGAGTCGACACCTGTGTTAACAACATCTCGGATAGACTCTCTTTCGTGCAAGACCGACACCAAGTCCAGTGGACGCAGGGTATGATGACTACGTTGCAAATTACGTCGGGTTTCAGCGACAAGAGCATCAAAGAGGTGCCCTTTTTCGACCCGTTCCTGGCTCAAATGGCGGAGCGTAGAAACATCGACGCCCATATCCCAGCGGTTAAAAGGAACTTCCGTGACGACATCCCAAGGCAAGGCGTATTCTATATACTTCTCTCCTGATTCAAGAAAAGCCAGTCGATCGGGCAACTCGATATCAGGCTTAACGCCCCGAACCTGAGTGGAGCCACCATTGATGCGATAGAACTTTTGGACAGTGATTTTCAAGGCTCCAAGAGGCTTGAGTTTTTCTAATGGACCGTATATCAGAGGCTGGTCCATGTCGAAGATTGCCTGAACCGTTCCCTTGCCGTGCGTACCTCCTCCCCCTATCACAACACCGCGCCCATAATCCTGAATAGCCCCGGCTACAATTTCAGAAGCAGAAGCACTGAAACGATTCACCAGAACTACGAGTGGACCGTTGTACGCAATTTGAGGATCCTCATCCTCAAAGACACTGATATTGCCATCACTGTTTTTCACCTGAACAACAGGACCAGTTGAAATAAACAAGCCGGTTACACTAATGGCATCCGACAAAGATCCACCCCCATTATTTCTCAGATCAAGAACAAGACCAGCAATGCCTTGTTTGTTTAAATAAGCAAGCTCTCGACGCACATCATCGGTAACATTTCGAGCGGTCTGCCCCCCCCGGCTACCCTGGAAGTCTCTATAAAAAGAGGGTATTCGTAAATACCCATAAACAAGCCCTGGCTGTCCTGGGACGGGTACCGTCGTGCTTTTTACAAAACCTTCTTCAATTTCAACGACATCGCGCGTAATGGCTATTACCTGCTCACGCCCCGTAGGTTTTTGAATGGTGAGACGTACTACAGTGCCTTTTTTTCCTCTAATCAATTTCACCGCATCGCGTAAGCGTGTCTCGGTGACATCAATAGGGTCCTGTTCGCCCTCTCCTACTTTTATAATGATATCTTCCGCAGATAATTGTCCTTGTTTGGCAGCCGGGCTGCCAGGGATTATCTCTACTACCCGGATAAATCCATCGTCTTCTCTTAGTGTCGCACCGATGCCTTCGAGGGAACCTTTCATATAAATTTCAAAATCCTCCAGAGCATCTGGAGCCAAATAAGCTGAGTGCGGGTCATAAGCACGAACAAAAGCATTAATGAAACGATCGAAATGATCCTGTTCTGTTTGTTCTGAAAGGCGTGTCAGTAAATGTTGAATGCTTCGTTGAACTTTTTGACTGGCCTCATGAAGCAATGCATCATCTGTACGTATATCGAAAGTGGCATCATTCTTTTCCATCGCTTCGGTAGGTTGATTTTCCCGTTCTTCCAAAAGCTGAACATAACGCATCAAAACCTGATACTTAAGTATCTGGTGCCAACGTTTTTTGAGATCATTATCGTCTTTTGCGTAACCAATCTTATCCGGATCGGTTTCAAAATACTCCTTGCGCTGAAAATCAAATCCCTTATTAAGAATTTCAGGAATCATATCGGCGACAGCAGCGATTCGCAATCGCAACAAACGTGCACCGATGCTTGGTAAAAGCAGATCCCCCTTGATGATGGCATCGTCAATAGTATGTCGATACTGATGCAACTGATCCATATCAGACTGTGTGAGGAAACGCTTTTGGGAGTCAAGTTGCTGCACGTATAAATCAAAGGCAGCCTCCGATAAAGTATCGTCGAGAGCCTTGTGGCTGAAGTGGTTAACAGCCATTTGCTGTCGAATCAAATGTGTGAGAAGCCTTGCTCTAAGGTGGGCAAGATCTTGGGGCTCATCCTGCGATGATGGACCGGCCCAAGAACCTGTAACTGCCACAAGCAAAAAAACAGCAAGCAGGTAAAATCGAATTTTTTTAAATTTCATCAAGGCTCATCTTTCAGATAGCCCCAAAAGGTGGGGAAAAATAAACTGCTAAGCAATGAAAGGCATAAGCGAATACAAGGCCAACCCCTGAAATCCGGTAAAATATTTAGAAACATTATCCAGAAAAACGAAAAATGGTAGTTTCAAATTTATGCAAGGATGACTCCTGACCGCCGAGTCGACACTATACAATACCTTGCAAGCCTGCTTGTGTGCAATATTACCTGGATAAATTGTCGCCTGACGGTGACCTGCCAGAATTTTATTTCAATACCCTTCCTCTGAAAATTTCCAAGTTGTACATTTTTCCATGTTTAAAAGCACAACAGAAAATAGAAGACTTGACTGCGCTAAACTGGCTGCTAAAGTCTCAACCAACTTCATTATTTCAATAGACGATACCAAGGAGCATGTATATGAAAACTCGGTATGCCATCACCACTGTGGGCCTTTTATTGGCTTTACTTTGGGGATGTAAAAAAGAATGTCTGGAACAGACAGGGAGCAATTTGGAAGCATCTTATGCGTTGCCACCAGCAAGTGCCACCGAACTGATCAGGTATATTACCGAGGAATACGACTACCGGCAATGGCCACTTTATCCAGGTAAGGAAGCACTGTATGCAGGGGAAGCCCCCCATGGATCGCTGCTGATAACCTACGTTTCACCCCAAACACTGATTGCAATACAAAACAAACAAGGTCAGTTACCGGATGGTACGATCATTGTTAAAGAAAATTACAATCAACAGAAAAAGTTACAGGCAACAACAGTGATGTACCGATTGAACGGATACAATCCTGAAGCTGGGGACTGGTTCTGGCTCAAATATGCACCGGACCAAACCATCTTGGAGGAAGGAAAAGGTGAAGGGTGTGTAAAATGTCACGAGATAGCAAAAAACAACGATTATATTTTGTCGGGAAAGGTAAAGTAGATCCATCCAAGTGTTAACTTTCAATTAAACCCGACAGAGCATAAATATAAAACAAACTAATGGTAATAATCTAACCATATAGAGATAAATGAATGCTATAAAATATCGTCAAGCACAATAAACAAGCGGTTGAATTTGCGTCTCAATCCTTGTTTTCTTGCGGATACTAAACCTCGTTTATGCCGCTAACTTCTTCTGGAAATCCTGAAGGCCCCTGGGCCAAAGCCGTGCACAACAACACACTCTTGTTTAGGGGACTGCTTTACAAACAAAACAAGTTTTTGAAGTATGCGACGAATAATGTTTATCCTTTGTTTTGATTGTGGCTTTTTGAACGGGATCACTTTACATTTCCCCATGGTTACCTCCTAACTAAAACTATTTTGAGGCGCACGGATCAAGACTCCTCATCTGCCCTATTATTTATAGATATAGTTCAATTGAGAAAAATGGCAAGCATATGTTTTTTTGGTATGGATGAAAAATTCGGACCTCTCGCCTCGCGGAATGGTGTGCTCAATGCAGCATTGCAATTGTCGAAAACACCCCCTACAAAATAGGGTTAATTTGCCACGATAACAATTTTCCGTTTTTCTTTCATCTGCATGCCTCCTTATGATGGGTTTGCGTTTCATCGAACCCATGGGGTTAATCGTAAACCCTAACTTTTGGCTAATCATTCATTTGTATATTTACATAATCCATATCGATGGGGGGGGGCGCAAGTATTTTAATTTAATCCATGATTTGAGTCATTGAAATTCCATAGTACAAAGATCCATTATGCCTTAAGAATCTTAAGCAGATGGGGAAGTAATTGTTTTTTACGTGACAATACGCCTTTTAATTCAAAAAGACCTGCATCAAGTCTTGGATATCCAACCCGGGCCAACAATTCAGAATTACCGGCGAGCAATAACAGGCTGGTTGCCCTTACAATATCTGTAACCAACAGACCACCGAGGTCAAGTGATCGATTTTTGCAGAGCTGTTCAAGGCTCGAAGCAATGGCTCCACGTTTATCCTGAAATTCGTCGAAATTAACGACTTCAACCTGACCAACGCCAAAGTGTTTGCCATCTTGAGTATATTCTTTAAAGTCTGCCAGAATCAATTCTTCCATGGTCCCGTAAGCGGCCAGGGCGCTGCCTGCAGCAAACATCCGTTTACCAAATTCCTGCGGATCGATATCAGCAAGACCAGCCAACCAAACACAGAGCTCCCGATCACTATCGGTGGCGGTTGGTGACCTGAGCAATACCGTATCGGAAAGTAATCCGGCCAACAGTAAACCTGCAGTCTGGGAATCGGGTAAAATACCGGCAGTTTTATAAAGCCCGGCGATTACGGAGCAGGTACTACCCAGGGGCTGATTGACAAAGCGGATAGGTGCGTCGGTGTGCATGTTGCCGAGACGATGGTGATCGATAATTTCCAAGATTTCCACACGGTCAGCTCCTGGAACGGCCTGACTTAGTTCATTATGATCGACAAGCACCAATTTTATCGGCACAGGTGCCAACAGGGTACTTTTGGTGGCAACCGCGGCTACCTGGTTTGAACCATCAAGCACCAGCACCCCCGGATGGGCAGAATCCATAAACCGGTAACGCAGAGCTTCAAGGGATTCGTCCATCCCTGCCGTAGCAAATTCGGTAGTCATAAGACATTCCACAGGGGTGGAAAGTCGTGTCAATGACGCGGTGGTCGCGGTATCATAAGCAGTCACAAGCACAGTCACGCCATGAGTACGGGCCAATGCAAGCACCTCGGCACTAACAATCTGCCCACCGGTCACCACTAGCAATCGTACCCCGAGCATTGTTGCGTGCCGTTGGATATCTTCGCGATCTCCGGTAATCACCAGCAGTCGTGCAGGATCAAGCCCCTGCATGCGTTGACAAAAGCTTTCATATGCCATGGCGCCAACGTAGAGATCAAGTTCCTCCACTCCCTGTGAAGATCCTTCATTGAGTACGTCCGCATCCAAACAACGCGACAATGTCGAAATAGAAGTCTGGATCCGCCGGATACGGCCTTCCTGACCGGCTACTAAAAATCTCTCTGCTACCTGACGTAGAAAAAGCAACCCTAAAGCCTTACTTTCCTTATCGATGACAGGCAGCATCCCGATATTATGACGATGCAGCAAATCGAGCGCCCAGGCCAATGGGGCACCTTCATGGATGGTTATGGCTGGTTGTTTAACAACGTCGCGTACCCTGGGGACAACATCGGATAAAAGCCTCGGAGGTTCAACTCCGAGAGAATCAAGAACAAATTCCGTCTGCCGGTTAAGGTAGCCTGCGCGCGCAGGTATGGCATTTTGCATACCTTGCAAGCGGCGCAGACGCGCATAAGCGAGTGCACTGCATACAGAATCGGTATCAGGGTTGCGATGCCCTATCACATATATTTTTTCTTGCATCAATTAACCTCTTTTCGGGCACGCAGGGTTGCTCGAACATCACCAAGGCCGACCACATCCTTAACTATGACTTTTGCGGGGCGTAGCTCTTCATCGAACCATATATAGAGGGTTCCGTCTCCAGTATCAAAAACCTCCGGATCCAGCACCACCTTAACAACCAGACCTCCATCCGGCAGTACAGTATTTTTAGGACGTTGTTTTTCAGTTAACACAGAAATGGCTATAACGGTCGACTTTCCCCTGGCAAAAGTAGGAACTCTATAGGAAGCTCCACTGCGCAGTGGACCGTACAAACCGGCCCTGAAATTATAAAATGCGCCAAGAATATCGTAGGGGGTTGGCCCCTCTCCCATTGCGTAATTTTTTATAGCACTATCGCGACCGTTGCGCTTCACTTTTTCGACAATAATCCGCCTGGGATAATCATATATCCAATTTTTGAGGCGGGTTTTAACGGTGTTTCCCTTGGTTTTATACATATCGGCATCGTGACTTTCAGGACGCAGACTTCCATCACCGTTTAATTTCAAATAAGACACGTATCGCTGCAACCGATTGCTGGTCAACCATGCTGCCACCCCAAGAGTTTTTGCCTCCAAAACAGCACGGTAACTATCGGGCTCATCCATCTTAACGAGGGAAAACTCCCCGACAGCCAATTGATCGAACCATAAAAAGGCGATGTCATAAAGCAAGAGTTCGCCACACATGCTATCCAAGGCGTCTCTGGCATTCGCCATACCGGTGGATATCTTTTGAGATTCAGCATGCACCGGACAGGTGAGGAAAATAAAGAAACCAAACACAAACCATAATATTCCTGTTTTCACGGGTATGCTCCCAATACATGCTTGAATAAAGCAGATTTATGAATAAAAACATAGCCTATTCAGAAAAAGCCACCATGTCCCTTCAGACCTTAATCCTTGACATGGAATCCATGCCAAACTACCATGCGCACTATAAAATAGATTCAGATATAAATCCCTCAAACCATGTGATTACCTAACCGATGACCTTTGATAAAACCAAAACCTATGAACGGGAAGCGGATATCCTCAAAGCTTTAGGGCATCCAATTCGTCTTAAAATTGTAGCTGGCCTTCTGACGGAAGGCTGCAATGTCAAAAAGATATGGGAGTGCCTTGGCTTACCCCAGGCAACAGTATCCCAACATCTGGCCCTCCTTAAAAATAAGGGCATTATAGAAGGGCGTCGCACCGGCGTCGAAGTCTTTTATACAGTTATTTCAGAAGATGCGCGACGCATTGTTGAAGCTGTTTTCCAACAGAGTGCTCCTTTATGATACAACTGCACCTCCGCCCCGGTCACGAACGTCGCATTCGCCGTGGTCACCCCTGGGTTTTCAGCAACGAAATCCAGTCCCCCAACAACGACATAAATCCTGGCGAAACCGTTGAGTTATTGACCGCAACCGGTGAATATCTCGGTACCGGTTATTACAATCCCCATTCACTTATCGCAGGCCGGATTCTCTCCAGACAGCGTGAATGTATCGATTGTGTCGGTTTTTATCGCGACCGACTGCTAAAAGCCATGCTCATGCGCAAAGCGGTTTATGGCGAAGCTAACGCAGTACGCCTGGTCCACGGCGAGGGGGACCACCTGCCGGGCCTTGTAGTTGACCGATACGATAACGTACTTGCGGTGCAGTTTCTTACGCTGGGCATGGACTGCCGCAGTCACTTAATACTGCAGGCGCTGACCGAACTCTTTAACCCGCAAGCGATTGTCGGACGCAACAACGTTGCAGTACGCGACCTGGAAAATTTGCCCCGCAAAGTAGAAGTTTTGCAGGGAAGACTTCCGGATCGCCTTGAAATAACCGAAAATGGTCTGCGGTTCAAGGTCGATATCCTGCATGGGCAGAAAACCGGACATTTTCTCGACCAAAAAGAAAACCATCTTGCTCTGCGCGAACGTGTGACCGGTAAACGGATCCTGGATTTATTCTGCTACTCGGGAAGTTGGGCTATCCATGCCGCACGCTATGGAGCAAAAAAAGTTGTCGGCATTGACATTTCCCCCGGAGCCGTAGCTCTTGCCCAGGAGAACGCCCGCCTCAACTTTCAGGTGAGCACCTGCAACTTTATGCAGTCTGACGTTTTCGAAAGTCTTCGACAGTTCCATACAAATAACGAACGATTCGGCGGCATCATCCTTGACCCACCTGCCTTCATAAAAAATCGTAAGCGCATCCGCGAAGGTATTAAAGGCTACTTGACTATCAACCGGCGTGCCATGGAACTTCTGGAGCCTGACGGTATTTTATTCACCTGTACCTGCTCCCATCATATGGATCGCGAAACCTTTCTCGACACGCTTCGCCAAGCTTCATTTCAGGCCGGTCGCGAAATGCGGTTGCTCGAAATTCGCGGTCAATCCTACGACCATCCGGTTTTATGTTCATGCCCTGAAACCGAATATCTAAAATGCGCTGTGTTGCAAGCCTGTGGGTGATTTTAACCATTCCTCCTGGCTTTACGCGCTACGCCATAAATCACATGATAGGTTGCCGGCAAAGAACCGCTCGCTGAAAACCGCTGTCCATAAATTTCAGCGAGTCGATGCATGACCCGTCGGGAGGACAGACCGCGGGGTCGTCGCAGCGACGCATTGTGTGCGCCAACACCTTTGAGGGAACGCAATAGGCCCGAAACCGAGGCGTGCTTTTCCTCTTCTTCATCTTCCCATACACGGAAGTTTTCAAACCCGCCTTCCCTCAATGACTGTTCTACCATTGCTTTTGTCGGCAACGTCAGCAAATAATCAGGATTTTTATATCCTTCAAGGAGTAGCGCTTCGCGATAACAATCTTTAAGTTGCCACAATGTTCGATTACCGAACAAGGCAAAGATAAAAACGCCTTCCGGTTGAAGAACCCGCAGACATTCACCAAAGGCTTTAGCGAGATTTTCCACCCATTGGTAAACCGAGGTGCTGCATATCAGAGGAAAAGTCCCTGAAGCCATCGGTAGTGCAGCAGCGTCGAGATCAACGGCCCAGCACCGAGGCAAGCGTTGCTTTGCAACACGGGTCATGCCATGGGCCAGGTCGGATACCAGCGGTTGCAAATTTGGGTTTGTTTGCGTCAATAGTTCAGAAAAATACCCGGTACCCGTGCCGACCTCAAGAAACCGGCCATGACCGGGACCGTCAGATTGAACCAGAGCGGCCACTTTTTGCGCGACCCTCTTCTGAACATCCGCGTAACAATCATAATTTTCGCTGCTGACGGAGAAATGACGCTGCACCTGGCGACGATCAATGCCCCTCATGTGAGAAAATCCTCTATCACCACGGCGCAATGATGCGGTTGACTGATCAAGGGTGCATGCCCTATCTGATCAAGTTGAATGTAATGTGCATTCGGCAAATGCTCAGCCAGGTACCTCCCGGCAGCCGGTGGGATGACAGTGTCACATTCCCCATGAAGCACCAAAGAAGGAACATTTGGCCACTTGCAACCAAGCAAATCCGTTTTGAGTAAAGTCTCAAGGCCACCTAATCCGGCATCTTTGCCTGGAGCAGGACATGTATCCAGGATCTCAGCTTTAAGAGCATGAAGCGTTTCGTCAACAACGTCTTCACCATCAAACTGTTGCATGAAAAACGAATGCAAAGTTTTAGAGGGATCACGCCTGAACTGCCGTGCCATAATTTTAACCTGTGCCGCAGATTGGCCAGCTAACCAGGAATCGTGCTGTACAAAACAAGGTGTGGTCGACATCAGCACCAGTTTTCTTACCCTGGCACCCAACCGCTCAACAAGTTTAAGGGCCACCATCCCGCCAAGAGACCACCCAAATAAACAGATTTCCTCCGAACCAACGATCTCCAGCCATTCCTCCACATCGGATGCCAGATGCTCCAATTGGTAACCGGACCCGGAATCTGACCTGCCATGCCCGCGCAAGTCCGGAGCCAGAATTCTAAATGAAGCGGCCAACGGTTGCATCAGAGACTGAAATACGACGGAGGACATTCCCCAACCGTGCAACATGACAACGGTAGGACCTTTCCCCTGCTCGCGATAGCTGACAGTGCGACCGTCACCAAGACGGCAAAATTTCATAATGGTCATGTGGCAAGAACTTTTCGTATAAGGTCAGCGGCACGCAGCAGATCATCCGCTTGATGGGTAGCCATAAGGGTTACCCGTAGCCGGCAGCTTCCTTCAGGAACTGTCGGCGGCCGAATGCCCTGAACAAACACGCCTTGATCCTGCAACCAGGCACTGGCGCGCATGGTCGGCCCAGGATCCCCCGTGATAATCGGTAAAATCGGCGAAACGCCATCGGTATCAATAGGTAAGGACTCCGCGAGTCGTCGGGTCACAAGACTACGAAGCTGTTGCAATTGCAACCGCCGCCGACGCCCTTCTTCACCATCGACAATATCGAGTGCGGCAATTCCAGCCGCAGCAACGCCCGGTGGCAGACTGGTCGAAAAAATGAAGGAGCGTGCACGGTTGATTAATGATTGAATCAACACTTCCGGACCGGCTACAAAGGCGCCGAATCCCCCCAAAGCTTTACCAAGTGTCCCCATATGAAGATCAATGTCGGCCATGCAGCCCAAATACTCCCCGGTGCCTTTTCCTCCTTCACCGAGCACACCGGTGCCGTGAGCATCATCGACCATCAAAAGGCAGTCGTAGCGATTTTTTAATGTCACCAGTTCAGGCAATGGCGCAACGTCGCCGTCCATACTGAAAACACCATCGGTGACAATCATCCACTGCCCCTTTCTCACCGGTGCTTCTTTTGCCATTAACTGCTCCAGGGTGCAGATATCCTTATGAGGATAAACCATGACTCTGGCATGACTGAGGCGACAGCCGTCAATGATCGACGCGTGGTTGAGACTATCGGAGAAAATAATATCGTCTGGCCCCATCAATCCCTGCAGAATACCGATATTAGCGGCATACCCTGCATTGAAAAGCAGGGCGCTTTCGGTACCTTTGAACTGCCTCAGTCGCTCTTCAAGTTTCCCGTGAAGCATCATGCTGCCGGAAACCAGACGACTGGCCCCGGTCCCTGTGCCGCATTCCATCGTAGCGCGGCAATGCGCTTCAATCAGGGCAGGATGATCCGCCAGGCCAAGATAGTTATTAGAACATAACAGCAAAACGTCGTTGCCATCCAAACAAATATGATCGCGCTGAGCCCCGGAAACAGCCTTCAGTTTGCGCAACATGCCTTCGTCACGCAAACGGTCGAGAGCTTTTTGCCAATGCTCCAGATTCATGCGGACCACTTTTCATCGGGGAGCATCCGTCCGACACGGTCAATAATTACCACTTGTTTTTCCAGGTAGTGATAAAGACGCTCCAAGTCAACCTCGGTATGTACAAAAAAAGCCCTTCCCCCTCTATGTTCGCCAAGGGGCTTTAGCAATGGAAATCGCACATAACCCAAGCAGGGAGCAGCAATGTACCCAGCTGTGTAGCCCGGGTCATCGGACCAGCACAATTCAGCAACTATGCCGGGCGCATACAAAACTTTGGCAGCAAGCACCAAAGCTTCTCTTACATGCGAATTATCCAGTCCGACCGGTTGCAATAATTGCTGAAGATGTCCCGCGGCAGCATTATCTAGATCCATACGCGAGACCCTGACACCGCGCTGGAAATCGTTTTCAAGACGCATTCCGGATCCAGCATCCACCAGCATGGCGCCCCGCATACTGTCTCCGTCAGGCGCGGCCCCTCCTGCAATGGCATCCATAGCGAAACGGGCTGCCTTGGGTGACACTCCCACCTTTATAAGCATGGAAAGCGCTGCCACCCTGCCCTCATCGACGGATTCAACACGCACAGTCCGGATATCCGGCAACGCAAGATGCATAATTTGTCCAGGATCTACTTTTTCCAGGGTCAGGAAAATCTTGTCCGCCTGCCCCTTATCATGTTGAAGTGCCCTGCGTACCATAGCCGCCGCCAACTCATCGAGACGAGCCGCTGTCGCAAGTTTTTCAGCGCCGGAGATGTGACGCTCATCGCGTGAAGAACGCATGCGTATGCTGTACAGTGTGTTATCCATGGGAATGAAAATTATCAGTGCACGACAAGATTGTCAACAACAACAGAATAGATGGTTAACATTGAGTTTTCCGGAATTGTCCTAATGAAAAGCCGCCGGTTACATTTCCGGCGGCTTAAAATATCAATGTCATAAAACAATTATTCGTTAGAAGCATCCGAGGTGGGTACAGCGGTATCACGCCCTATAAAATTTCGGACACTTGCGGCAATACCTTCGGCATCGAGTCCGTAGCGAGCATAAAGTTGCTGTTGCGTACCTTGTTCAACAAACCGGTCGGGCAACCCAATACGCAACACAGGCACGGCAATGCCTTCATCGGAGAGCATCTCAAGAACTGCTGAACCAAAGCCACCCTGACGGACATTTTCCTCAACGGTTACCACAATACCCGTGCGTTTGGCTTCCGCGACAAGAAGTTCCCGATCGAGAGGTTTGAGGAAGCGGGGATCGACCACAGCTACAGACAACCCCTCTCCGGCCAGCATGTCGGCAGCAACAAGCGCCTCCTGACATACAACGCCCAAGGCGAAGATCACGGCATCGTTGCCGTCGCATAATTTTTCACCTTTTCCGATGGGCAAAGGCTCAATGGTATCAGGCAAGCTAAGACCAAGGGCTTTCCCTCGGGGATAGCGGTACGCAAGGGGACCGTCATGCACCGTGCCAGTCAAAATGGCGCGTTGCAATTCAACTTCGTCACGCGGGGAAACGACCACCATATTGGGGATATGCCGCAGGAACGAATAATCGAAAACACCATGATGCGTAGGTCCGTCCGCACCGACCAGACCGCCGCGATCGATGGCAAAAGTAACCGGCAGGCGTTGCAACGCGACGTCATGCACAACATTATCGTAAGCGCGTTGCAGAAAAGTCGAATAAAGGGCCACGACTGGACGCATGCCCTGACAGGCGAGACCGGCGGCAAATGTCACAGCGTGCTGCTCGGCAATCCCGACATCAAAAAACCGCGATGGAAATCTCTTTGAAAATTCCTTGAGCCCCGTTCCTTCGAGCATGGCAGCGGTAATGGCGACAATTCGATCGTCCTTGTCCGCAAGGGAAGCAAGCGTGCTGCCGAAGACTCCGGTATAACTGGCCGGCCCCCCTTTAGAGGCGCGCACTTCGCCGGTGGCCTTGTCAAAAGGTCCCACCCCATGGAAAAGACTGGGATTTTTTTCGGCTGGCTCATACCCCTTGCCTTTGCGGGTCACCACGTGAACCAGAATCGGACCCTCAAGATGCGCAACATTTTCAAGAGCCGGGATCAGGGTTTCTAGACGATGACCGTTAAGCGGACCTACGTAATCAAAACCAAATGCCTCGAAAAGCATCCCCGGGGTAAAGAAACCCTTTAAGGACTCTTCGGCTTTACGTGCAACTTTCAGCAGGTCCTTGCCTATGCGAGGGACATGACTGAGAAAGTTTTCCGCCTCTTTTTTTAAACGCACCACCAACTCTGAAGTCATTTTCCGGTTGATCAGAGAAGAGATCGCGCCGACATTCGAAGAGATGGACATTTCATTGTCGTTAAGTATGACAATGAGGTTTTTTTTCTGATCCCCGGCATGGTTGATAGCTTCAAAAGCCATGCCGCCGGTAAGGGAACCATCACCAATGACGGCGACGAACTTTTCATTTCCTTTACGACAGTCACAAGCTGCCGCCATCCCAAGCGCTGCGGAAATGGAGGTGCTGGAATGTCCGACGTCAAAAGCATCATAGGGGCTTTCTTCGCGTTTGGGAAAACCACTGATTCCACCAAGCTGACGCAAGGTATCAAAACGGTCAAGTCGCCCGGTCAGCAATTTGTGGGCATAGGCCTGGTGACCAACATCCCAGACGATTTTATCAGCAGGCGTATTTAAAACCTTATGTAGAGCGATCGTTAACTCCACAACACCCAGAGAACTGGCAAGATGACCACCGGTAGTCGAAACGGTATCGATGATTTTTTCACGAATTTCACCAGCTAGAACCTCAAGTTCTTTAACCGAAAGGTTCTTTAACTCAGCGGGAGATTGTAGCTTTTTCAGTAAACTCACTATAAAACCCTCCGTCACACTCAGAAAGAGCGGTCCACGATATAGTGGGCAATGCTTCTTAACGGCTCAGCGCGTTCATCAAAACAGGACAAGCTATCCAGCGCTACATCGCGCAACTCCCGGGCCCGGTCACGAGCTGCATCAAGCCCGAGCAAAGCCGGATAGGTTGCCTTGCCACGTTCCTGATCACTTCCGACATCCTTACCAAGCAAAGCCTGATCACCCACGATATCGAGAATATCGTCAGCAACCTGAAAGGCGAGACCTGCCGCTTTGGCATAGCGCCCAAGTGCATCAACCTGATCTTGGGTGGCTCCACCTAAAAGTGCACCTGCTTCAACGGAAGCGAGTATAAGTGCGCCGGTTTTGCGGGTGTGAATATATTCAAGGGTGGGCAGATCGATATCCTTGCCCTCGGAATCCATATCCACGACCTGACCGCCAACCATGCCCATGGAGCCGGCACAGCGCGCAATCTGCGAGGTCACGCGACGAGCCACCTCAAGCGGCACCGATTTATCGGCGCCCATTTGCGATAAAAGAATGAAGGCTTCCGTAAGCAGCGCATCACCGGCCAAAATAGCCAACGCCTCACCAAAAACTTTATGGCAGGTGGGCCGTCCTCTACGAAAATCGTCATCGTCCATAGCCGGAAGATCGTCATGAATCAACGAATATGTATGTATCATTTCCATGGCGCAGGCCGCTGGCATAACAACGTCAACTGTTCCTCCAACAGCTTCGCATGCTGCCATCATAAGGATGGGACGAATACGTTTGCCGGCAGCAAAAGTCGAATAGCGCATGGCCTTGTGAAGACTTGCAGGCAACACTTCCTCGCCGGGAAGATAGCTATCAAGTGCTTTATCTACACGTGCCCGGTAATCTTTGAAATAGGCATTGAGATCCATTAACCCTCCAGTACAGAAAAAATTTATCAAACGGCTATTAAACCATTATTCTTCAAATTTGCCAATGGCTAGAGAACCGTCTTGTTTTTTTAAAAGTGTTTCAACCTGTGTTTCGACCGATTTGAGCAATTCCTGGCAGCGGTTAGCGCATTTCACTCCGACTTCAAACGAGGCGAGTGATTCCTCCAGCGAGAGATCACCTGCTTCAAGCTGTTCGACAACAGCTTCCAGAGATCGCAGAGCTTCTTCAAAAGTTGTAGGTTTATCCATCGATACCTCACATAAAAAGTCGCGGCCAATTATCCACACCGACAGCAAGATGAGTCAAGGGTTTTCCCGAAAGAATTCAAAGTCGCCACCAGGGGCCTGTCGGTCTATACGGGCCGAAAAGAAAATTAAGACGTATGAGAACAGATTTTAGCTCGTTTGATGGTTTCTGGTTTTAGCTATGCGCCGAAAAAGTGTTAAAATCTTGGCCGAACAAACGAATTTGCAGCCGTCTCATGGAGAGTTCAACAGTGTTTATGAATCGATATGTTCTACCGTGGCGATTACCGACCCTTTTGCAAAACGTATATTCAAGCGATCACCCTTATGCAAAGAACCTGCATCGCGAACAGCAACCTGGGTCTGTTCATTAAATGCAATAGCATAACCGCGATCCAGGGTAGCCAGGGGTGACAATGCGTGCAGGTGCCCCGCAGCCAGGCCGAGGCGATTGGCGGCACCATCGAGTACTTTTTGTATCGCCAGATGCAAACGTTTGCGGGTTTGTTCCAGGTTATTATACTTACGTTGCAATTCGTCAGCAGGTGACCGCAACCGGCGTTGCAAACCGTTAACGCGCTCTTTGAGCAGTAAAAGTCGTCCCTGCATCTGACCGCTGAGACGCATGATAAGGTGATCGACATGCCGCTCCAGGTCCTGGCGCCCTTGCACCACGACTTCGGCAGCCGCGCTGGGTGTCGGTGCACGCAGATCGGCAACTAGATCCGAAATAGTCACATCCACTTCATGACCCACGGCGGAAATGACCGGAATCTTTGAAGCAAAAACAGCGCGGGCCACGACCTCTTCGTTAAAAGCCCATAAATCTTCCGGTGACCCACCGCCTCGTCCAACGATCAACACATCCGCTTGCCCGTTCTGATTAAGGTCGGCAATGGCTTGCGCGATTTCACCAGCCGATCCATCGCCCTGCACGCGCACCGGACGCAGCAGGACGCGTAATCCTGCACCGCGCCGTCGCAGAACATTAAGGATATCATGGATAGCCGCTCCGGTTGGTGACGTCACAACTCCGATAGTTCGAGGAAAAGAAGGCAAAGGTTGTTTATGGGCGGTGTCGAATAACCCTTCGGCATCCAGCATGGATTTAAGCTTTTCAAAAGCGAGTTGCCAGTTTCCGACGCCCAAAGGTTCCATGCTGTCCACCACCAGCTGCAATTCTCCGCGTTGCTGGTAAAGGGACACATGGCCGGTACAGACGACCTGCATGCCATTTTCCGGCGCAAATTTCAACATCCGGTTATTTGATCGGAACATGACACTGCGAAGTTGGGCCTGTTCATCTTTAAGTCCAAAATAGTAATGCCCTGAGGAAGGCGCTGAAAAGTTGGCGATTTCCCCTGTGACCATCACCTGAACAAAATTATCTTCGACCAACTCTTTAAGCAGGTAGACCAAACGTGATACCGAGACGCTTCCTTCGGAAACACTCATGTTAAAATCCTGTTTTTTGTCGAGATATTGACATATTCACAATGTTTCCCTATACAATGCTGCATCATTTATCGAAACGAAGGAAAATGTATGCTTGAACCTTATGTGGTAACCGTATCCAGCGAAAAAGGTGGCGTTGGCAAGACCACCCTGGCAACCAACCTGGCCATCTATCTTAAAGCCCTGAATGAGGAATTACCCGTTACCCTGTTCAGCTTCGACAATCATTTTTCCGTTGATCGAATGTTTCGCCTCGGACGCACCAAATCCAAGGGAGACATGCTCGACGTGCTTTGTGGGGCTAAAATAGAAGACCTGTTGGAAATGGGGGAATACGGGGTTCAATTTATCCCTTCCAGTCGCAAACTTGAAAGTATTGCAAACCGCATGAATCGTTGCGATATCCTCGCAAGAGCCTTGGCCGGATCCGACCTGAAAGGGGTCATCATCATAGATACACGTCCAACGCTTGATATCTTTACGCAAAATGCGCTGTTTGCTGCCGATCGTGTCATTGTTCCGGTCAAAGATACACCCTCACTTGAGAATTGCCGGAATCTCTACGATTTCTTTGAAGACCAAGGGTTATCCAAACGGCCATTGCGACTCTTGCCCTGCCTTATTGATTCACGCGTACATTACGATGGACCGTTCAAAAATGCCTATCAGCTTCTGAAAGGCTATGCCATCAACCGCGGCTACCGCTGCCTTGAAGGTTATATTGCTAAAAGCCCGAAAGTGGAATCCCTCAATACCAACCCTGAAGGAAAAATCTACCCGGTACTGACCCACGGACGAGGTACCAATGTACATCTGCAGTTCGCCCACCTGGCACGTCAGGTTTTTATCAGCGCCAAAGAAGAATCACAGCGAAGGCTGGCACAGATACGACAGGAGAATGAACAGCAGGAACAGAACCGGGACAAGAATTTCCTTAATCGCAGGGGCCTTGTGCTACCTGATTGCCCGATTTGTGGGCGACAATTGGTCCACCACAATGCCATGGAACCGGCAAGTTATTTTTATACAACATCCGATGGCCAGGTTGCGGGCTTTCTGGATGAAGCCTGTTTTTGCTCTTTGGTATTCCGCCATTGCTATCATACCCAAAAAAAAATAAGTCCAACGGACCCTCTTGTCGATCTTTTCAGGGAATCGGCCCTGCGCTCCTATTTTGTGTTGAGCCACCCCCATAACAACATGGACGAGGGATCTCATAATCTGCTTTTCTATCGATTTGATGAGGAAGGCTTTGAGATTTCCCATAAGTCCATTGAATTGCGGAAAACCGAAACTCGCTTTCTCAACAAGGGACCATCCGCCTTATACCGACTTGCATCTCGTACGCTCTTCAACGAAGATACTCCGATCAAGAAGCGATTTTTATTTATCCGACGCATTAACAGTGAATTTCCTGAAGAAATCCTGCTGGACGAAAATTATGCACAACTTGATGCCGCCATGCATTATATAGGCAGCAAATTGTCCCTCGATCCAGGGGACTGAACCAACTGCACATGCATAGCGATCAGCGCTGCAATAAATGCGATACAGGCACGACCTGAATATCTTGCTGGTGCAGATACGCCGCTTCTTGACGCAGTGCTTCAATCGTCTCAGGATACGGATGGCAAATCGCCACCACCTTGTGGCGCGAACGGGCAATTTTTACGGCTTCGCGTAACTGTCGGGCAATCGCATCTACATTGCGGTTGTTATCGAGAAAAATGTCCCTGCTGACAGCAGCCAGATTAGCCCGGTGAGCCTCGGTCAAGGCAATCGAACCCGGACTTGTACGGCTGTCCACAAAAAACCAGCCACCTTCCTTCATAACCTCGATTACCGCTTGCATACCCTCCGGATATTGTGTGAACCGAGACCCCATATGATTATTACCACCCACGGCGTAAGGGACTTTAACAAACATGCTTGACACACGGCTCTTGATCTCTTCCTGATCCTGTCCAAGCAGCAGCGCGCCGGGCCCTGGATTATTTTGCGGATAACTGTCCGGTTCCATGGGCATATGCACAAGGATTTCCCGGCCGGCACGATGAGATAATTCCGCCGACTCTCTGGTATGCAGTTCCTCGGGCATAACGGCCATTGTCAAGTTGAGATCAATCTCCAACAAACTACGAACAGCATGCAGATCGCGTCCGAGATCATCAACAATAATGGCAACCTGCGCTTTAGGCCGGGTTTTGGGTGGTTCAATTTCAGATCGATTAAAGTGCAGGGAAAAGATCGGATTTCCTTGCAGTAAAATGAGGATCGGCTTACCGGAGGTACCACTCCGCTTTACCTCAAGCCGGGATGATTGCTGAGCCAGTGCTTGAGACAGAGCATTGTACCAGGCATCGCCCGGGAATGTAGCAGGCAAGTAATAATGTGTTATGCCATTTATTTCTTTTACATCCATCCCTGTAAAAGAAATGCCCTCACGCCATAGGGACCGTTCGATATCCAACTGAACCGCAGATGTCAAAACGCGGTCCTGATCAATGTCAACAGATGGCAGGTCTTGCGGTTCCGGTTGGGTCACTACCGGTGCAGGAGGAATTTCGATGTGAGAATACGGCTTTGGTGCGCGTTGCACAAAAGTCAGCAGCACAAGTGAAACTACCAGAAAGCCAATGAGAAATAAGGAGGCCAGAAGGACCTTAAACGTCCGATCAGGCTGCTGTTGCTTTTTGGCCGGGCTTTTCCGCCGGGGCTGTTTTTTTTTGGTGGCCATAAATCAGGGGGATGAATCATCCCCCCCCTTGCATGAATGAGGTAATGTGATCAGGCGGCGGTTTTTTTTAACCCCTTAAGCAATTCCCACCCTTTGAGCAAATCGAGGGCGCGTAACAACTGATAATCACGCTGCAATCCCTGTTCGTTTATGGAGGATTGCTCGGATTCCTGCATACCGCCAGAGTCGGCATCAGGCTTACGTTCACTCTCGATGTGATTATCGAGATCTTTTTCACGAAGAGTGGTGTTATCACCCACTTCTGTAAGTTCCATCGGGCGTACAAGAATATCGGGAGTGATACCTTTGGCCTGAATCGAAGTCCCCGAAGGGGTATAATAACGGGCAGTGGTAAGGCGTAAACCCGCATCATTTTCCAGACTAATCACCGTTTGGACGGACCCCTTGCCAAAACTCTGGGTACCGAGGATAACCGCCCTATGATTATCCTGAAGCGCTCCGGCAACAATCTCTGATGCACTGGCGCTGCCGCCGTTTATAAGGACGACCATCGGGTAATCCGGTTCTGTTCCCATACGATGCGCTTCAAAGCGCATACGACTGTCTTCAACACGACCTTCTGTATAAACAATCAGTCCTTCCCGGAGAAACAGATCGGCAACATCGGCAGCCTGATCAAGGAGCCCCCCCGGGTTATTACGCAAGTCAAGAACCAGTCCCTGAAGTGGGCCACCATTTGCAGACTGTAAACTTTTTAGTGCATTTTTCAGATCCTTGGCGGACCGTTCTTGGAACTGGGCAAGTCGTACGTAGCCGAAACCATTTTCCAACATACGGGACTTCACACTCTTCACAACAATGATTTCGCGTGTCAACGTATATTCCCGTGGCTTATCAAAGGAAGACCGCATAATCGTGATGGTTACGTTGGTTCCTTTAGGGCCACGCATCATCTTGATGGCTTCCATAATAGAGAGATCTTTGGTCCAGCGATCTCCGATCTTAACAATCATGTCGCCCGCAGCCAGTCCGATGCGATAGGCCGGAGTATCCTCAATGGGCGAAACGATCGTCAAGACACCTTCCTTGAGAGTAATTTCAATCCCCAATCCACCAAATTCTCCAGAGGTATCGATCTGCATTTCCCGAAACATATCCGGTGAAAGATAAGATGAATGAGGGTCAAGCGCACCCAACATGCCATTAATGGCCCCTTCGATGAGTTTCGACATGGGCACTTCATCCACATAGCTGTTTTGGATAATAGTCAAAACATCCGTAAACTGCTCAAGCTCCTTATAGGGCGTGCCGGTTTCGGCTTCACTACAGCCGACAAAAAGATTCACCATCCAGCACCCCAAAATCAGGGTAAACAGTAATAATAAGGCAATCCTCTTCCCCTTACCCATCAAGGTATCTCCTCCCCTATGTCTCATCATCGCGGTTTAAGCCACTGGAGGGGATCCAGCGGTGTTCCGCGTTGCCTGATCTCAAAATAGATCGTTTTACTGTCACCAAAACCGGAAATACCGACTTTATCGCCAGCGGTGACCATTTCCCCAACTTTTTTAACAAGCTGACTGGCTTGAGCGTACAGCGTATAATATCCCCCGCCGTGGTCCAGAATCAATAGGTTACCAAATCCTCGGAACGGTTTTGCAAAAACCACTTTTCCGCTAGCTACAGCGTGTATGGGGGTTCCTGGCGCCTGTGAAATTTCGATCCCCTGGCTTTCATAACGCGTACCAAGATCATCATTGAAATTCGTACCGAAACGTACCATCAACTTGCCTTGACCAGGCCACGGCAAAGCGCCTTTTAGCTGTTTAAAACTTCCTGAGGTGTCGCTCGCTGCGCCACTATACGCACGTGATTTTGCCGATTCAAGCGTTTTGAGCAAATTGCGAAGACGCTGGGCTTTTTCCTTCAAACCGGCAATTTCCCCTGACAACTCGGTACGGTCCTGGCGCAGTTTATTGAGGGCGGTTTTGTGGGCCTGGCGGCCTTTATCAAGAACCTTATGGCTGGCATCGAGAACATTCAGCCGCCTTTGCTGTTCGGCGCGCAAGTTTTCCAATTCACGCAAAGCCTCACGCAACAATGACCAATCTTCCCGATATTTTTTTAGAAGTTCACGATCATGCCGCACAAGACGTGTAAGGTAAAAAAAGTTTTCTGCAAGTTGCGAGGGGGAGCCTTTTTCAAACAAAACCTTGAACAGCCGCATTTCACCTCGACGATATAATGCCCCGAGGCGCCGACAGACATATTGCTCCCGTTCGGAAATGTCCTTTTTTAAGATTGCGGCACGTTTTTCCTTATCACCGATGTCGTCATTAAGGTCTTTCAGGCGTGTTTGCAACCGACTGGAATTTTTTTGCAGAGTGGATAATTCTTTATCCAGTTGTGCCAACTCCTGTTGAACTTCCCCTTCCTGCTCACGGCTGCTGACTATTTGTTTTGAAAGTCGATCGATACGTGCTTGAATTTCTTTGAGACTCTGACGCTGACGGTCCACATCATCACCTCGTGCTGGCGTTACCAGACATCCCAACAACACGAGGCAACAAAAAATTCGTATAAATGAGCAATGCGCCTGAAAACGTGCCATGGTCAAATCCTGACGAATTTTCTCAGAGAAAGCACACTGCCCGTAAGCCCGAGAATCAAGCCGCAAAATACCATCCCCCATTGTTGCGGGGGGGTAAGGAAGAGGATGCCATCGGTACCGGTTACTATCAAAATCCCATAAAGACCTTCCTGCAAGACCAGTGTAAAAACCATCCAGACACCGACTAATGCAAGCAAGCCGCCGACAATACCCTGCAAGGCACCTTCTATCAGGAAGGGCATTTTGATAAATAAAGGCGTTCCGCCAACGAGGGTCATTATTTCAATCTCCTCGCGTCGGGCGTAAAGAGTAAGTTTAATGGTGTTCGCAACAATGAACAAGGCGGCAAATAACAAAAATCCACCAAAAACAATTCCAGCGACTTTTAAAAGCCCGACGAAGGCGTCAAAACGTTCCAGCCATTCAGGTTCATAGCTTACATCCGCAAGTTCCGGAATCTGTTTAAGTTGTTGCACTACGCTCTCAACACCGAGCTTATTCTGATTGTCCTTGAATAGTACAATTTCCAATGAGGCCGGTAAAAAATCGGTCCCGACACCTTCCAGCAGATCGGCATCGGCCCCAAGACGTTTTTTAAAACGTTTAAATGCGTCGTCACGGCTTACAAATTGAACCCGCTCGATTTCAGCCATTGCCTCAAGTTTGGTTTTCCACTGTTGCACCTTGTGTGTGTCGGGAACCTTGTCAAAATAGGCAACCACCTGGATCTCCCGACTCCACTGCTGCGCCACCTGTTGCACGTTAATCACAACAATGGCAAAAAAACCGATGATCATGAGGGCAACAGCAACAGTACCTATGGCGGCACTACATAGAACGGGCGTCTGCCTCAGATTGCGCCCTACCCTGCGCATGAAATATCCGATAGATTGCAGCACGATTCTTTCCCTTCAGAACAAAGATGAGATGCGATAACGTGAAATTTGAGTCTGGAAAAGGCAGGGTCAGGGGGTATGGTCGTCGACCAGACGTCCTTTGTCAAGAGCCACAATCCGGCGTGGGTAACGTCGGATTATTTCCCGATTATGCGTAGCAAGCAATACTGTCGTACCTCGCGCATTGGCGCCTTTGAATAATTCCATAATTTCACAGGTGACCTCATCGTCAAGGTTACCGGTCGGCTCATCGGCAAGCAGAATCAGCGGATCTGTAACCAATGCGCGGGCAATGGCGGCTCGTTGCTGTTCTCCTCCTGATAGCTGCAAGGGAAAACGGTTAAGCTTGCCCTGCAAGCCTACATGTTTGAGTGCTTGATAGACTTTATTGCTGATTTCATACCGCTTTTTTCCCTGCATTTCCAAAGGAAAGGCCACATTCTCAAACAGGGTACGGGTTGAAATAAGTTTAAAGTCCTGAAAAACAATACCCAGTTTGCGACGAAGCATGGGGATACGCCATGAACGCATACGGGTTATATTCATGCCGTTGATCAGAATCTGACCACGGGTCGGCTTTACTGCACCATAAAGCAGCTTCAAAAGGGTAGATTTACCCGCTCCGGATGGGCCGGTAAGATACAGGAAGTCGCCTTTGGGCACCTTAAGACTGAACTCCTGCAGGGCAGTGGCTTCCTTTTGATAAGACATGCAGACATTGTAAAGTTGAATCATTGGGTCTCTACCAGTCGCGATAAGGTACGCCGTTTAGTCCTACCAGGTCGCTACCGCTATGAACATCGAAAACGGCACCGAGATCTCCTGCAGCAGGATCGAGAACTTCAGGAGCTATGGTGTACCATGTTTCAGCACTTCTGGTAAAGGGGTCCTTGGGGAGGTCTCGCAGGTAACGTTTTTCAACGAGTTCATCGAGGCTATTGGGATATCTTCGTTGGTCGGCATAAAACGCATCTATGGCTTTTCGCATCTGGTAAAGGTTTTCACTTAAGACCGTCTCGCGGGCTCTGATGACATTACGCTGGTAATGGGGGACGGCAATGGAGGCCAGAATAGCAACGATCGTCATGACAATCATAAGCTCAATAAGCGTAAAGCCGCCGCAAGACTGCGTGTCTTTGCAGATAGCCTTACCAGGAACTGTAGGCTGTTCCGTCAAGAGCGGTTCGGTCACTTTTAGAATAGACATCATAGATATCCTTCCCATCCCAGGAAGTAGAATCCGGTGCATCCCGGTAGCCGCGCAAGCCCCAACCCTGTCCATCGTCAAAAGGATCAACGGGAACACGCCGTAAATATTTGCGGGGAAATGCGTAAAGTCCATCCCAATCCGTACCTTGAACTAAAACCTCAAGGCTGATCGGATAACCGGTCTGATCAGCCTCAGGAATAATTTTTTTATTTTTTACTGCCAGATCGAAGTCGTCCTTGTATTCATCGATGGCTATGCGTAAGGTTCGCAAGGCACGACGTAGTTCCAATTCACGTGTACGTTGAACGGTTACTTCCGCCAAGGGCAAGACTGCGGATACCAAGATACCGAGTATAGCCACCGTAATAACGACCTCGATCAGGGTAAAGCCACGGGTGTGTCGTAATAAATATACTTTTCGGGTAGGCATTTATTCCATCTCAATCGTCAAGGGAGACGCCTCACAGGATCCACTCCCCCCCTGTCCAGATGACAGGCCGCACTCCTGCATGGTGAATACAAGGGAACCACTGTCCCTCGCCCTGAACTCAAACACGGCAATAGTACCATTCCCGGATACGCCAGTCCTGCCAACACTTCGACCAACCTCAGCAACAATCGTATTTAGCGATTCGGACGGCATGGTTTCAGCAAAACTCCCCTCTGCTTCCAGCCCCAAAAGAGGTCCCGGTCTCACCCCGACAAAATCGACCAACGTGTTGGGATAAGTCAAAGCAAGCTGTGCTTTAACAAGATCCTGGACCCCCTCTGCTGTAATCTGAATAGTAAACGACTGATCTGCGGCAACCACTTGCGGTCCTACAATTCGGAACTGCAGTGGTTGTTCACCCATCATAGCGGTTTGAGCGCTAGAGTGTGCCATATTCGCCACTTGCGCCTGGTCTATGCGATTGGCCGGTTGTTCATTACCTGAAAAAGAGGCAAACCGTGCGCCGGGGGCCAGGTCCTCTTCGCTACCGGACCATATAGTAGCGACATCCGGACGGGGCACCTCCAGATTCCGCACGATATGGGGTGTGATCGACAACAGAATTTCCCTTTTATTTTTTTCCTTATTTCGGCCGGTGAAAAGTTCCCCGATAATGGGGATGCTGCCGATAAACGGCAAAGTGTTACGCGTGTTGCTCAGATCATCGCGAATCAGTCCACCAATAATGGTACGCTCTCCATCTTTGAGTATCAGGGACGATCCGGCATTCGTGGTTGATATGCGTAGAGCGAACCCTCCGCCGGTTATTTCCTCTTTTTCCAGGATATTGCTGACCTCGAGACTGAGAGTGGTTACAACGGTATCATCGAGCTGAATAATCGGTTCGACATCCAGTTTGACCCCTACATCGATATATTGAACGTTACTTGATGTAATATCACCGGTAGTCGTACTGATATTGGTCGTGACGATAGGTTCCCTGGTACCGATATGAACTTTTGCCTTGGCCCGGTTTTTAACACGAATTTTAGGGTTGGCCAATATTTCGCTGTCCGTTAGCGTTTTTGCAAAATCAAAAGTCGCGGTTGGCAGGGTATAAAAGGACTCAAGCCGGCTAAAGCTGTTCACCAGGGTGTCCGTGGATCCGCCTGCCGTCAAGACATCGCTTACCAAATTAGTCACTGTGTTTCCGGTGCTGTCGACAATCGTTCTGCCCATACCGGCACTGATGGAATACTTGCTTAACTTGGGTCCAAGGTCCAATACGTCACGATGGCTGACTTCGACAAGTTCCAGATCAAAAACCACTTCAGAATCATTACGATCAGCCGCATCCAGGACCTGCCTGGCCAGTTCTATAACCTCAGGCTTGTCACGTATGACGATGGCATTAAGCTCTTCATGCACATAAATTTTGCGTGTCTGAAGCATGGTGCGCAACATATTTACGGCATTTTTGGCTTCTATGTTGGAAAGATAAAACACCTGAATGATACGATCCTCGTATTGTTTTTCCTTCTCCTGGGTTTTTGGATATATCAGAATGGTCTGGGTGTTAAGAACCCGTTTGCCAAGGCCGTTAAGTTTAAGCAACAGATCAAGAACCTGGGCAAAAGAGGCCTTTTTCAGCAACAATGTGACGGGGCTGGGACTGATTTCCTCATCGAGAATAAAATGTATGCCCGATAGTTGACTCAATACCGCAAAAGCCTGGCGCAGATCCATATCGGCAAACTGCAAGCTTAAAGGCTCACGGGAAGTAAGCTCAAGTTCATAGCCATCCATAACCGTCTGGCTTGCCAGTTGAACCTGATGCAAAAGCTCCTCAGCCCCAGGGTTTTTGGGTACCAATTGCAATGCTTTGTCAAGATTTGCTCTGGCTTGATTGTAGCGGCCTTTAACATAGAATTCATCGGCTTCTGCAATCAACTGGTCAGCTTGAATCAAGTCCTGAACCTTATTTAATTTCTGCACGGCAGCCGTTAGGCTTCCATCGAGAGCTGCCGCCTGTCGATATTCTTCTGCGGCCTGAGTCAGGTTGCCCTTCTCCGCCAATTGCTGCCCTCGCTCAAAATGCCAGATAGCTGAGCGGCCGCGGGCATCAAGCCATTTCATCCGGTATTCCTGTCGCTGCGGATCCTCCGCTATAGCCGAGGCATATTGCTCCATGGCCAGATCATATTCACCCTGCTGGTAGTACCTGTCCCCGGCATTAAAGGCTTTTTGCCCTGCACAACCTGCCAAAACAAGGCACATTAAACCAAGCCACCAGACAGTCTTATTCATTGACGACTTTATCAATGGGCACCTCCTTATCCGAACTCCCTGATTCGATCGGGACATTGATTTCCGTTGGTTCATCCGGTGGCATGACTTCCCCATAAGAGGTTCCGGAAGATGAAAGCACTGATATCGGTTGTTCAGCCGCGTCTATCTGAAAATTATCTTTATCTTCATTATGTTTTATGGTCAGGTTTTGCGACGTAACCTCAAGCAAACGATAGGCACTATCCGGGCCAAAGGTGTCACCCGGACCAACGACATACACTTCCCCCGCAACGGACAGGAAAACCTTTACTTGGCCTGTGTGGCGCAACTTACCCAGAAAAATCGGCATGGGTCGAGGCGGAGGAAGAATCTCAGCCGGAAAAACGGGGGCGCTTTCCATCTGGTTTTCCTGGATATCCGGCACAGATGCCTGGACTGGAGGACGAAAAAGCGGAGCAAAAATATTGCGGCTAACCAACGCCTCATTCTCATCCTGAGTCCGGGCTTCTTGTGAAACATCAGCAACCGAAGGCAAAGCACCAGGCCTGGCCGAAACACCTGCGGATATACCAGAGTCAGGCACGCTTGTCACACGGGCTTGACGAGGCCAGTGAATGAAGGCATACACAAGCGCGACCGCAAGCAACAGCAAAAAACCGATTAAAGTTTTTACCGAAGTGTTCATGATGGCACCGTGTTAAAATAAGCTGCCAGGCGGATACTCAAAACAACTTCATCGCGGTCCGGTTTCTGTCCGGAAAGTTTGACCTGCTCCACGACGACCAACTGCTGCCAGCCTTCAAGGGCATGAAGAAATTCCTTAATCTGCCCGTATTGCCCGGTCACTGAAAAATCCAGTTCATATCTGAGCACTGTTCTCAAATCGGTTTTTTCGGGTCGGTAGGTAATTCGATTGATATTCAATCCGGCATCCCCAGAGTACTGATATAACTGTTGCAGAAATTCCGGGAATTTTTCATAAGCAGCAACCTGCCCATAAAATTTTTCAAGGATGGCTGATGGGGATCGACGACCCTGATTCGACGGATCGGTTACAGCCCGACGCTGAATCGACTGATGCTGCAGCAAAATGGTCTGATCTTTTTCAAGGCCAGGCAACATACTTGTAAGTATCACGGTGAATAAAAGGATATTCAAAATCAAACCGACAAGCACCAGTACAGTCCTTACGCGGTTGGTTCGCCACAGTTCTTCAAAAATAGCCTTAAGTACCATGTCAGAACCCCCCTCGGATGCTTATGTCACAGCGTATGGCCGAAATATTCCTGCCAGCGGAATCCTTGATCTCAACATTTTCCTGCCGCAACAATAAAACCTGGGAAAAAGATTGATATTGCAGCAATTTCCCAAGATATTCCCGAAAGATAGCCTCATCCCTTGCCAGTATCTGAATGGAAAGGTTTTGTTTGTCAAAATTGGGTTCGATCGATCGAATTTGTATCCCATCGATGCCTGTTTGTTCCAGATGATTTAAAATTTGCGACCATTGAAAAGCACGACGTTTTAAAATAGCTTCAGCTTTAGCGGACTCAGCTTGCAGAGCCTGGTTGTCACCGGTGTTTGTTTGCCCAGTTGATACATCGGCAGTTGTTTGCGCGAGCAACTTGCGGATCTTTTGATGCCTCTGCCGAACCATCACCATATATCCCAGTGCGATAACCAGAGAGGTAACCAGCAATACCAGGATTACATTGCAAAGTTTTCGCAAGACGACCCCATCCACAGGGCGTTGAGTGACAAGATTAATTGTCAGTTTCATTCAACCTCCCATCATCATGCGCTCAGCAGCGCCAAGTGCCGCCGCCAGCGCAGGAGGACTGTCTGCATGCCCTTCAAGAAGATGAACCTTTCGACCAAAGCATTCGTTCAAAGCCTCAAGAGCTGCATGCTCAAGAGGTTTATCGGCATGAAGATAAGCTCGGGACCGACCCCTCCCGGAAAATTCCCGACCATAACCAGCTACGATGCGATGCAGTTCCTGCACTTGACGGGACAACTGACCACCCACCGGACGGGCTCTGTAATATTCAAGAACACCATCCCTATAAGACTGAACAATTATACCTTCCTGGTTAAGTGATACCAAAATAGCGTCCCCTTCCGGGTCAAGACGATAACGCCAGTGTCGATATACATTGAGCCCGTAAAACCCTATATGTTCAGGGATAAAGCCGGCTTGACCAAATAGATCTTCGTAGCAACTTACAACCTCTTTCTCAGCCGCAATCACCAGCAGTCGCACTGATCCCCCGCCCGAACGTGTAAGCACCTGGTAATCGAATTGCAAATCGGATAGGCCGGGCAACACTTTCCCGAGCTGCCATGCGACAACCTGTTTACCTTCCCCACGCAACCTGGGAAATTTTTCTATATCAAGTGTCATCACATAACCGCAATGATCTGGTAAAGACAAGGCTACTCTTCGTTCCTTAAATACTACGGGAGGCAACACATCATGCAATGTCGTAACGAGTGTCTGACGGAATGAAGGAGATATTCGCCGAAGATCTTCCGGAAACGAACCGCTAGGAATAGAGCAAATCTGACTACCGACCAATTGCCCTCCCTTACGCCATCTCCTCCTCAGAGCAACGACACGGATTTCGCCGCACTGCATATCGACTCCGACATACCGGCGCCATTTCATGACGTTATCTCCCCATCAACGAAAGTTACCCTATCAACTTCAGCCAGGCTGGTTATACCTTCAAACACTTTTTCCAGAGCCGCCTGCCGCAAAAAGACTGTCCCATTGCGAGCAGCTAACTGTCGCAATTGACCAATAGGTGCACGCTTATCGATCATTTCCCGAAGTTCGTCATTCATTTCAAGCAATTCGATAATGGCCGATCGCCCTGAAAATCCAAGCCCATGGCAACGTTCACAACCGACACCCTCATAAAAAATCCGATTGCCATAGCGTTCATAATTAATGCCGGCTTTTTCCAGAACGGTACGATCATACTGGACGGGTTTCTTGCACTCAGGACAGATCTTTCGGACCAGGCGCTGAGCGAGCACCATATTGAGACTGGAGAGAAAATGATAAGGATCAAGTCCCATGTGCAAAAACCTGCCGAGAACATCAAATACGTTGTTGGCATGTACTGTGGTAAAAACCAGATGCCCGGTAAGAGCAGACTGTACAGCGATCTGGGCGGTCTCAGGATCTCGAATCTCACCGACCATGATCTTATCCGGGTCATGACGCAATATAGAACGCAGGCCCCTGGCAAAGGTTAAACCTTTTTTTTCATTAACAGGCACCTGAACTATACCGGGAACCTGATATTCAACAGGATCTTCAATGGTTATGATTTTCTCCTGTTCCGTATGGATTTCTGCCAACGCAGCATACAAGGTCGTGGTTTTACCACTTCCAGTAGGACCAGTGACCAGTACCATCCCATAAGGAGCCCTGATCTGCCTGCGAAATCGCTTAATTTCGCGATCATTAAAACCCAAGGACTCAAGGCTTAACCCTTTGAGATCTGCCGCAATACTGCTTTTATCCAGAATCCTGATAACGGCATCCTCGCCGAAGCTACTGGGAAGAATCGATACCCTGAAATCTATAGGTCGGCCGCCCATACGTACTTTGAACCTGCCATCCTGAGGAATCCGTCGCTCTGAAATATCCAGTTCACTCATAACTTTCACGCGCGATATAATCGGTCCCTGAAATCGGCTGTCAAGAGGCTCCATAGCGCGCGAAAGGACGCCATCGATACGATACTTAATCAGCACTCCATCAGGCCCTGATTCAATATGAATATCACTGGCACGTTTGTTCAGAGCATCAACAAGGGTTGTATCAATCAATTTAATAACCGGGCTATGCTCAACCTCTGCGACATCGGAAACAAGAAGATCCTTATCTTCCCTCCCCTTCGTAGCAGTCTGACTGCGAAATTTTTCGAGGGTACTCTCCAAAACCTCCCCTGTCGCTGTATGACTGCCTGTGGTCATACGCTGGATATGACTCTTTGATGCAACCTTCAAAAAGATAGGGCAACCAACAGCCCATTCGAGCTGATCAAGTCGAACAATATCTGTAGGGTCGGCCGTAGCAACGACCAAACCATCCACGGTACGCTGCAGAGGAACCACACCAAATCGAACAGCCAGATCTTCAGGCAGATTGTCCATTGGTTCGGGAACACTAGAACTCATATCGACATATTCGAGGCCGAATTGTCTGGCAAGGGCCTGTGCCAGAACATCCTCATCATAAAACCCCAGCTCAATCCCTGCTTCACCAAACCGCAAACCAAGGGTTTTCATCCGACCAAGGATAATTTCGGTCTGACCTGGGGCAATAGCCCCGGATTCAACCAGTAACTCACCAATTTTAAGCCATCGATATGACATACAATGACTCCCAATAAACTAACGAACGGTGCCGGCCAATTGGAAGATAGGCAAATAAATGGCCACCACAATCCCACCTATGACGATCCCTACAAATAAAAGAATAAGGGGCTCTGCAAGGCTGGCCAATCTCTCGAGGCGAGTATCGATATCCGTTTCGTAGTAATCCGAAACTTCCTCGAACATTTGAGCCAAAGTGCCGGTTTTCTCGCCAGTAGCAATCATTCGCGTAGCCACTGGGGGGAACAAACGATTGCTTTGCAAGGCATTACCCAAGGTATCTCCTTCATTGACTGACGAAACTACAGTGCTAATACCGTGCTGAAGAATAAGGTTATTGAGAACTCCACTGGCAAGATTCATGGCTTCCACCAGAGGCAAACCGCTTGCAAGGATAGTTGCGGTGGTTCTGCAAAAGTTAACCATTCCACTCATGCGGAACAGTATACCGATAATCGGCATGTTTATAAGAACCGTATCAAGAAGCGCTCGACCATTAGGTTTTTTAATAAACCATCGCAATACCCAAGCGATCAGACATAAAACGACAAGGATGAAAATCCAACCCCGTGTAACAAAACTTGCCATGCCCAAAACCAGGCGCGTAAGCCATGGTAAGGAGACTTGAGCATCTGCATAAATCTGCATAAAACTAGGAATAACGAAAAAGATCATGAACAACAAGACACCGAAAGTTGCAGCCAAGAGGAAAAGTGGATAAAAAGCAGCGGATTTCAAACGCTCCCTAACTCGGGCAAACCTTTTCTGATATGCCAAATAACGTAAAATAGTTTGTGGTAAATCGCCGGTCTTTTCGCCTGCTGCAATCGTGGACACATATAAATTGGGAAAAAACAGAGGAAAAGCAGAAAAAGCTTCCGATAGTGAGGCACCACCCTGAACGGCTTCTTTTATATCCAGAAGGACTGCCTTGGTGGATGAAGAATCGTTTTCCTGAACAAGAGAATCTAGAATTTCCAGGATAGGCATGCCAGACCTGAGCAAGGCTAGCAATTCCTGATTGAACAGCAAAAACCGATGCGAGGACCAACATCTTTTGCCACGGTCGGTAAAAAAAGAAAGAGAAAAAAGGGCACGTCTGACTTTAAAGACGCAATACCCCTCCTCTTCCAGACTTTCCTGAAGCTCAAAGCGGTTACGGGCTTTACAGTAGCGTACAATAACCCGTCCGTCCGGAGTGCCAACCTTACATACAAACAATGCCATGGTGTTACAAAGTTTACCACAGCTACAGAAGTATAAAATAAGCGACCAAAAAACTAAAAAAAAAGGCACCGCGTTATGCGGTGCCTTTTCAAGATATAAATGGCGGGGCTGACGGGACTCGAACCCGCGACCTCCGGCGTGACAGGCCGGCGTTGTAACCGACTCTACTACAGCCCCCGGTGTATCTTAGACGCAGGAAGCGCCGTTAAAATTTTGGTGGGCGAAACAGGGATCGAACCTGTGACCCTCGGCTTGTAAGGCCGATGCTCTCCCAGCTGAGCTATTCGCCCACTTTAAAATCTATGTTTGCGAGAATAAACCCGCCTTCTTCTGATTTCAGCAAAAAAGCACCGCATTTGCGATGCCATTTGTGTAGATCAATGGCGGGGCTGACGGGACTCGAA
>DKEW01000045.1 GCA_002452265.1 Pelobacter sp. UBA6812 | reverse complement strand
CTGCGGGCGCTCCACTTGCCACCAGGGGCGGTTCGCCACCGGTGAAAGAGGATCTTTTCAACACCGTCGCTGCTGGGTAGTCAAAACCGACAGCTCGGTTTTGACTTAGTGGCGACGACATTTCTGTCACGGAGGGCCGATGCCTCAGCCCTCCGCTTTTCGCTCATCAATCCATTTCTTACAGCGAAGTCAAATCGATGCTGGTCGTGGTGTCCGCATCCCAATCTTCCCACAGGTAGGTGTCTTCCTTACCGTCGGCGATCAGACGCAGGGCATAGCGTACCTGCTCTTCGTACAGTTCGCAGAATGCGCCGGGGACGTTCTGTCCACCGTTCATCTCATGCGCTTCGGCGGGGCAGGGCGAACCGCAGAAATGGCGGATTGCGCAGTTTTTACAGGGGTCGATGTTTTCCACCACGCGTTCGGTGACAGCGCGGAAGGGTTCACTTTGCAGCACCGCCTCGATATCGTCGGTGTACAGGTTGCCGCCCTTGAAGCGTTCCACACCGACGAATTCGCTGCAGGGGAACATGTCGCCGGAGGCGGACAGGGCGAAGAAACAGCGACCACCGCCGCAGGGCGAGATGTCGCACATCAGGCGGCGGGCCGCCGGTGCCACGACACTGACCAGCACATTGGCGAAGTTGGCCACCACCAGCTTGCGGCCGGTCTTTTCATACAGTTCGTAGGTACGATCGAGGGCTTTGAGGTACCACTTTGCCATTTCATGATCGAGGGGCTTGATGTCGCGCGCCCCCTGACGGGTGCAGCGTACCTGGTTGAGCATGCAGATCGGCACCTCATGCTCGTGGAAGAAATCGACCATCTCCACCAGTTTGTCCATATTCTCCTGGGTGACGGTGCAGATGACGTTGAAATTGGCGTAGCCCTTGAGTTTGTTCATGGCCCGGACCACGTGGGCGTAGACACTGTCGCCTTCCCAGGTTTTACGGGTGCGGGTGCAGATGTCTTCGAGGTGGCTGTCGAGGGACAGGCCGATGCCGATGTTGCGCTCGGTAAGAAAGGCGATCGCTTCATCATCCAGCAGGGTGCCGTTGGTCTGTACGCCGAAACGAAAATCGTCCAGGTAGGCATCGATGCCGGCAAAAACCGCTTCGCGGGCCATCATCGGTTCGGCGCCGTGGAAGATGATCTGCGGCTTGTGACCCTCGGGAACGGTGGTTTTAAAGTATTCCTTGAGGATGCCCAGGGCTTTGATCAATTCGTCCGGAGTCATGGTCTTGCCGTCGCTGCGCATGTCCTCCGGGATGTAGCAGTAGGAACAGTTGAGATTGCAGCGGTCGGTGGGGTTGAAATAGACCGCCGACGGTTTCAGGCCGAAGCGCAAGGCGTCGATCTCCTCCAGGAACTCATCGCGGCGGCTGAGAAACTGCTGCATGAAAGTGCTTTCGTTGCACAGCGCCTCGCCCAGTTTGTCCTTCTGGATCAGGGACCAGAACGCCGCATCGGGATCGAGCAGCGCGACATACTCGGGGTGATCGATCCCGATGGGCAGCAAGCTGGGGCCGTTGCCGGTGTTGAAGTGGATGCCGCGGGAGCAGGCCTTGTTGTCAAACGTTTTTGTCTCGGACATGCAGTATCTCCTCAAATAGCGATATGGTTATCGGTTCCGCACTCATATTCGGCGGTCTTATACCTGGATTGATTTTTAGGGTGCGGAGCGCTCGGGAGCGCTCCGCGAAGTTTTGTTTTTATGCGAGAAAAGGGTAGTTTCTCGCATAAAAACTTAGTTGGTCTTCTTGTCCATCAAAATGTAATGGGAAAGACCGGTGCCGCTCGCCGTGCAGGATTTGCGGTAGGCGATGACTTCCTTGCGCTGTTGCTTCATGCAATCACCTCCTTTCTTTTAGGATGGTGGAACAAAGCTCATCCCATCTGGCTGCGACGGATGTTGTTATGTTTTGATTTCCAGCTAGCAACTTCGAAATATTCTTTATCTCTTTACTTCAAAGACCGCGGGGTCGCGCCCCCGCCCGGCGCCTTACTCTTTTAAAACGCGTCAAAAGAGTAAGCAGAAAAGCGCGCCCCTCTCCTTGCCCGCCTGCGGCGGGTGCCCTGCGCTACTCAACCGCCGGGCGGGCGGAGAAGATTCGCTGCGCTCAGTCCTCCGCCTGTTTCGCCCGCCGATTGCTTCGCTCCGGCGGCGTCACAGGGGGAAATCAAAATCAAAAACGAAGACAAACGTAAAAGCGTTTATCCAATCTCGCAGTGCCGGTGCAGGCAACGGCTGTGCTGCGAGCTGTGCGCATCACTTCTGCTGATAAATGCGCCCTACGAAGACGTGTCGGTTGTCCCTTGCTGCCATGGTGCGTAGGGGCAAGCCCTGTCGCGACAGACATAACGGCGAAGCCAGACCTTACGTCCTTTCTTTGCTTACTTTCTTTAGACGGGTAAAGAAAGTAAGCCGGCTGCCGGCCGGGACCGGCGGTGTTGAAGTTAAGGTTTCAAGACTTTCAACCACCCCAAAAACATCTTCCAAGACCGCGGGGTTGCGCCCCCGCCCGGCGCCTTACTNNACGCGTCAAAAGAGTAAGCAGAAAAGCGCGCCCCTCTCCTTGCCCGCCTGCGGCGGGTACCCTGCGCTACGCAACCGCCGGGCGGGCGGAGAAGATTCGCTGCGCTCAGTCCTCCGCCTGTTTCGCCCGCCGATTGCTTCGCTCCGGCGGCGTCACAGGGGGAATTCAGAGTCAACAGCTGAAACCAACATCAAACCTCAGTTCTTCCCAACGCCAACTCACACAGAGCATGAATCACGCTGACCGCCAGCGGCGAACCGCCGCGTCGCCCTTCGATGGTGATGTAAGGCACGCCCATCTCCATCAATTCCTGTTTGCTTTCCACCACGTGGACGAATCCGACCGGCATGCCGATGACCAGTGCCGGACGCAGATCGGTTTCCTGGATCAGCCGGTTGAGTTCAAGAAGTGCGACCGGAGCATTGCCGAATACCGCGATGCCGCCGTGGAGTTGCTGTTCGGCTTTGCGCACGGCGTAAAGCGAACGTGGCAGGCTGGCCTGCCGTGCCTGTTCGGCGACGTCGACATCGGCCACGTGGCACAGGATCGACTCCGGCTGGTACGTAGGACAAACTTTTTTCAGGCGTGCCAGCGACAGGCCCGACCGGATCATGTTGGAATCGGCGTAGATGGGTGCCCCGCCGCGCAGCGCCTGACAGGCCGCATCGATGGCGTCAGGTGAAAAGCGCACCATGTCGAGCAGGGAAAAGTCAGCGGTGGTATGCACCATACGTCGCACCACCGGCCATTGCTCCGGCGTGAAGGTGTGGGCTGGTGCTTCCTGATCGATGATAGCCAGGGAGCGGTCTTCGATCTGTTGCCCGCTTAAGGGGTTGTTCAGTAAATCGTGGATCAACGGTTTCATGATTCTCCTCGGCAAAAAGCGATAAATGCCCTTGCCGCGCCGGGGCGGCTGGCAAAATGGACGTGGACGTAGCTGGCGAACAGGCGGCTGCGTTGATAGCCTTCCGCTACCGGTTTGCCGGCGCGGCGATAGCTGACCTGCCAGGCGCTCTGCCAGTCCGGGGTGGCCGGTTCGGCAATGGCTTCGGAATAATGGAATTCGTGGCCGCGCAGGCAGGTGCCGGCGGCTCCGAAAGGCCCATCGGCAAGCTGGCGAACTTCCGCATAGCCAAGCCGCTTGCGGGTGGCCAGCATGCGGGTGGCAAAGGGCAGGGCTCCGGTCATGGCATGCCGGCTGCCGTCACGCAGTTCGATCCCTTCGGACAGGTACATGAGTCCGCCGCATTCGGCGTAGATGGGGCGGTTGGCGACGGCGAAAGCGGCCACGGCCTGGCGCATGGCGTGATTGGCTTCCAGCGTGGCGGCATGTTCCTCGGGATAGCCGCCGCCAAGGAACAGAGCATCCAGATCGGCGGGCAGCGTGTTGTCATGCAGGGGGGAAAACCGCACCAGGGTTGCGCCGGCTTCTTCCAAAGCCTGAAGGTTGTCCGGATAGTAGAAATGGAACGCTTCGTCAAACGCCAGGCCAATGCGAATCGGCCGCCCTTGGTTTCCGGAGTCCGACGAAACAGGGATGGCCGGGCCTGACGGTACCTTTTCGGCAAGGCCGAGGATGCGCGGCATGTCGAGCTGTCGTTCAACGGCATCGGCCAGACTGTTCAGTGCTTCGGTCGTCAAATTCTGACGGTCGGCGGTGACCAGACCCAGGTGGCGGCTGGGCAAGGTCGGCAGGGAATCCCGCATGACCGCTCCAGCCAGCGGCGGCAGGCCGACGGCGGCCAGGGCGTCCCCCAGCCAGTCGGCATGGCGCGCCGACCCGCAGCGGTTGGCGATGGCACCAGCCAGGTGCAGCTCGGGGTCGAATTCGGCGTACCCTTTGACCAGGGCGGCCAGGCTGCGGGCCATGCCATGGGCGTTGACCACCAGCAGTACCGGTGCGTCGAGCCAGCGGGCGATTTCTGCGGTACTGCCCTGGGCGCTTGCCGGGTCAGCGCCATCGAACAGGCCCATGACCCCCTCGATAATGGCGATATCCGCATCGGCACTGGCTTTTGCAAACCGTTCCTGCACGTAGTCTGGGCCGCACATCCAGCCGTCGAGGTTGATACAGGGGCGACCGCTGGCCAGCGACAGCCAGGTGGGGTCGAGGAAGTCGGGTCCGACCTTGAAGGTCTGGACGTTCAAGCCCCGCCGGCGCAGGGCGGCTGTCAGCCCCAGAGTCAGGGAGGTTTTGCCGACGCCGCTGGAGGTGCCGGCGATGACCAGTCTCGGACAACTCATAGTCAGAACTCCACCCCGGATTGGGCCGTCCGTCCCTGTTGCAGACCGTGCTTGACGCAGCGCATTTCGGTGACGGTATCGGCCAGTTCGATGAGGGTTTCCGTTGCGTGACGGCCGGTCAGGGCCAGACGCAGCCGTGCAGGGGCCCGCCGCAGCAGTTCGGCCACCTCTTCTTCTTCCAGCAGACCGGCGGCGATGGCGCCGCATATCTCGTCCAGCACCACCAGATCGTAGTCATCGGACAGGATCGCCTCGCGGGCCAGTGCCAATCCCTCTGCGGCGACATGTTGATGCTCTTCAAACCGCGGATCGTCACGTCGTTTCGGCACGAACCCGAGACCACGCCGCACGAATTCCACCCCCGGCAAGTTTTGCAGGGCGGCGATTTCGCCGCTGCCGGTATCCGATTTGAGAAACTGCACGACCTTGATGCGCATGCCGTGGCTGCTGGCTCTCAGCGCCATGCCCATGGCGGCGGTGGTTTTGCCTTTGCCGTCGCCGGTGAAGATGAGGATGCGTGGTTTGTCGTTCATTGTCGGTGACTCTCGTATTTTATGACTGTGATTTATGGTCTTTTCTTCCACCACGAAGGGCACGAAAATCACGAAGAAAGACTTACAAAAAAACAAGATTTCTTTATCCAAAAAAAGCCCGATTTACCCTTCGTGTTCTCTGTGCTCTTCGTGGTTAACAGAGTCCAGTAGCTTAAAGTCAGGGGTGTGTCTTCCCTCAGTTGGTCGTTAGCCATATCCACCCGAATCTCATGCTCAAAAATGCCAGCGCCGCCAACAGCGAAGTGAGCAGCATCAGCTGCACCGCTGCCGCAATATGCCGGGATGCCAATGGTTGCCCGGCATCTCCGAAATAGGGCATGTCGGTCAGTTTGCCCTGGCGGTAGACCGGGCCGCCCAGTTGGATCCCGAGGGCGCCGGCGGTGGCGGCTTCGCTCCAGCCGGAATTGGGGCTGGGGTGGTTACGCCAGTCGCGCAGGGCGATGCGCCAGGTGTGTTTCGGGCGCAGGTTGAGCAGGGCGGCTGCGGCTACCGTGATCGGCAGGGTCAGGCGCGCCGGCAGGTAGTTGAGCAGGTCGTCAAAGCGGGCCGAGGCCCAGCCGAACTGCAGGTAACGTTCGTTTTTGTAGCCGAAGGTCGAGTCGAGGGTGCTGGCGGCCTTGTACGCCAGGGCTCCGATCGGACCGAGCAGCACCGCCCAGAACAGCGGCGCGGTGACGCCATCCACGGTGTTTTCCGCCACGCTTTCCACCGCCGCACGCACTACCCCGGAACGGTCGAGAGGAGCGGTGTCGCGGCCGACCAGCCAGCCGACGCGCTGCCGGGCCAGTTCCAGGTTGCCAAGGCGCAGGGCCTTGAGAACCTGCCAGGCGTGCGCGGCCAGGTCGCGGGCGGCGATGCAGGTCGAGAGCAGCAGGATGCTCAGGGCGTCACCCGCCCAGGGGTGCAGGCGGTATGCTGCGGTAAGCAGCAGGGTGGACACTCCTGCCGTGGTGGCGACGACGATCATGGTCGTGACGATGCCGGCCAATCGCGGATTGATAATGCTGCGGCGCAGCGGGGCTTCCAGGGCCATGGCCAGCCGTCCCATGCCTTTGACCGGATGCGGCAGGCGGCGCGGGTCGCCCCACAGCAGATCGAGGCCGATGGCGGCCAGTATCTGCATCTCGAGAGTCATCGCAACCCCATAAGGCGATAGATGGCGGGGATGTCGAGACTTTGGCGCACGGCGTCGGCCAGCCGTTCAAAAGCCGGTTCCAGATCGTAGCTGGCCTGGATGGTGCCGAGGGGCTTGAGACCCTTGCGTTGCCGCAAACGGTCGATGAACCAGCGGCGGAAACCATCGGCGTCGAGCAGGCCGTGCAGATAGCTGCCCCAAAGCAGGCCGTCGCTGCGGCAGGCGCCCATGGCCTGTCCGCTGCTGCCGATCAGAGCCGGCGGAATGTCTTCTGCCCGGCTCTGGCCATGATGGATTTCGTAGCCGAAGACTTTCATGCCGGAAATGCGGTGGCGGGCTTCGGTGCGCGTCAGGGTTTTGTCCTGCTCGAGAACCGTGTCGATGGGAAGCAGCCCGAGACCGACCAACTCGGTCCCCGGTGATTCGATGCCATGCGGATCGTTGATCGAACGACCGAGAATCTGGTAACCGCCGCAAATGCCGACGATTTCACAGCGGCCCGCGGCGGCCAGCTCTTGCAGACTGCGGTCGAGGCCGACGGCGCGCAGAAAGGTCAGGTCGCCGATGACGTTTTTGCTGCCCGGCAGGATCACGGCATCCGGGCGACCAAGATCCTGTACGCGTCGTACGATGCGCAAGCGGACATCCGGTTCGATGCGCAGCGGTTCCACATCGGTGAAATTGGAAATGTGCGGCAGATCGAGCACGACGATATCCACGCCGTCGTCCGCGGAACGCTGGTCGTCGAACAGACCGGACTTGAAGCCGACGGAATCTTCTTCCGGCAGGCCCAGATCCTTCAGGTAGGGCACCACCCCGAATACCGGACGTCCGGTGTGCTCCAGGGTGTAATCGAGCGCATCTTTGAGCAGGCTGGCCTGACCCCGAAACCGGTTGACGACGAATCCGGCGATCTGGGCGCGTTCACTTTCCGACAGGACTTCCATGGAACCGACAAACGAAGCGAAAACGCCGCCGCGGTCGATATCGCCGACCATCAGCACCGGAGCTTTTGCATACTGGGCCATTTTCATGTTGACGATGTCATGAGCCTTGAGATTGACCTCGGCAGGGCTGCCGGCGCCTTCCAGTACCACGGCGTCATACCCGGCGGCCAAAGAGTCGTAGGATTCCTTGACCCGTTCGAAGGCTTCGGCCTTGTAACGGAAATATTCCATGACCTTCATATTGCCGACCGGTTTGCCGCAAACGATCACCTGGCTGCCGGTGTCGCTGCTCGGCTTGAGCAGGATGGGGTTCATGCGCACGTCCGGATCCAGTCGCGCGGCCTGGGCCTGCACGACCTGGGCGCGCCCCATCTCTCCGCCGTCGCGGGTGACGAAGGAGTTCAACGACATGTTCTGGGCTTTGAACGGTGCCACCCGGTAGCCGTCCTGCAGCATGATGCGGCACAGGGCGGCGGCCAGAACGCTCTTGCCCGCATTGGAGCTGGTGCCCTGGAACATGATGGCCGGTGTATGGTGGCGGGTGGTGATCAGGGGCGCCATGAAAAGTTCCTGGCGCAATGCTTCGACCAGTTGCTGGTTTTCGGGTTCGGTACGCACCGCGATCCTGAAGAAACGCCGGTCAAGGCCTTCGAAATTGTCGCAGACCCGGATGGCCAGGCCGCGTTTGAGTAATCGCGCAGCCAGGACGGATGCGTCCATAGAGGTGCGATCACAGCGCACCAGCATGAAATTTGCCTGTCCCGGATAGACCTTCAGGTAGGGAATCTGCTCCAGTTGCAGACGTAATTTGTCGCGCAGAACACTGATGGCGGCCCGTGACTGTTGGGTGTACTCGGTATCGAGCAATGCAGCCTCACCGACCTTCTGGGCGATCGTATTGACTGACCAGGGGGGTTGCAGAGCTTTGACCTTCTGCACGGTTGACGGCGAAGCCACGGCCAAACCCAGGCGCAATCCGGGGATGGCGAAAATTTTGGTCAGCGACAGCATCACCACGACATTGCCGGGGCGCTTGACGGTGAGGCTGTCGAAGTCTTCCACAAAGTCGGCAAAGGCCTCATCGACGATAAAGGTTGCGTTGGGGAAACGCCGCGCCAGGTGCCGCAGGCGATGAGCGTCGAAGGTACGGCCCGTCGGATTGTTGGGTTGACCAAGGGGCACCATGGTGGTGGCGTCTGCCAATGCCTTCAAGGCTGCTTCGAGCTGATCGAAGTCGAGGGCGAAACCGGTTTCGCCGGACAGCGGCAGGATGTGAACCTCCAGATCGGCGACACGCGCGGCACTTGCGTAATCGACGTAGCTCGGCACCGGGATGAGAGCATGCCGAACCTTGAGAGCATGGGGAAGCAGGTAAAACAGTTCGGTGGAACCGTTGCCGATAAGGATCTCATCAGGATTGACGCCATAACGCTCGCAAGCGGCCTCGACCAATACCTGGCCCTCGGGGTCGGGGTAGTGCACCAGCGAGCTGATGCTGCCGCTGATGCGGGCGCGCAACCACTCGGGGGGCCCCAGAGGGTTGATGTTGGCCGAAAAGTCGCGCAGTGATTCGGGGTTCACACCGGCGGTCATGGCCAATTGTCGCAGGTGGCCTCCGTGTCGCCAGTTGCCGGATTCCGTCATGGTTTTATCCTTTTTATTGTTTTAATCTGTTCTTAAAACTACAAGACCGCGGGGTTGCGCCCCCGCCCGGCGCCTTACTCTTTTAAAACGCGTCAAAAGAGTAAGCAGAAAAGCGCGCCCCGCCTCCTTGCCTGCCTGCGGCAGGTACCCTGCGCTGCGCAACCGTCGGGCGGGCGGAGAAGATTCGCTGCGCTCAGTCCTCCGCCTGTTTCGCCCGTCGGTCTCTACGCTCCGGCGGCGTCACAGGGGGAAATCAAAATCAAAAGCGAAGACGAATGCAAAAGCGTTTATCCAATCTAGCAGAGCCGGTTCCTGCAACAGCTGTGCTGCGAGCAGTGCGCATCACCTCCGCTGACAAATGCGGCCTACGAAGACGTGTCGTTTGTCATTCGCAGTCACGGTGCCCCGATACAGGCACTATCGCGTCAGACATAACGGCGAAGCCAGATTTTCAGGCCATTTCTTTGGATACTTTCTTTGGGGCCTTGCAAAGAAAGTATCCCGGCTGCCGGCCGGGACCGGCGAAGTTGAAGTAAAGGTTTTGGTTCTTTGTCTGAATCTTCAACTTCAAGACCGCGGGGTCGCGCCCCCGCCCGGCGCCTTACTTTTTGTCCAAGCCAACAAAAAAGTAAGCAAAAAATGGCTCCCCTGCGGGGTGCATGTCGCGAGGGGCAGCAGAGGCTAACGATTTTTGTCCGATTCGCATCGCCTGTGGTTTCTGTGGATTCTCCCTCTTTTGGCAGTTGGCTGGTTTTCTGGCCATTGGTGCTGTTGCGCAACGGGCGTCTAAGGTGCGATTGAGTGAAAATCAAAACCTGTAAGCAAAATCGATTGTGCCATCATTATCGCACCCTCTCTAAGCCAGATAGACTCCTAGTGCGCAGGCGACCAGCGCCGGGATCAATTCCGTCAGTTCGCAGGTGGCACCGAGGGTATCCCCGGTAAATCCGCCGATCTTTCTTTTGCTGTAGGCCGCCAGCAGCAGGATGACTGATAAACTGGCGCCGCCTGTTATCAAGCCGTGGGGGCCCTGCAGCAGCCAAGCGCTGCCGGTCAGCAGGATCGCCGTTATCAGCCCTACTCGAAGAGTCGGCCGAAACACCTCGGCCAGGCCGCCACTGCTGCGTGCATAGGGAAGCACCGCCAGGCTTACGGTCAGAGCGGTGCGTCCGGCCAGGGGCATGAGTACGATGGTAGTCATGCGCCATGGCGCGGGCACTGCGGCCAGAGTGGTGACTTTAAGCAGCAGCAGACCGCAGATGGCCATGACGCCCATGGGGCCGCTGCGGCTGTCTCGCATGATTTCCAGCATGTGCTCGCGATTGCGGGAGCTGAAAAAGCCGTCGGTCGAGTCGGCCAATCCATCCATGTGCAGGCCGCCGGACGCTGCCAGCAGGATCAGCACAGTGATCACGCTGACCACGGTTGGCGGCAGGATCATTCCCAGGCCCAGGTCGATGATTGCGGCAAACATGCCGATCAGGGCACCGACCAGGGGAAACCAGATCAGGCTGCGGCCAAGATCCTCACCGGTGCCGAGCCAGCGGACCGGCAGCGGCAGCACGGTGAGAAAACCGAGGGCGGCGAACAGGCTTTTCATGCGTCCACGTTACTCTGGCTGACGGCGGCCTCTTCAAAGGTGGCCATCTCGGTGAGGAGGCGTTGGGCGCCTTCCACCAGGGTCATGGCCAGAGCCGCGCCGGTGCCTTCACCGAGACGGAAATCGAGGTCCAGAAGAGGTTTTTTGCGCAGCCGTTCAAGGGCCAGTCGGTGTCCCTGTTCGATGCTGTGGTGCGCGGCAATCATGTAGTCAGTGGAGGCCGGTGCCACGGACTGGGCTATCAGCGCGGCGGCGGTGCTGATGAAACCGTCGATAATGACCGGTTTGCGCAGGGCCGCGGCGCCGAGGATCAGACCGGCCAGGCCACCGATTTCAAAGCCGCCGACCTTGGCCAGCACGTCGATCCCGTCGTGGGGATCGGGCTGGTTGATATCCAGGGCCCGCTGAATCACGGAAACCTTATGACGCCGCTGCGCGTTGTCGATACCGGTACCGTTGCCGGTCGCCAGCTCGGCGCTGGCTCCGGCCAGCAGGGCGACGATGGCGCTGCTCGGTGTGGTGTTGGCGATACCCATGTCTCCCGTACCGAAAAGGTCGGTGTCGCTGGCGAAGGCCTGGGCGACTTCGATGCCGGCCTCCAGACTTTGAATGGCCTGGTCGCGGGTCATGGCTGGGCCCAGGGCCATATTCGCGGTGCCGGGTGCGACAGCTTTGCACAGGATGGACCCGCTGTCGGTCAGGGCCGAAAGATCGCAGGCGGTACCCATGTTCACCACCTGTACCCTTGCGCCTGCGACGCGTGCCAAAGCGTTGATGCCGGCACCGCCGGCGACGATATTGCCGATCATCTGGCCGGTGACTGCCTGGGGAAAGGCGCTGACCCCTTCATCGGCAACTCCATGATCGCCGGCCATGGTCACGATCAGGCGCCGTGCCACCTGTGGTTTGAGGGAACCGGTCATTCCCGCCAGCTCGAGAGCCAGGTCCAGCAGGCGTCCCAGAGCCCAGTGCGGCATGGTCAGCCGGTCGAGGCGGTCTTTGGCCCGGCGGCGGATATCTTCATCCTGGGGCTTGATAGTGGCGATGGTCGCATTGAGCAGATTCATGAAATATCCTCCTGTTTCAGATGCAATGGCAGGCCGCAGGCCACCAGGGTAACCTGGTTGGCATTGGCGGCGAGCAACTGGTTGCAGCGTCCCAACAGATCGCGGAACAATCGGGCCTCCCGGTTTTCCGGAACGATACCTAAACCGACCTCGCCGCTGACGAAAATGACCGTACCCGGATGCCGCTTTACCGCCTCGATCAGGGCGCGACAGTGCTGTTGCACATCCTCTTCGGATATCGGCAGATTGTCGCAGCCGGCTTGATACATGAGATTGTTGATCCACAGGGTCAGGCAGTCGACCAACACCGTGGGGCAGCATGTGGCCTGCGCCAGGGTGGCGGGCAAGTCGAGCGGTTCTTCAAGGGTTTGCCAGTGCTGCTGCGTACGGGCCTGCCGGTGTTTGCGGATGCGTTCCGCCATCTCCGCATCGGTTACCGGACAGGTCGCCACATAGGCGCGCGGGCCGGGTAATGATTCCGCCAAACTCTGGGCGTAGGCGCTCTTGCCGCTACGGGCGCCACCGGTCACCAGGATCATGCGACTCATGCGCTAATCCCATGCAGATGACTGCGGTCGTTAAGGCGGGTCAACACGCCTTGATCGCCAAACAGGCGCACGGTGGAGACCGATGCCGGGTCGATTTCAAACAACAGGTAGTGCTTGGCCGGCAAGCCGAGCCACTGGCAGATCAGTGCGCGGATCACGCCGCCGTGGGCGAACACGGCCACCGGTTCGGTTTGCGCAGCGGCGGTGCGGGCGATGCGCTCGGCGGCCCGTTGAATGCGATGCAGAAAATCCGTGTAAGCCTCGCCCTGCGGGAAGCGGAAGTCCTGCTCCAGGCGCGCCCAGCGATCCACGTCTTCGGGGTAATCGCGTGCAATTTCGGCGAAGGAGAGAGATTCCCAAAGGCCGAAATCGATTTCACGCAGATCGTCATCCTGTTGGCACATCATGTCGATAGACGCGTTTGCGATGGTTTCGCGTACGCGCAACATGGGGCTGCAGAAAGCTTCCCGGCAGGCTGATAATTCGGTGCAGTGCGCCAGGGCCGTAGCCTGCGCCTGCCCCAGCGGACTCAGCGGCACATCCCGTTGGCCGACGAACCGACCTTTGAGGGCTTCACCGGTATCACCATGGCGGATGAGAAACACCTGTGCGCCGTTCATGCTGCGACCCCTTCCATCAGCCTGCTTAAAACGGCGAAGGCCGTTTCATGGTCAGTGGCTGCGGCAATTTCTTCGACCGTGCCGGGCCGGAACCAATCCATGTTTGAAAAGGCCGAAACCACCTCACCGACCACGATCAGGCCAGGGCCCTCGGAGCCATCGGCGGTTTTTTCGACTTCTTCCACGATGGTTGCCAGGGTACCTATGAAACGTTTTTGCCGACTGGTGGTACCGTCGGTAATCAACGCCACGGGGGTTGCGGCCGGTCGCCCTTGGCGTACCAGCTTGTCCGCTACGGTGGAGAGCATGGTTTTACCCATGAGCAGGATCAGCGTGTCGGGACCCTGAGCCATGCGTCGCCACTGTTCTTCACTCAATCCTGCGCCGTCTTTTTTATGAATGGTATAGACGCCGAAGGATGTGCCGAATTCACGGTCGGTGATGGGGATGCCGGCGTAGGCCGGTACCGCTGCCACGCAGCTGACGCCGGGTACGATCTCGAAGGGGATGCCGGCTTCGCACAGGGCGCGGGCCTCTTCGCCGCCGCGGCCGTAAATGGTCGGGTCTCCCCCCTTCAGGCGCGCAACGCTGCGTCCTTGCAGCGCCAGTTCGAGCATCAGCCGGGTGATGTCCTCCTGGTTGAATTTGTAATTGCCCTTGCGTTTGCCGACATCGATTTTTTCAGCATGCGGGGCATAGCGGGTGACCAGCAGCGGGTTGGCGATGGCGTCGAATAGCACCACGTCGGCCTGATGCAGGCAGTCCGCGCCTTTGACCGTAAGCAGGCCGGGGTCGCCGGGTCCGGCTCCGATCAAGAAAACCTTGCCGGGGGGGACGGTCTTTTCCATGCGGTTATCACTGGCTGTGTCTGCTGTTCGTTGGCAAGCAATCGCAGGCTTCTGGTCCTGGTTGCCAGGCAGGATGAAATCTCCCGCCAGGGGAAGGTCGCCACGCATGTGCAGGATCCCCGCGGCATGTGCATCGGCTGCCACCCGAGAGTTGATTTCAGGATCGGCGGCGTCGGTGACGACCAGAAAAACGCCGTCAAGATCCTCACGTCGGTAGGAGCTTTGCCGGATTTCGATACAATCGGGTATCTGTTCAGCCTGGGGTGGGGTCGTGTGTGAGTCGATCAATCGCAGGTGCGCACCGGAAGCGGATAGCTTGGGAATAAGCGCTCGGACAAAGGGGCCGTTGCCGACCAGCAGGCAAAGACGGTCTTCGATGGATAGATGAATCGGCAGGTACATGGGGACCTCTCCGCAAAAAAAAATCCCCGAAGCATAAGGCTTCGGGGATAACGTTTTTTATCCGCCTGTTACGGTTTGCACACGGCGAATCTTTGTCCGGCCTCAATCCACGAAGGTCGTAACAGCACGTGTGCAGGACAGGCAGGTCTTCTGGCTCCCGGGTCATTCTTTCGGCCACGCCTTCCCTTTCGTCGTTACGAAAAGTGGCATTCTGTGGCTTTCGTCACCGGTTACAGCGGCGGGACCGCGACGGATTTTCACCGTCTTCCCTGTTAGGCTCGTAGAGCACCAGTCCTTGGTCAAATTGTAGGTTGCAAGCTGGAAGCTTCCAGCCTTTGTTTACCTGATGTAATTTTTAACAGATGTAAGGAAGTAAAACTATCCCCAAAATGGGGTATTTCTTTTCTCCCCCATACGATGTCAGGAATCACCAGAGGTCTTCGTATCGTGCCGTAGACGCAGGTGCCAGGCCAGCGGAAGGCAGAATTTGGAGATGCCGGTCAACAGGGTACCGAGCAGGACGATGGCCCACATAACCCCGGCATCCAGGTGATCCCGGAACAGGCCGGTGATCAGAGTGGTGCTCCATAGCAGAGTCAGCCCCAGTATCAGTTGGATGTTCTGGCTCATGGCGTGGATGCCCCAGAAATTTTGGGAAATACGGCTCAGGTTGCCATGACGCAGCTTGATTTCAATGAGTTTGAACCAGACCCGCCCTTCGGCGACCTGCGCCGAGCCGTCGAAAATATGATGCAGCAGATAAAGGACGATAAGCAGGTATTTGCTGAAGGAAAGGCTACCGAAACAGGAGCTGAAAAAGGGTGGATAACACAATACCAGCATCGCTGCGCCGAGGGCCTGGCCGACACCGACCAGTGTTAGGCCATTGATAAGTTTTTGCAGTTGACGATGTTTTTCGGCGAAGCGTTCCAGATGATCGACAAACGAGGAAACCTTGATGCTGCTGACGAAAGTGATGCCGGGGTAGACATATTTGGTCAATACGCCCAGTACTGCGGCGACCTTGTACTCGGTTTCGGCCATGGTGAACATGGTGTAGAGAACCGCGCCTTCAAGGATGCTCTTGCCTATGGTGTACATGAAGTTACCGGCTTCGCCAAAACGGTAAAAGCGGCTGATGGCCAGCGCGTGAGCCCATAGGTGCGTCTTGTGGATGACATCACGGACCAGTCCGGGGTGTCCATTGTGGGAAGGCGACTCAATCTTCGGAGGCGGTACAGGAGGCAGTTCATGATTCATGGGTCGGCTCTTTCCCTGTGGCTAAAACCGTGCAGAGTGCCGCGTGGTTGAAAAAAGGCGTAACGGCGAATTAAGACCGTTACGCCCTGTCGAGCATAGCTGCTTTGGTAGAGTCGGGACGCCGGGGCTACCGCCGGCGTCCCTGGATGAAATTACATGGCTTTCAGCAGCTTCACCGTTTCACGGGCCGCTTTGCGCGGATCGAGACCGGTGTTGGAAATACCGGAGATAACCTTGGTCACATCATGGTCGACGGTACCGGCTGCCCAGGTGGCCGGGGCAACACGGGTCATGTAGACCGAGTAGGCATGATGGCCGCTACCCGGGCGTTCGCCGATGATGTGGATAATGGCCTTGGGAGTTGTGCCGGGATCGGTGAACAGGATGTCGCCGGCCTGGTAACCGGCCCGCACACGGCCGCTGGTAACCACGATGTTTTCCTTGGCCACGGTCCAGCCGGCCTTCGCCAGCTCAGACTTCAGCTCTTCCATATAAGGCATGAGATGGTCTTCGTCCATAAGGGCTTTGGCGTTCAACCCGTCGGAAAGCACGATCTGAACGTCCGGGGCTTTACCGCCCCAGGCAGCCCGCAGTTTTTTGAGGGTGGCCACGGAGGCGTCATTGAATTCTTCGCCGGTGCTCGGATGGGCGACGTAATCCTCGCGGTCGGCCGATTTGGTCTGCAGCGTCACGGCGTTGGGGATGGAGGCGATGAATTCAGGGGTAAATTCGGCCCACAGGCTGACTTTGGCGTCGTCATACAGGTCGTGGATCTGTTTGTTGGTCTTCGGGTCCAGATCCCAGATGTTTTTACCATAGCCGATGGCAAGGGGCACACCGCGAGCCTGGACTTCATCCACCTTTTTCTGACCTTCGGCGTAGATTTCCTTCATGCTGCGCTTATCACCCTTGGCCAGGCGATACTGATAGTAGACCCAGATCGGGTCGCCGAAATGCTGGGTCGGCTTGCCGTTGGCGTCGATGACCTGGATTTTCTTGAAGAAGTTCCACATGTCGTCGTTGACTTTGAAGCCGAACTTTTCGCGCAGACGGACATGATCCTGATAAGCGGTGGTCAGGTAGCTGAGCATCGGGTCGTTTTTGGTCGGCAGCGCCATCAGATAACCGGGGTTGGCCGGGGCGATCTGGTCCTGGCACCAGTCGAGGTCGTCCAGGGTGACGGGCATGTGCAGGGTGGAGCAGATATCGAGACCGATGATCAGGCCATGCAGTTTGCCCATGGCGATGTCTTCAAGGCAGCAACGGACCAGCTGCTCACGGGTTTTGAATACTTCCGGCCCGATAAAGCCGGCTACGTCGTTGACATGACACCAGGCGCCTTTGCCGTCGGTCTGTGCGGCTGCAACCTGCTGTTTGAGAGCGCGGGCGAAACCGTATTTGCGCGACTCATGCACGACCATGTCGAAGCCCTTGCCGTGGCCGTTGGTAAAGTCTGCACCCTGTCCTGTTTCATGATACAGGCCGTATTTGCCGGTGCGCATTCTGGCATAGTTCATCATCTTTTCCAGGGTCAGGTCGAAGGTCTTGTTGGCGTCGACCACGCCGGCCAGGCTCTGGAACCAAATCGCGGTAGAGCCTGGGTTGTTCTTTTCAACTTCGGCCTGCACGTCGATATGCGACAGCACGCACCAGGGGTTGTACTTGTCGACACCGAAGGTCTGCATGACGTCACGCAGGGCCAATTCGATGTTTTCGATATTCTGCGGCTGGCTGTCGACGGGGTTGGTACCGACCACGATATCCCCGACGGCATAGGAATAGGCGTCGAAGGTCTGCCAGACGATGTCGTCGACGTTGTCGGTCGGAGAGTTGGGCTGGATGCGGGCGCTTATGTAGCCTTTGGCGCCAATTTTGGATCCCGGCAGGGGATTGAAGACCGTCTGGCCGATTTTGGTCAGTTCGGCGTTGGACATCATTTTGACCACGTTGGCGATGATGTCGCTGTGCAGACCGTACATGATGCCCTTGATCTGGGCTTCGGATTTGGTCAGCAGGAAGTTTTTCAGTTCGCCCATGGTCCAGTTCTTGACTTTGTTGTATTGGGCCATGTCGGTGGTGTTGGTGATGAGATCGTACTGGGCGTCTGAAAACAAGGGTTTGGCCATCAGATCCTTGATCTTGGTATTGGCCATGAGTTTGCGTGCATTTTCACGGCTGGCGTCGTCATCGGCCGCTACGCCGATGGCCTCATCCCCCTCCTTGAAGGAGTTGGCGGCGCCGACCACCTGCTGGTAAAGGGTCTGGTCAAATTGACCTTTGGCGCGCGTGACATAAGCGAATATGTCCTCGCCCGGTTTGACGTCGCGGATAACGACGGCTCCGGCCAGGCTGGCGACCAAAGTCAGAGCCAGGCCAAACGTGATGCCGTACAGCAATTTTGCACTGAGTTGCATGTGACACCTCCATTGTTCGGGTGAACCACAGGGCCTGTGATTTTTCTTCGGGTTGCCCTGTGTGTCAGTTCGCGTACACGGATAGAGAAAATCGTCTGACGGAGATGTAGCCAAAAGCTATTTTCTGGTTGTTTTTGCCTCCTCCCACATGTCGTTGAACGCTTTTTCCGTCTCCTCGCTCATGACCCGCCACAGGGCGACGGTCTTGAAGTAGTTTTCATCCCCCACGTGGAACATGGCTTTTTCCTTGGCGTCAAGCAGATCGCCCACATCGGCGATGACCGGCGAGACCCCCTGGGATTTAACCACGTCGGCTTGCCGCACCGGATCGAGCATGAAGTTGATCCACTCCTCGGCCAGGGTCTTGGTCATGCCCTTGGCGCCGGCACCGATGTACCAGCAGTCGATCCAGGCGGTACCGCCTTCCTTGGGGCTGGCCAGCAGCCAGTTGCCGCCCTTAATATTGGCCTGGGCGGTGGCAAAACCCCAATCGGTCGCCAGGGACAGTTCGGGGAACTCGTCCGGGTTGGCGGAGCCATCCCACAGAGTCTTGGCGTTCTGGGCAAGAATGTTGAGTTTTTCCTGGACTTTGGCACGGTCAAGACGCTCGATGTCGAAGATATCCGCATAGCCATATCCGAGAGCCAGAGCGGTGATCCAGACATTGACCTTGGGGAAGTTGTTGTTGATGGTATATTTGCCGGCATAAGCCGGGTCCCAGAGGATGTTCCAGCTGTCCGGCGCATCAGTTATCTGGGCAACGTTGTAGGACAGTCCGTAAGGGCCGCAGTTGTAAGGCACGCCATACCGCTGACCGGCAAAAATCGGGGTCGTATCGTCGCGGAACGCCGGCATCATGTTTTTGAGATTGGGGATATTGTTGATGTCCACTGGCTGAAGATAGGGTGTTTCCGCATCATAACTATAGAAACGTGGCGTTTTGGGCAGTTCGATAGGCGGCGAGATCAGATCCGCCGTATTGTCTTTTACCGCCACGAAAAATTCATCCTGATCTGTGGGGTTATAGATTTGAACCTCTACATCGACTTTGTACTTTTCCTTGATCATTTTTTGGAAATCCGCCACATAGGGCTTGGCGTAGCCACTCCAGCATGTGATGCGCAACGTTTCTTTTTTGGCTTTACTGCAGCCCGGAGCCAGTGCCAGGCCAATGGCGACCAGGCCCAGGATGCCGAAAAGCGGTACCTGCCAAAATGCTTTTCTCATGATGATCCTCCTGCTGTTTCGGTGTTCATGGATGCCGTGGCTTGTTGCCTGGCCGGCACGAGGTCTCGGCCGGTCAAACGTTGGTGGCGGGGAGGACGTCCTCCCCGCCGGAGATGAAAATAAAAAAGCCTTTGGCTAGAAAGTGAAGGTCAGGTTGAGCGCTGCCGCCGTTTCGGTGTCTATAATATCCTTGGCGGCACTGCTGATCGGCGATGAGAAAATAAAGATCGGGCTGATGGTCAGCTGGTCGGTCAAGGCGTAATCGAGACTTGCACTCAACTCGTAGTTATGCCACCCGGCGTAGTCGGCCACGGTGCCATCGGCATGCTGGTTGTAGGAAATCAGGGCGCCGAGATTCAGGGTGGTGTCGGGAACCCACTGAGTAAGGTCGAAGCTATGGCCAACGTCAAAACTGAAGAACAGGCCGTCTTCTTCAGCGCGATCCCAGTCGTAGGAAATTTTCAGGTTCGGCGAGAGCAGGGTATTGACGGTGAAGGTAACGAACAGCTCGTTGGTGTCTTCCCCCTCGATCATGTACCAGATATCGCCGACCGACATGGAAAACATGTCGCCCAGATCAAAAGCATAGGTCAGGATAACGTCGGTTTCGTTGAGTTCCCCGGAATCCCAGTTGGGACCGCTGGTCAATTGCCAGTTGTGCCAGGTGCTGAGGGTAAATCCGCCACCGAGAGTCAGGTCGATGCCGCCCTGGATGGTCGGGCGGGAATCACTCAGATTAAATCCACGCCACATGTACTTGTCCCAGAGGCCGACGTAGGCATCGCCTTCGACCTCGATTTTTGCCTGGGCGGTGGTTGCCAGCCCGGCACACAACACGAACATCGCGATAAACAACACACTCCACTTTTTCATTGTCCTTACCTCCATGTTCAGCATGAAAGGTTGCCAAACTATCCGGGAACCTTCCCGGAGTTTGTGCAACCGCTTAAAAACAGGTGGTCCCTCCGTTTTTGCCGAAAATAATCGGCCAAGTCAGCGAGGCATACGAGATATGAACAAGTTGGTTCATGACGAAGGCTGACTCCAAAAGGGTATACGGAAATAGTTCTGGCCCCAATGAAGACAAACCCTCGCTTAATGTGTGGAAACTTAAAAGCTGGCAGCCCTGAATTTATGAGGGTGACCAGCAGTTTCGTTACAATGAAAAAGTAACACAGAGTTGGAAGGTTGCAAGGATTTGACCTGAATATCAACCAAAAGTAAGCACAGAATTGGCAAGAAAAACACTAGGGATGAAGGGAAGTAAATGAGAGGGTCAGATTTCGATTTCTTTGACCTGCATGGCCGAGCCGGGACGGGTCAGGTAGACAAACAGCAGCACTGTTCTCCGGGTTTCCTTGCCGGTTAGTCGGGAAAACACACAGGCCAGGTGCTGGAGTTTGATCCCCTGGCCTTTGATACTCTCGGTTTCAAGGCGGACCTGTTCGCGCACTCGTTCCTGCTCGTCAGGCTGCAGGTCAACATCGAGGAACTCGGGCGCGTGGGCGGGGGCCACTCTTTCGACCCGGACAAAGTCACGGGCCAGGGCTTCCTGCAGTGGTGGAAGCTGTCGTGGGTCGCAAGCGTGCTGGATAAAATTCCAGCATTCATCGAACAGGGAACGCTGGGACATCAGGCGGCGGAACAGCCCCTGAGTGCGCCAGAAAGTTTCCAGGGCCCTTAACGCACCCGAAAGGCTTCCGTGGAGCATCGTAAGCTGTTCAAGGAATTCCTGTAGCCGCCCCGAGTTCCAGGTCAGGTCCAGCAGCCGGCCGATACCGCGTAATTGCTCGAGTTCCTCAAAGGTCAGGTCGGGGGTGGCAAGCACACTGTAGGGGGGATGTGGGTCGAAGTGTAGTCCCAGAGCTGCGGCGTCGCGCCGCAGAGGGGCTCCGGGCAGCAATTTTACCGGTTCCAGTTGCAGATGGTGGGGGCGCAGGGCCATGACCCGGTCAACCGATTGCAAAAAGGATTCGCTCCCCTGGCCGGGCAGTCCGGCGATCAGGTCAAGATGCAGGTGAATGTTGCCTGATTGGCAAAGCCGCCTAACATTGGCTTCCAGCTTTTCCAGGGAGGTTTCGCGTTTGATGGCTGCGAGGGTTTCCGGCAGGGTGGACTGTACGCCGATCTCGAACTGGAACATCTCATCGGGGACCTGTTCCAGCAGCGACAGGGTGGCATCGTCCAGCAGGTGAGCGCCGATCTCGAAATGAAACCGGCTGACGCGGTTGTGCTCCAGGATAAAACGGAAGATGTCGCGGGCACGCGCAGCGTCGTAATTGAAGGTGCGATCCACCAGCTTGATGGTGGGCACCTCGCGCTGCATCAGGCAGAGCAGGTCGGCACGGATGCGTTGCATGGAATAGGAACGCACCCGGGTGTCGAGAGCACTCATGCAGAAGGAACAGCGGTAAGGGCAGCCACGACTGGTTTCGAGGTAGACCAGTCCACGCGACAGGTCGACCAAACCCAGGGGGTAGGGCGAGGGGATATCGTCAAGGTCCGCCAGCAGCGGCCCGTCGGGGCCGGATTGTACCCTCGCACCGTCGCGCCAGCTGAGCCGGGGAATGCCGTCGGCCCGGTCGCCCCGCTGCCAGGCGTCGAGCAGGGCCCTAAGTGGGAGCTCCCCCTCGCCATGCACCAGTGCGGCGATTCCGGAGTGGCGCTCAAACAGTGGCGGGCCGTCGAAGGACACCTCGGGCCCACCCAGTACCACCCGCAGACCGGGCCGGGCCACGGCCAGGGCGTCGGCCAGCTCCAGCGTGGCGGTGCGGTTCCAGATATAGACCGAAAACGCCACCACGTCGGGTTGTTCCGCCAGCAGAGCCGCCAGCACCGTCTCTTTCGGTTCATGAACCGTGAACTCGCGGATGAGCAGGGTTCTATGCGGCTGGCGGCAATAAGCCGACAACAGCGGCAGGGCCAGGCTGGCGTGAATAAATTTACTGTGGAGGGTCGACAGAATAACGCGCATGGCCGCCAGCATAACGAAGGATGCTTCGCGAGAAAAGAATAAAATCGCTGCCGCCAGCACTTAGGGTGAATGCCCATTATTTGGTGAGACCTGTTCCGCTGTCCAGAATCTAAGCAATTTTCATGACTACATTTTTTCACCGAGTCTTCGTGGCCACCTGTTGCCTGCAAACCTCTACAATCAAGTTTTCACAGGGCTATTCAGGATGCTCGGGATAAAGCCCCAAACCCAAGGCCGTTGGTTTTCATCCTGTCTATCCTATATATCCCTGTTCGTAGTGGTTTTGGCGTTACCGGAACTTCTTCATGTCCTTCATGATCTTCATGGTAAATACAGGATCTTTCCCCGTGCATCAGGGAGCTATTCCCTCCCGCAGGCCGATTATGTTATGCTTGGCGGCCTAAGTGACTATTGCACCGATAAAAAAAGGATATTTATAGCATGAAGCGCAAGAAGACCATCCTGGCCGTGGTGGCGGATGCCTCCGGAGAAGTGTTTGAACATCCCGAACTGCTCATGGTCGGCATGAACGGTTCCCATGCTCGATTGCCGCGCGAGGAAGAACTCATTCCCCTGCCGCCAGGTAGCCGTCTTTTTACCATCCCCGACACCCCCCCCATCGGATTGGACGCACGCAACAAACGCATGGTTCCCTTGCGCAAGCTGCCCCGTCATTACGGCGGCGGCAAAGCCCAGGCGGTGTCGGCATTTTTGACGCCGGGCTATACCCGGACCCTGCTGCCGGCGGCGGGTTACGGGGACAAACAGGTGCAATTGCCTTTATGGTCCTACACGGCCGTGGGCTGGTGTGTCGAGGAAGAGCGGTTTTATGCGGCTGCGGTACGCGTCGACCGCAACACCCAGTGGGAGCCGGATCATTTCGATGATCGCAAACTTGATCCCCTGGTCAAGAAAGCCTTGCGCGAGCATCCCGACAACCGTCTGCTCGAGCAGTTGGCGCGCTGTGCGCTGGATTATCACTGTTTCGCCGCCAAGAACCTGTTTTTCCGTCGTTGGGAAGCGCCGCTACCGACCTCGCCAGTTTGCAATGCCCACTGCCTGGGGTGCATCTCCTTGCAGGAAGCGCCTGAATGTTGTCCTTCCAGCCAGGAGCGCATTACCTTTGTGCCGACGGTCGAAGAGCTTTGCCAGATTGCCGTGCCGCATCTCGAACAGGCGGAAAACGCCATCGTTTCCTTTGGTCAGGGGTGCGAGGGGGATCCGATCCTGCAGGCGGATACCATCTGTCAGGCGGTGCGCGAAATGCGCCGCCGCACCAAGCGCGGCACCATCCATTTCAATTCAAACGCCTCCGACCCCGATGCTGTCGATCGTCTGGCGCAGGCGGGTATCGATTCCATCCGGGTATCGATGAATTCGGTGCAGGACCATTTTTACCAGGCGTACCATCGTCCCTGTGGTTACACCATCGAACAAGTGCGTGAATCCCTGCGGCGGGCCAAAAACCATGGTCTGTTTACCATGATCAATTACCTGGTATTCCCGGGGCTCAACGATCGGCCCGAAGAAGTCGAAGCCCTCGGCGACCTGGTCGAAGAAGCCGGCGTCGACCTGATCCAGATGCGCAACCTGAGCATCGACCCCGCCCTGTACTGCGAGGCGTTGGCGATTGAAGGGGAGGGGCTTGGCATGGTCGAGATGCTCACGCGTCTTAAACAACGCATTCCCCGGCTGCAGTACGGTTATTTCAATCGCACGCAGGAGAATTTTTATCCCGAAGGTTATCAGACCGACTGGCCGCTGCCGGCCTGACCGGCAACGCCCAGCGAATGGCGGCCTATGCATTTTCTTCGTCCCAAATCGTTTCTTTCCCTGGTGTTGATCGGCTTTGCCATGGTGGCGCTGCCGTTTAACCTGGCCATGATCAATGCCGAGTTTTTTATGGATCGCCTGGCTCGGCGTGGCTCCCAGGCGGTGTATCGCTCGGTCACGGTGATCCAGGAAAGCCGTAACCTGGTAGAGCAATTGCTGGCTCTGGAACGCCGTGTGCGCCAGTATCAGGTGCTTGAGGCCGGTGAGATGCTGGCCGGTATCGAGGAAAAACATAAGGAGTTCGTGGTGTCCGTGGAACACCTCGGCACCTTACCTTTGAAGCGGGATCAGATGCAGCGCTTGCAACGCCTGGCATCAGGAGAACAGCAGCTTTATACCAGTCTGCGCAGCAATGGTCGCAACACTGGTGATGACAAGGCGTTTCTGGCGAAGTTCGACGAACTTAACGATCTGGCGCGGGGTCTTTATGACGAGAGTCAGGAACTCATCGTCCGCGAGGTTGATGCCCTGCGTTCCTCGACCACACGTGCACGGCGCATATTGCTGTGGCTGGCGGTACTGCTGTTGCCGGTGACGGGTTTGTTTGCCATGTTTTTTGCCCAGCGGATTGCCAATCCGATCCGTCAGATAAACCGTGGCATCACGCGTCTTGGCGAAGGGGACTTTGCTTCTGTTATTGAAGTCGGGGGACCGGACGACCTGCGTTTTCTCGGGACCCGCCTTGACTGGCTGCGCCAGCGCCTGGATGCTGTGGACAAGGAAAAAAGCAAGTTCGTATCCCACGTCTCCCACGAGTTGAAAACACCGCTGGCCTCCATCCGCGAAGGCACCGAACTGTTGGTTGAGGAAGAGGTCGGCCCCCTTAACGATCAACAGCGGGAGATTGCCTGGATCCTGCGTAAAAACGGCGTACAGCTGCACAAGCTTATCGATAACCTGCTCGGTTTCAGTCGCATGCAGGCCAAAATATCTCCCTTTCGCGGCACCCGGATTGACTTTTCACGCTTGATCGATGGGATTGTTGCTTCGCAGCGGCCCGCTATACTCAAAAAGAATCTGGATCTCAAACTTGATATGGTGGAACTGCAGCTTTACGGGGACCGCGAACGGCTGCGAAATGTGGTGGACAATTTGCTTTCCAACGCTGTCAAGTACACGCCGGTTGACGGGGTGATTCATCTCAACTTGCGCCAGCAGGGCAACCAGGCTGTTCTGGAAGTGGCCGATTCAGGTCCCGGGATCCCTGAAAACGAGCGGAAGAAAATTTTTAAACCTTTTTACCAGGGATCGGCCCCAATGGTCGGGCCGGTTCAGGGGACGGGAATCGGCTTGTCCATAGTGCAGGAATATGTACGTGATCATGGTGCCAGTATCGAAGTGCTGGATAGCCCTCTGGGCGGGGCCTGTTTTAAAGTGAGTCTGCCGCTGTCTGCGCAGGAGGAAACGGCATGATGCCAAGACGTATGTTTGGAGTGGTCATAGGGGGGCTATTGCTGGGGCTGTCGGTCGCCGGTTGCAGCAACTTTCCGCGCGTCTGGTGGCCACGGTTGCCGAGTGAAGGGGTGCAAGCTGAAACGGTGCTCGACTACTATCGAAAGGCCGGTACTTTGAGTATCGCCGCCGGTAGCAAGGAGCTGATCCGTTTGCGCAAAGCCTATCGCAACAAACCGGACGACGAGACCCTTTTTCATCTGGTGGCGCTTGGTTTACAGCCTGGACGTTCCCTTGCAGATCGGCAACTGGCATCCGATTTGCTGAAGGAATTCCGCCAGCGCGGTAAGGGGGATCGTACTTTGATGATCCTGGTGTCGTTGCTGGAAGATCAACTCGGTGACCAGCTGCGGCTTGCCGGGGAGCGCGACAGGGCCCGGCAGCAGGTTCAGGAGCTGGAAACCACCTCCCGGGAATTGCAGGATAAACTGCGGGCACTGGAGAATATCGAAAAAATTCTGCGCCAGCGGGAAAAGTAAATTTCCCCTGACGGCAACTTGAGGACCTTGATGGAAACAAGCAAACAACGCCTGTTGTTGGTAGATGACGACACCGATCTGCTGCGGTTACTGTCCATTCGCCTGCGCGGGGCGGGATACGAGATCCACCTTGCGGAAAGTGGCGAAGAAGCGCTGGCCAAAATTCCGGCAGTGCGACCTCACCTGGTGATTACCGACCTGCGCATGGCGGGGATGGACGGCATGGCTCTGTTTGATGCTATCCGTACCAGGCAGGCGTCCTTGCCGGTTATTATTCTCACCGCCCATGGCTCCATCCCCGACGCGGTCGAAGCGACCCGCCGGGGGGTGTTCAGTTTTCTTACCAAACCCCTGGACAGTAAATCCCTGCTGGAGGAAATCCAGCGTGCCCTGCGTACTTCCGGCGATGCCGCCGAACAGGAAACCCAGGGCGAGGAGTCCTGGCGCAGTGAAATCATCACCAAGAGCCCCATTATGGAGGAACTGCTTGCCAAGGCACGCCTTGCCGCCGAGAGCGATGCAGCCGTCCTGATCCGGGGCGAAAGCGGCACCGGCAAGGAATTGATCGCGCGGGCCATTCATCGGGCCAGTGCCCGGGCGGATAAACCTTTTGTTGCTGTCAACTGCGGTGCCATCCCCGATACCTTGCTCGAATCGGAACTGTTCGGTCATGCCAAGGGGGCTTTTACCGGTGCGTTGAAGGATTATCCCGGTTTGTTCCGTTCCGCTGCAGGCGGCACCCTGTTTCTCGACGAGATCGGCGANNTGCAGGTCAAACTGCTGCGGGTGCTTCAGGAAAAACAGATGCGGCCTGTCGGTTCGGTCACCAGCTGTGCCATCGATGTGCGGATTATCTCTGCAACCCATCGCCATCTCGAAGACGAAATCACCGCCGAGCGGTTTAGGGAAGATCTCTATTATCGGCTCAATGTCGTATCCCTCGATTTGCCGAGCCTGGCCGAACGCCGGGAAGATATCCCCTTGCTGGCCAGTCATTTTCTGCAAAAAATAGCGGCTCGCAGCGGTAAAAAAGTCACCGGCTTTGCACCCGAGGCCATGGAAGCACTGCTGGCGGCTTCCTGGCCGGGCAATGTGCGGCAGCTGATCAACGTGGTCGAACAGGGCCTGGCCCTGACCACCACTTCGCTGATTTCAGCTTCGCTGGTGGCGGACGCCATTCACGAAAATGTCGAAAAGATTCCCTGCTTCAGCGAAGCACGCCGACAGTTTGAACAGGACTATCTGGTGCGCTTGATGCAGCTTACCCGTGGCAATGTCGCCCATGCTGCGCGTCTGGCCGGCCGCAACCGAACTGAGTTCTATAAATTGCTGGGTCGCCATCATATCGTACCGAGCCTGTTTAAGAATGTCTGAATGTCCATGTCTCTAATAAGAGACACCAGGTTTTTTTGGAATGATCATGATTTTCACGCCCTTTGCCTCCCTCGACAGGGGAGGCAAGAAGGCGCTCCTCCCTGTTTTTGTTGCCAATTGACGACAATATCTCTCTTTTTATCCTGTATTTAATCGGTTCTGCCTGCAGGATAAGCCATGCTAAGCGCCTTTGGCAAAATTGGTGCGGGCTTTGCTCATGTTTATCGCCAATCTTGACTTTATCCGAATTTCAGACCGAGGTGATCGGCGCGACAAACCGATGGCCATGTCTCAATGTGATGGCGTCGCAAAAAGTCCGTCCTCCGGCGGTACGCTGTTTTTAAGGACCTCGACATACTATATTGTATGCCTTCACCCCTGAAAAACACCAAGCCTTGTAGGACGAAGTTTTTGCTTAGCCTTCTTAAACGTTTTTGCGAATGCATCAAATGTGAGAGGTGTTTTTACAATGAATGGATTTATGCGTGTTGTGCTGCTGGTGGTTTGCGGTGGTCTCATGGCTCTTGCGGCCCTGGCAGGACAAATGGGATACGGCGATAATTACGGCCGGGCCACCTTTCATCACGCGAGTATCGACACATCGGAGGTAGCAAGGGGACAGGCCCACGGGATGATCATCGGTCACCAAACTCAAACCGGCGTGGAGAAACCATGAAAAGACCGATAACCAGGGGTGGAATACCGGAACGCTACGAACACATGGATTTGCCACTTTTGCAACCCGACCGGCAAGACTCATGGCTTGGCCAGAATAGCAGCACGCCTTTGCTGGACTCAGGGTGGTATGGTGTGAACCTGTTGCTACTGCTGGCGATGGTTTTAGTACTGTTTGGTGCGACTATTTCAACAGCTTGGGGCGCTTATATTACCGATCAGATCCCGGTAACCTTGAGACGCGGTCCGGGTACCGGTTATCGCATTCTTAAATCACTGACCAGTTCTGCGAAAATTGAAGTTCTGGAAGATGGCGATGACTATGTCAAAGTTCGTACGGCGGATGGAACCGAAGGGTACGTCCTTAAACAATATGTTTCCAACCAGGAACCCCATGCCGTCATCGCAGAACGCCTGCAACGCGAACAGCTCGCTCTGCGCAAAAAACTGGAGGAATTGACCGAGCAAAACCAAAAATTACAGGGTGTCGAGACGGAGCTGAAAAAGATAACCGGTCAATACGAACGCCTGCAACAAGGGGCCCAGAATATACACGAAACCATGGCAGAGCGAGACCGTTTGCAGCAGGAAGCCGAGGCCCATCTGCAAAAAATCACCTCGTTGAAGGCGGAAAACCATTATCTGTGGCGCAATAGCATCCTGCGCTGGTTTTTTGCCGGAGCCGGTGTGTTGTGTCTCGGTTGGCTGCTTGGTCGCCGTCCCCCGCGCCGCACCCGGTCGTTCTGATCCTTGGGATCGGGGTTTATGCTTGGCTACAGGCAAAATCCATTATTAGCCGCAGATCCACGCAGATTTTCGCAGATAAATTCTGATGCCAACCCTTTGATTTATTAGTTTTATCCGCGTTCATCTGCGCTTATCTGCGGCTAAATAAAGCTTTTTATGTTTTGCCTTTGGATGGGTGCGTTTTTACCTCTATTCAGGGTGTTTTCTCGCAGATCTTTCCCTGCTTGTCCTGAACCCGCCGTCATGCTAAAAATGACGCAAACGCGAACGCCTGCAGGCAACTCAAGGAGGACGGTATGCTCGATTTGGTGATAGACGGCGAAAAGTGTACCCGCTGTGAACAGTGCGTCAGGGACTGCCCATTGATGGTTCTGGTCATGGAGCAGGGCGTGCCCTTCGTCGGCGAAGACAAAGCGGAAAAATGTATCGAGTGTCAGCACTGCCTGGCGGTTTGTCCGACCGGCGCCCTCGGTATTTTCGGGTTTAAACCGGAAGACAGTTTGCCCCTTGCCGGACATTTTCCCGAGCCCGCCCAGATGGAAACTCTCATCAAGGGCCGTCGTTCCATCCGTCGCTTTCAGCGCGAGCCGGTTGATCCCGCTACCATCGAACAATTGCTCAAAATAGCCACCCATGCTCCCACCGGCGTTAATTCCCGCAAGGTGCTGTTTACCTTGGTCGAAGATCAGCAGACCATGGAGCACGTCAAGCACGCGACCATGGAAGGTGTGCGTAAAAGAGTTCAGGAAGAAACGCTGCCCAGGGGCAAGGAGTTTTACGGCGGTATTTTGCGGGCCTGGGACAAGGGCGCGGATATCCTTTTCCGCAAAGCGCCGCATCTACTGATCGTATCTGTCGACGCCAAGGCTCCGACCCCGGTCGCCGATGGCTTTATCGCAATGACGACTTTTGAGATGATGGCTGCGACCATGGGCTTGGGCACCCTGTGGGACGGACTGGCCAAATGGGCTATGGTTGACATGAACCCTGAGCTTGGCGCTCAGCTCGGCATCCCCGATTCCCACGAGATCGTCTATGTGATGTTGTTCGGAAAGCCGGCCGTGACCTATCATCGCACGGTGCAACGCGACGCGGATCTCAAAGTCAACCGCGTGGTGTGGGATAAGAAATAAGGACGTTGTTAAGGTAAAAAAGGCCTTCCAAAATATATGGAAGGCCTTTTTTACATCTAAACATTTCAGCTGCAGGATGAATCTTATTGCCATGCTTGCCCACGAATTGTTATTTGAAAACCGCTAAACTTTCTTGACGCAAAGCCACTCACAAAAACTCGCTTAAAATCAGTCCAAATGTTGCTGGAGTGATCGTTGTGTGTAGGCCTGATAATTCTTTGGATAATGCAGGACCTGATTCAAAATAACAAATAAGACGGCCCGATTACTTGGATTCGGGTTGGGTCGTTTAGAGCCGGGAAAATGGTGGCTTTCGAGAAACACGGAGTAAAGGGTTCCGGATTTAAATGGCTCACCTGTTTTTGTCCATCTGAATCGTTTACGGGTTGTCCATTGATTGCCGATCAGGCTCGTTATTGCCGTCCCCTGAAGTACGAGATCTCCTCGTCCCTGCAGCAAAGATCGACGCCAACAAATTCGCCTTTAAAAAGGCTTGCGCAATAAGGGCAATTGTATTACTAGCTAAATTATTTTGTGACGATGTACGCTTTCATAACTCCCTACTTTTGGAATCCAGAAAATGATTGAACCATTTAAGATGGCCTATACCGTATTAGGAGGACTCGGGATTTTTATCCTCGGGATGAAATTCCTGTCGGAAAGTCTGCAGATGCTTTCGGGGGGAGTGATCCGGAAAGCGATCGCTTCTGTCACCACCAACCGTTTTTTAGCGGTGCTGGTCGGCCTGAGCGTCACGTCCTTCGTTCAGTCCTCGTCGATCACCACGGTCATGGTTGTCGGCCTGGCAAACGCCGGCCTGATGCAACTAAGTCAGGCGATCGGAGTTATTTTGGGTGCCAACATCGGCACCACCATTACCGGCTGGATTCTTGCGGTTAATATCGGCAAGTACGGCCTGCTGCTGATCGGCATCGGCATATTCCCGATGCTGTTTGTGAAAAATGAACGTATTTCGGGCATCTCCAAAGTTCTGGTAGCCCTGGGCATGATCTTTTTCGGTCTGGAGATCATGAGCGGGGCGTTCAAGCCGCTGCGGGACGCCGAAGGGTTCAGAAATCTGATGCTCCTCCTCGATGCCCGATCGCTGCCGAGCCTTCTCGGCTGCGTCGCCATCGGGTGCCTGATGACCATGATCATCCAGAGCAGTTCCGCGATGCTCGGAATCACTATCGCCCTCGCCGCTACCGGTGCCATACCGTTGCAGACGGCCTGCGCCCTGGTCCTTGGGGAGAATATTGGTACGACTATTACCGCCCAGCTTGCCGCCATCGGTAGCACCGTTACCGCTCGGCGGGCCGCCATGGCCCACAGTATGTTCAACATTATGGGGGTGATCATTGTCATCATCTTCTTTTCTTCCTACATCGGTTTGATCGAGGCCATTGTCCCCGGTGCCGCCGATTTTATTAACAATGCAGGGAACCGCCCCTACATTGCGGCTCATATTGCCTTCGGCCATTCCTTTTTCAATATCGCCGCGACACTTATCATGTTGCCTTTTCTCCAGTATCTCGAAAAGGCGGTGGTCAGAATTGTGCCGGAGACAGGAGCAGCGGGAAAGGGGCCTTTCAAGTATATCGGCCCGCCCGGCAGCATGCCTCCGGCTATGGGAGTTTCGATGGTCCATGAGGAACTCAAGCGGTTGTTGGGGGACGTTCTCGTTGCTCTGCAACATGTCGGCAGTCTGTTGCAGCCAGGCCTTAAGGGGCGGGAGCGTATTTTCCAGAAGATAAAAGCGATCGAAGAAGAGGCGGATATCATGCAGAAGGAAATCACGACCTTCACCGTATCCCTGATGCAAGCCGGAACGGCCGGCCAGGAGCAATCGGATCGCGCCTATGCCTATATCCGCGCCGCCGACGAACTTGAAACGATTACGGACTATGCCGCCTCGATCAGCAACTATTTGAAGCGGCTTGAAAATAACGAACTCGATTTCAGCGAAGACGCATGGAATGACCTGAGCCGTTTTCACGCCAAGGTTTTTGCCTTTTTCACCATGGTGGGGAAGACTCTCCAGGGGGAGGAAGTAGGCAGTGCCGGCGTGAGAGAGGAAACCAGCCAGCTTAACGAATTAGCCGACGCTATTCGCGATGCCCACCTCACCCGGATGAAGGCCGGCTCCTGCGGTGCTCTTTCGGCCCTTATCTTCAGCGATATGGCGATTGCCCTGCGCAGGATCAAAAACCATACCTTCAATCTCTTTGAGGCACTTTCAGTTGAAACCCGTTGAGATGAGTTGTTGTCTGACCTTCATATCTTTCAGGTATCCTAAGTCTGCCGGCAGTTTCACCAGGAAGGCAAGGACGGATGTTTGACAAAATGTCCCCTGAATCGTCCGGTGAAACTTTTCAGAAGGTTTCAGGGAAAAGTACAGGAATTCTTGTAACCCCTTAAATTCATGGTATTGTAAGGGGTTTGTAAGATTGGGTGAGGATTTTACTCAAAGCGGGTTGGCTAAGAAAAGCGCTGCCGATAGGTGCAGCGCCGGCAAAGGTCTTCAATGACCTGCTGTCGTGAAAACCCGTCGCGCATACGCCGGGCGCGGTCGCTATCCAGGATATCCCTCAAAGGCTGTTGGTGGATGTTACCCAAAGGGATGTCGCCTTCGGCATCAAGGCAGCAGGGTACCACGGTGCCATCCACTAAAATACCGATATGGTCGCGCAGTCCCCGGCAGAATCCCCGGTCTCCCTGATCGCATGTCAAGCCGTGGGGCCAGTTAAATTCAAGATCCTGGCTGAGAAACACCTTGGGTGCCAGGCGCAGTCCCTGGCCGGGTGTCAGGCGGGCCGGAATGGTCATCGGCAAAGCAAAAAAAGTTTCCAGGCGCCGCAGCAATTCCCTGTTCCGGTGGGTTTCTGATGTGTCTTCAGTATGTTGCAGATTCCACAGACGCAGGCTGATATAGACGGTACCGTTTGCCTGGGCTTCACGGAGAAAATCAAGGATCTCATTCAGGTAGGCGTGTAGAATGTTAACGTCTTGTGCATCTTCGAAACTGTGCAGGGAAATGTTGATCTGGCGCAGGGCAGGGCTGCCAAGTAACGTGTCGCGTGTTTGCGGCAACAGGGTGGCGTTGGTCGTCAGGTTGACCTGCTTGTGGTGAAGGTGACAGATGTCCAGCAGCCTGGGTAGCTCGGGATGCAGCAGCGGTTCGCCGAGCAGGTGCAGCGCCAGGTAGTCCGTAAAATCACCTATTTGCCACAGGATATGGTCAAACTCCGCCGGGGTGACAAACGCCTTGTGGCGTTTGCTTTGATGGCAGAAGCTGCACGAGAGGTTGCAGCGATTGGTGATCTCGACAAAGATGCGTTTGAACTTTTTCAGATGGATATGTTCTCAACGGGTGAACACTTTTCAGGTACGGGAAGCGTATTAATCTAAGGCGAAAGGTAATCCGTGGCAAGCAAATCCTGAGATGATTGCGGAAAAAACCGGAAGCCCACGGAATTAGTCACGAACCTCCAAAACAAAGCGGGCACCGACATAGATGATGTGGCCTGGCACAAAGACCCTGAAAAAACGGTCCGGTCGGTTGAGGTAGTCGCTGACACGGCTGCGGTCCTGGGGCAGGTCGACAAAGATCTCGCCTTCGATTACTTCACCGTGCAGGGTGGTAATCCGCACCGTGTATTTCTTGCCCAGCATCATCAGTTCATGGCGCTCTGCTTCCGCTGGAGTACTGGCCTTGATGATGTTCGCAACATTCAGATGCACGGTGCCATCGGCGGTCTTTACCGGCAAAAAAGCCTCTTCCCCGTTGAGTAGTTCTCCGACTCTTTGCGAGCCCTGGCGATGGACCTCGTAAAGACTGAGAAATACTTCTCCCTCCATCTCGCTGCCATCGGCAAGAGTAAAAATTACCTGCCGACGGTTCTTGGCGATCTTCTGTTCTTCCATGCCTGCTCCTTTGGAGTCATGTTCCGGTAGTTGTAGCTGGTTTTCATCCGGGAACGGCCCTTTTTCCCAATCTCTGCGTCAAGTCGCGCTTGTGTGTGCGGCGTAGGCATCTACGCCTCCGTGCAAGCGCTTGATTTCCTTGACCTTGGGAAAACTCATTTTCCCTATGAAAACTTCACTGTGCCCTTCCAGTGTTTAGGGATGGGCGCTAACTAATTAATTAGCACACAATATCCGCTATTGAAAGAGAGATTTGTTGGATGCGAATTTATGGGCTTCCTCGCGCGTGACCTTGCCGGCGGTCAGCAGATCCTGAATGGCCTGATCCATAAGCATCATCCCCTGGGATTTGCCGGTTTGGATTACCGAAGGGATCTGGAAGGTCTTGCCCTCGCGAATCAGGTTGGAGACCGCCGGGGTAACGGCCAATATCTCCAATGCGGCACAGCGTTTGCCGTCCACGGTACGCAGCAGTTGCTGGGCGATGACGCCCTTGAGGGATTCGCCGAGCATGGTGCGGACCTGTTCCTGCTGGTTAGTGGGAAACACGTTGATGATGCGGTCAACGGTCTTGGCGGCGCTGCTGGTGTGCAGGGTGCCGAACACCAGATGGCCGGTTTCCGCGGCAGTAATCGCCAGTTCGATGGTTTCCAGGTCGCGCATCTCGCCAACCAGGATCAAATCCGGATCTTCGCGCAGGGCCGCTTTGAGCGCCGTCGCAAAGGAGCGGGTGTGCCGCCCCACCTCCCGCTGGTTGATAAGGCTCTGTTGGCTGACATGGACGAATTCGATGGGATCTTCGACGGTCAGGATATGTTCCTTGCGGGTCCGGTTGACATGATCGATCATGGCCGCCAGGGTGGTCGATTTGCCGCTGCCGGTCGGTCCGGTCACCAGCACCAGGCCCTTTTTGAACTGGGTGAAGTTCAGCACCGCAGGGGACAGGCCCAATTGTTCGGCGCTGAGGATTTCAGCGGGGATGAGGCGAAAGACCGCACTCATGCCTAGGCGTCCCATGAAGATGTTGGCGCGAAAGCGGGATTTCAGCTCCGATACTTCATAGGCAAAGTCGACATCGCGGGTGGTTTCATAGGTTTTGCGCTGCGCCTCGGTCATGATTTCGTAAAGCAGGGCTTTGTTCTGCTCATGAGTAAGAGTCTGGCTCATGATCGCTTCAAGGTCGCCCGATTTGCGAATCAGCGGAGGGTTCCCGGGGGACATATGAAGGTCGGAGCCACCTTTTTCCTTCAAAATTTTGAACAGTGCGTCAATTTTTGCCATGGTGTTATCCCTGGGGTCCCTTGAGAGGCCTGTAAGAAAGTTTATCTTTCGGCAATTTCAACAGGTTATGTTGAAAGTCCGTCGTCGGGATAAATGCCGACGCGTTTGCTTTGCATTTTACATGCCCCTGGAATGCCCAGCGTGACATGCTTTGCACCGCGTACAGGTGTTACACTGAATGGATTGGTGACGAGGAAACACTAAGGAGTCTACCATGGAAACCATTGAACTGTTTAGCGCCCGGGTGTGTCCCTTTGCCCATCGCTGTCGCCTGGCACTGATGGAAAAAGGTCTGCCCTTTGAAGTGATCGAAATTGATTTGCGCAACAAACCCTCGTGGTATCGACAGGTCAATCCGGAGGAAGCGGTTCCCGCTTTGCGGCAAGGCCAATTTATGCTGCGGGAATCCCTGATTATCAATGAGTACATTGATGATCTCGTCGGCGAGCCCCCATTGCTGCCGGCTTCGCCACAAGGGCGGGCCCAGGCGCGGCTGTGGGCTGAATTCGCCAATACGCGTTTTGTCCCTCTGTTTTATCGTCTGCTCAAGGCGCAGGGGGAGGATGATCGCTTGGCAGCGCGTGACAATTTATTGTCTGTTCTGTCGGCCCTGGATGCGGAATTGCACCATCGCCTGCAAGACGGGGGCTACTGGCTCGGTCAAAATGTTGGCCTGACCGACATTGCCTTCTATCCCTGGTTTGAACGCTGGCCTGTCCTGGAACATTATCGGGGATTGCTCATTCCTGGTGAGCTGACATCGCTTTTGCGCTGGATCGAAACCATGCGGGAACGGGAGGTCGTCAAACAGGCTGGGCAGACGGCCGAATTTTACATTGCCGGATATGAAGATTATGCCAGGGGTGGGTAAATTGAAAAAAAAAGGGCGCGTCGCCCTGGAGGGGGAACAACGCGCCAAAAGATGGAGGTTTTAACCGTGTTTTTTTAAATCGTGTGTTTGTTGATCGCTCTGTCGAGCGTTGTGTTCGTTGAGTGAACTGTAGCCTCTTCCAAGATCATTGGCCACGTGGCTTTCCGTAATAATGCTGGATAGAACAACCACTGCCGACTGTGCATTTGAACAGTCGGCAGCTTGAAAATGAAAAAAACATCATAAAATCAATGACTTGAAGTTTTAAGATTTAAGACTTTACCTGTAAGAAATTGACGCGTTGTTTACAAAATCCGATAATTGCGCACGGAGGATTTTGTAAATATGATCATGCACAAACGCATTCGGTTAACGCCTCATGACCGGCAGAAGATCTGGCAGCTATGGCAGACTG
>DKEW01000066.1 GCA_002452265.1 Pelobacter sp. UBA6812 | reverse complement strand
TGATGATGTCTACCAACAACATCCTGTCGCCGGCCAACGGCAAGCCGATCATTGTTCCGTCTCAGGATATGATCCTTGGCCTGTACTATATGACCCGGGAGCGTCCTTTCGTACGCGGCGAAGGCAAGATTATGTCTTCGCGGGACGAATTACGCATGGCTTATGATACGGGCGAAGTTGACCTGCAAGCCAGGATAAAAGTTAGGATGTCGCCAGTCCTGGGAGAGCCGGAAACGCTTATTGAAACAACCGTTGGTCGCGTGTTGTTGCGAGATGTCGTGCCAGAAGTCATTCCCTTTGACTTTATTAACGTCGTTATGGCGAAAAAACAGGTCGCACATCTCATTGATGTTTGTTTCCGTCTGGCCGGCAATAAGGAAACTGTTTTGCTTGCTGACCGTCTTAAGGATACCGGATATCGGTTTTCGACCTTGGCCGGGATTTCGATTTGTCTCGACGATATGGTGATCCCAGAGTCAAAAGACGTCATGATGAAGGCAGCCGTCGAGGAAGTAACTGAAATCCAGCAGCAATATACCGAGGGTCTGATTACCGATGGCGAGCGCTACAACAAAGTCATCGATATCTGGGCCAAGTGTACAGAAGCTATTGCGCAGACCATGTTGGATACCCTGTCGAAAGACGAGATGGTTTCTCCCGAAGGAGAAACGGTCAAGGTGCCATCATTCAATTCGATTCACATGATGGCCGACTCCGGTGCCCGCGGTAGCGCACAGCAGATCAGGCAGCTTGCCGGGATGCGTGGCCTTATGGCCAAGCCGTCCGGGGAGATTATCGAGACGCCGATTACTGCCAATTTCCGTGAGGGCCTTACCGTGTTGCAGTACTTTATTTCGACACACGGTGCGCGTAAAGGTCTGGCGGATACCGCGCTTAAAACGGCTAATTCCGGTTATCTTACCCGGCGCCTAGTCGATGTTGCCCAGGATGCTATTATTACCGAGCAGGACTGTGACTCTCTTGACGGTATTCTGTTGACTGCTTTGACCGAAGGTGGCGAAGTCATCGAACGGCTTGGTGACCGGATCTTGGGACGTACCGCTTTGGAAGATGTTCTTGATCCTGTGACCGGAGATGTGCTGGTTGAAGCAAACCAGCAGATCGATGAGAGCCTGGTAGAGAGCATTGAAAATGCTGGCATCGAAAGAGTCAAAATTCGGTCTGTTTTGACTTGTCAGAGTCAGCGCGGTATTTGTGCCACATGTTACGGGCGCGATCTCGCCAGAGGGCACCTGGTTAATCTTGGGGAGGCTGTGGGGGTTATTGCGGCACAATCCATTGGTGAGCCGGGTACACAGCTTACGATGCGTACCTTCCATATCGGTGGTACTGCTTCGCGTCGAGCTGAGCAGACTTCGCTTGAGGCCCGTTTCGATGGTGTTGTGAAGTATCTCAATCTCAATTGGGTTCTCGACAACGATGGGCATCATGTTGTCATGAATCGCAATGCTGAAATTGCAGTACTGGATGAAACCGGTCGTGAGCGCGAACGCTACGGGGTGGTCTATGGTGCACGTTTGCGTGTTGCACCTGATGGCCCCATCACGGCGGGAAGCTTGCTGGCCGAATGGGATCCGTATACCATCCCCATCCTTACCGAGATAGCTGGTACCGTGCGTTACGGCGATATCATCGAGGGCGTGACAATGGAGGAGCAGGTCGACGAAGTAACCGGCCTGTCACGTAAAGTAGTCATCGAATCGAAGGGTGCTGATAAGCGTCCGCGTATTACGCTTAAGGATGCTGAAGGGAAAACCGTTAAGTTGCCCAATGGGGCTCCGGCAAGATATATGTTGCCCGTGGGTGCTATTATCGCATCGCCGGAAGACGCAGAGGTCAGCGGTGGCTCCATCCTGGCGAAGATCCCTCGCGAAACCACCAAGACCAAAGATATTACCGGTGGTCTGCCTCGCGTTGCTGAGCTTTTTGAGGCCCGTAAGCCCAAGGAGTATGCCATCATTTCCGAAATTGATGGTGTGGTTTCCTTCGGTAAGGATTCAAAAGGCAAACGCAAGGTCTGCGTTACCCCTGAGGTTGGGACGCCTAAGGAATACCTCATTCCCAAGGGTAAGCACATCAGTGTTCATGAGAATGACCATGTAAAAGCCGGTGAAGCGCTCATGGATGGCTCCAGTAATCCTCACGACATCCTTCGGGTGCTTGGTGAAAAAGAGCTCGCCAAATATCTTGTGGATGAGGTTCAAGAGGTATACCGGCTGCAGGGTGTTAAGATCAACGACAAGCATATTGAAGTTATCGTACGCCAGATGCTGCGTCGTGTAAGGATCAAGGAACCTGGTAATACACGTTTTCTTGCAGATGATCAGATTGAGCGTTGGGAATTCGAGGCTGAGAATAACAGGGTCCTTGGCGAAGGTGGTGCTCCTGCCGTCGGCGAGCCTCTTATGCTTGGTATTACCAAGGCATCGTTGTCCACGGAGTCTTTTATTTCCGCGGCATCGTTCCAGGAGACGACCAAGGTTCTTACGCAGGCGGCCATTGAGGGGAAAATTGACCACCTCAGAGGTTTGAAAGAAAACGTCATTATGGGACGACTCATCCCGGCAGGTACCGGCATTTCCAAGTATCGTAGCGTGCGTCTTCTTATTGAAGAGCCCGAAGAAATCGATGAGCCAATACAGGATGATTTGGACGATGATTCACTGGATGCGGATTATGAACAGGCCGAATTCCAGGATGCTGTTGAAGACAGTGATGAGTGAAGTAGAGGAAAAAATGGGAGGCGGCAAAAAACGCTTGACAAGCGCCTCCCGTATTGATAGTTTGAGCGGGTTTTTCGCCATATAAAATCGTGTGGTTCTTTTTAACTTTTTGTAAGTTGATAATTCGGGAGTATGTAGATGCCGACCATCAATCAGCTGATTCGCAAGGGACGTGAGAAAAAGGTTCGCAAGTCCACTGCGCCGGCGCTTAAATGCAATCCGCAGAAACGCGGGGTTTGTACGCGTGTTTATACGACAACCCCTAAAAAGCCGAACTCGGCCTTGCGGAAGGTCGCTCGCGTTCGTTTGACCAACGGCATTGTTGTGACGTCCTATATCCCCGGTGTTGGACATAACCTTCAGGAACACTCCGTCGTGCTTATTCGCGGCGGGCGTGTGAAGGACTTGCCGGGTGTACGTTATCACATTGTTCGTGGGGCGCTTGATCTTGCAGGTGTTAAAGATCGCAGGCAAGGTCGTTCCAAGTATGGGGCGAAGCGTCCCAAGTAACCAGTGCGTGAGAGGTAACCATGCCGAGAAGAAGAGAAATCGCCAAGCGGGTCATATTGCCCGACCCTAAGTATAGTGATCGCACGGTGGCCAAGTTTATTAATGCCATCATGGTTGAGGGTAAAAAGAGCACGGCCGAGGGTATTGTTTATGGAGCCTTCGGGCTGCTGGCAGAGCGCTCGGGCGAAGAAGCCTTGGACGTTTTCAAGAAAGCTATTGAGAACGTTCGGCCGATGCTTGAGGTTAAGTCGCGCCGTGTAGGTGGCTCGACTTATCAAGTGCCTGTTGAGGTTCGGTCCGATCGCCGTAATGCTCTTGCTATTCGCTGGCTGATTAATTATGCCCGTGGCCGCGGCGAGAAAACTATGGTCGAGCGTCTTGCGGGGGAATTGCTGGATGCAGCCGCTAACCGCGGCGCTGCTGTTAAGAAGCGGGAAGATACGCATCGCATGGCTGAAGCCAATAAGGCGTTCGCCCACTATCGTTGGTAAATAGCGGTACGGATATTAGGAAGGAATAGATAGTTGTGGCACGCCAAGTAGCTTTAGAGAAGACGAGAAATATCGGCATTATGGCTCACATTGATGCCGGGAAAACAACCACCACTGAGCGTGTTTTGTACTACACGGGGGTCTCTCATAAGATTGGGGAGGTCCATGATGGTGCGGCGACGATGGACTGGATGGAGCAGGAGCAGGAGCGGGGAATTACTATTACTTCCGCTGCTACGACATGTTTTTGGAAGGACCATCGTGTCAATATCATCGATACCCCTGGTCACGTCGACTTCACTGTTGAGGTAGAACGTTCGCTTCGTGTTCTTGATGGATCGGTTGCTGTCTTTTGCTCCGTTGGCGGTGTTGAGCCCCAGTCTGAGACGGTTTGGCGGCAGGCTGACAAGTATCATGTTCCCCGTATGGCTTTTATAAACAAGATGGATCGTACTGGCGCCGATTTCACTCGCGGTGTCACGATGATCCGTGAGCGCTTGGGGGCGAATGCTATTCCTTTGCAGTTGCCTATAGGCAAGGAAGATACCTTCTCCGGGGTTATTGACCTGGTTGAGATGAAGGCTATCGTTTGGGATGATGAGAGTCTCGGTGCCAGTTACGAGATTACCGATATTCCTGAGGATCTTCTGGCTGAGGCCGAGTCCGCACGTGAAGCGTTGGTGGAAGAGGTTTGTACCCACGACGAAGCGTTGATGGACAAGTATCTTGGCGGTGAAGAGATCAGTCTTGCCGAGCTCAAAGTCGGAATTCGTAAAGCGTGCATTAGCATAAAGATGATTCCCGTGCTTTGCGGGAGCGCTTTTAAGAATAAAGGTGTTCAGAATCTCCTTGATGCGGTGGTCGACTACATGCCTTCCCCGCTTGATATCCCGGCTATTGCCGGAGTGATTCCTGACACGGAAGAGCAGGTCACTCGTCCTCCCGGTGACAGCAATCCTTTTGCTGCGCTGGCGTTTAAAGTTATGACTGACCCGTTTGTTGGGCAGCTTACTTTCTTCCGCGTTTATTCCGGGGTGGCTGAATCCGGTGCTACGGTTTTGAATGCAACGCGCGGCAAAAAGGAGCGCTTTGGCCGTCTTTTGAAGATGCATGCCAATAAGCGTGAAGAAATCAAGCAGGTGTACTCGGGCGATATCGCGGCAGCCGTCGGTCTTAAATTGACGACTACCGGTGATACGCTGTGCGATCCGAACTCTCCTGTTCTTCTTGAGTCTATGGAGTTTCCTGAGCCTGTTATTCATATCGCTGTCGAGCCTAAGACTAAAGCGGATATGGATAAGATGGGTCAGGCGCTCGGTAAGTTGGTGCAGGAAGATCCGACCTTACGGGTTCGGACGGATGATGAGACTAATCAAACCATTCTTTCCGGCATGGGCGAGTTGCATCTTGAGATAATCATTGACCGATTGCGTCGTGAGTTTAAGGTCGAGGCAAATGTTGGTGCGCCTCAGGTTGCATACCGTGAAACTATTACCAAGACCGTTGAGGTTCAGGGTAAGTTTGTCCGTCAGTCCGGCGGTCGTGGGCAATATGGCGACTGTTGGCTTCGGATTGAGCCTCTTGAGCCTGGATCTGGCTTTGAATATGTAGACGAGATTAAGGGTGGGGTCATTCCCAGGGAGTATATCCCCGCTGTTGGTAAGGGTGCCGAAGAGGCAGCCGAGAACGGCGTAATTGCCGGATTCCCCATTGTTGACGTTAAGGTTTCCTGCTTTGACGGATCTTACCATGATGTCGACTCGTCCGAGATGGCTTTTAAGATTGCTGGATCGATGGGTTTCAAAGCTGGTGCCGCAAAAGCCGGGCCTGTGTTACTTGAGCCTGTGATGGCCGTTGAAGTTGTCGTCCCTGAAGATTACATGGGTGACGTTATGGGTGATTTGAGTAGTCGTCGAGGTCGGGTTGTTGGTATGGACTCGCGTGGTGGGGCTCAGGTCATTAATAGTACGGTCCCTCTTGCCTGCATGTTCGGGTATGCTACCGAGCTGCGCAGTATGACGCAGGGGCGGGCCACCTATACGATGGTTTTTGATCACTATGAGCAGGTGCCCAAGGCTATTAGCGAAGAGATTATCGCGCGCGTAAAGGGCTAGTTGCCGTTTAAGAACAGGAGGACACTCCATGTCGAAAGCAAAATTTGAAAGAACAAAGCCCCATGTAAATATCGGGACCATCGGTCACGTTGACCATGGGAAAACGACGCTAACGGCAGCTATAACCAAGAATATGGCCGCTCGTGGTTTGGCTGAGTTTAAGGCCTTTGATATGATTGACAACGCTCCTGAAGAGCGTGAGCGTGGCATTACTATTGCCACTGCTCATGTCGAGTATCAGACAGACAGCCGCCATTACGCACACGTTGACTGCCCGGGCCACGCCGACTATGTAAAAAATATGATTACCGGCGCGGCTCAGATGGATGGAGCCATTCTGGTAGTGTCGGCTGCTGACGGTCCTATGCCTCAGACTCGTGAACATATCCTTTTGGCGCGTCAAGTAGGGGTTCCCGCCATGGTAGTGTTCATGAACAAGGCTGATATGGTTGATGACGCCGAGCTTATGGAACTCGTTGAATTGGAGATTCGTGAACTCTTGAGTTCATACGATTTTCCCGGGGATGACATTCCCATTATTGCCGGCAGTGCTCTTAAGGCGCTTGAGTGTGGTTGTGGAAAGGTCGATTGCGAAGCCTGTAAGCCTATCCTTGATCTGATGGACGCGGTAGACAGCTACATTCCTCAGCCTGAGCGCGATATCGATAAGCCTTTTCTGATGCCTGTTGAGGACGTGTTCTCCATTTCCGGTCGCGGAACTGTTGCTACCGGTCGTATTGAGCGGGGCGTCGTCAAGGTGCAGGAAGAGATCGAGATCGTCGGCATGAAGGCCACTGTCAAAACTGTTGTTACCGGTGTGGAAATGTTCCGCAAGCTACTTGATCAGGGGCAGGCCGGTGACAACGTCGGACTTCTGTTGCGCGGCGTGAAGCGTGAGGATATTGAGCGTGGTCAGGTTCTGGCCAAGCCAGGCAGTATTACGCCTCATACCAAGTTTAAAGCCGAAGCCTATATCCTTACTAAGGAAGAGGGCGGACGGCATACTCCGTTCTTTAACGGTTATCGGCCCCAGTTCTACTTCCGGACTACTGATGTGACCGGTATTTGCGAACTGGCCGAAGGTACAGAAATGGTCATGCCTGGTGATAATGCCAGTATGACTGTAAACCTGATTACTCCGATCGCCATGGATAAGGAACTGCGCTTCGCTATACGCGAGGGTGGTCGTACCGTTGGCGCTGGTGTCGTCAGCGACATCATTGAATAGAGGGAATAGCCATGCAAAGCCAGAAGATCAGGATCCGTTTAAAGGCTTACGATCATAAATTGCTCGACCTTTCAGTTAACGAAATTGTGGATACCGCCAAACGTACCGGCGCTCGTGTTGCAGGGCCCATTCCTCTGCCCACGGTTATCAATAAGTACTGCGTATTGCGTGGTCCTCATGTTGATAAGAAGAGCCGTGAACAGTTCGAGATGCGCACCCACAAGCGGCTTCTCGATATTGTCGAGCCTACCCAGCAGACTGTTGACGCTTTGATGAAGCTTGATCTGTCTGCCGGCGTTGACGTTGAAATCAAGTTGTAAGACTTTTCTTATAAGTAAGGGAACGCACCATGACGAAGGGAATCTTGGGTAAGAAGCTGGGAATGACCCAGGTCTTTGCTGCGGACGGCAAGTGTGTCCCGGTGACAGTGGTCGAAGCTGGGCCTTGCATCGTTTTGCAGAAAAAGACTGAGGAGAAAGACGGCTACAATGCCCTTCAACTCGGGTTTGGGGCCAAAAAGGCTCAACGTACAAATAAGCCTGCTATGGGTCATCTTAAAAAGGCCGGCAAGGGCATGTTCGGTTTCCTGCGGGAAGTTGAATGCGATAGTGTTGACGATCATGCGGTCGGTGACGAAATCACCTGTGGTGAATTCTTTACAGCCGGAGACATTATCGATGTTACTGGAACCAGTAAGGGTAAGGGCTTCCAGGGCGTTATAAAAAGATGGAATTTTGCAGGTGGTCGTGCAAGTCATGGCTCCATGTTTCATCGTCGTCCAGGCGGTATTGGTGCAAGTGCTTGGCCATCCCGTGTTTTTAAAGGTAAGAAGATGGCGGGCCAGATGGGTAACAAGCGTGTCACCACTCAAGGTCTTGAAGTGGTTGATGTGCGTCCCGAAAAGGGCCTGGTTCTTGTTAAAGGGGCCGTACCGGGGCCTGTCAACGGCCTGTTGCTCATCCGGAAAAGCCGCAAGGTTTGATAGCCGGGCTGCATTTAGAGATTCTGGAGAAATACCATGGCAAAAATCGCAGTTTATGACATAAACCGGAATCAGGTGTCGGAGCGGGAGCTCGCTGACGAGGTGTTTAACACTGAAGTCAAAGGGTACCTGATTCACGATATGGTTCGATATCAGCTGGCTGCTCGTCGGCAGGGAACTTCGGCTTCGAAGAACCGTGCTGCAGTTGCTGGAGGTGGCAAAAAGCCGTACCGCCAGAAGGGAACCGGGAATGCCCGCCAGGGCACTGTTCGGGCGCCACATTTCGTAGGCGGCGGGACCGCTTTCGGGCCAAGTCCTAGGGACTTCAGCTTCAAGCTGAACCGGAAAGTTAAAAAGGCCGCATTGCGCTGCGCGCTGTCTGCTCGCTTTAAAGAAGAGCGGCTGTCGGTGCTCAATGAGATACAGCTTGATACCATCAGTACCAAGGGTGTTGTCGAAGTTCTCAAGCGGTTCGAACTTGACAGTGTTTTGGTAATCGTTGATGGAGAAAATCAGAACCTGGAGCTTTCCGCCCGTAATCTTCCTCATGTCAAGGTTCTAAAGGCCGAAGGTGTGAACGTTTACGATCTGATGAAGCATCGGAATCTGGTTGTCACCGAAGGAGCTGTCGAACTGTTGGAAGGAGCGTTAGGGTGATGAAACCGCTACACGAGATACTTAAACGACCCTTGGTTACCGAAAAAACCGTTCAGCAGGAAGGCGAAGCGCAGGTTGTTGCCTTTGAAGTCAAGAGGGATGCTAATAAGGTCGAGATTAAAAAGGCCGTTGAGCATGCTTTTGAAGTCAAGGTTGAGAATGTCAATACAGTGCTCGTCGCCGGTAAGGTGAAGCGCCTGGGTCGCACTTACGGCAAGCGTTCCAATTGGAAAAAAGCTTACGTAACCCTGGCCGAAGGTAGCTCGATCGATCTGTTCGGTGTTTAATGGGGTGCAATCAGGTAAAACGGAGTTACGATAATGGCAATCAAAAAGTATAAGCCGACTTCGGCCGGCCGACGGCACATGACCTCGGCCGATTTCGCCGACATCACAGTCGCCAAACCGGAAAAATCGCTCGTTGAAAAGCTCAGTCAGACCGGCGGGCGTAACAACGCTGGGCGTATCACCAAGCGTCATACCGGTGGTGGACACAAGCGCAAATATCGCGTTATCGATTTCCGCAGGGAGAAAAAGGATATCCCTGCCAAAATCGTTAGCATTGAGTATGACCCGAATCGTTCTGCGCGCATCGCACTTTCTTGCTATGCAGACGGCGAAAAACGCTATATCCTGGCGCCTCTCGGATTGAAAGTCGGGGATGTCGTGATTGCCAGTGAGCAGGCTGATATCAAGCCCGGCAACGCTCTTTCTATTCGTTCTATCCCCTTGGGTACTTGGGTGCATAACATCGAATTGAAAGTAGGTAAAGGCGGACAGCTTGCTCGTAGCGCCGGCACCTATGCCATGATCGCTGCTAAAGAAGGGAAGTACGCACAACTTCGCCTCCCCTCGGGTGAGGTGCGGTTGGTGCTGCAGGATTGCTGTGCCACAGTGGGCCAGGTAGGTAACATCCAGCATGAAAATGTCAAAATTGGTAAAGCTGGACGTAATCGTTGGCTTGGCGTCCGTCCGCAATCTCGCGGTGTCGCCATGAACCCCGTGGATCATCCCCACGGTGGTGGCGAGGGTAAGAGCTCTGGTGGCCGTCATCCGGTTACACCTTGGGGCGTACCTACCAAGGGATACAAGACCCGCGTCAATAAGCGTACTGATCGCTTTATTGTTCGCCGTAAGAAATAAATATGTTGAAACGTAGAGGAGACCACTGTGGCTAGATCAATTAAAAAAGGGCCGTATGTCGAAGAGAGCCTCCTTCGTAAAGTTGATCTCGAAGGTGGAGCCGGTTCCAAAAAAGTTATTAAGACCTGGTCTCGGCGATCGACTATTTTTCCTGAGTTTGTTGGATATACCTTCGCCGTCCATAATGGTAAAAAGTTTATCCCTGTTTTCGTAAGCGAAAACATGGTAGGGCATAAGCTCGGCGAATTCGCTCCTACGCGCACCTATTATGGTCATGGTGCAGATAAGAAGAGCAAAAGGTAAGTGACAAGCGATTTCGCAAGAGGAGTTTCTATTCATGGAAGCTAAGGCCAAGCTTAGGTATGTGCGTCTGTCGCCTCGTAAGACCAGACTTGTGGTCGATATGGTGCGCGGAAAAGGGGTTCAGGAGGCGCTTAATATTCTGAGGTTTTCGCCCCAGAAAGCGGCCAGCATCGTTTATCAGCTCGTCGGTTCGGCTGTGGCCAACGCCGAGCAAAAAGGCGTAGCTGACGTAGATCGGCTGTTTATTGAGAGTATAGCCGTTGATCAGGGGCCCGTGTTGAAGCGCTTTATGCCGCGTGCACAGGGACGAGCCACCCGGATCCGCAAACCGACCAGCCACATTACCGTGGTTCTGAACGAAAAATGAGTTTAAGGAGGTGATGGTTTGGGCCAGAAAGTACATCCAATTGGATTTCGACTGGGAGTCGTTAAGACCTGGAGCTCCCGGTGGTACGCTGAGGGTGAATACTCCCAGCTTCTGCACGAGGATATAAAGCTTCGTAATTATCTCAAAAAACGGCTTTATCATGCTGGCGTCGCCAAGATTGAGATCGAGCGAGCAGCCAGCAAGGCTAAGATCAATGTTTTTGCTGCCAGACCTGGCATCATCATAGGCAAAAAAGGGGCTGAAGTGGAAGCCCTTAAAAAAGATCTGGCCCGGCTCACCGATAAAGAAGTTTTCATCAATATTCAGGAAGTCCGTAAACCTGAAATTGATGCTCAACTTGTCGCCGAAAGTGTGGCGACCCAGCTGGAGCGTCGTGTAGCTTTTCGTCGCGCGATGAAGAAAAGCGTAAGCATGGCTCTCAAGTTTGGCGCCCAGGGAATCAAGATCACTTGTAGTGGTCGTCTTGGTGGTGCAGAAATGAGCCGCACTGAGTGGTATCGTGAAGGGCGAGTTCCTCTGCATACCCTTAGAGCTGATATTGATTATGGATTCGCCGAGGCCAAGACCACTTACGGGATCATCGGCGTTAAGGTTCTCATCTTCAAGGGCGAAGTCCTGTCGCAGGATTAACCAAGGGAACCGAATAGGAGTATTCTGCCATGTTAATGCCCAAGAAGGTTAAACATAGAAAACAGTTCAAAGGCCGCATGAAGGGCGTTGCCTATCGCGGTAGTGATCTCAATTTCGGGGATTTCGGGCTCAAAGCGCTTGAGTGTGGGTGGCTGTCTTCTCGACAGATTGAATCTGCACGCCGTGCCATGACTCGGCACGTCAAGCGTGGTGGGAAAATTTGGATTCGTATTTTCCCCGACAAGTCTTTGACTAAAAAGCCTGCCGAAACCCGTATGGGTAAAGGTAAGGGGTCCCCTGATAGCTGGGTGGCTGTTATAAAGCCCGGCATGATTTTGTACGAGATGCAGGGTGTAGATAGAGAAGTGGCCTGCGAAGCATTGCGGCTGGCTGCTCATAAGCTCCCCATGAAGACCAAGATTGTAGTCAGGGAGGATGTGGCCAATGAAAGCTAGTGAGCTTCGTGACCTTACGGTTGAAGAATTGGAAAAAAAGGTGGAGGAACTGAATCAGGAGTTGTTTAACCTGAAGTTCCAATTGGCAACCGGGCAATTGGAAAACAGCGCCCGGCTTCCCCAGACGCGCAGGGATATTGCACGAGTCCATACTGTCCTGCGCCAAAAGCGAAGCTAATCGGCACGGGGAGATAGATTTCAATGAGTAAAATACGTGGCAATCGGAAAACCCGCGTCGGGGTTGTAGTTAGCGATAAGATGGACAAGACTGTCGTGGTCAAGGTTGACCAGATGGTTAAGCATCCTGTCTATAAAAAATACATCAAGCGGCGGATTACTTTTAAAGCCCATGATGAAGAAAATCGCTGCAATGTAGGGGATAAGGTTTCTGTTGTGGAAACTCGTCCTCTGTCCCGGGACAAACGTTGGCGGGTGCGAGAAATCCTGGAAAAGAACGTAATCCTGTAGGAGATAACAGTCATGATACAGATGCAGACGATGCTTGATGTAGCGGACAACTCTGGTGCGCGTAAACTCTGCTGCATCAAGGTTCTTGGTGGCTCCAAGCGGAAATATGCCGGCCTTGGTGATATCATCATCTGCTCCGTAAAGGAGGCCCTGCCCAACTCCCGCGTTAAGAAGGGTGATGTGGTAAGAGCTGTCATCGTTCGGACCGCTAAAGAAGTGCCTCGTCCTGACGGGTCAGCGATCCGTTTCGATAAAAATTCCGCAGTGGTTGTCAACCAGGCCGGGGAACCTATCGGAACCCGAATTTTTGGTCCGGTTGCTCGGGAGTTACGTGCTCAGCGGTACATGAAGATTGTGTCGCTGGCCCCCGAGGTACTTTAATCCGGAACTGGGAGTAAGATAAATGGCAGCGAAGAAAATGCATGTCAAAAAAGATGACATGGTGATGATTATAGCGGGCAAGGACAAGGGCAAGACCGGTAAGGTCTTGCGTGTTTTGCCTGGTAAAGGACGCATTGTTGTGGAGAGCCTTAACGTTGTCAAGCGGCATACGCGACCCAATCGTGTGAATACCCAAGGTGGTATTGTCGAAAAGGAAGCACCGCTGGATGCCTCCAATGTTGCACTCCTTTGCAGCGCCTGCAACAATCCCACGCGAACCGGCGTCAGGGTTCTCGAAGATGGGACCAAGACTCGGTTTTGCAAAAAGTGCAACGAGACCTTGGATAAGTAACGGAGGATTTCCATGGGTGCCAGATTGAAGGAAGTGTACACGCAAGAACTTGCTCCCGCGTTGATGAAGCGGCTAGAATTAAAAAATGTAATGGAAGTCCCCCGTGTCGAGAAGGTTGTATTGAACATGGGCCTGGGGGAAGCCATCCAGAATATTAAAGTTCTGGAATCGGCAGTAGAAGAACTTACTCTTATCGGTGGGCAGAAGCCTGTAATAACCAAGGCCAAAAAATCTATCGCGCAATTTAAGTTGCGTGAGGGGATGCCTATCGGATGTATGGTTACGTTGCGTCGCGACAAAGCGTATGAATTTCTTGATCGCTTGGTCAACGTTGCCCTGCCCCGTGTGCGCGATTTCAAAGGTGTTTCGAAAAAGGGCTTTGACGGCCGAGGAAATTACACTCTTGGTATTCGTGAGCAGCTTATTTTCCCGGAAATTGACCTCGAGAAGGTTGATAAGGTAAAAGGGCTGAATGTGACGATCGTTACCACGGCGAGAAATGATGAGGAAGGTTATGCTCTGATGGAATCCATCGGCATGCCGTTTCCTAAAAAAGCCCAAGACTAGGGGAGGACGACGTGGCAAAAAAATCGATGATGATCAAGGCTGCCCGGTCGAGCAAATTCAAGGTGCGGAAATATAACCGTTGTCCTTTGTGTGGGCGGCCGCGGGCTTATTATCGAAAGTTCGATATGTGCCGGATTTGCTTGCGCAAACTTGCGTTGGAAGGCAAGCTCCCCGGCGTGATTAAATCAAGCTGGTAATTCAGTAAGGAGTTGCATTCATGGCAATGACAGATCCTATAGCCGATATGCTCACTCGCATTCGTAATGCAGGGTTGGCAAGGCACCAGAAGTGCGATATGCCCTCTTCTAATCTTAAGTTGGCAATCGTTACCGTGCTCAAGGAACTCGGCTATGTCAGGAACTTTAAGGTGATTAGCGACGACAAACAAGGCGTGCTGCGCATCTATCTTAAGTTCGATAACGAAAATAACCACATTATTAACGCCATCGATCGCGTTTCGACCCCGGGTTGCCGGGTATACGTTGGGAAAGATGAAATTCCCGTCGTGAAAAACGGTCTTGGCAATGCCATCCTTTCAACTTCGAAGGGTGTTATGCACGACATTGCCGCTCGGGAAGCAGAATTGGGCGGCGAAGTGTTGTGTTCTATCTGGTAGAAGAAACGCCTAAGGAGCCAGAAAATGTCTAGAATTGGGAAAAAACCCATCAATATTCCCAAGGGCGTTACGGTGTCTCAAGTCGGAGACACGGTCACCGTAAAGGGTCCAAAGGGGGAGTTGACAAAGACTATCGTTGCTGGGATACGTCTGGAATCCGCTGATGACCAGGTTTTGGTCCAGTGTGACAAGGAAGGGAAGCAGGAAGGTGCCTATCGCGGCCTTGTTCGAGCCCTTGTCGCTAATATGGTTGAGGGTGTGGCCAACGGGTTTGAGCGTGTTCTTGAAATTAATGGCGTCGGCTATCGTGCCGAAGTCAAGGGTAGTGCACTTAATTTGGCCCTCGGGTACTCTCACCCGATCGAATATGCATTGCCAAAAGGGATCTCTGTCGAGGTTGAAAAGCAGACCAAGATAATCATTCGCGGTATCGATAAGGAACTTCTTGGTGCTACGGCTGCCAAGATCCGTTCCTTTCGTAAGCCTGAGCCTTACAAAGGTAAAGGCGTCAAGTATGCCGAGGAACGTATCCTGCGTAAAGCTGGTAAGACAGGGAAAAAATAACGGACCACAGGGCAAGGAGATAGACAGTGAACGCCGCATTGAAAAGACGCCAGGCGCGATTGAAGAGGCAGGTGCGTGTACGCCGAAAAGTGCGTGGCACGGCGGAAATGCCCAGATTGTGCGTATTCCGCAGCGCCAAGCACATTTATGCGCAGATCATCGAAGACACCACCGGGAAGACCTTGGTTTCAGCCTCTACGGTTACGGGTGATGTTGACGAAGCTCTGAAATATACTGGAAATGTTGAGGCCGCCAAGGCTGTCGGCAAAGCCATCGCCCAGAAAGCCTTGGGTATGAACATCAAGAATGTCGTCTTCGACCGGAACGGATTTCTCTACCATGGGCGCGTCAAGACCCTGGCAGAAGCCGCCCGGGAAGCCGGTCTGTCTTTTTAGTTAAGGAGGATATCTTTGCTTCGCATCGATCCCAATGAGTTGGAATTGACGGACCGGGTTGTACACATCAACAGGTGTGCCAAGGTAGTCAAGGGTGGACGGCGTTTTAGTTTTTCGGCGCTGGTTGTTGTCGGTGATGGTCAGGGTGTTGTCGGATTCGGGCATGGTAAGGCTAAAGAAGTGCCTGAAGCGATTCGTAAGGGAGTAGAACAGGCGAAAAAAAACCTGATCCGCGTTCCTTTAAAGGATCGGACCATACCTTTTGACGTTATCGGAAAATTTGGCGCAGGCCGGGTGTTGCTCAAACCTGCATCGGCAGGTACAGGAGTTATCGCGGGCGGTGCCGTGCGTGCAGTTCTGGAAGTTTCCGGGGTTGGCGATATTTTGTCAAAGTGTATCGGTTCCAATAATCCACACAATGTGGTCCGTGCGACCATGAACGCCTTGTCTCGCCTAAAAAGTGCAGATGAGTTGCGGGCATTGCGTGGTGCCGATAACGAAGAATAATGCCAGCCGACGAGGAGGGTTTCATGGCCGGACAAATCAAGGTGACCCTGAAAAAGAGCGGCATCGGTCGCAAGGAATATTTTACAAAAGTTCTTAAAGGTCTTGGCCTGACCAAGCTCAATAAGACCGTGGTGCTTACTGATACTCCTGAGATCAGAGGTATGATCCGTAAGGTGTGCCACATGGTCGTGGTTGAAGACTGAGAGAGCGAGGGATATAGGTATGGATCTGAGTAATTTGAGGCCGGCTATCGGCTCAACAAAGAATCGGAAGCGTCTCGGACGTGGTCCTGGTTCCGGCAATGGCAAAACCGCTGGTAAAGGCCACAAAGGGCAAAACGCCCGCAGTGGTGGCGGTGTGAAGCCCGGATTTGAGGGTGGTCAGATGCCACTTCAGCGTCGCTTGCCAAAGCGTGGGTTTAAATCTTTAAATAAAAAGGTTTATGCTCTCGTTAATCTTCGCGACCTGCAGGAGTTGTTTGAGGCTGGCAGCGTTGTGGATATTGAAGCCTTTGGTCAGAATGGTCTTGTAAATAAGATCTATGATGGCATTAAGGTTCTTGGCGATGGCGACCTGAACAAGGCGCTGACTGTCAAGGCTCATAAATTCAGTCAATCTGCCGTTGCTAAGATAGAAGCGGCTGGCGGGAAAGCTGAGGTTATTTAAATTGTTCAAGCGCATCCAGAATATCTTCAGTATCCCTGAGCTTCGTCGTCGGATTTTATTTACGCTCGGGATGCTTGCGGTTTATCGCATCGGTTGTCATGTGCCGATTCCCGGGATTAATGGTGATGTGCTTGCAGAATTCTTTCAGAAAACCGAAGGTACTCTCCTGGGAATGGTGAGTGCCTTTACTGGTGGGGCGTTGGAGCGCATGACTGTATTTGCGCTTGGAATTATGCCGTATATTAGCGCCTCCATCATTCTGCAATTGCTTGGTGTTGTTTTTGAGCCGGTTGAGCGTCTCTCTAAAGAGGGTGAGCAAGGGCGTAAGACGATCACCAAGTGGACGCGCTATGGCACCATTGTCTTGTCCATCGTGCAGGGTACTGGTATCGCTGTGGGACTGCAGTCCATGACCGTGGGACAGGCTTCGGTGGTATCTCACCCCGGTGTCGGTTTTATTCTCTTGACAGTCATCACTCTGACATCAGGTACAGCATTTATCATGTGGGTAGGTGAGCAGATTACCGAGCGAGGCATTGGCAATGGCATCTCGTTGATTATTTTCGCCGGGATTATCGCCAATATGCCTGCGGCTCTGCTTAATACGGTGAAGCTGGCCAATGCAGGTGCTTTGAGCCCTGCCAAGGTCTTGTTCCTGTTGTTAGTCATTATTGCTACCGTTTGGGCCATCGTATTTATGGAGCTTGCTCAGAGAAGATTGCCCATCCATTATGCAAAACGTGTAGTTGGTATGCGAAATTATGGCGGGCAAAAAAGTCATCTGCCTCTTAAGATCAATATGAGCGGGGTTATCCCGCCCATATTTGCCAGTTCCATCATCATGTTCCCCGCAACGGTGGCCAATCTGATAAATATCCCTTGGGTACAGACAGCTGCAGGTTGGATGGCACCGGGGAATTTGGTTTATTACGTCTTTTATGTTGCATTTATTATCTTCTTCTGCTACTTCTACACGGCTGTTACCTTTAACCCCATCGATGTGGCCGATAACGTTAAAAAGCAGGGTGGTTACATTCCTGGTATACGACCCGGCAAAGCAACATCCGATTATATTGACACGGTGCTCGGACGTTTGACTTTTGCGGGTGCTGCTTATGTGTCGGCTGTTTGTGTCTTGCCGACACTTTTGGTCGCCGGCATGAATGTTCCCTTTTTCTTTGGTGGGACTTCGTTGCTTATTGTCGTAGGTGTTGGCCTGGATACGGCATCGCAGGTAGAGGCGCATCTTATCTCGCGCTCCTACGAAGGTTTCATGAAGGGTGTTACTTTGCGAGGGCGGCACGGTTGAAATGTGTGAGGTAAAAATGAAGATGATTCTATTGGGCCCCCCAGGGTCAGGTAAGGGCACGCAAGCTAAAATGCTTTCCGAGCGTCTTGGTATCCCGCAAATATCGACGGGTGATATGTTGCGTTCTGCGGTTAAAGAAGGCACCCCTATGGGGCTCAAAGCCAAGGCTGAAATGGAAGCCGGTGGCTTGGTTCCAGATGAGGTTGTTGTTGGGATAGTCAAGGAAAGACTCCTTAAGGCAGATTGCGCTAAAGGCTTTATCCTGGACGGATTTCCTCGCACCATCCCTCAGGCGGACGCCTTAAAGCAAACCTTGGCGGATCTCGAAAAAGATCTTGATGCTGTGATCTCACTTCAAGTCGATAACGACGCGATTGTTGGCCGGATTGCTGGTCGTCGTACATGCCGTGATTGCGGTAAAATGTATCATGTCGTGTTTGACGCACCCACGGTTGCGGATCGCTGTGATAAGTGTGGTGGAGAGCTGTTTCAGCGTGATGACGATCAGGAAGAAACGATCCGTAAGCGTCTTGAGGTCTATGCTGAGCAAACAGCACCACTGATTGCTTATTATCGAGATGGCGGCGTTCTTTCCGATGTTGACGGTATGCTGGAAATGGCGGCAGTTCAGGAAGAAATTCTTTCTGCGTTGGGCTGTGGACAGTGATTCTGATTAAGAGCAAAGATGAGCTCCTTCGCATGCGCGAAGCCGGGCGAATCGTTGCCGATATTCTTGCGTTGCTTAGAGATAAAATTGCTCCCGGTGTCACAACTCTTGAGCTTGATTCTATCGCAGAACGTGAGTGTCGAAAAAGAGGTGCCAAGCCAGCCTTTAAAGGGTATGGAGGGTTCCCTTTTAGTATTTGCGCTTCACCGGAAGACAGGGTTGTTCATGGATTTCCCAATAAGCAGCCCTTGGTTGAGGGGGAGATCCTTAGCATCGACTTCGGTGTTGTGTTAAATGGTTTTTATGGCGACTCTGCTGTGACTTTGCCAGTCGGAGCGATAAGTGCCGAAAAACAGAGATTGCTTGATGTTACCCAGAAGGCACTTGAACTGGGGATTGAGCAGGCAAGAGTGAATAATCGTTTGTTCGATATTTCCCATGCGATACAGAGTCATGTTGAAAAATGTGGTTTTAGTGTTGTTAAGGAATTTGTCGGGCATGGCATCGGGCGAGGTCTGCATGAGGATCCACAGGTGCCAAACTTTGGGCCTCCAGGTCAGGGGCCCTTACTGCGTAGCGGGATGGTGTTGGCTATTGAACCCATGATTAACATCGGCACTGCGGGTGTTAAAGTCTTGGGAGATGGATGGACGGCGGTGACCCTCGATAGCAAACCGTCGGCGCATTTTGAGCACACTGTGGCGATCACCGATGAAGGACCGCTAATACTGACCGCCATCTAGTTGTTGAAAGAAAGAGAAAGGGTCGGTTAATAGACAACTGCGGCCTTTTCGGATTAACAGGCATCGTACACAAAAGGGATGATCAATGAAAGTTCGAGCTTCGGTCAAGCCGATTTGTTCCAAGTGTAAAGTGGTCAAACGCAAGGGAATTGTCAGGATCATCTGCGAAAACCCTAAGCATAAGCAGAAACAGGGATAAAGGGATCAGGAGGATACTACATTGGCACGAATCGCTGGTATCGATTTACCTAGAAACAAGAGGACCGAGATAGCGCTTACCTATATTTACGGCATTGGCCGCTCCTCGTCCCAGGACATTTTGAAGAAGGCTGGTGTTGATCCTAACACTCGCACTGACGATTTGACTGAAGCGGAGGCAGGTAAAATTCGTGATGTTATTGATAGTCAGTATCAGGTCGAAGGGGACTTGCGTCGCACCGTAACCGGAAACATTAAACGGTTGATGGATCTCGGATGTTATCGCGGCCTTCGCCATCGTCGCGGTCTTCCCGTTAGAGGTCAGAAAACTAAAACCAATGCGCGTACGCGTAAAGGGCCGCGGAAAACTGTCGCCGGTAAGCGTAAGTAAGGGGAGGAACCATGGCTAAGGGCAACAAAAGAGTAATACGTAAAAAGGTCGAGAAAAAGAATATAGCCAATGGTATCGCCCATATCCAGGCGACTTTTAACAACACCATTGTCACTATTACCGACGTTGCAGGCAACGTAATCTCATGGTCCACTTGCGGGACTATGAATTTCAAAGGCTCACGTAAAAGCACCCCTTTTGCTGCGCAGATTGCAGCCGAGGATGCGGCTAAAAAAGCTATGGAGCACGGTTTGCGTTCTGTGGAAGTTCGCGTGAAGGGTCCCGGTTCCGGTCGGGAGTCAGCTTTGCGGGCTCTTTCTTCGGTAGGCCTGAACATCAGCGTGATCAAGGACGTTACACCTATTCCCCACAATGGCTGTCGTCCGCCTAAGCGCAGAAGAGTTTAAACAAACAAGGAGGATGAACGTTGGCTAGATATTCTGGGCCTGTCTGCCGTTTGTGCAGAAGAGAAAATATGAAGCTGTTCCTTAAGGGGGACAGGTGTTATACAGACAAGTGCGCAGTGGAAAGGCGTAACTATCCGCCAGGACAGCATGGTCAGGGTCGCATCAAAGCGTCGGACTATGGCACTCAGTTGCGCGAAAAACAGCGTATGAAACGTACCTATGGTTTGCTTGAAAAGCAATTCCGTGGTTACTTCGAAAAAGCAGATCATCAGAAGGGTGTTACTGGTGAAAATCTTCTGGTTCTGCTTGAGCGCCGTCTTGACAGTGTTGTCTACCGTCTTGGTTTTGCCAGTTCTCGTGCTGAAGCTCGTGCATTGGTTCGGCAGGGGCATTTTCTGGTTAACGGCCGCAAAGTGAACATTCCTTCTTACGTTATGCGTCCCAGCGATGTGGTTGAACTGCGCGAGAAAAGCCGCAAAGTTGCTCGAATCAACGAAGCATTGGACAGTGTAATGCGTCGTGGGCTGCTTTCCTGGGTAGAACTTGATCGTGAAGCCTACAAGGGCAGTCTCAAGACTCTGCCGGTGCGCGAGGAAATGACCACGCCCGCCTTCCAGGAGCAGCTGATTGTTGAGCTGTATTCCAAGTAATAGTCACTTGTGGTTGCAGCTACCTCATCATGGAGGATGTGAATGTACAAAAACTGGAGAGACCTGATCAAGCCTAAGCGCCTCCAGGTTGATGCGGACTCCTTGTCAGGCACTTATGGCAAGTTCATGGCCGAGCCGTTTGAGCGTGGGTTCGGTACCACCTTGGGTAATTCGTTACGGCGCGTACTGTTGTCTTCACTGCAGGGTGCAGCTATAACTTCGGTGCGAGTCAAGGGGGTGTTGCACGAATTTTCAAACATTCCCGGCGTTACTGAGGATGTGACTGATATTATCCTGAACCTCAAGGGGGTATTGCTCAAACTGCATGGTTCTGACAGTCGTAACATTCGGATCGTGAAGAAAGGCGCTGGCGTTATCACTGCTGGTGACATTATCACGGATTCTCATGTGGACGTACTCAACCCTGACCATCACGTTTTGACCTGTGGAAAAGATGCGGACCTTGAGATAGATATGGTTGTGGCTATGGGCAAGGGTTATGTGCCCGCCGATCGTAACAGAGATGACAAGGCGCCCGTTGGGACGATTCCTATTGATGCGCTCTTTTCGCCTATTAAGAAGGTTAATTTCACGGTTACCAATGCGCGTGTGGGGCAGATTACCGACTTTGATAAGCTCATTCTTGAAGTTGTCACTGATGGTAGTGTTCGTCCCGATGATGCAGTTGCATATGCGGCCAAAATTCTGAAACAACAATTACAGATCTTCATCAACTTCGATGAGGAGACTGAAACGGTAGTTGAGGAAGAGAGCGAAGAGAGCCGGAAGATTAACGAAAATCTGTATCGCTCGGTCGAAGAGTTGGAACTGTCCGTGAGAAGTGCCAACTGTCTTAAGAACGCTAATATTCATCTTATAGGCGATCTTGTGCAGCGGTCCGAAGCTGAAATGCTGAAGACTCAGAATTTCGGGCGGAAATCTTTGAACGAGATTAAGGATATCCTGGCTGAGATGGGGCTTTCTCTTGGAATGCTAATCGACAATTTTCCAGATCCTGAATATCTTAAAATGATTCAGGAAGGGAAAGAGGACCTCTGACGGCCAAGGTCACGTTTTCATAAAGAAAGGACCGTTGTATCATGCGTCACAATAAATCCGGGAGAAAGCTCGGGCGCAATTCCAGTCATCGCGCGGCTATGATGCGTAATATGGTGACTTCCCTGCTCGAGCATGAAAAGATAACAACTACCGACGCGCGGGCTAAAGAGCTTCGCAAGGTTGTTGATCGTATGATTACCTTTGGCAAGAGAGGCGATTTGCATGCTCGTCGTCAAGCTATCAAGGTTATTCGCGATCGCAAGGTTGTCGGAAAACTTTTTGAGCTTATTGGTCCCCGCTATAAGGACCGTCCGGGTGGATATACTCGCATCATCAAACTTGCTAATCGTCTTGGGGATAATGCTTCCCAAGTCATTATTGAGCTTGTTGAGGAGGAATTTACTCCTCGGGTGAGAAAAGTAGCAGAAAAAGAGGTTGTTGAATCTGTTACTGCTGAAGAGCCCGTCAAAGAAGCTTCGGAAGCAGTAGAAGTAGCATCCGATTCGGACCAAGCAGAATAAGGGGTATTGGGCAACCGATAGACTTTAGAATAAAGAGAAGGCAAGGACTACGTTCCTTGCCTTTTTTTTTTGCGATAAATCAAGTCGTCTTGACCGGTCTGATGGTGGCGTGCTAATTTGTAAACTTCGACTTTTGGAGGGGGCATGTACTATCCTAGACTTGATGAATTCCGTGATTTGGCTACGCAGGGTAATCTCATTCCCGTTTATCGGGAAATACTTGCAGATATGGAAACCCCTGTATCGGCTTTTAGGAAAATAGATGATAAACAAACGGCCTTTTTACTCGAAAGTATAGCTGGTGGCGAAAAATGGGCACGTTATTCCTTCTTAGGTAGTGGCCCTAGCAAAATTTTCCGTTGTCGTGGGCAGCAGTGGGAGTTGCTTGACAGTGGAGAACTGATCGATTCAGGTCGTTCCGATCAACCGCTTGAAATATTACGTGGTTTGCTTCAGAAATACAGGCTAGTGCCCGTTGATGGTTTGCCCCGGTTCTTTGGCGGGATGGTCGGGTATTGTGGTTATGATACCGTACGTTATTTCGAACGACTGCCTGATACTAATGAACGTAACATCGGTACCTACGATGCTTGTTTTATCCTTACAGAAAAACTCCTCATTTTTGATAATATCCGGCAGGTTATTAAGGTCGTTTGTAATGTTCATGTGGAAGAGGGAACTTGTCCGATCAGTGCTTACCATAAAGGCGTTGAAGCAATTGATGACCTGGTTGCAAAATTACGGCGCCCCTTGCCTGAAATGGTATCCGTTTCGCAGAGGAACGCTTCTGTAGACTTTTCTTCCAATTACAGTCGTGAAGAGTTCATGGCTGCCGTTGAACAATGCAAAGAGTACGTTAAATCGGGTGATATTATTCAAGTTGTTCTTTCTCAACGTTTTTCAGGGTTGCTTGGTAACTGTGATCCTTTTGATATCTATCGAGCCTTGAGAACACTTAACCCTTCTCCCTATATGTTTTTTTTACGTTTTGGTGAGACTCTTGTTGTTGGCGCTTCACCCGAGGTTCTCGTGCGCAAGGAAGAAGAATTGGTTGAGGTCCGGCCGATCGCCGGTACGCGTCCTCGAGGACGTACTGCTGTTGAAGACGCGGCTTTGGAAAAAGAGTTGTTGGCCGATCCCAAAGAGTTAGCGGAGCATATCATGCTGGTTGATCTTGGGCGTAATGATTTGGGTCGGGTTTGCCGTATCGGAACGGTCGAAGTCAGCGAATTGAAAGTTATCGAAAAATATTCACACGTCATGCATATCGTCTCCAATGTTCGGGGACAGATAGCGGATGATATCGATTCTTTTGATGTCCTTGAGGCCACCTTTCCTGCCGGAACACTTAGTGGAGCGCCTAAAATCCGTGCCATGCAGATTATCGAGGAACTCGAACCCTCCAAACGTGAAATTTACGGCGGCGCGGTTGGCTATTTTTCTTTCTCTGGAAATATGGATATGGCCATCGCTATTCGTACCTTGGTTGTTCATAATGGGGCGATACATCTGCAGGCGGGTGCTGGTATCGTTGCAGATTCCGATCCTGAGTCCGAATATGTGGAAACCTTGAATAAGGCACGTGGTGCCATGAAAGCCGTTGAAATGGCTTGTAAGGGGTTGGACTGATATGTTGCTGATGATCGACAACTATGATTCTTTCACATACAATCTTGTGCAATATTTCGCCGAGCTTGGGGAAGAGGTCGAGGTTTACCGTAACGACCAGATCGATATTGACGGAATTTTGGAGCGGGCTCCCTCTCGTCTCGTCGTATCTCCAGGTCCTTGTTCCCCAAAGGAAGCCGGGATTTCGGTTGAGGCTATCAAACAACTGTCAGGCAAATTGCCGATTCTTGGGGTTTGTCTTGGCCATCAGTCCATCGGCTATGCTTTTGGTGGGGAGATTGTCAGGGCAGCTTCCCTTATGCACGGTAAGACGAGTCCCATTCACCATAATGGACGGGAATTGTTTGAGGGACTGCCTAATCCTTTCGATGCGACTCGCTATCATTCCCTGGTCATTGAACGCAATACCTTTCCTGCCTGCCTTGAAGTCACTGCTTGGACAGAAGACGGTGAGATCATGGGGCTTCGCCATAGGCAGTTGCCTCTTTGGGGCGTACAGTTTCATCCCGAATCCATTTTAACGATAGCTGGCAAAGCTCTGTTGCGCAATTTTCTCCATTTGGGTTGACGCGTGGTGTCGGAAAGGTTGGATATGATTAAGCAGGCCATTGCCCGTGTAGTGGACGGGAAAAACCTCAGTGAATCTGCCATGATCGAGGTGATGAACCAGATCATGGGTGGTGAGGCGACTCCTGCGCAAATCGCGGCTTTTATCGTAGCTTTGCGTATGAAGGGTGAAACCGTCGACGAAATCACCGGAGCTGCCAGGGTTATGCGTGATCGGGTCACTCCTGTCAAGGTCGGTTGCGTCCTGGATATGGATCGCGAAGATATTAATCTTGATCAAGAGACCATGTCTGCGGTTCTTGATACTTGCGGGACCGGTGGAAGCGGAACTAAGTCCTTTAATATTTCAACCACGGTCGCGTTTGTCGTGGCGGCTTGCGGGGTCAAGGTGGCCAAGCACGGCAACCGCAGTATTTCTTCGATGTGCGGCAGTGCGGATGTGCTTGAAGCCCTTGGCGTTAATCTCGATATCAGTGTAAATAGGGTTGAACACTGCATAGCTGAAGAAGGTATTGGGTTCCTTTTCGCCCCCGCTTTACACGGTGCCATGCGGCATGCCATCGGCCCTCGGCGTGAAATAGGGATCCGCACCATCTTTAATATCCTTGGCCCCCTAACCAATCCCGCAGGTGCGGATCGACAAGTGTTGGGTGTTTATCGCGAAGATCTTGTCGCTACTCTTGCAGATGTTCTTTGTCGGCTCGGTTGTCGACGCGGATTCGTGGTGCACGGTATGGACGGTATGGACGAGGTGACCCTCACGGCTCCGACCAGGGTGGCTGACATCCGTAATGGTGCCTATCAGCTTACGACGGTCGAGCCAGAGGATTTTGGTTTCACTCGCTGCCGCCTTGAGGACCTGGCCGGTGGCGATGCTCATTGCAATGCGCAACTGGTTCACGCGATACTCAATGGGGAAAAAGGCCCTCGTCGTGACATTGTATTACTCAACAGCGCTTTTGCGCTCGTGGCTGCCGGTGCGGTTGATAACATCGAGTTGGGACTGGAAACCGCTGCCAAGGCCCTCGATGATGGGCGTGCTTTGGCCAAATTAAACGCATTGATCAGGATGACTCAGCAGTGATACTCGATGAAATACTTAAACATAAAAGCCTTGAAGTCCAAGCTGCCAAACAGGTTCTGCCTCTTACGGAGTTAAAGGCTCGCTTATCCGATGGCGGTATTATTCGCCCCTTTACGGAGGCTTTGCGAAGTCATGGAAAGGATGGCACGGCGGTCATCGCCGAGGTTAAAAAAGGCTCGCCATCCAAGGGAATCATACGTTCCGACTTCGATCCTTTGGATATCGCACGCTGCTACAGTCGCGCCGGTGCAGCCTGTCTGTCGGTTCTTACGGATGAGCGGTTTTTTCATGGCCGCCTCGAGTATCTGACAGCTATACGGCAAGAGGTCGATCTGCCATTATTGCGCAAGGAGTTCATCGTTGACCCTTATCAGGTTTATGAAGCGCGAGTCTTTGGGGCTGATGCTGTTTTGTTGATTGCTGCAGCTCTGGAGGATGAAGTTCTTAGTGATCTGGCGGGTTTGGCGGGTGAACTTCAGATGGACGTTTTGCTCGAAGTTCACGACGAAGAGGAACTGGAGAGGGCGCTACGAGTATCGACCCCCATGCTTGGTATAAATAATCGCAATCTGAAAACATTCCATACCGATCTTGCTGTAACGGAACGACTTCTTCCGCTGATCCCTACTGACCGTCTTGTGGTCGCGGAAAGTGGTATCCGTACACGGCAAGACATTTGCCGCTTGCAGAAGGCTGGCGCCGGTGCTTTTTTGATCGGAGAGAGTCTTGTGCGGGAAGAGGATATCGTGGGGAAACTGTCCCTGCTGCTTGGCAAGCAGGGTCCTTCCTGCGCTGCATCGTAACCGTCTTTCGCGCCATCGATTCTCATTAAGCCGGTGGCAATATTCGCTATCTGGTGCGGAAGGGGAGTGTCGTTGTCTTTGTCGATAGAATGCCTGATTTGTAGTATCTGCCTCGGATACCAAGCATGTTATGATTATACCCAGAGTTAAAATTTGCGGCATTACAAATCTTGAGGACGCCTTGCATGCGGTACGATGTGGGGCGGATGCGCTGGGATTTGTGTTTTACCCCGGCAGCCCCCGCTGGGTCAGTCCTGAGCAGGTGCATGACATTGTGGGGCAATTGCCACCGTTTGTAACGACCGTTGGCTTATTTGTCAATCAGTCTGCGGAAGAAATTCGCAAGGTGGCCGATTTTTGCCACCTGGATGTCATTCAGTTGCACGGTGACGAACCCCCTCAAGTGTGCCAGGGTTTGTTCCCATACAGGGTTGTTAAGGCACTACGCCTGCGTGATGCAGGGAGCTTGGATGGTATGGATCGCTACCCTGTGTGTGCTGTGTTGCTGGACGCTTGGGTACCGGATCAGTTCGGGGGCACCGGACATCGTTGTGATTGGGAACTGGCCGCCGAGGTCGCCCGCGAACGAACGACCATCCTGGCAGGCGGGCTGGAGCCCGGTTGCGTAGCTGATGCAGTGCGGCAAGTCCGGCCTTATGCTGTTGATGTATCAAGCGGAGTTGAAAGTGCGCCTGGGCGTAAGGATCCCGACAAAGTCGCTGCTTTTGTTCGCAACGCAAAGGGGGTTCTGGCCTGAAGATCGGTTGTGAAGCTCAGTCGCATGCCTCAAGTGTGGTGGTTTTCATAGCACCATGACGCCGCATCGCCGTATGTTTCAATCTCGCTTTTTGCCCCATGGATAACCCTCAAGGCAGCTTTCTTGCCGTGGGGAAAAGAGGACGATCTTCTTTGGCCCTGGCACGAAGCATACCATAGGAACTCATATGAAATTTTCCGAACTGAACCTGCCCGTTGAAGTCCAGCGAGGCATCGATGCCGTGGGATTCACTACGCTCACGCCCGTTCAGGAACAGTCGATCCCCTTGGCACTGGAGCGTAAGGATGTCGCTGCCCAGGCACAAACCGGTACCGGCAAGACCGCAGCTTTTTTAATCTCTTTATTTACGAGATTGATAAGAGATCCACAATCTAAGGGGATTGCGCCGCGGGCGTTGATTCTGGCGCCAACTCGTGAGTTGGTTGTGCAAATAGCTGAGGATGCCGAAGGCCTGGGGCGCTTTTGCGATTTTAAAATCCAACCTATTTTTGGCGGAATCGATTATGAAAAGCAGCGTCAGGCGTTGCAGTCCGGAGTCGATATCGTTATTGCCACCCCGGGGCGGCTGATCGATTACGTCAAGCAGGGCGCTGTATCTCTGGCCAGTATTGAGGCCTTGGTCATAGATGAAGCGGACCGCATGTTCGATATGGGTTTTATTCGTGATTTGCGGTATATCATTCGCAAATTGCCGGCGTTTGATCGGCGCCAAACCATGCTGTTTTCGGCCACCTTGTCTCACCGGGTTATGGAGTTGGCCTACGAATTCATGGACATGACCGAGAAGGTCAAGGTTACCCCGCAGAACGTTACCGCCGCGCAAGTCGAAGAAGTTCTTTATCATGTCGCTCGGCGGGAAAAATTCGCATTGCTGATGGGGCTAATGAAAAAAGAACAGGCGCAGTGCGTGATGTTGTTTGTCAATACCAAGCGCGAAGCCGAATATCTGGAAGGTCGTCTGCAGGCTAATGGTTTTAAGGCGGCTTTGATATCGGGGGATATCCCGCAGAAAAAACGCATGCGTATCCTGAATGATTTCAAAGAAGGGCATATCCACTTTCTGGTGGGAACCGATGTTGCTTCGAGAGGTATCCATGTCGATGGAGTGACGCATGTTATCAACTATGACCTGCCTCAGGATCGCGAAGATTATGTGCATCGCATAGGCCGTACAGCGCGCGCCGGTGCTACTGGCAAGGCCATTAGTTTTGCCGATGAGGACCTGGTCTTTTATCTGGCGGATATCGAGGATTATATCGGGCATCGAATCCCTGCCGTGTTCCCTGAAGACAGTGACTTTTGCCATCAGTACAAGTCATTCCGGCCTCCAAAAAAGGTGGTCCGTGGGCGCACTTCAGCCGCGAGCCCTGGTAGTAAATCCAAAGAATCCCCGCCCCGTCGTCGCAAACCACGCCGCCGTACCAAGAGCGCTTCATCCGAAAGCAAAATCGGGAAAGAAACGCCGTGACGGATTACTCTCTGGAGACACTGCCGTCTTGTGCTAAATGTTCGCGCCTGGTGGATTATCTTGGGAGTCTCGCACCAGCCAAAGGTCGAAATCGCAGTGAATATTGGAATCGGCCGGTTCCAGGGTTCGGGGATCTTCAAGCGCGAATCTTTTTAATAGGCCTGGCGCCTGGAGCACACGGGGCAAATCGTACAGGCAGGCCTTTTACCGGAGATGGTGCCGGTGATTTCATGTATCCGCTGCTTCATTCCACCGGGTTTGCCAGTCGGCAGGATGCATGCAGTATCGATGATGGATTGACACTAACGGATCTTTATATCAGTAATGCTGTCAAATGTGTGCCTCCCCAGAACAAGCCTCTGACTTCGGAGTTCAATCACTGCCGCCCCTATCTGATCGCTGAACAAAGCCGTTTGCCCAATATTAAGGTGGTTGTGACTTTGGGGCGAGGAGCGTTTGACAGTTATATGCGCTTATGTCTGGAGCATGCTATTATCCGGCGGCTTCGAGATTTCCCCTTTGGTCACGGGGCAAGTTACCAATTGTCGAATGGAGTCTGGGTGGTCGCCTGTTATCACACCAGTAGATACAATGTAAATACAGGACGTATCACTGAACAAATGTTTGTCGATTTAATGCACCATGTGCGGGATTTGGCAGAAAACGGTTGAAATCATTCTCTGCCTTTCATAAACTTACCTGTTTTGACTGTCCTGGGAAAATGATTCCGATGTCACCGCTGGTGCGAATTGTGGTGAGATTGGGCTTTTCCCCGATAAATTCAGACCAGTTCTCCTGTGACGACTCCTGTTGAGAACGAGCCAACGAGGTGAGAGATGGCCTGGTTTAAAAAAACGAAGGCACCGATTGTGCCTGTTGAATCCAAAAAAGTAAAAATGCCCGAAGGGGTATGGCGCAAATGTCCCCATTGCAATGAAATCATCTATGCAAAGGAGATCGAGCGGAATCAAAACGTTTGCCCGAAATGTGATTATCATTTTCGGATTTCCGCCCGTGAGCGCATCGCTCTGGTGCTGGATGAAGATTCGTTTGTCGAACATGATGCCACCATGCAGTCCGTCGATTTTCTTGAGTTCAAGGATGGTAAGCGTTATCGCGATCGCATCAGCGCCGCCATTAAAAACAGCGGCCTGAATGATGCCGTCCTTTGGGGCGAGGGTTCCATCGAGGCCCTGCCGGTGGTCGTCGCTGTGTTTGATTTTTCTTTTATGGGCGGCAGCATGGGGTCCGTGGTCGGAGAAAAAGTGACCCGGGCGGCAGAAAAGGCCTTGGAAAACCGGTGTCCTTGTCTGATTTTCTCTTCTTCTGGCGGGGCACGTATGCAGGAAAGCATTATGTCCCTGATGCAGATGGCCAAAACCAGTGGGGCCCTTGCCCGACTCAAAGAAGCCGGTCTTCCTTATATCTCGGTATTGACCGATCCGACAACTGGTGGGGTGACAGCGAGTTTTGCCATGCTGGGTGATATCAATATGGCTGAACCTCGTGCCTTGATCGGATTTGCCGGTCCTCGCGTTATTGAACAGACCATTCGTCAGAAACTGCCCGAAGGATTTCAGCGATCTGAATACCTTCTGGAGCACGGCATGGTTGATATGATCGTGCGCCGACCGGAAATGAAGGCACGCCTGGCTCAGGTTTTACGTATCTTCACGAATAAATAACCCATGGATTACCAACAGAGCCTGGCTTATCTGTTTGGGCTGCAACGCTTTGGCATTAAGCTGGGCCTCTCCAATATTCAAACCCTGCTGACGCGACTGGATAACCCCGAAAGGGCTATGCGTATCGTGCATGTGGCAGGCACCAACGGTAAAGGTTCGGTGTCGGCAGCTACCGCCTTGATACTGCAGTCGGCAGGGTTTCATACCGGACTCTACACCTCTCCACATCTGCATTCTTTTACCGAGCGCATACGTATCGATGGCGAGCCTGTTAGCGAGCCTGAAATGGTAGCACTGGTTGATGAAATACGAGCGGTCGTTGGATCTGTACCTGTCACCTTTTTTGAATTTACGACAGCGATGGCCCTGCTGCATTTCAAACGCAAAAATGTCGAGTTTGCAGTGTTGGAAGTCGGTATGGGCGGCCGTCTTGACGCGACCAATGCTGTGTTGCCTGAGGTTTCAGTTATTACTCCGATCTGTTGCGATCATGCCGAGCACCTGGGGCCGGATTTGGCGAGCATTGCTGGTGAAAAGGCGGGTATCATCAAGCCGAAAGTTCCGGTGGTCATTGCTTCGCAGCAGCCAGCAGCCGAGAACGTGCTGTTAGCCAGAGCTGCACAGATGGAAGCGCCAGTAAGTCTATGGGGGCGCGATTTCCGGATTGATGAACATGGGCAGTGCTTCGATTTTCTTTCACCAAATTTAACGCTGAGGGCCTTGTTCCCCGGGTTGGCAGGTGCGCATCAGCGCGAAAATCTTGCGGTGGCTCTTGATGTGGCAGCTCTGCTGAGAAGTCGTGGTGTCGCTCTCTCCGAACAAGCTTTGCGCAATGGGGTTGAAAACGTTTGTTGGCCAGGCCGCCTTGAATGGTGGGGTGAGCAACGAAAGGTGCTACTTGATGGTGCGCATAATCATGGTGGTGCCCAGGCGCTGGCCCGGTATCTGGACTCTCTCGGGCATGTAAAAGTACGCTGGGTTGCAGGTATCAAAGGGCCGCGGTTGCCCGATGATATTCTTGATCCCTTGTTACCTTATACGGCCTGTCTGTATGCAACCTTGCCACCTGTTGACCAAGGGGTGGAACCCGGTAAACTGGTTCGGAAGGCCAGACGGTGCGGCGTTTCGGCCGCAACCTATGCGACCCCGGCCGAGGCGATGGCTACAGCTCTTGCCGACCGCTGCGAGGGGGAAATTGTGCTGGTGGCGGGGTCATTATTTTTAGTTGCAGCTGTGCGGGACTATTTGATGGATAGGGGGATAACCCGGTGAAAGACAATTGCATTGCGCTGAAAAGCGCGGCTTTCCTGTTGTTGGCAATCATGATGTTGTCTGTTTGTCCGGTTTTTGCTGAAGATACAGTTGATACTTCTGCAGAACCAGTGGCATTGGAGGCCGAGGAACTGGTATTTGACCAGAAGGCGGGAGTGTATCAGGCCAAGGGGAATGTCTTGTTGCGCCGGGGGGAGCAGACGCTCGCCGCCGAAAATCTGCAATTCAATGAAGAAACCGGTGATGCTCAAGCTCGCGGTCAGGTGCGTTTGTTTGACCCCGAGGCGGTGGTTACCGGTGAGGCTTTGAGCCTGAACGTCAACCAGGACACCGGTTCCATCAGCGATGGGAAGATTTTTTTGCCAAAACCCAACTTCCATGTTGCTGGCAGCGAAATTGAGAAGCTCGGTAAATACCAGTACCATATCCAGGACGGTACTTTTACAACTTGCGATGGCGACAGGCCTTCATGGAAGTTTAGCGCCCGGCAATTGGATGTTACGGTCGGCGGTTATGCCTGGGCCCGGCATGTCTTTTTCCATATATACGACGTTCCTGTTTTGTATCTGCCTGTGATGGGATACCCGGTTAAAGTCGAACGGGAGTCCGGGCTGTTGATGCCGCGTTTCGGGCAATCCGACAAGCGTGGGACAGAGCTTTCTCTTGTTTACTATCAAGTCCTTGATCGCCATATGGACATGACTTATTACCTCGATTATTTTTCCAAACTCGGCGTTGGTAAAGGGATTGAATACCGTTATTTCCTTGGGCATGATAACGAAGGTGAAGCCAAATTGTATCATGTCTCAGGTCTTCAGGGGCATAGTGATCAAGTTGCTCTTGACTGGCAGCACATGGGGACCTTGCCGGGGCAGGTCTGGTTGACTGCCGATGCCCAGTATGTCAGCAGTCGCCGCTATTTCTCCGACTTTGGCGAAGTTGCTGGTGAGTATAACCGTGATCGTGCCGAAACCGTGGTGGCTGCGAGCCGGCATTGGGGAAACAATAATCTGGCAGGTCAGTTCAAGTACTTGCGTCAATTGAATCAGGATGACGGTGATACTCCGGTCAATGATGATCTGACGTTGCAGCGGTTGCCCGAGGTTCGTTTCAATATGTTAAGGCATAGGTTCGGCTACAGTCCGTTTTACTATAGTCTTGACTCGTCAGCATCCTACCTCTGGCAGAAACAAGGCGATAAGGTCAGTCGTCTTAGTTTGCGCCCGGCGTTGTCGGCTCAATTCACTCCTGGTGACTGGTTGGAAGTCGGTGCAGAAATAGGTTACCGAGAAAGATTTTATTCCTGGGCCGAAGGGGATGAACAAAAAGGCGTGCCGGATGCTACTTTGCGTCTCGGCACGCGTCTCAGCAGAGTCTATGCCGTGGATGGCGACACTGTGAGTAAAATTCAGCACATTCTGCAGCCGGAAGTGACCTATTATTATGTACCTAGCGTGAATCAGGACGATCTGCCCCTACTTGAGTCCGATGATTTTATCGGTCGCCGCAATACGCTTAGTTACGGGTTGGTAAACCGCCTGGTCGCCCGCCTTGAATCCGTTCAGGGGCAGGTGGATTATCACGAGTTTATTTACCTGCGGGTAGCACAGGAATACGATCTGTCGTTGACCCAGCATGTCGACCTGTTGGCACCGGACCGGCAAGAAGCGCAGCGGTGGAGCGATCTTCGCACAGAACTGATCATCCGTCCGACGCGTCACAGCTACTTTGATCTCGATTCTCGTCTGGCTACAAGCGGAGGCGGCGGTTTGCGTACTTTCAGCACCGAAGGCGGTGTGGAAGATGGACATGGCAATGCTCTGGCTTTGAGGTACCGTTACCGGCAGGACGAACAGGAGTATGTTGGCGTCAAGATGGATACGGCTTGGTTGAAGCCGGTTTACGTTAACTATGAGCAACGCTATGCTCTGGATGATAGTGTTACTCTTGAAAATGTACTTAATCTGGAATACCGGGCGCAATGCTGGAGTATGTTTGTGTCGTGGAGGGATCGGCGCGATGAACAGCAATTCACTATCAGTTTTGCTTTGACTGGAATAGGAAGAACGGCGCGTTCCGGTAGCAGTCTTGAATCATCTTTGTAGTAGGCTTCAATACGGGGAAAGCTATTTTGCGGAAAATTTGTAAAAATTAATTGACTGAAAAAAATAAAAAATGCTAATAAGTGGTGTCCCGCTTAATTCTGCTGGTGGGATTGCGGCCTGTCCACATTTAGCCCCGTAAGGAGTCTCTATGAAAACTCTGGTAAACTGGTTAGTGTTGGTGATATGTTTGGTTGCCTTTATTCCTGCCGATGGTTTTTCCGCGCAGGGTGCGACAGCTGAAAAAACTGTTGCCTCGGCTTCAGTCGTGGCAGTGAATAGCGCCACAGCGGAACAGCTACAGGCTCTTCCCGGTATCGGGAAGGTAACCGCTCGCAGCATTGTTGAATATCGTAAGGTGCATGGTCCTTTTGCAAAGGCTGAGGACCTGCTGCAGGTTAAAGGTATCGGTAGACAGACCTTGGAAAAAATCCGGGGGCAGATCTTAGTAAACTGATCCGGGTTTGTTGCGCGGGTTTGCGTGCGTGAAACAGCGCATTGTCGTCTGGGAAGTTTTGGAGCAGGTCGTTGAAGGAGTGCAGGTATGACAGGCCCTAAAGCCACATCCGGTGTGCGTATCAGTGGCCGTCGGATTCCACTGGTACCGGTGGTCATCATCTTGTTAATCCTGGGTGCGGGGCTTTTTGGAGAAAAAGGAGCCTTGCGCATGTTGCAAGCGCGGCGTCACAAATCTGCTTTGGAACGACAGGTTGCCGAAAAGCAGGACGTAAACCGCGCCTTAAAACAGGAAATTAATCTACTTAAGACAGATCGCAATTATATTGAAGCACTTGCTCGCCAAGAGCTGGGTATGGTGGGTGATGGAGAAGTGGTTTATCAGTTTCCCTCCGAAAAACCTGATTCTGAAAAGTTAGAGAAATTGCCTCCATCCAATCCCTGATATGGCAGTTTGACATAGGACATACTCAATTATCCCGGCATTTGCCGGGTTATTTTTTGCTCGCGGTCTCGCTTGACAGGGGGGCTAAAGCAGGGCTAACATACGCGCTGGAATTTATGTCCGGATTATCCTGCGAACGTCTGTTGCAACCCGATGAGACACCCGTTTTGGCCGCTCTCGTTTTTTGAGCGGGTCTGTGTGACTGTAGCGAGTGTTTAAGAATCTTGTTCCAGTTTGCTTTTCCTAAAAGTGGGGTACAGAGCGCTTTTGCGTGGCTGGGGACAGCTAATTTTCTAAAAAGAAAGCATTTTTCATGAAACAACGGTTGGTGCAATATATCGGTAAGGCCCTGCAGGGCTGTTTTGATCAACAACAACTGCATTCCGGGGTTATGCCTGAGATAGGCTTGGAAGTGCCGGCGCACACCGAGCATGGCGATTTTTCCACCAATATAGCCATGGCTATGGCTCGCGCGGAAAAAAAAGCTCCTCGCAAGATAGCAGAGGCGATTGTTGCAGCTCTCGGTGATGGCGACGGCATGTGGGATCGCATCGAAATTGCCGGACCGGGTTTTATAAATTTTTATCTTACACCGCGTTGCTGGTTCGGTATGCTCGACGAAGTTTATCGCCAAGGCGAACTTTACGGTCGCACGCATACCGGAGCGGGCCGTAAGGTCCAGGTGGAGTTCGTCAGTGCCAACCCTACCGGGCCTTTGCATATTGGCCACGGACGTGGTGCTGCTACGGGCGATGCTGTGGCGGCTGTCATGACCGCTGCTGGCTATGAGGTGCAGCGAGAATATTATATCAATGATGCCGGTAACCAGATGTTGACCTTGGGGCGATCTTTATTGCTGCGTTACAGGGAACTTCTCGGAGAGGCTGTCGATTTTCCCACTGATTGCTATCAGGGCGTTTATATTATCGATCTTGCCCGTGAAGTACTTGAGCAAGAGGGTGAGCGTCTGCGTAATCTTCCCGAAGATGAAGCTTTACGTTTCTTCTCTGAATACGGCGGGGGTAAGATTCGTGACGGCATAGAGGATGATCTCGCGGCCTTCGGGGTGCATTTTGATAATTGGTACAGCGAACAGAGCCTCTATGATCGTCAGGAAGTGGAACGCGGCATTGCCTTGCTACAAGAGCGGGGACTGACATATGAAAAAGAGGGAGCCATCTGGTTTCGCACCACAGACTATGGGGACGATAAGGACCGGGTTCTGGTACGATCCAACGGAGCCACTACCTATTTTGCCTCAGATGTAGCCTACCACAAGGAAAAGTTTGATCGCGGATTTGATACTGTTATCGATGTCTGGGGGGCTGATCATCACGGGTATGTGCCACGCATGAAGGCCGTACTTGCCGGTCTGGAACGTAACCCGCAGGATTTGCAGATCATTCTGGTGCAACTGGTGAATCTGCTGCGTGATGGACAGCAAGTGGCCATGAGTACCCGTTCCGGAGAGTTCGTGACCCTGCGTGAGGTTATTGATGAAGTCGGTCGCGATGCCTGTCGGTTCTTTTTCCTTATGCGCCGCTCCGACAGCCAACTGGATTTTGATCTTGAACTGGCAAAAAAACAAAGCAACGAAAACCCCGTGTTTTATGTCCAGTATGCTCATGCCAGGGTCTGTAGCATCAATCGTAATGCCGAAGAACAGGGGATGACTATCCCGGGGCAGGGCCAAGTCGATTTCGACTGTCTTACGCTCGAAGACGAATTGATGCTGACAAAGCTGTTATCCCGTTATCCCGAAGTGGTCGATGGCGCGGCCGCAAATTTTGAACCACACCGGATTGTTTTTTATTTGCAGGAGTTGGCCGCGCGTTTTCATAGTTATTACAACAAAGGGCGTGTAATCATCGATGATCCGGAAGTTAGCCAGGCGCGGCTTTATCTGATTAATTGCGTCCGTACCGTTTTGCACAACGCTCTGGTGTTGCTGGGGGTTTCGGCGCCGGATCGAATGTAAACAGGAGGAAACAACATGAGTCGTCAGGTTGCATCTCGATCTCAAAGACGCCTTGAAAAAAAACAGGCACTGGTGCTGGTCGTTATGGGGCTGGTCATTGCCTTGATCAGTTATGGTCTAGGCGTTGTCGTTGGCCGAAGTGGTAGTGAATCTATCATTCACGAAGACCTCGCTGCTACCGAGCGGATTGCCATACCGCCAACCGAACCCAGTACTGCAAGCGGGGCGTTGCAACCTGCTGAAGAGGCTGCCGATCCTCAGTTGACTTTTTATGATACTCTGCCCGAAGGTAAACAGCCCCCGATGGGGAGTGGTATAAATATGCCTGCTCAATCCACGGAGCCACCGGTTGTCCCCGTAGATGTGCGAAGCGACCGTGAACCGGCTGTGGAAGTGGTCGCCTCCAAGCCTGCGCCGGTTATTGTCAAACCTAAGCCCCAGCCCCAGCCAGCGGCCAGCGTAGAACCTCAGCCCAAAGCTGTGCCGGCAAGTGCGGTTGCTAGTGCCGGTGGCAGCTATATTATTCAGGTTGCCTCTGTACAAAAGATAGACGGTGCTCAGGACCTGAGTGGTCGTTTGTCCAAAAGCGGTTATCCTGCCTTTGTTGAAAAAACTGATCTCGGTAGTAAAGGGGTTTGGTACCGGGTGTATGTTGGACCCTTTGCCTCAAAGAACGCAGCCGATGGTGCGGCCTCTACCTTGAAAGCTTCGCGATTGGCATCTTCTCCTTTGGTTAGGAAACGTTAGTAAAACAAACGTTGACATTTCGATTGCGAGAGCGTATATTTCAAATCTTGACGCGGGGTGGAGCAGTTCGGTAGCTCGTCGGGCT
>DKEW01000076.1 GCA_002452265.1 Pelobacter sp. UBA6812 | reverse complement strand
AGCCCTTTCTGCTGGCCCGGCGAAACCCGCAGGCGCTGGTTCTTGTCGCCCGCAAAAGGGCTGAGGGTGTTCGTACTGCCGTGGAGCGCCACCAGGCCGATCTGATTATCCTCGATGACGGTTTTCAGCATCTCGCTGTTCAGCGCGATGTCGATATCGTTCTGCTTGACGGCCGCAAGCCCTTTGGCAACGGACAGGTTCTTCCTGCCGGCTTGCTACGCGAATTTCCCCGTGCCCTGAAACGAGCCGACCTGCTGGTTCTCACCCGTTGTCAGGAACGCTCCATCCCTCAACTCTCACCCCTGTTTCCGCCGGGAAAATCCATTTTTCCCAGCCGGCACATGCTGGCCGCAGAGGTCATCAGCCTTGCCGGCGAAGTCGTCCCCCTGTCACGCCTCATCGGGCAGAAAGGCGTGGCCTTTGCCGGTATCGCCACCCCGGATGCCTTCTTTGCCGAACTAGATCAGCAGGGGCTCCGCCTCGTTGAAACCCTTGCCCTGTCCGACCATGTGGTTTATGATGCACAGTTACGAGAGCGACTGGACGCGCTGTCCCGTGGTGCCGACTACCTGATCACCACCGAAAAAGACGCCGTCAAGCTCGACGCGGGCGATTTTGCCATTCCCTGCTACCAGGTGCCCCTGTCGCTGCGCTTTTTCGATGAAAAATCCTTTTACCAGAAACTCCATCAACTCATCCCCGGGAGAGATCATGCCCCTGAATAAAGAACTCCTCAAACTCCTCGCCTGCCCCCAGTGTAAAGGGGAAGTGCGTTACGAAGAATCCGCCAGCCGGCTGGTCTGCGAGACCTGTCGCCTGGCCTTTCCTGTTCGGGATGACATCCCGGTGATGCTGATGGATGAGGCGGAGAGTCTTGGCTAAGAAGTTTACAATAGACCCTGCTCCAGAAAAGATTCTGGTCCGTGCAACCAACTGGATTGGTGATGGTGTCATGATGACCCCCGCTCTGGGGGCTATACGCCATACCTTCCCTCTGGCAGAGATCGTGGTCGTTGCCAATCCTCTTGTTGCCCAATTGTTTATACCCCATCCGTATTGTGATCGTGTCATTACATACGATCGAAAAGGGGAACACCGAGGTGTTCCCGGTTTCTATCGCTTTGTTCGCCAACTTCGTGCCGAGCGTTTCGATCTGGCCATCCTCTTGCAAAAGGCTATTGAAGCCGCGTTACTTGCGTTTCTGGCCAGTATTCCTCAGCGTATAGGATTTTCTACGGATAGCCGGCGCTTATTTCTGACATCCTCCGTCCCTTTGACTTCGGAAATCAGGCAGAAACATCATTCGCGCCACTATCTTGAAATGCTCAAGGCATTCGGTATCACGGGAAAAAATGATGACCTACGTCTTGTCATTACCCAGGCTGAAAATGACTACGCTCTTGGGCTTCTCGGTAAGGGTCGCTGGCTTGCCATCAACCCCGGCGCCGCCTATGGATCTGCCAAACGCTGGTATCCTGAGAAATTTGCCGATGTTGCCGATGCTCTGGCGGAGGAATTCAGTCTGCAGGTGGTCATTATCGGCGGCCCGGGAGAAAAGCAAATAGGGCGGGATATCGTCAGCCGCATGCGTTACCGGCCGGTCAACCTGGTGGGTGAAACCACCGTGCGTGAGATGATGGCCGTTATTGCACATTGTTCTTTGATCATAACCAATGACTCGGGACCGATGCACGTCGCGGCAGCTCTGCAGGTGCCCACCGTTGCCATTTTTGGTCCAACTGATCACACCACCACCTATCCCTGGACAGCGCGTTATCGTGTCGTTCGTCAGAATGTTGAATGCGCCCCTTGTTTAAAGCGTATTTGCCCCACGGATCATCGCTGCATGACCGAAGTGACCTGCGAAATGGTGGTTTCCGCGGCACGAGAAATTATTGAATAACCTATTTTTGAGGGTCATGTTGCTTTGTCGGCAACATCCATGTGGGATCTATGAATCTATGCCTGTTTAATTCTTGCCGTGCTTGGGGGGGGGGTGAAAAGTGGCACCTTGAGGCCGCCGAGTTTCTTGTGCAGGAGGGCTTCCGGGTTTCTGTCGCCGCTCATCCCGATGGCGAACTCTTTAAAAAGGCAAGTCAAGCTGGGATTGCCACCAAACCTGTTCGCATCGGCAATCTGAGTGTGCTCAATTTTGCCAAAATATGGTCGCTGACGCGGTGGTTTAAAAAGAGCCAAACCCAAGCGGTTATTCTCAACCTTCCGTCCGATCTCAAAACAGCCGGAATTGCAGCCCGATTAGCCAATGTTCCGAACATTATCTATCGGCGGGGAAGTGCTATTCCCATTAAAAATTCATTGCTCAATCGCATGCTGTTCAAAAAGGTCGTGACAGAGATCATTGCCAACTCCTTTCAGACTAAAAAGACTATTTTGCAAAACAACAACCATCTCTTCCCAGAAGAAAAGATTCGCGTCGTCTATAACGGCATTGATTTTCGGGAGATGCCAGGCGAGTTGTTGGTAAAGTCCGTATCACAATCAGAACCAATGATTATAGGCAGCGCCGGGCGGTTATCTCGCCAGAAAAATCAAAAGGTTTTGGTTGATCTGGCTGTTGAGTTGAAGTCTGCAAATGTCGACTTCAGGATCAAGGTCGCTGGTGAAGGTCCACTGCGAAAGATGTTGACCGATTATTCCCTTTCACAGGGGGTGGCAGACAAAGTCGATTTCATCGGATTCGTACAAAACATGGATGAATTCATGTCTTCTATCGATGTTTTCGTGCTGCCGTCCGAATGGGAAGGGTTTGGCTATGTACTGGTTGAAGCGATGGCCGCTCAAAAACCAGTAGTCGCTTTCGATATCAGCAGTAACCCCGAGATTGTCCAAGACGGCGAAACCGGTTTTCTTGTTCCCTTTGGTGATGTCCAGGTTCTCAAAGAGAGGGTTCTTCGGCTGTTGCATGACCCTTCCCTCAGGGCATCGTTCGGCATTCGGGCCCGTCAGGTTGCCATGCAAAACTTTGACAGGCAGCGAAACCTTGCTGCATTAATACAGATATTAAGTGGCGATAACAGCTGTGTGGGTTGAGTTTTTTGAAAAAAGAAGTACGACGATCTATGCCGGACTCTGTTTTGCGTTTCCTGTTTTGCTGGGTACCGTGAAAAACTGGCATAGCGGTTTGTTCCTGCTGGCATGCTTGTTTGGGGTGTTTTCACTTAAGGGCATCTCATGGCATGAAATTCCGAAAGAGTTAAAGGTGTTTTTTTATGCTGTTGTGATTTTTCTGATTGCCTGTCTTGTCAGTTTGCTTAACGCCGATGACTTGTATCAGGGGGTCAAGCGGATAACCAAGCTTAGCTATCTTCTAGGCTTTTTCGTGCTGGCCGCTTCGGCGGGCAGGGTGCGTGCGGATCTCTCGCGGTATTACCTGCGCGGAATATATTTCGGGGCGTTTGTGCTTCTGGGGGTGGCGACTTATCAGACTTTTTTCCTTGGAATGGAGAGAGCGCAGGGGATCACTCACCCTATTGTTTTCGGCAATGTTGGCATGTTATTTGGTGGACTACTTTTCATTTCCGCTTTGTATAAACCCGGCAGAGCCCACTGGCTGCTTTCCGGCCTGGCTTTAGGGGCAGCCCTCACCGCGAGCCTGTTAAGTGGATCGCGTGGGGGCTGGTTGGCGTTGCCAATAGTATTGGTTTTTGTCCCGATGGTTGCTGCGCGAACACCTTCTGTCCGCAGAAAACGGTTGATTTTTAGTGTAGTCATTTTGATGATGGTTGGAGTGGCAATCGGTTTCAGTGAAAGGATGGATACCCGCATCAATCAAGCCTTTTCTGATGTAAAAAGCTTCACGTCAGGACAGAATCTGAACACTTCATTAGGACAGCGTTTCCTGATGTGGAAAATTGCCTGGGAACAGTTTCAACGTCACCCGCTGATTGGTTCGGGTATTGGTGATTTTAAACATGACAGCATTGACGCTATGGAAACCGGAGAGTCGCAGCTCAACTACGAGCGCAGTCATGCGCATAATATTTTTTTCGAAATGTTGGGAAACACGGGTTTGCTAGGGTTGTTGTCCATGCTGATGGCTATTATAGTGGTGCCCTTCGTTTTATTTTATAAAGGATGGGAAAATGCCGGAAGTGAAAACCAGCGCAGGGTAGCCTTGTCGGGATTGCTGATTGTGGTCTTTTTTGTTATATTCGGATTTTCAGAAAGCTGGATATCTCGATCGCCTTTCATGATTTTTTACAGTTTTTCTTTGTCTGTTTTTTATTCCTCACTTAGGTTTCTAAAAAAATTAGAAAAAGGGTGATTGTTCTTGTTTAAAAAATTTATTTATATTGTTGGAAGTAAAAAAAGACTAATATGAAAAACAAAAAAACAATTTTAATAGCCGCAAGAAATATTTCTGGCAGAACAGGTGCTAGTAAAATTATATTATTTCAGGCCCATTTCTTAGCCGAAAGCGGATGGACCGTTTTTCTTGTTGCCAATAAGATTCCAGTTAAGACTGATAACGCAAATATAAAGTGTTTTAAAATTCCAATAATAGGTTTTTCAAAATATTCAAAGCGAATTTGGTTTTCAAGGCTTTGTAGCTTAGCAGTAGGCGTTATTAAGCCAAATTTTGTCTATGGGCACGGGGATATGATGACCCAGGACTTTTTGGCTTTGCACAATTGCGTTTTTTTGGCATCGGAAGTTGGTGAGGAGAGAGTTTTGCCGTCCACAAATGATGTTGGGAGGTTTCATAGAAAAATGCTAATTGGCGGCAAATATAGAAAACTGATCGCCAATTCTTTATTGATGAAACGGGATTTAATAAGTCGTTATGATGTTGAGGAAAATCGTATAGACGTATTGTATCCAGGATACTCTAGTGATGAGTACAACCCTTTTAATAAAGCAGAAGCAAAACAGAATATCTTGGAAAAATATGAGTTGCCCTTAGATTCTATGTTGATTGGATTTGTTGCTTCGGGAGATTTTAAAAAACGAAACTTGAAAACCTTGATTCTGGCTTTTTCCCAAGCGAAGTTTAGGGATAAAGTGTATCTTGTTGTTGTAGGTTCTGATAAATATCTCAATGAATATAAATGTCTCGTTAAAGACCTTGGAATAGAATCAAAGGTTGTCTGGGCCGGATTTCAAGAAAAAACCTATCCGTTCATGAAATCCTTTGATCTGTTTGTACAGCCAGCAAGCCATGAGGAATTTGGAATGACTGTCCTTGAAGCAATGGCTTCCGGAACTGCAGTGATTGTGAGCAATGGCGTTGGGGCAAGTGAATTGTTTTGTGGTATAGCCAATGAAAATGTACTGAAGTCGCCCGTAAAGGTTGAAGATTTAGCTTTGGCTCTTGAAAAAAACATTTACGATACAGAGTACCGTCAGTGTGTGGCTAGTACGCTTGAAGAAATATCTCAAGAATATTCCTGGGATAAAAACTTTGAAAAATTGCTGAAAATTATTGACGCAAAATAAATATATTGACATTTATGAAACAACAGAAACTTTCTGTGCCTATGTCTTCCTTCACCCTGTTTGTTGTCTCGCTTTGGCATTAACTTTAAGGCTTTTCTAAAAACCGGAATAAATCAAAAAAGATTTTATGGTCTATCATGGTTAAGACTACTCTATCCGCTGTAATGATTGTTAAAAATGAAGAGTCTAAAATAGAAAGTTGCCTACGCAGTCTTTCCTGGGTCGATGAAATAGTTGTGCTGGACTCGGGAAGTAATGACTCAACTGTCGAGATATGTGAAAAATATACAAAAAACGTGTACGTTGAAAATGTATGGCATGGATTTGGCGTGCAGCGCCAATTGGCTGAAAGCTATGCGAGTGGTGATTGGATATTTGCCGTCGATGCCGATGAAGAAGTTACAGAAGAATTGGCAGAAGAAATACAGGCTGTTGTTGAAGCAAACGAGCGGGACAAGGTGTATGCAGTTCCTCGCCTAACGTGGGCATTTGGTTCTTTTGTCAGGCATAGTGGCTGGTATCCTGATTATGTAGTAAGGCTCTATCCAAGAAAAAGAGCTCATTATAACGATTCTGTGGTTCATGAACGCGTTGTTTTTGGTTCAGATATGAGGATTCAATATCTTAAAAATGACCTTTTACATTATAGTTATAATAATCTAGAAAGCTGGATTTCAAAATCAGCCAGATATTCCGCCTTGTGGGCCGAAGAAAAACATAAAAAAGGAGTTCGTTGTTCATTCTATGATTCAATTACACACTCAATTATGTTTTTTTTGAGAGTTTATGTTGTCAAGAAAGGTTTTCTTGATGGCGCAGCAGGGTTTATGGTTGCATCTACAGGTGCTTTTTCACGATTTCTTAAATATAGTGATTTGTGGTTGCGCCAAAAAAATAGAGATTAGCCATGAGTCTTTGTTTTTTGGTGCGCTCACTCTTTTATTAGCTGGTGATACACTGCCAACGTTTTTTCTACAGTTGTCGTATGCCGAAAATCGCGGCAAATTCTGTCCTGAGCCGATTTCCCCATCGCCGTCGCCAGTGCCCGATTATCATATAGGGATCTGATTGCCTCGGCTAATTCTTTTGCGTCGCCTGGCGAAACCACCAGACCACTTTCTCCCTCGACAACAAGTTCAGGACTGCCGCCGGAGCGGGTCACTATGGGGGGGATGGCATACACCATGGCCTCTATAATGGCCTTGGGCAGCCCCTCTCTTTTCAGGGCAGGAAGAACCGCTGTGCTGCATGCGGCTATCAATGCAGGGGCATCGGTTCGGTAGCCTGTGAGGTGGATATTTTTTGCATTGGGACTGGCTCCGATAAGAGGAAGCAGCTTGGAGGAATCCATTTTTCCGATGAGCAGTAGATGAACGGAGCCATCGGCGGGGAGATAATTCATTGCCTCAATCAGGATGTGAAGCCCTTTGCGCGGTCGGTCATTGGCGATGCAGCCAATAACAAAAGCATCATTAGGAATGCCTAGTCCAGTTAGATCAGCGGGCTTGGCATCGTACCAGGCAAGTTCGTGGCCTTTGTGGATAGTCACCACTTTTTGAGTATCAAGCCGAAGAGGACCAAACCCGACGTTCAAAAGCGTTTGCCGGATGGCTTCGGCAACACAGATAATTCTGTCGACTTTAGGGTGAAGGTAGGTTGTCCATGAGGCTGGATCGAAATAACTGACATTCCCTTCAATTCCTCTATAACATATCCGCTTGATGGATATACCCGTAGCTGCCAGAAGACCATTGGAAGTCGTACGGTTATTGAACATGTGCAGGATATCAAACTGCTCGCGTTTCAGTTTTTCGCGAATAAAACGAATGCCCTGTATGTCAAAGCGGCCCTGAAGCTTCAGCTCTTCAATAGGAACCCCCGCCTTGCGGATTTTGTCGTTATGGGGGGCTCCGGGACTGGCGATGACGTTCAGGTCGATACCCGACTCTCGCAGTTTGACAAACATGTGCGCTTCAGGAAGGTCGCTGAATGAGGTCAGGCACAGAACGCGGATCTTTTTCATGGGATTTCCAGACTCTTTTGGGGGTATTTTTAATAGCGTCGAGGCTAGTTGGAAAACTGCTGTTTGTCAAGATGTGGGATTACCTGGTATCACGTTAAACTGGTGATCACTGTAAAAATGTGTCCGAGGAAAAATTTGACATTCCCTCAGCTAAATTTTATGTTTATTGCCTTAGCGAAATGGTGAAAGATAGGAGAAACGGCCCGTTATGAAAGAAGAAATACAAGTTTATCTCGAAGGTCACAAAAGAGCGATTGACATCCTTGCCTTGCAAATGTCGGATTCAATTGTCCGTGCCGTCGAGCTTGTGAAGCAAACCCTGTCCGGGGGTGGAAAAATCCTCATAATGGGCAATGGCGGCTCCGCTGCCGACGCCCAGCACTTTGCTGCCGAGTTAGTCGGCCGTTTCAGGCTGGAGCGTAAAGCCCTACCGGCCGTCGCCTTGTCGACCGACACCTCTATTCTGACGGCTGTCGGCAACGACTACGGCTTTAATGAAATATTCAAACGCCAGGTCGAGGCCCTTGCCCTTCCTGCCGATCTGGTCATCGGGATTTCAACCAGTGGAAATTCTCCCAACGTGGCTTTGGCCCTGGCCGCTGCCAAAGAGGCCGGGTGCAAAACCATGGCGCTGCTGGGGCGGGACGGCGGCAGTATCGCCTCTAGGGTTGACCTTCCCCTCGTGGTCCCCGTTGACCAGACACCGCACGTGCAGGAATGCCACCTGACCATCATCCACATGCTTTGTGATTTGGTCGAGCGCCAGCTCTTTTCGGCCTCGGAGGGGGTATGAAAAAATATCAACCCATTGACCTTTCCGCCATCAAAACCTATCCGATTAACTCTCGCGACAACAAAGTGAACATTGAAGAGCATTTTGCCGGCTCTTTGCGGCCAGGCATGTCTTTCAGCTGTTTTGTCGAGGCGCTGCCAAGACTTCTTGGTGCGGACAGCCTGCGCGGTGTCGTCGACGCCATTGTTAAAGCTCACTCCGCTGGCCGCCCCGTTGTTTTTGCCATGGGGGGACATGTCATCAAGTGTGGCCTGCAGCCTGTTATCCGTGGTCTGATCGAAGCTGGCGTGATTACCGCGGTGGTCATGAACGGGTCGGCGGCCATTCATGATTTCGAGGTTTCTCTGACCGGCAAGACTTCTGAAGATGTCGGGGCCGTTCTGCATTCAGGGGACTTTGGTTTTGCTGAAGAGACTGGAGCAGGCATGAACAGTGCTCTCGCCGAGGGACTACCGCGTGGTCTCGGGTATGGCCGGGCCATCGCCGAGGCAATCGTGACCAGACAGCACCCCTTTGCCGACTATAGCGTTCTGGCGACCTGCCTAAAACATGACATCCCGGTCACGGTGCATGTCGCGGTCGGTACCGATATCATTCACCAGCATCCCCAAGCCGATGGTGCTGTCACCGGTGAAATGAGCTATCGGGATTTCAGGCTGCTGGCCGCCGTGGTTGCCGACCTGAGTGGCGGCGTCTGGCTAAATGTCGGGTCGGCCGTGCTTCTCCCTGAAGTCTTCCTGAAGGCCCTTTCCGTGGCTCAGAATCTGGGCCACCATGTCGAGGGCTTTACCACGGCCAACTTCGACATGCTGCAGCACTATCGGCCTTTGCAGAATGTGGTCAAGCGCCCCACCACTGGTAGCGGCAGGGGGTTTTCCATTACGGGGCATCATGAGATCAATATTCCCCTGCTTGCCTTGGCCGTGCTTGACAGGTTGGGAGAAAAATCGTGATGAAACGCACAGCTGTCGAGACTTTTCTGAGCGGCCTGGCGGGCATCAGGGCTCTGGTTGTCGGTGATCTGATGCTCGATGAATATCTCTGGGGGCGTGCCGATCGTATTTCTCCCGAGGCGCCGGTTCAGGTCGTTGATGTCAAACGCCAGGATCTTCGCCTCGGCGGCGCAGGGAACGTTATCAATAATCTTTTGCGGCTGGGGTGTCAGGTCAAGGTGGCCAGTGTTCTGGGGGCTGACGAGGATGGGCATCTGCTGCGAAAGCGACTTCAAGAATTGCAAGTCGGTATCGACGGAGTCCAGGAAATTTCCGGCCGGACAACCAGTCGCAAAACCCGGGTACTGGCCAGCAACCAGCAGATGCTGCGCATCGACCGTGAAAGTAGTGAAGCGATCCAGAAAAAACAGGAAGATGTTCTGATTTCTTATCTCAGGCAGCAAATCGGGCAGACCGATGTCATCTTGCTTTCCGACTACCTGAAGGGCGTCCTTACCTCGCGGGTGCTGCGCGAAGTGATTGATGCCGGCCGTAAGGCCGGTATTCCCGTGGTGGTCGATCCCAAGGGGGCTGATTACAGCAAGTACAAGGGGGCGACTCTTCTGACGCCCAATCGGAAAGAGGCGCAGTTGGCATCGGGGGTCGAGATAAACGACGAGGTTTCCTTGCGGATGGCGGGGCACAAGCTTTGTTCTGAACTTGATCTGGATGTTCTGGTGTTGACCCGTAGCGAGGAAGGGATGTCCCTTTTCAAGAGGGATGACACCGAGGTTCATCTGCCGACCCAGGCGCGCGAGGTGTATGATGTCTCGGGGGCCGGGGATACGGTTCTCTGCCTGTTTGGCGTGGGCCTGGCCAGCGGTCTTTCTTTGGAAGAGACGGCTTATCTTGCCAATGTCGCTGCGGGTGTGGTGGTCGGCAAGGTGGGAACGTCGACGGTGTCACCGCAAGAAATTTTGGAAGTCGTTGAAAATCAGCACCCAGACACGGATCGAAAAATCAAGTCCCGCAGTCTGATTGCTACCGAAATGCAACAGGCTCGGGAACGAGGGCGCAAGATTGTCTTTACCAACGGCTGTTTCGACCTGCTGCATGTCGGGCATGTCAAATACCTGCAGAAAGCACGACGCCTCGGTGATCTGCTGGTCCTCGGCCTCAACTCCGATTCTTCCATCCGCCGCCTCAAGGGCCCCAAGCGTCCACTTCTCGACGAAGACGAACGCGCCCATATCCTCGCCGCCCTCGACTGCATCGACTACGTCGTCATTTTCGACGAAGACACTCCCCTCGAGCTCATCCGTGAAGTCCGGCCCCACATCCTGGTCAAGGGAGGGGATTACCAGCCCGACCAGGTTGTCGGCAAGGACGTTGTCGAAAGCGATGGGGGGCGTGTTGAACTCATTACCTTTGTTGACGGCAAGTCGACTACCAATATCGTCGAGAAAATTTTGCAGACCTACCAGGAGTAAAAGCAGGGTACGTTGTCGTGGCAGTTTAGATGGGCCGATCCGTTCCGTCGTCGTTTTTCCCGCTATTTGCGAAGAATTTGCTCTTTATTTCAGGAAACCACTGGTTCTTGCTTAGACGATGATCTGCCATTTGCATTCTGGCTTTTATCGCTTTGCTGTTTTGCGCTAACTCATTTCTGTCGTGTTGGTAAAGTCCACCGGAATCCAGATCGGTATGCCTTGAAAAGGTGAACCAGCCTTTACTGTCCAGCCAGCCTGTCACATCGCCACGCTGCACCTGCGCTCCCTCAAAATCGTCAGCAGGCAGCAGCAAAGACTTTCCGTAGGTTGCTAGTTTGTCCGGTACATCCAGCAAGGTCATAAGCGTGGGCAGAACATCGTATTGAGAGGCATAACGACTGTCGCGACCCGGTGCAATGGATCCATCCGGTGTGTAGATGATGAACGGGATTTCGAATCCGCTCTCCAGGGAAGCACCCTCTGATCTTAAAACGTGATCGGCAATAAATACGAAGACCGTGTTCTCATACCAGGGCTGTTCGGCGGCCTTTGCCATAAACTGCTGCAGTGACCAGTCGCTGTATCTCAAGGTGTTCAGGTAGGCCTCTTCCGTGCCAGCATGGTGCGGATACAGATGAAACTCCCGGCCGGGATCAGGAAAGGGTTCGTGCGTTGTGCCAGTGAAAACAAAAGATAAAAACGGCTGATCCTTTACTTTGGGGCCGGCAAGGTAATCCGCCATGAACATCAAGGCTTCGTAATCCCAGCCAAAACGCGGCACTTCTCCGGGATACTGTCGTCTTATCGGCAGGTCTTCCTTGCCGAAGTAGGCATTGAACCCCAGGGCCGCGGCAATGCTGTCCAGATGAAATGAACGTCGGTTGGAAGACTGGACCATCACGGAGTGATAACCCCGCTCACCTAATAGAGCAGCCAATCGTGTCATCCGGTTCAGTTCCTGCCCCCAGCCGATGATAGGCTGACTTTCCAAAACAGGTACCGAGGTTAACACGGCCTGGATGCCCTCAATACTGCGCTGTCCTGCGGCAAAGGTATTGTCCCAGACCCGTGCTTCAGGAATCAGACTGTCAATAAATGGAGTGGCGCCATAATGGCCGCCCGCCAGACCATCTATGTACTGGTAGCTCCAGCTTTCAAGCAAGACAATGACAATATTTTTATTTTCGGGGGTGTCATCATCAGACCAGGCACGAACAAAGGGGTCCTCACCTTCCTTTTCAACGAATTGGGTCTGCCATAGGTTCAATTCCTGCGGACTCAGGTAAGTTAAAGGCTGGTTGGAATCCTTGGGCTTTTTCAGACCAAGGCGAATGGAATGCACCAAGGAAAAGGCACCATTTAGTGCCAGGGAGGCTTGTTTCTCATTGCCGGCCATGTAGGCATCCACCATGCTGATAGGCTTTCCCTGTACCAGACCCCCTCGGGCGGCCAATAGGAGAAACAGCAGCATTAAAAGGGTGTAGGAGGAGGAACGTCTCCATGAGAACCTGGTGGGCGCGGACTTTGCCGCAGGTCCGATCACAACGTATTGCCATAGAAAGGCCAAACACAACAGGGCAAGGCAGGCCAGGGCCATTGCAGAGCGCCGGGATTGAAATGCCAATTCTATCAGCATGCCCCAATCGTTTCTGAGCAACAGGATTTCGCGACCGGCATGGCGATACACTTCGCCAAAATACAGCAGATCACCGATGTTTATTGCCCAGAGACCAGTTAAAGTGGCAAAAAGAGACCAAAGCAAGACCTTTTGTAGTCGGGGCCGTGCCACATTGGGGAAGGGTGCAACAAGTGCCAGAAAGAAGATACTGCCGGCGGCAACCGTGATTGCCAGATCAAAACGCCAGCCGACAGCAAACGCTTTCAAAATATCGATCAGGGATAATTTTTCGAAATAATTTGGGTAGGTCGCCCAATAACCCAGACGAATCAAAGAAAAAACAGCAACAGAAAATAATACGGCACGCAGTGGAGATGACACCTGTTTATTCACGCGGCGAACCCTTGGTAAGGCATTGATTTGCTCACACAAATTGTGTGACAGGGATTATAGCCGAAAGTCAGTCTGAATTGCTACCTATAACTTGAGTAAGACGCTCAATAACCTCTTCTGTTGCTATGGCTAACATCGCCTCCGGATTCCTGACCCGCTTGCCCCAGCGCAAATCTTCCACGTCTTTGCCATATTCCATTCTAATTGCCTCAGGATATCTGTTTACTGTCAGTTCCCGGTGACAATAGGGGCCGGTGCGCTCGGGGTTCGAGGTGGCGTAGAGGCCGATGACTTTTTTTCCCAGGGCATTGGCCATGTGGGCGGGGCCGGTGTCGGGGGCGATGACGACTGCGGCTTTATCGAGCACGGCGAGCATCTGCTTGAGAGTGGTGCGGCCCACCAGGTTGATGGGTGTGTGACGGCAGGCGGTGACGATGGCCTCGGCATAGGCTTTTTCGTTGGCGGCCGGTCCGCCCGTCAGGACGGTGCGCAGGCCGTGGGTCTCAAAGGCGTGATCGATGACGGCGGCATAGGATTCCACGCTCCAGTTGCGCCAGTTGCGGGCACGCACGCTGGAGCAGGGGTTGATGACCAGGAACGGTTCGCCCGGCAGCATCCTTTCGGCGGCCTCTCTGGCTTCCGAGGGGATAGGGATGTCCCAGCGCAGAGGAGCGGGCTCCAGTCCAAGCGCTATGGCAAATTCCAGAAAACCGTCGAGAACATGCTGGCGTTTTTGGGGGGCGATGCGGGCGTTGGTAAAGAGCCTCTGCCCGTTGGTGGCGCGGGCGCGGTCGAAGCCAAGGCGGATGTCGGCGCGGATCAGCAGGCTCGCCAAGCTGGACCGCAGTGCGGCCTGCATGTGCAGCAGCACGTCGAAGCGCCTGTTTTTCATTTTTTCGTACAGTGCCCTATACGCCTTCAGCCCTTTGGACTTGTCAAAAACAATAAACTCGACCCCGGCGATGTCGTTGACCAGGGTTGCTTCGGTCTTGCCAATAACCCAGGTAATGTGACATTGTGGCCAGTGCTGCTGAAGGGTTCGCAGGGTCGGCAGCACATGGGTGACATCGCCTAAGGCGGACAAACGCAATATACAGAGGCTCTCCGGGGGAGCCGTTAATGGCAGGGATAATGACATCTGAACTGAATCCTCGCATCGTCAGAAATGGAAACCGGCACATTCTATACGATGCCGCGCGGATTGCAAAGCCTTCCGGCGACATTTTCGATCCGGACAAACTGGCCGCTGGCGGCTTTCTAGTCGGAAAAGCTCTCGGTCGGGGCGAAGCCTATTTTCTCCGCCATGACGGGCAGGACTGGGTGCTGCGGCACTACCGTCGCGGCGGCCTGGTCGCCAAGCTCTTTCACGACCACTACCTGGGAGTGAACCCGGCACATTCGCGCTCCTGGTGCGAATGGCGTCTGCTGGCGGCGCTCTATGCCCAGGGACTTCCGGTCCCTCGACCGGTGGCAGCCAGTGTGGTTTCGGGTTTTGGCGTCTACCGGGCGGATCTGATTACCGAGCGCCTCGACGAGACCAGCACTCTGGCTGACCGGCTGAAAAAGGCGCCTCAACCCGAAGTGATCTGGCTGGCCGTCGGCCGTTGCATCAGGCGCTTCCACGACGCCCATGTCTTTCACGCCGACCTTAACGCCAACAACATCCTTCTGGATAGGCAGGGGCAGGTCTTCCTCATCGATTTCGACCGGGGCCGCTTTCGAAGGCCCGGATCGTGGAAGGAAGGCAACCTGGCGCGTCTACGTCGTTCTCTTGAGAAAATAAAGACTATCCACACTGACTTCCATTTCGATGATTCGGCCTGGCAGGTCTTATTGCGGGGTTATCAAAACCATTCTCTCGCACCCCTCACCGAAAAGCCCGTTCAGCGGGCGGTCTTTCTCGACCGTGACGGCACCATCAACGTCGAGAAGGATTACCTCCATCGCATCGAAGACTTCGAGTTTATTCCCGGGGCGATTGAGGCCATCCAGCATTTGAGAGAGGCCGGATTCCTCATCGTGGTCGTGACCAACCAGTCGGGTATCGCCCGCGGTTATTTCACCGAGGACGACGTCGACCGACTGCATGCC
>DKEW01000029.1:10473-19575 GCA_002452265.1 Pelobacter sp. UBA6812 | reverse complement strand
GCTACACCGTGGCTGCTGATCAGGAACGGCTTGTGGTGATCCGGCAGAGCGGCGAAGTGTTCGCTGATGGCGAGGTTAAGCTCCAGGCTGGTGACGAAGTTTTTGTGCTGCCAGTTGTGAAGTCGAAATACGTGGAGATCGCCCGGGGTATCTCCCAGATTCTTTATCACATTGCTATCGCCGCCAAGGTCGCGGTGGGTATTTAGGAGGCACTATGCAGCAAGTTGAACACTGTGTATCAAAAGCGGCGAGGATCGGCCGTGAGGTTGTGGCTGCCGAGGTTAAGGCGCTGAACGAGATGGCCACCAAGGTGAATGGCAGTTTCGGCGAGTCGGTGGACATCATTATGCAGGCCAAGGGCCGTGTGGTGGTGGTCGGCATGGGTAAGTCTGGTCTGGTTGGCAAAAAGATCGCCGCCACCATGGCGTCCACCGGTACGGCTTCATTTTTCGTACATCCTGGGGAGGCGTATCACGGCGACCTTGGCATGATCCGCCCTTCCGATGTCGCGTTGCTTATTTCCAACAGCGGTGAGACCGAGGAGGTTATCCGGTTGATCCCGTTCCTGCAGGACCAGGGTAACAAGGTTATCGCCATGACTGGTGCCATGAATTCCACGCTGGCCAAGAACGCTCACGCCATCCTGGATGTTTCGGTGCCGCACGAAGCCTGTAACAACAACCTGGCCCCCACCAGTTCGACGACTGCAGCCTTGGTGATGGGGGATGCTTTGGCAGTGGCGTTGAGTACGCTGAAAGAATTCAAACCTGAGGACTTCGCCCGTTTCCATCCTGGCGGGAGCTTGGGGCGGAAGTTGCTTGGGCGCGTACAGGATGTCATGCACAACAAAGATCTGCCGACGTGTGGTGTGGGGGCCACAATGAAGGATGTTGTGCACACCATCACCAGCGGGCGAATGGGTGTGGCTTTGGTTGTTAAGGGTGATGTTTTGTGTGGTGTTATCACTGATGGCGATTTGCGGAGGGCAATGGAAAATCACGATGACCCTCTGTCTTTGAAGGCCGAACAGATCATGTCAACCAGCCCTTGCACAATTGGCCAGACTGAACGCTTGAGTACCGCTGAAGCCAGAATGCACGAAAATAAAATTGGATGCCTGGTAGTGGTGGATGTCGACCAGAAACCGGTCGGGATTTTGAATGTACATGATTGTCAAGTCAAGTAAGATATTTGTTTGTGAAGGTCTACCTGTGGCTTTCAGGTTGGTTTTTGCTAGGGTTTAATTCCGTTGCAGCTATCGGGAGGGAGAAACGTCATGTCGTTTAAGAAAAAGTTTAAGAAACTTTGTAGGACCCCGAGGGCTTTTTTTGCCGATTCAAAAAATAGTTTTGTCCAAATGATAATTGGTTTTTCACGGCCGACCCAGCAGCCTTTGTCTGCAGGAGGCTCTGCCAAGCTTAAGGTAGTTAAAGCGACCCAGGCGACCCAAACAAAAAAAAGTCAATTTGAAGAAGTTAGGTCGATGGGTGCGGCGTTTAGTGCTTGTGGCAACTCTATCGACCTTTGGGGCTACTATCGAGCAGCAGATCAAAAATACAAAAAAAACCATGAAGAGGGCCGTCCTGTAGTAGCTATATATCCACTTGGGGTACCAGTTATGGATATAGCACGTGATTCCATATATAAACATGATGGCTGTGCAACTTTTTTTCTTCCTTTGTGGGAGCATATTGACGGGGCTAGTGATCTGGACGATTTGGAATATCGCACAAAAAAAGAGCCTTTGATCGCGAATTTAATAGCACAACGTGCTTTGGCTACTGCTGTTGATCGCAATGCTGTGGCGGTTGTCCTGCCTTATGACGCGACTCCTCTCACTCGTGCCATGGCAATCCAGAGCCGTGCGCTTGGTTTGGTTACTATTTGCCATTTTCCTTTCTCTAGGCCGGTGCTCCAGTTTTATGGAGGAGCGAATATTGCGTCTTTTCCAATATGTGACTGGCTTGCTGTTGATGAATTGTTTGCAAAGAGTTTGCCTTTTGCGGAAACAGTGATGAAGTCTTGCTCACTTATACCATCAGCTTATAGTAAAAAGGAGCGTGAAGACTTCGGATATAGCTCAAGTTGTCAATTGCGTACGCGTATAGGTGTTGGTGCCGTTGACGAAGTTTATTTACTTGCTCTTCCCCCACTGCAATTTGGGCTGTCTAACGAATATATCTGTGAAATAAGTTCGGTGCAGATAGAGAAAATTCTATCACGCATGGGTGCTACTGCCCACCTTCTGCTTGTCATTAAACGCCGCAAGCGTGGTGCGATGAACAATAATGCGGTTGAGCTGCTGCGGAAAAAGTATCGAAAAACAGTTGTTTTTTATGACGATGATGTCGACCTTGATGCCCTTCTGTCGGTTGCCAAGGAGGCGATCCTCCCGGTAGGTCTTCTGCCGGCTCATTGTTATGATGATGCAAAAATCACACTTTATGATTTTGGTGGACCAGAGACAGAGATCTCTGAATGTGTCGACTCAGCTCCTGTTGCTGCTGAGTCCTACAGGAAAGGGTTTTGCCATCCCGGGTTTGATAAACTAATAAATAGTTCGCACCACAAAACAGACTGGCTTTGTAGTGATTATTTGGGTTCAGTAGAAAAAGTTTTCGATAGGATTCTCGATAGTTATGGACCAGGTTTGAATTTGATTGCAGTTCCTGATCCTATAAACAACCTGCCGATCACTGATGGTAGACAGAAATACCTTCTCGAGTTACTGCACGCTGACAAAAGGATTTATGGAGCCGGGCACGTACACGAGGCGAATATGGCTGAGGCTTTCATACAGTGGGGTGCTGAACCTAGCGAGTCTAAAGAGCGACCAGAAGTATATCGTAGTTTTTTAGGACGCCCCCGTTTGTATTTGGAAGACGGTTTTATACGATCTCAAGGTCTCTGGACTAACCCAGACGAACCGACACTCTCGGTTGTTATAGACACTCGTGCGATTTATTATAATTCGATGCAACCATCACTTCTTGAAACGATTCTGGATTCCGATTTTAAATTAAGCAGTGACCAACTATCGAGAGCTAAACACCTTATAAATGCGATTGTTCGCGGTTGTGTTTCTAAATATAACTACGCGCCTGTTATAGATTTAGATTTTCGATCCAAAAATAAACGCACAATTCTCATTGTTGACCAAAAAGCCGGTGACATGTCCATAAAGTACGGTAATGCAACGGATGAGAGTTTTTATGTAATGCTGCAGACAGCTTTAGACATGGGCGAAGGAGTTGAGATAGTTATTAAACAACATCCTTGCGCGATCACAGGGGGGGACGATCAGGCACATTTTACTGCCGCGTCGTTAGGGGCCATCGCTAAAAGACCCAACGTGCACTTAATAGGATTCGATGTTAATCCGTATTCCTTGATAAACGCTGTGGACGAAGTGTGGGTTGTTAGTTCTGGGATGGGTTTTGAAGCATTAATGGCTGGGAAAAGTGTTCGTTGCTTTGGTGTACCATTTTATGCAAACTGGGGAGTAACTAAAGATGAAGTAAAAATAGACAGGCGCAGACAGAAGCGTACTGTTGAGGAAATCTTCTATGTTTTTTATGTATTATTATCTCGTTACGTTGACCCTGACACAGGAAAGATTTGCGAGATTGAGAGGCTTGTAGAATATTTTTCTCAGCTCAGTGCTGAAAAAAGGGTTTAATCATGCAACAACATGCGTTTACATATGATCCGCGAAAGACTGGAACCACAAAAGTTTTAGTCTGCGGTGAAGAGTCCGCGCTTCGACGGCAAATTCACCTTGCTCAATCATCTTCGTCTTTGGTTCATTATTGTGTTTTCGAGGATTCAGAACTTTATAATCTTTGTAAAAAACTGATCAATGAGACGCCGGATCGGCCGCTTAAAATTGAGCTATTTTTGCATAAGCAACGTGATTTTTCTATTGTTCGACGCGTTTGGCGTCTCTTAAGTCTGGAAATTGTTGCCGGCTTAACATTATGTATTCATTGGAATTATGCAACTGGTGGTTCCGATCGGGAGAGTTTAAAACAGCTAATCGTTGACCTTGATGATCACCACCCTGTTGCACTGCAAAACAAGCTTTCTGTAGTTTTTAGGGATCGGAGCAATGTCCCTAGTGTAATTTTGGCGCGACAAGCACCGTGCTTTTGGCCTTGGGATGCTTCGTTATTGATTTTGACCACAAGCCCTCATGAAATTTTATTCGATGCTTTACTTGAATTATCGATAAAAGCTGATTCCAGGATTGTTTTCTTGCGAGGCTGCCAACCAAATCTGCATGAACGTGTTCCGCTCGATTTCTGGAAGCAGGTTTTTGCTGCTGATATTCCAGAGGTTCTTTGCTGTGATGATTTTATGACATTAGCTCCTTTGAGGTTGTTTGAATCTTCCCATCCATCAGTTTTGTTTGTATTTCCCGAACGCATGCTCCCACTTGCGCGTGCCTATTTCATGCGTGCATTTGATATGTTGCTTGGACTTAATTATGCTGGTGTGGCTTGTGCTGCGTTGGTTTTTGGTCCAAACAATTCAGACCTTAAGCGTATTCATCAGGCTTTAGAAATTGTTTGCCCTGATGTGTCTACCTTCCCCTTAAAGCGTGGTGGATTCCCTCTTCATTCTCGATTTACGCATAAAGTTGAAAAGTTTTTTAGAAGTCAGTTAGGTTTCAATGCGCCACCACCAATGCGGTTCACTGAGCGTTGCCACATCTTCGGAACGCCACATAACTCAAACGTTGTGGCTAAAACAATAGAAAAACTTCCAGCCCTTCACAGTGTTGTATATACGGGAGCATGGTTCTCTTCTGCTATTATACCACTTAAAGAACAAAACCCGGCATTGAAGTGGTACTGTGACACACATGATGTTTTTTACATACTAGACCGTGATTCTAATCAACAGGAGAAACGTTTTTTTTATAGCCCTAAGAAGCAAAAACGTCTTGAACTAGACCTTTTGAATCAAGCCGATGGTGTGATTGTTATTTCCGAGACAGATGGTGCTGCTGTCATGGCTGAGGGGCTAGCATGCAATGTAATTGTAGAAAGTGGGTCGTTCTCACATGCTGCTCGAGGCCTCGATGTTCGGAAAGGACCCAGTGGAGTGGTTTTTGGCTTTATTGGATCAAATAACAAAAATAATGAAAAGTGCTTACAAATAGTGCGTTCTAGCTGGTGGCCTAGCATTGTTGCGCGAACTCCAGAAGCCAGACTGATAATTGCTGGGGGGATTTGCAAATCTCGGGTGGCTGAGGACATAGAAAAAGAATTTCAGGGCAGTGTTTGCCGCGTTGGTTTTGTAGACGTGTTAAGTGAATTTTATGGCTCGGTGCATGCGATGTTGTCTCCTATAGCTGTTCAGGGCGGGCTTAATTTTAAAAGCGTTGAGGCTCTCATGGCGGGGCGGCCGTTAATAACTAACAAGCTTGGTAGCTTGTGCCTTGGCAACGATTTAGAGGGGGTCTTAATTGTGGGCGAGAATGCTGAAAATATCGATGGAGTGCTCTCACGTCTCCGGCTTGATAGTGATGTATCGTTATGGCGTGAAAGAATTCACCAGAAAGCTGCATCACGCTTTGGTGATAAGGCTGCGTACTGTCAGTTGGCAAAGGCTTTAAGTTTGACTGCTCCCACGACTAAAGATCGTGGGAGCAGTCAAAGCCAAGTACAGGCAGGGGGGGTGGGATGTTTTCTTTTGAAGATTTAATGTCGGCGCTGCAATCTGTTGAGCTTTCAAGGTCTGTGCTGGATATTAGTAACCCGGAAACTGTTATACTAACTGGCGTCCCAGAAAAGTTTTCGGCTGTAAAAAACAGGCTTGAAGCCGCTGGTTTCGTTGTTCATGGTTGTATTGATCCCTTTGATCAAGCTGATTTAGGAATTCCTTCGTATTCACTGAAACATGTTATTCCTGATTTGCCGTTGGTTTTCGCAGGTCGTCCTTCTAAGCAATGGTTTAATGGTGTTAGCAAGCAAATGTCTCGTGTTTTTTGGTTTGACCCTCCAGGACACAATCACCAAAAAATGGCTTATGATCCAGATTTTGTCATAAATAATTACCATGCATTACTTCGTTTATACAATGATCTTGCTGATGATGAGTCCAAAAGCGTTTTGCTTTCTATCGTGAAAGCTCGCTTTTCTGGTGACGCTGGTTATTACCTCACTGCAGACTATGCAGAGTATGATCATCCTACAGTTAAACCATTGGGAGGAGATATTGTTATTGATGCAGGTGCTTTTGATGGTGATACAGCGGAGCAGTTTTCGCGGGCGGTCGGTGAACAGGGAAGGGTTATTAGTATTGAAGCATCAGAACATAATTTCCATAAGTTATGTATCAGAGTGGCTGAACAACGTTTATTAAACGTTATCCCGGTTTTTGGTGCAGTATGGTCGGATATGGATTTGTTAAATTTTTCTGGATCAGTTGAGGCGAGTAGTATGATCACAAAAAGCGGGAAAGATTTGGTTCCTGCTTTTACAATAGATTCCCTTGTAGATAGGTTGTCTTTGCCGAAAGTCGATTTGATAAAAATGGATATTGAAGGGGTAGAAAAAGATTGTTTGCTGGGTTCCGTTAAAACAATTAGCAAACACTTACCAAAGCTTCAGATTAGTGCCTATCATAAAAACAATGATCTGTGGGAGATAAAAGACTTTTTACAATCTACTTTTGAGGATAGATACCGTTTCTATCTGGGCCATCATAATTACTACCACACAGAAACAGATCTATATTGTGTAAAAGATGTATAAACTGGAAGTTTATTGCACCAAAGGCGTACTGCGTTCCACCCCGGCTGTGAGAGCTTTCTGGCCTGACGTCAAGTCCTTCTCCAAAAGCCTCTTCTCTTTCGGCTTCGATCCTGAAGTTGATCAGATCTTGTGCTGGGGGACCAAACCTTCAGCTCGGCGTGCAGCGTCGCTGGCCTACCAGCTTGGTGTGCCTCTGGTCCGACTGGAAGATGGTTTCATCCGTTCCGCAGGTCTTGGTGTTGCCGGAGAGCCGGCCTTATCCCTTTATGTCGATCCTATCGGTGTTTATTACGACGCCACCAAGCCATCCTTGGTTGAGAACGTTTTGGTGTCTGGGGCCAGCCTGCCTAAGTTGTATCCGCAGGCCCTTGAAGCCATGGAGCTGATTGTCAAGCACGGGATCAGTAAGTACAACCAGTGCGTGCCGCAGGGTAAGCCCCTGGTCTCTTCTGACAAAGGTGCTGTTCTGGTGGTCGATCAGACAGTGGGCGATCAGTCTGTCGAAAAGGGGTTGGCCGGCGCCGATTCCTTTTATCGGATGTTGAACGCGGCAAAGAAAGAAAACCCTGGCAAGACCATTATTGTCAAGAGACACCCCGATGTTGTGGCGGGTAAAAAGCTGGGTTACCTGGATGATGTCACAATGACGGACGATATGGTGGTCGTGTCAGAAGGTAACCCGTATGACCTGTTTCTTTCGGTTGATAAGGTCTACGTGGTCACTTCGCAGCTGGGGTTTGAGGCTTTGTTGGCTCACAAGCCAGTGGTTTGTTTCGGTGCACCTTTTTACGCCGGGTGGGGCGTTACGGACGATCGTATTTCTATTTCAGGTCGCGGTAAAGCAAGAACTGTTGTGGACATTTTTGCTGCTGCCTATCTGGTTTGCTGCAAGTATGTTGATCCGATTACCTGGGGTGAGGGAGATATTTTCAGGGTTATTCACCATATCTTGCTGCAGCGGGAAAAACGGGCGCTGAATAGCGAAAGACGAGTTGCTTGTGTCGGCATGTCGTGGTGGAAGCATAAGGTGGTAGCACCTTTCTTTACCGGGACCAGCCCTGCGCCGGTTAGCTTGAATGGCAACGATATTGGTTCCTGGTGGTCAGGGTCCCGTGACCGGCTTGCACTCTGGGGGTACAAACAGCACGAAGCAGTGACTTCCAAGATGGTAACTTCCTCGCAAATGCTTTTTATGGAGGACGGTTTTCTAAGATCTGTCGGGCTTGGCTCCAATCTTGTTCCGCCGTTGTCTTTAGTGATTGATCGGCGGGGCCTGTATTATGACGCCACCAAGCCGTCTGACTTGGAGACGATTCTTTTGTCCCACTCCTTCCCTGATATTGTAGTTAACAGAGCACAAAAACTTCGGCAGGCACTTATTGATCATCGCGTGACCAAGTACAACCTCGGCGGGAAAGATGTCGCCCTCTCAGGGTGGAAAAAGCCAGGTCGCCGGATGTTGCTGGTTGTTGGCCAGGTACCTGGTGATGCTTCGCTCAGGTATGGCTCGAATGGCGGGCCTGCGGATGACCAGCAGCTTATGGCGGCCGTGCGTGCTGCGCACCCCGATGACTTCATTATCTACAAGCCGCATCCTGATGTTGTGAGTGGCAACCGCCCAGGCAGGGCTGAGTGTTCTGCTGCGTCCATGCTTGCAGACCTAACTGTTGAAGACGGCGATATGTTGAACTTGGTCGAGCAATGCGACGAAGTTCACACCATGACTTCTCTGACCGGTTTCGAGGCACTGATCCGTGGTAAGAAGGTTGTTTGTTATGGCATGCCGTTTTATGCGGGGTGGGGTTTGACGGAAGACAAGACGATCCTTCCTGACGACCGACGGGGGAGGGTGCTCACCGTCAATCAATTGGTTGCCGGTACGCTGATTTTGTATCCGGAATATATCCATCCGGTAACCCGTGATTTTATTACAGCCGAAGATGCTGTCAGAATTCTGGTTTTGCAGCGGGAGGCAGTAGACGTCCCAGGCATTTCTCGACAAGGGTGGCTTGGAAAGCAGTTTAACAAGGTGAAGCATTTGCTTGGCCAGGCCGGTTTTGGTGTCTGGCCCGAGTGGATGGGCGCGCGGAGGCGTTGCGGTGCATACTGAGAAGCTGTCAAAAATCGAACTTCTGTTGCTTGATGTCGATGGCGTATTGACTGACGGCCAGATTGTCTGGGATTCCGAAGGCCGGGAAATCAAGTCGTTCAACGTCAAGGACGGGCAGGGCATCAAGATGCTTCAACGGGCCGGTGTTCGGGTCGGCATCATCACTGCGCGCAATTCTGTCGTGGTTGATTTGCGGGCGAAGGAGTTGGGCATCGGAATCGTGCGTCAGGG
>DKEW01000029.1:5105-10450 GCA_002452265.1 Pelobacter sp. UBA6812 | reverse complement strand
TCGCCTACATGGGGGATGATGTGATCGACATCCCGGTATTGCGTCAGGTCGGTTTCTCGATGGCCCCGTCTGACGCAGTTGTGGATCTTTTCGAGATCGTGGATCGGATTTCAGCTAAGCCGGGCGGCCGCGGAGCTGTGCGCGAGTGTTGTGATTTGATCCTTAAAGGTCGCGGTCAGTGGGATGATGTCGTTGGCGTTCCGTTTGGGGTGCTGCATGCCGCATGATTCTTTTTCACAAGAAAGTACCAATACAGTTGAGCAGGTTGCCCAGGTAATGCTGGACCCGGCCGGCAAGCGTTTCTTGTTGCTGCAGGGACCGATGGGCCCCTTCTTCCGACGCTTGGCCGATGACCTGCTGGCGGCGGGGGCTGCTGCGGTAGACAAAGTCAATTTCAACGGCGGTGACCGGTACTACTATCCTGGCGGCATTGATTACAAGGACGAGATGGATCGGTTTGATTGCTTTCTCGACGGCATTATCAGCCGGCAGCGGTACGATAAGGTTGTTGTTTTTGGCGACACACGGCCGATGCATCTGATTGCAAGGAAAGTGGCTGCCAAACATGATGTTAAGCTGGTGGTGTTTGAGGAGGGATATCTCCGACCCCACTTCGTTACGTGCGAGGTCGGCGGGGTGAACGGCTTTTCGTCTATTCCCCGTGACCCTGATTTTTATCGACGGCTGGATGCGCCGGTGAGATATCCGAAGCTGGCCGGAAACAAAAAGTTCAACCCGGGCCCTTATGCTTGGTTCCATGCCTGGAAGTACGGGTATGAGATGAAGCGTTGTCGGAATGAATTCTCTTTCTATCGGCACAATCGTACCCTCACCTGGGGTGAAGGTTTTCGTTGGGTGGGCTGGTCGTTGCGCAAGCGCGTGCTTCGTGTCGGTGCTGATAAACAGAAGTTGGATGTTTTTTTCTCTGGTGAGGGATGCAAGTTTCTTGTGCCTCTCCAGGTGGCCAACGATTCCCAGGTTTTGCATCACTCCCGGTTCCCTAGTGTTGGGGCATTCATTGAGTGGTCTATCATGATGTTCTCTATCCATGCCCCAGACAATGCCAGGATGCTGATCAAGCACCATCCGCTCGACCCTCACCACAACTATGATCGATTGATTTCCGACATGTCGAAGCGTTATGATTGCGCAGATCGAATCTGGTATGTGGTGGAGGGGCATCTTCCGACGATTCTTCAGCGTGTCGATGGCGTGTTCACCATCAACAGCACTGTCGGCATGTCTGCCTTGCATCATGGTCGCCCGACGTGTGTCTCTGGTAATGCTGTCTACGAGATGCCCGGATTGGCCACGTCAGACGCCGGGCGCTTCCTGCAGAATCCGTTGGCCTACGCCCCGGATAAAGATTTGTATCTGCGCTTCAAAGGATTTTTACTCACACGGAACCAGGCTGTCGGTAGTTTTTACCGGCCTTTATCTGGTCGCCGTGGAGAAGCAGGGTTGGTTTGGCCAAGGTCCGTCAAGATTAAAAGGGGAGCGCCCGCCAAGGGGGGCTTCAAGTTCGTACCCGCATTTGCTGGTTTTTTGGCGTTTGCTTTGGGTGCCTTGGTCTTTTGGAGGGATTGAAATATGTTGAGGGACAAAAAAGTCAAAACCAGGCAGGCAAGGACCAGGTCTTCGTACACCTTTAGGCTTCCTGATGATTTGAGGGACAGGCTTGAGGCTCGGGCTGCGGAGGAAAACCGTACGCTTAGTCAAATGATGATCCTTTTGCTCGACCGTGCTGTTTCAGACGATCGTGCCTGATTTCTTCACCCTCACGTNNCTTCACGGTCGTGCCAGCCGCATGGGTACGCTCTCAATGGTGCTTCTGAGGTTGCCATCCACGCTATTGCATGAGTTGGCGCACCTTGCCGCCGCACTGATCACTTTTGCTGGGCCAACAGACATTGACATCTCGCCTCGGCGGGCCGGCGGGGGAGGGTGGGTACTAGGTTGCGTCAAGTGCAACAGAATCACCTGGTACAATGCTTTTTGGGTTGGGTTGGCGCCACTAGCAATCAACCTGCCTTTAGCGTGGTGGGTGCACCAGAGGCAGACTCTTGGTGGCTATGTCATGGCTTTTCTGCTACTGACCGCGGCGTTGCCGTCTAATCAGGATGTGAGAGTGGCGTTTCATAGCGTGATGGGGGCGATGGTTTGGATCGGTCTTGGAGTGGTGGTAGCGGCTGGATTCGGAGGTTGGTGGTGAGGTGTTCGCTCTGTGTGATAGCTCTCGCTCTAGTGGTCTCTCTTGGTATGATAGGGGAGGGGGCGGCTGCTCAAGCGGCGAGCCAGCCGGTTTATGTCCCCGCGCAACATGGCGACTGCATCAATACCTTTATTGTCAGGTTGATGGTGGCTGCGTCCAATTCTGGTGCTTCTTTTGGTGAATTCGAGGGCAGTCGTTTCATGGTGGTGCGGAAAGGTACCAATCCCAAGAAGTGTTGGCTGGAAATGGGGCAGTGGAATCAGTACAACCAGCTTGAGGATTCAAAGAGATTGCAGTGCTTGTTTGTTAATCCGTTAGGCCTGTGAGGCGTGGGAGGGGAGAGTTGCAAGTGACAACAAAAGCTTTGGTCAAATCGGATGGTGCCAGCTCCGCAACCAGCGGCAATGAACTGATTCAACTGGTCAGCTTCATGCTGAGCAATGAAGAGTATGGTGTAGAGGTCTTGAAGGTCCGGGAGATTATCCGGATGCCCGGCATCACCAAGATGCCAAATACGCCGCATTATGTGGAGGGGATTATCAACCTGCGTGGCAAGGTGATCCCGATTATCTCGATGCGAAAGCGGTTCGGGTTGCAGGAGGTCGACCACGATCTGCACACCCGGATCATGGTGATGGATGTCGTTGGCGGGTTGACCGGCTTTATTGTGGATGGGGTGTCTGAGGTGATCCGGATTCCTGCAAGCGATATTCAGCCGCCACCGACGGTGGTATCCGGCGATATCGGCCAGGAGTTCATCACCGGTGTGTTCAATCATGCCGATCGCCTGTTGATCACCATGGATATCGATCGGATGTTCTCTGGTGAGGAACAGGAGTTTTGGGGCGGCATGGCGGAGTGATGCAGGAGGAGGGGGAATCAAAACTCCCGATAACCCCTCCTCAGCCTTTCCCTATACAAGCGATTGGCCCGCTGCATGGCCAGATCCAGGCTGCCAAAGGATTCGTCCCTGACTCTCAGCTTTTTTGAGCCGAGGCGGCCCCACTGGCGCTGCAGCGATATCTCGAACAGGCCTGGCTGTAGTAGCAGGCAGTAATACCGGCGGCGGTTGCGATCGGGATCTACCTGGGCCAGCTCGCACAGGCCGAAGCCGTCGAATCGTTTTTGTCCTTCTTCTGATGCTTTGCGTCGGGCCATGACGGCACCTCCTAGCCTTCTTCCTTCTTTTGCGCTTTCAATTCCAATAGATACATGCGTGCCATATCCCCAATACCGAGACCTCTTTTCAGCCCCTCGGCCTCTAACCAATCCACCAGATGCTGGGGGCATCGGAAGGCGAGGTTGCCCGTCATGGTGGTAGTTTTTTTAGGCCGGCCGCGACCTTGTTTGGGTTTAGGGAAGTCAACCAATTTTTGCTCCAAAACACAACATTTTGTGCTTGACAGGGGCTTGTCCACACCAGATGTGGATAAGTCATTCAGAAACCACTATGTGTGGTAAAACCTTTTTGTGATATTGGCGAGTTCATCGTTTTGCATAAAAAATGTGCAAAAAGGTTGTGCTGATTTCTTGCAACTTAGGATAGCCGGATTTTATTTATTGTCAACAATAAATCTCTTTTGTTGACATTTTGTGGCAGACTTGGTACGGTGGGCGCAATACATTGTTTGTGTTTTGGGGGTTTTAACAGATTCACAAATATCTGCTTAAACCTGATTACATATCACTAATCTGAACAGATTTTAAGTGCCGAGGCCAACGAGCATGTCACAGAGTAGAGTTGCCACATACCAGGGAAGACTTGATCTGGATCAATACCAGTTGTCATTCCTTGACGGCTACGCCCGGCATTATAACCATGTCGAGCGTTGCCTGTATGCCGACATGCGCCGGCACGGGAAACCTGCTGCGTCATTCAAAAACGAATACCTGATTCGCCACAGCATCACGGCCCGTCAGTTCAACGCCATTGCCCGGAACCTGGAAGGGAAGATCGCTTCGATCCGAGAACTGCTGCCTCTACAGAAGGATGAAGTCGAGTCACGGATTGCTATAGCGAAGAAGGTAATCAGTAAGAGCCGATCTTCCTTTGTGGTGCACCAGAAGAAACGTCGTCTGCATATTCTGGAGTCCAGGCTTGCCAGGATAGAGCAACGGGTCGAGAGCGGCGATCCATCCATCTGTTTCGGCAGCAGGCGCCTGTTTCGCTCCCAATTCGAATTGGCAAAGAACGGCTACGCGCACCACGACGACTGGAAGCGCGACTGGGAGTCAAAGAGATCGTCCCAGTTTTATGTTCTCGGTTCCAAAGACGAGACATCAGGCTGCCAGGGTTGTACCGTCAGCGCCAACCTGGATGGCAGTTTCAATCTTCGGCTGCGTTCGCTCTCGAAAGAGGCTCAGTATATCGAGCTGCGAAACATCCGTATTCCCTACGGTCAGGACGTGATCCGCCAGGCGATGCGAAATCCACAGGCACTGTCGTACCGGTTCCTCCGTGACGACAAAGGCTGGCGGGNNTCATCACAACCAGCCTGCCGGAGATAATAACAAAGTCGATCAAAACAGCCGGCGCTATCGGTGTTGATATCAACGCCGACTGTCTGGCCGTAAGTGAAACTGACCGGTTTGGCAATCTGATCGGCACCGAGGTTATCCCGTTGGTGACCTACGGCAAGGACACCAACCAGGCCAAGGCGCTGATTGGTGATGCGGTGAAGCGAATCATCGAAAAGGTCTCGGCAGCATCCAAGCCGGTCGTCATCGAAAAGCTGGACTTCTCGAAGAAGAAGGCTGCTCTGGAAAAAGAAGATCCCCGGCACGCCCGGATGCTTTCAAGCTTGAGCTACAGTGCCATCACAGAAGGGATCAAGTCCAGAGCCTACCGGCACGGCATTGAAGTTATCGAAGTCAACCCGGCCTACAGCTCCATCATCGGCCTGGTGACCTATGCACAAAAGAAGGGGATTTCCGTTCATCAGGCGGCGTCCCTGGTTATCGCTCGACGCGGTTGTGGTCTCCGCGAGCGTTCGACCAAGGGGGAGGTAACCATCCCTACCCCTAAAGGCGATCATGTCACCTTTGCGCTACCTGCAAGGAATGCGTCAAAGCATGTATGGTCGTTCTGGTCGGACGTCAAAAAGATCTACACAGCGGTGCTTGCAGCACATTT
>DKEW01000029.1:4448-5065 GCA_002452265.1 Pelobacter sp. UBA6812 | reverse complement strand
ACTGTTCGGCTGACGTCATGGGAGACATCCCGTGGTAAACCAATCTATGTATAGCTTTGTTGCCTTTGGCTATGTATGGGCAGGTTTAAAGGAACGGTTTGTGTCCTCAAACTGTTACCCGCATAGCCAAAAGCGGTGGGGTTAAGGTCCCCCGGAAAATTTCTGCGGCGAGAGGTACTCGTGAGCATCCATCCAAGCAGCTTGTTGTCCAGGCGGCCAGGGATGGTGGGAGTTACCCCGTTATCGCCGAAAAGTATGGTGTGTCTCTTGCTACTGTGCATAGGTGGGCGAATGCGGCTGGTATAGCGCCAAAGCCGAAGGGGACTCCTAGTCGGAGGCCGTTAACGGATATTAAGGCGGCTCTAAGGCTTGCGAAATCTGGGTTAAGCGCCAGGCAAATAGCTTCTCGGCTTGGTACTACCCCTTTTTTGGTTATCCGGGAGGTTAGGGCGAAACTTGGGGACGGTTATTTTAGGAAATAGGTTGGTTTCTTCGGTGGTTGCAGTTCTTCTTTTGTTTGGATGTGTGGTTGTACTGGGGCGATTCGGAGGGGTTATGAATAGTGTGTCGGTTGCGATTATGTGTTTCTTGGTGGTAGTCGCGTGGATTGCCTACAA
>DKEW01000029.1:0-4367 GCA_002452265.1 Pelobacter sp. UBA6812 | reverse complement strand
TGCGGGATCTGACGCACAACATGCCTGATGAGTGGGGTGTTCCGGCTGGTTTGTCGCCGGAAGCCGCAAGCTATATCCGGTCTGTGCTGGTAATTTTGCCCCTTTACGCCGAGTGGTCACTTCTCGGGCGGATAGGCAGTCCGCCTTGCCCGGACATTCCGTCGAGGTTGATCGAGTCTTACCCCTCCGTGTTCACGCCTGAGGTGGTGGCTGAGATTGAAGATGGTCGTTATGATTCAGCGGTGCGTGCTGCGCAGCAATTACTTTAACGGCGCCACTGTTTCGGGGGGATACAATCAGTTTCCAAAAACACGAAAAGCTCTAAGTAAGAGGAAAAATATCATGAACGAGCTACTTACTTTCCCTTCCCTCGCCATGCGCCGGCAACGGACGTATAACAAAGCCTTCAAGCTGATCCGGTCGACGGTCGTTTCCCGGTCTGACACGGACGCTGTTCAGCAGGGCTGGTATTTCTCCTGTGACGACAGCATCTTCCTGTCTGGATACCGGCGTTACGAACGGGATGCTGCCGGCAGCAGCCGGTTCCCATCAAGAGAGTGGCTTCGGCAGATGTTAGAGCGGCGTGGCACCTCCAGCATGCCGTTTGCAGGCCACATCTGCGGATCATGGGTTCGGGAGATACTGATGGGCCGCTGGCCATACCAGGAGCTGACTGATATTCACCCTGACTTCATGTCTCCTGGTGTGTTTGACCGGTTCCAGTTGAACACCCATGCCCAACCGCATGAGGTTGATCACGAAGGATTATCTGATGTCCTAACCGGACTGAGCGAGACCGGGCACTCGATCATCTTCCAATACGACAATGTTAACACCAGGATGGTGGACCGGGCCATCAAAGACGGTCACTCGAATATCTCAGCGCTTTTTGACCTGTCGCACGGTGCCGGTATCCTGCCTGACGAGTGGCCTGCCCCACTCCAGATCCCCTGCGGCTATGCCGGTGGCTTGTCGCCGGAAAACGTGGCAGGGCAGCTGCAGAAGCTTGAGCCGGTTGTCGGCGCTACTCATATTTGGATCGATGCCGAAACACATCTCCGGTCGGACGCTGACAGGGCGTTTGACTTAAAGAAAGTGGTGAAGTTCCTGGAGGCTGCAGAGCCGTGGCTAGCGCGGCAAGGTTTGAAGGAGATGATTTGATGGGGCTATTCCGGCAAGCAATACAGCAAAAATCTATTTTCATCGAGTTCATCTTGCCAATGCTCTTCATTTGCTGCGGTTTTTTGATTTCTGTCCATGCTGGTGGTAATAGGCGGTGGATAACTATTGCTGTTTATTGCACTGGTTTGCTATTGAGCACTTTCGGAATGGTTGTCTTGTTGTGTGGCTGGTAGCTTAACACTGCGCCTGAACCCCCTTGGTATGTAGCCCCTGGATACTTACTAGCCGGGATGTTGTGGTACTATACAGCTTTTCGTGTAAAAAGAATGTTGGTTTGGGCTCCATTGTCAGTTTTTAGTTGTTGCGAGTAATGTATTTTGTAACTACTTGTAATTGCTTGCGACTTAAAATGGTCTCTCAAAAACGGCCAAAATGAGTCGCAACGGGTTTTGTGTCTCACTGGTAAACATCAAGATAGTTTGAGTATCAAAAACGGCAATAATTAACGACAAGAGGTGTTGCGATGGAAAAAATCTTTGACCCAACAGAAAAAAGGATGCTTTACGGGGTGATATTTGCCCTTTGTTCAATGGTTACGGCAATCATTGACCTCGCTCTTTTCAGGAGTATTATTAACGCCACCAAAAACGCTTCAGACATGAAACTGGTTTTGGTGACCTCATTCTGCGTCTTGCTATCCATGGTGATGGCATCGGTGGTCGTTACTTTCCAAAGCTTTCCAATCAAAGTGTTTTCAATCCAGGTCGCAATAACTGGCTATTTTGCGCTTTTGGCTACTCTCGGCATACCTTTGGTTTCAGACCATAGCAGATACTCAGCGATGTGTATTGGATCGGTTGTATTTGCAACGATTCTCGGTATGATTTTGGATTTTGCGTGGGGCAAAGTTTGCTCTCCGAAGGCATCGGACGGAGCAAGCCAACTATCCTCAGAAAATTTCATGATAGACGAGAGTAATACTGCTGTTACTGATCATTCCGTAGAGTGTTCGACACGAGATGCTAATAATATTATAAATTTATTTCGTGGGAAGGTGATAACTCAGCAGGAATGCCACGATAGGCTTAATGCCGTTAGGGCAAAATTGGGCCTTCCGCCAAAGCAGTTTTTTGATTTAGGTGATTTGGGGACAAAATGAAATATCGTAAATCCGACTGGCGCACAAGGTCCTGCCTGACTGCTGGTCAAAAGGGCACCCTCAAAGAGTCAAATAAATACGGCGACGATCTGGTCGCGGTCCGGTACCGGTATGACGTAAACTCCGGGCGGCGGATCAAGACCGTGGAGATTGTTGTAGAGGAGAAGGATGTTGCGCCGAAGGTGGAAGGCGTCGGATTTCGGCCCAAGCGGTATCCGTGCCGGGATTTTACGCCGCACTACAAGGCCATCCATACTTGTTCAAACTGCGGCTGGCCGCGGCAGGATCATAAAAAAGAGAAGGCTAAACCATGAAACACGTAATTTGGACTGTTTATATAAGTTTGTGCGTCCTTGTCTTCGGGCTGCCGTTGTTCCGTACAGCACATACTGGGAAAGTTGCTGGTCTCCCGGATGTCTGCCCTGCAGGTTATGCTTATGATGTAACTTACGGGGTGTGCCTCCCGGTGGAGCCGCCATCTATTGCCACGCCGAGCGCCGCCGCGTTATGCGATGACGGACGAATACTGCAGGGTAGGTCTGAATGCGCTGCCAACACTCTCGCGTGGTTTGATTGCCCGGCAGGTTCCCAAATCCATGTTGAAGAAAAGCCACTGTCGAGGGGTTTAACTGCCACGCCAGTTTCTCCGATCGGCAAGTATGGCAAACGATATGTGTGGTGCGGGATGAAATATGAACCTAATGACGTATACAGTGGAGGCAAATTACATGCAAATTGATCTTTCTGGCAAATATTGGTTTTCCGTTGGCGTCATGTGGATTTTCTTTGGTGGCGGCATAGCTCACTTGGCCTTGGTTGATCCAAAGCTTTGGCTTGGTACTATGGCGTGGATTGTTTCTGCTACCATGGCTGCCGGCGGCGCCGCTTTGTGCTGGGTTGCAAGGAAAGGACGGTCTATGAAAAAACATAGTTGTTTTTTGTGTGTTGTTTTTTGTGTGTTTCTTTGTTGTGGTTGTGCAAATGCAAAACCACCATTGGACATGGAGTCTATCAATATAGCCAAGATTGAAGAATTGAGTGAAACAGGGAAAGCGGTCTTCTGTACCTATAAGGGAAAAAGGTACAGAGTTGTAGGTATAGCGAAAGACATGATTGGCCAGCTTTACAGAACTGGAATAGTTGGTAACCATCCTGTTTTTATTCAAAAAGGTGAATCGGCTTTCTTCAATGTTCGCGCTGATTTGATTTCAGATATTAACACAACAAGGTAGAGGTAGTGTGTTGAACGCTCCATACGAATTTGCATACCGCATCCGCGATCTTGAAGCGGCTCTCAAGAGCTGCAAAACACCACCACTGCCGGAAGATAGTGTCACAGCGGAATCATTGCGTCACAGACTGGAACAAATCAACGCCATTGCTGATGCAGCCCTTGCGGAAGCAGTACCTGCAGAATCGGATTTATTGTAATGCCACAGGATACGCAGATATTACCGCCCTCTCCCCTGTCCTACTTGCAGAGGCAAGCGGGGGTACCGGTAGATGCCGCTCGTTATGCTACTTTTGTCTCTGGCAACCAGGACGATCTGAACCGCTTCGCTCAGGAGTGGTTCTCTCTCGACATTGCAAATGGAGATGCAACCGAGACTACGGTCAAGCAGTATATCTATCACTTTAACAAGTGGCTGGATTGGTGCGTAGAAAACGGTTTAAATCCTGGTACCGTCACCGAAGAGGATGTAACGAGATACCGCCGCTACCTGGTCGAGGCCGAATGGGTAAAGACCAGGTGGAAGAAGACGCCGGCAGGCCGAGTGAAGGTAGAAACGATTGTCACTGGGTACAGCAAGCAGACCATCCAGATCAAGTTGGTGGCTATGCGGCGCTTTTACCACTCTGCTCACAAGAAGGGTTTCATCCCTTACAATCCTGTCCTCGATGTCAAGGCTCCCAGGGATCGGAGGGCCAAGACCCGCCGGAAAAGCTTCTCAAAGAAACAGGCTGAGGCGCTGGCTGCCGTTATTCCGACCGGTGAATCACTCAAGGCCAAGCGCGACCGGGCGATGGTGGCGCTTATGTTTGTCGAAGGCGTCCGGCGTATTTCCGTGTCGAGGGCGAACGTGGA